>JAZUJW010000001.1:0-14753 GCA_045642925.1 Oscillospiraceae bacterium
GGAATCATTCCCTTTGGCAGAGTCCAGAGGCAGCGCCTCCGGTCACGCTCTGCGGAGCGCGACCGGGGGCGCTGCCCCTGGACTTCGCGATTTTTTGAAAAAAACCAAGTAAAACTTTAATCTCGCTTCGCGTGCGCAGCCGCTTTGTTACAACGCGACTTTCTTCAACGGTACCCAAATCGCCGAACGATAATCTGCATCACTCTGCTTTCCATCACCGCTGTACCACTCTACATTCACCGGCGCTGACATCTCATACTCCGAATGATTCGGCAGCCATTCCTTGAATACCTTCGTGTTCACTTCCTGCAATGCCTGCGGAATCGCACCCGTACACTCAAACTTCGCCCACTCCGATGCAGGCAGTTCCACTACTTCCATCCCCTCCGGCACTTCTCCGCCTGTATACTTTCCGCCAATCATGTACCGGAACTTTCCTCCGCCAATATCATCCAGACAAACTCCGTATTCCCCTATGCGATTTTCCATGACCGCTTTCTCATACGCATTCGCAGGCTTGCCCGTGCTGAAAACCGACATCATGTACTTTCGACTGATCTCATCCCAGAATTTCGGGATCTCTGCATACGATACCGCCGTGTCATACGAAAATTCCCGCACAAACCCACTCACACGGAATGCGTTCATCGGCGAAATCGTCATGTTCAGTTCTGTTTTCATTTCACAATTTCCTCCTTGAATGGTTATGTTGATTTTCAAAGGCAGAAAAATATGCGGCGCAGAATGCTCCTTCCGCATCTGCATCGGCGATACCCCGTGAAACCGCGTGAACGCTTTCGAAAAACTCTCAGGCGTGTCATATCCGTATTTCAACCCGATATCTATGATTTTCTCCTGCGTTTCCAGCACTTCCAATGCCGCAAGATACAGCCGCCTGTTACGCAGATATTCCGTCATCGTTATACCCGTCAGAATCTGAAAACCCTTTTGCAGATACAATGGAGAAATGTACATCTGCCCCGCAACGTCCTGCGCAGTCACGCTATCCGTCAGATGCTCCTCCATGTACGCAATGGAACGACTCAATGCGGATATCCAGTCCATTCTGCTTCACCGCCTTTCCTTTCTGTGTCTATATCATACCACATCCCGAAAGAAATGTCCTGTCTTTTTCTGTTTGCTTTTGTCAAATGCAGTCTTTCCGCTTTCAGGCTTCCTCATCTACCGCCGTAATCATTGTGGAAACGTGCGGGTCGCTTGCAAAATTGCTCAGCTCATACAAAAACAGCACTTCACTCGGATTCGCCGCCAGTCGTTCCGTCCAGCTTCCATCCTGATACCGCAGGTCAATCATCGTAATATCCGTGTATTCATTCAACAGATACGGCACAAGACAGTTCGCATACGAATCCTTGAACATCAGCAGCGATTTGCCGCTGGTACTCGGCGTGTGAATGTTCACTTCCCCGAAATTTCCGCCGAAAAAGACCTGATACCGGTCTTTGATATCCAGCTTCGTTTCATCATACACCGTCGCGGGCTTGCCGTCAACAGTGACCGTACACTGTGGAATATTCCTGCAAATTTTAATGATGTCAGGTACAGCATCATCGTCCAGTACCTTCGAAAACAGTGTGCCGTAAAATTGATCCGTCACCTGTTCCGCCTGAAAACTTTCATATGGCGCAGCCACAGCACCATGCGCCTGCATGAGCGCCTGATACCCGAACCATGCACCGTATGTCGTCCAGTGATGGTCAGTGCGGTAATAAATATACTCCGCTTTGTGCGCTTTCAGAAGCGTTTTGCAATCCGCCAGCGTACAGGTCTCGCCCAGAACACTCTCCTCCATCGCATAAAGATATTCTGCGTTGTAAAGTTCCGCGTGCTTCGGCAGATACTCCGGCTGCACAATACCCGCAGAAGGCACCAGCATCACTGTCACAGGTATCTGCGGCACGGATTCCGCAACCGCCAACACCGCATTCAGATTCGTTGAAAAACGCAGACGGCTGAGGTCATTGTCGGTCATTTTTTCGAAATAACGGTTCTCCTCTCCGAGATATACCCCGCCGATATCATCTTTTCCAAGCATTTGCTGTATATTTGTCTGTGTTTTCATCCATCCGTCACGGTTGATGATCTGGTCACTGAGATAGTCAGCATAATCACTCTGCCATTCGCCGCTGAAAATCGCTTTCAGAGAAAATTTCGGGCGTGTCTGTAAAGTGCGGTTCTCGTTATCAGAGAATTCCTGCGGTTTTTTCAGCGTTGTGCATATGCCTGTGACGGTCAGCACTGTGCAGAAGCACAGGCAAAAAAGTGCTTTCAATGCAGTTGGTTTCATGCGCTGTGCCTCCTTTCAGAATCGAAAATACAAGAACGGATTGTACGAATCTGCAATGATCGCCGACATACTCAGCCAAAGCAGGATGCCCGCCCAGATTCCCTGTAACAGGACTCCGCCCATGCTGCCTGTGGTTTTTCTTTGTGCAGATGCACCTGCCGTAATGCGCTTTACCAGCTTTGCAGGGTAATGCGTACAGCCGATCGCCATGATGCCAAGCAGCAGAATGTAGTTGCCATAGAGATAATGTGTCAGTTCGCCTGTAAAGCCGTTTACGCCGACCATAGACGCAAGGTATTCTCCCAGCGCCTTGAAGTCCTCCACCGCAAACAATACCCAGCCCAGCACGATCATCAACAGAGCGTAGAGATGGCCGACATAGGACGGCAGTTGTTTCAGCTTTTTCAGCAGGAAGTTCTTTTCCAGCACCAGCAGCAGGAAGAAATACAGTCCCCAGCAGAGGAAATTCCAGCCTGCACCATGCCAGAGTCCCGTCAGTGCCCAGACAATCAGCAGATTGCGCATCTGACGGCGCTTGCCGCAGCGGTTGCCGCCCAGCGGGATGTAAACATATTCCCGAAACCATGTGCTGAGTGTGATATGCCATCTGCGCCAGAATTCCGTGATGCTGTCCGCTTCATACGGATAGCGAAAGTTTTCAGGAAAATCAAATCCGAACATTTTGCCAAGACCGATCGCCATATCCGAATAGCCCGAAAAATCAAAATAGATCTGGAACGTGAATGCGATCGCGCCCAGCCATGCCATTGCCATCGGACGGTCATCCTGTGCGGCGATCGTATCCCAAAGCTTGCCTGCCTGATTGGCAAGCAGTGCCTTTTTGCCAAGACCGATGCAGAAGCGGAAAATGCCGTCCCAGAATTTGCCTGCACCCGCTTTGCGGCGGTGTATCTGGTTTTCGACATCCGAATAGCGGACGATCGGACCTGCGATCAACTGCGGGAACAGCGTCACATACATTGCAAAATCCACCCAGTTCCGCTGCACGGCAACATCGCCGCGATACACGTCAATGACATAGGAAAGCGCCTGAAACGTATAGAATGAAATGCCGATGGGAAGGGCAAGCTTCAGCAGCGGGATGGAAGCACCCGTCAGTGAATTGACCGTTCCAAGCAGAAAATCGGTGTACTTGAAAAAGCCCAGCAGCACAAGATTGATGACAATGGTCGCAATGAGTGCGGGCTTCCCGTTATTTCTCCCCTCCCGCTGCATCTTGTCCACATAAATACCGCCGAAATAGTTGACAGCAATGGAAGCCGCCATCAGCAGGACATAAATCGGTTCGCCCCACGCATAAAACAGCAGACTCATGATCAACAGGAAACGGTTGCGGTATTTCGGCGCAAGAAAGCGATAGCCGATGATGGTCAGCGGCAGAAAGCCGCAAAGAAATTCCAGACTACTGAAAACCATAGGTTCGCATTGTCCTTTCGTATGAATTGGGATTATCCGAGATAAACTGCCATTTTTCCTGTGTGGTAGCTGCTTTGGATGGCGGAAACATTGTTGGCAAAAATCACATCCGCATTCGGGTGTTCTGCCACGAATGCTGTAAAATCACGCTGGTCATAGCGATAATCGAATGCATAGACAGTCTGGTAGCGGTCGGCAAGGAACGGCACCAGCGCATTACCAAAGGACTCCTTCACCAGAATGCACACAGAACCGTCTGTTACAGCGGCATTCGTGGTTGTGACCATCGGGTTGTCACCGCTGGCAAATGCGCTGTATTTCAGGCGCGGAATATAGTCGGTAACATCCGAAATCAGATGCCAGTTCACCGTTTCGCCCTCTGCCGAAACATATTGCAGTTGAATGCTGTCGTAATTCGGGCCGTAGTAAGCGGTCAGGACATCCGGATTTGCACCGAGTTTCGCGTTTTCATTGGTGTCGCGGTAGAACGAACCGAGGAAGCCCGTGTAATCGTGCGTGGTGTAGTTGGAAAGCTTCGGCGCGGTTTTGCCCATCTGCGAAAAGAGTTCCGCAAAGGCATAGTAACAGCCCAGTGCAGTCCAGTGGTGGTCGGTACGGAAGTAAATATACTCGCCGCGATGTCCGCGCATGGTATCATAAATGTTGACGGCATGAATGCCGCTTGAAAATTTCGCGCAGATTTTGGAGATTGCTTCCCCTTGGTCTTGTACACTGCATTTGCCGACAAGGTCATCCGGAAGTGTAATGCCTGCACTGGTCGGAATCGGCATCGCATAGACATTGACCGTTGAAGGCACACGGGATGCAAAATCATTCAGTGCCTCCGCATATTTCGTAGCTTCGGCATCACCGTAGGCATAGGCTTCAAATGCCGTATCGCCGTCACGGAACAGCACACCGAAATCCTGATAATCATTCTGGGACGGAATCACCACTTCGCCCGAAGGAATCGGATTTGTCCCCGTATCGCTATCCATGGGCAAACTATCGGCAGTTGTATCCGTGGTGATGCTGATTGTGGTTGCGGCAGTCGTGACCTGTGCCGTATTTTCATCCATCGGCTTGCGCAGGTCGGGCAGTTCACAAGTACCCGTTTCAAAAATATCATCAAGGATCTCATCGGCGGTCTTGACATCCGGCGTGATGCAAAGCACCGCATAATTGCCCGCAGATACAATGCGGGCGGTTTCCAGTTTTTCGACCTGGTCAGGTGCATATTTTTCGTATTCACGCTTCATTTCATCCACATACACCTGCATGGATTCGGTCAGCGCCTTGGTCTGTGAAGCATCTGCCCCGCAAAAAACGGCAACCATATCAGGGGTTTGTCCATTTGCGGTATAGCCTGCGGCATCGGCATAATCGGTCAGATTCAGCAGCAGTCCGATCGTCTTACTGCTGCGGACAGCAAGCTTGCCCGTCAGCGGGACTTTCGCATAAAGCAGATCTGCAAATTGCTTTGCAGTAATATCAATGTCTGTGGAAGTACTGCCGCAGGAAGTCATGCAGCAGACAAGCGCTGCCGCCGTCAGCAGCGCACAGGTCTTTTGTATTCTTCGGAATTTCATCGTCCGTCCATCCTTTCAGCGGAATCATTGCATACAAAAACAGTGGAGCGTCCACTGTTTCCGTCAATGGTCACTCCACTTTATTATACCTTTTTTCGTGCAGAATTGCAAGCCGTCTGCTATGTGCCGCCTGCCGATTTTCCTCATGGAACAACAGGCATTTTTGTTTATTCTTCACCGCTCGGCACATCCAGCATGACCCATTTGCCGTTGATTTTATAGACACGGACATATTCGGTCACAGTATTTTCTGCATCGCCGTATTCATAATTCACAGTCACCGTCAGCCATCTGCCCGCCGAAACATCCACATCCCGCAGGTATTCCGCCTTGATGCCTTCTTCCAGTTTTTGCAGGTATTCCGCATCTTTTTCCTCATAGGAGAGCAATGTCACATCCGTTTTGAACTGTGTACCGTATTCCGTTTTTGCGGATGCCGCGACGAAACTGCACATATCGTAAACCGTCATACTTTCGCCGTCGGATTCGGCATCTCTGAGAAAAACGGGGAAAGAATCGACCATTTTTGCGGCATTGAGTTTTGCCAGTGCCTTGTAGTAACTGCGGACGGGTTTCATATACAGTCCTCTGCAATACAGCGCCACCAGTCCGATGACCACAAGCACGCCGACCACGATCAGCAGTTCCGTTGCTTTCTGCGCACCGGATTTCACTTTATGTTTCGCCGGAAGCGGCTTGGGCTCAAATATTCCGCTTTCCTGCGGCACCCTCTGTTCTTCTGCCATATATTTCTCCTTTTTCGGCGGAACTCAGGAATTTTTGGAAAGTTCTTCCATCAGACCTTCCAGTACAGGAACCGCCTTGTCATAAGCCTTCTGGACATCTTCCAGACTGCTGAGATTTTCCGTCACCTTACGCAGTGCAAGGCAGGTGCCGTCACGCAGCGGTTCTGTCATGCCGATTTTTTCCGCAAAGTCTGTGTCGTTCAGCTTGAAACGCCAGCCATCCACCAACTCGCACTCCGGATACAGTTCTTCCAGATTCACAAACATCGTTTCCGGTTCGACATAGGCTTCCGATTCACCATCCACCAGCACCAGCATACACATATCCGACTGGAACTGTACCATCAACTGTGTATAGTAAGCTTCCGCCATCTGGGAACTTGCTTCCATGTTGCGTTCGCTGACAGGAACCTGTATCACTTCTGCCAACACTTCGCCGTCCTGCGTATAGTCCTCACAATGCAGTTCCATCAGGTCACAAAGTTCTTCAGACTGCCCGTACAGCGTCATATCGGAACTCAGCATCAGCAGACGTATATCGGGATTCGGACGTGTCACATAATCATAAATCAGGAAACCGCCGACCAGTACACAGAAGACCGCAATGCCCAGCCACCACTTCGCATGATAGAACCAATTGCTGATTTTTTGCCAGATCGTATACTTTTTCTCAGGTTCTTCGTCATGAAAGATCTTGTCGCTGTCTGTAATGACACCCTGCTTCAGACGAATCAGGTCGACCTTTTCCTCACTCAGTTCCTTGGCATATTCTTCGCGTGCCTGATAGGCTTCCTCATCCTGTTCCGCCTGCTTTTCGCGCGCCGCGACTTCTGCCGCACGCGCTTCTTCTGCACGCCTTTGCCGTGCCGCACGAAATGCGGATACCGATTCCGACTTGCTTTCTTCTGCTTCGGGAATTTGCTTTTCTTCATCCATGGGATTGTCACTTTCCTTTCTGTAATATCCCTATTCTAGCATATTCCGCAGAAGGATGCAAGCGATTTCACAAGATTCTCACGTTTCTCAAAGGAAATGCAGTTTTTCCTGCGTGAACAAATCAGGCACATCGGGCATTCCGAGTGTCACACGCGGTTTGACTGCTTCGCCGTGGAAATCCGAACCGCCTGTCATGAGCAAACCGTGTGCCTGTGCATAACCACGCAAAAACGCAAATTGCGCTTCCGTATACGACTGATAATAAACCTCAATGCCATCCAGTCCCAGCGGCAGAAGGGTATCAAGATATGCCGAAAGTTCTGCATCAGGAAGCCGCAGTTCATACGGATGTGCCAGCACTGCAGCGCCGCCTGCTTCATGCACCAATGCAATTGCCTGTGCGATCGTCGGTTTGGGCTGTTCTGCGGCTTTGAATGCGGGCTGTTTCAGATATCGTGCAAATGCGTCCTCCACGCTTTCCGCATATCCTGCCGCCACCATGGCTCTTGCCAGATGCGGCTTGCCGACCTGTCCTTTTGCATACTGACGGATCTCTGCCATTTCAAAATGGATACCCATGCCATCCAAAATGCGCAGAAAACCTTCGAGCCGCTTGGTGCGGCGCTCTGCAAAAGCTTCACAGGCAGTCAGCAAAGCGGACGATGCGGGAGAAATGCCGAATCCCAGCAAATGCTGATGATTGCGGTCGGTATTGATCTCGATGCCGCAGAGGTAATGAATACCCGCTTCTTTGGCTGTGGCAGCAGCTTCCTGCTGTCCGCTGACGGTATCATGGTCGGTCACAGCAAGATGCGTAATGCCGCGGTTTACAGCAAGGCGCACCAGTTCTGTCGGCGTATACTGTCCATCCGAACAGCTTGTATGAGTATGTAAATCAAACATTTTGTTGCCTCCGTAATATGAAATCATACGGGATTCCCTTCTTCATTATACACGATACCGCAGCATTTGTCCAGCACTATGCAAAAAACAGCAAAACGGCACAGCTTCTTTTTGCTGTGCCGTCTGCTATATATATACACACCTCTCCACTTTTGTCTAGCTTTCTTTTGTCATTTTCTATCTATATTATGTATCTTTACGCTCGTTTTTGATTTTCAGACAAGATGTTTTAGTATCGGTTTCTAGTGCATATGAGTTTCACGCTCCTTTCATTTGATTCTTGGACTGTTTTTCTTTGCTTTATGTTATGCTCTTATTATACAATATCTTTTAAACGAATTCATTACTTTTGTGTGAATTTTTATATATCGGCATTTTGACGAATAATCGCATATAAAATTGACATTTTTCATAAAATCCATGCGATACTATTGCATTTCAATTAAATTTCTGGTATAATAATTCTGTTATACGGATATTTCATCCGAATTTTGCCCATAGAAAGGATGTTTCGAATGGATGAAAACAATGGACTGAATTCGTCACTGCTGGGCGATATTACATATGAGCCGCAGAAACCGCGTGTCCCTTCCAATGGTGTAGACCCGCGTCTTGCTCATGCGGAAACCCCTGTACTGGATGATTTCAATGTTCCCAACACATATCAGCGCCCCACACCGCCGCCTGCACCAAATGGTGTAGACCCACGTCTGGCCGGCGCTTCCGCTCCCCTTCTGGATGACATGGGCGGCAATACCCCGCCGCCTCCCAAACCTGCCACCCGCTATCAGGAATTGACAGATGAACAGGTTGCAATTTTGCAGCAGCAGCGTGCCGCGGCAGGTCAGCCGCCGTTCACCGCAGAAGAAATTGCAGGACTGAAAGCAGAATTCATCGAGCGTCAGCGCCTTGCCGCACAGCAGCAGGCACTCGCCCAGCAAGCCGCCGCACAGCAGCAGGCACAGGCAAGCATCATTCTCGAAGAAGCAAGCTACACTGCACCCGAAAAAAAGCCCGCACATGAACCGCTTCCGCAGGTCGATGCATCGGCATTGCTGGAAGAACCTGCGCCCGAACCTGTCCGCCGTCCCGCCTTCAATCAGGAGGACATCGAAGCTGCCAAGAAGCAGGCGGCAAAACGTCAGGCGGAAAGCCTCACCAGTCAGGACAATGCGCCCGACCCCGCAAAATCCAGAGAGCAACTCCGACAGCTCCGCTATCAGCAGCAGGCTGACCTTGCCATTGCCGGTCAGAAAGTGTCCATCATCGCAACGGTCATTGGCGTGATTTCCGGTATCTGTATGTTCCTGTTTTCGCTTCAGCCGTATGCGGATGATGTGGAAATGAACGGATTCTATAATTTCGCCGGCGGATTCTATAAATACGTTGGATTGATTTTGGTTTTCCTTTCGTTTACCATTGTCTTACGTGTACAGGCAGTCAAGGGACTGACCTCATTCCTATTTTTGGCATCTTCCCTATTACTGCTTGTGCCCGGAATTATCACGCTGCTGATGCGCAAAGGCGCTGACGGCTTCGGCTTGACGATCGTCTATTTCATCATTGCGATCATCGGCTGCTTCGTAGTGACATTCATGCTTTCCGTGAGCGATAAGCTGAAAGCATTCTACGGACGCAAAGAAGTATTCTATGATTAACAGAAAATATCCTCTCATTTCGGTGAGAGGATATTTTTTATGTATTTTTGGCAATACGGCTAATAATAATCGAAAATGACGGCACACACTGTATAAACCGGAAATTTGAAAAATAGTGCTTGACAAATGTGCTGCACCGTGCTATAATATTAACTGTTGACGGGAGATACACCGAACAACACGCGCCGGTAGCTCAGTTGGATAGAGTGACTGGCTACGAACCAGTAGGTCGGGGGTTCGAATCCCTTCCGGCGCACCAAAAGCCTTCATGCATTGCATGAAGGCTTTTTCTTTGTATATCTGTTAAGGCAACACCGCCAGCTCTGTGCGGTGTTGCCTTAAATCAGGTTTCACGAATCACATTCCATGCCGCGCAGAGTTTCTCCAGTGTCCACGCTGCATTCGCAGGGCTTGTGGATGGCAGTGTCACGGCAGCAATTCCCGTCTGCGGATACTGATATTTCTGATAGTATTTGGCCGCCGTACCCCCATTGACATATATCGTCTGAATCTGCGCGGTTCTGAGAATTTCTGTCAGGTCATTCGGGACGGCATTGCGGATACTGCTGTCAGATGAACCAACGATCTCACACGCCGCGATCACATCCCATACCGCGATGCGGCTGCGCAGTAAAAACGCACGTTTTTCTACGATATTCTGCGGCACTTCTTCGCCAAATACCGCCGCAGTGACCTTCCAGAAACGGTTTTGCGGATGACCATAGAAAAATTTTGCTTCCCGCGATTTCACCGATGGAAAGCTGCCGAGAATCAGAATGCGCGAATGTTCGTCATATACAGGCGCAATCGGATGGATCTGTTTTTGTGGTTCTGCCATATGTAACTCCTTTTTGTGATCCATGGCTGCGAATGAAAGGACGCGCCCGCCCCAGTCACCAATGCTTGCACAGTCCGAAGGCATCGCCTCCGGACTTGAACATTCTGCAAGCAACGATCATTCGCTTTTTGATTATGATGCAGCGGGAGCCTTGGGCATAAATTGCAGCATCAACATGGGATCAGAGATCGTCAAACAACCATCTTTATCCACATCCAGCTTTTCTATCGGTAAATTCACACGCAGTTCTTCCCAGACGGATGCATTTTCATTCAATACACGGAACAGCAGAACGCAGTCTGCCATTGTGACCTCGCCATCGCCGTTGAAGTCTGAATCCGGAAGCACCCATTGCCCTTCGATGCGCTTTGTGTTCTTGTCAAGTCCGCCTTCTTTTACATAACGTGCATAGTCTGCCTCCGAACAGCAGATTTGTTCAATTTCAGAGAAATAAAACATATCTTCCATGAACATCACGGATGAAAGGTCAAAATTGTGAATATCCAGCAAGGGAAGCGATGACATAGACCGAAACATGGAACTCATATTCGTGACTTTGCTCGTATCAAAGCTGATGAGATTCAAATTCTTGAGGTTTTCACAGCCGCCAAACATCATGCGCATATTTGTGACTTTGCTTGTATCAAAGTGGCTGAGATCCAATGTTGTCAATGAATCACAAGCATTAAACATCGCGCTCATATCTGTCACATTACTTGTATCAAAATGTGTCACATCCAAAGAAGTCAGCTTCTGGCAAAGAGAGAACATAGAACTCATATCTTCAACCTTGCTTGTATCAAAACCGCTGACATCCAGCTGTTCCAACTGAGAACAGTATGTGAACATAGAATCCATCTCCGTCACTTTGCTTGTATCAAAATGACTGACATCCAAGGCAGTCACTTTATTGCAGTAATCGAACATCTTCTCCATATTTGTGACATTCCCCGTGTCAAAACTGCTGACATCCAGCACTGTCAGTTCCTTGCACAGGCTGAACATTTCACTCATATTTGTGACAGCGCCTGTGTCAAATCCACTCAGATCCAGTTTCGTCAGTTCATCACATCCATTGAACATCTGAGCCATATTCTTAACCTGCGCAGTATTAAATCCGCTGACATCCAGTTCTGTCAGATGTGAACAGTACATGAACATCTGCTTCATATCTGTGACGTTTCTTGTATCAAATCCGCTGACATCCAGTTCCTCCAGGTTGTAGCAGTCATAAAACATCCCGTTCATATCTGTGACGTTTCTTGTATCAAATCCGCTGACATCCAGTTCTTTCAGGTCGTAGCAGTAATAAAACATATCATTCATATTTGTAACATTACTTGTATCAATACCGCTCAGATTCAGTTTGGTGACCTTAGGGCACGTTGAAAACATGCTCGACATATCTGTGGTATTGCTTGTATCCAATCCGGAACAGTCGATTTCTTGCAGTATTTTTTTGCCGGAAAACAAGGCTTTACATATTTTCGGAGCAATCACCTTGCCGCCGTTTTCTGCATAAATGTACAGCGTTTTGCTTTCATCCACATATGCACCATGTACACTTTCCTTTGTATTCAGCGGAATCAGACGATCTGCCTGTGTCGGTTTCTCCGTGATGAACTTGACTGCCAATACATCATCACCAATTGCTTCCTTCAATAAATCGGCATCCAGCGCATTCTCAAAATCCGAGCTTTTCTGAATCCATGTGATCGCTACATCCTGTGCAGCCACATCTGTCATAGCATGAATCTCTGCAACGGGTGCAAAATCAAGACACATTGCCGCAACTGAAACCATTGCCATTGTTTTGAATATTTCTTTCATACTCTTCTCCTGTCATTTCAATTATTGTGTCCCGCTGTATCATCCATTATGGAAAACATACTGCCTGCGGGATATAATCATTATACAACATTTTTCGTTCTATTTCAAGGCAATAACGCACAAAAATGGTGAAAAATTTGTAAACAGATGTGCCGCCAAGCCGTCAGGCGTGCTTTGTGCGGTGCTGCCTCAAGTACAATTGACATGGAACACGCATATTTGAAATATACCTGCAAACGCTATTGACAAATCATGCGGAATGCCGTATAATAAAAGGGTATGTCAAGAATTTACATGGAGGGATTTTATTGTCAACGATTCAGGAGGAAATTCGCCGTCGGCGTACTTTTGCGATTATTTCGCACCCCGACGCGGGTAAAACGACCCTGACCGAAAAATTACTGCTGTACGGCGGTGCCATCGCCATGGCAGGCGCGGTCAAAGGAAAAAAGAACGCACGCCATGCCGTGTCGGACTGGATGGATATTGAGAAACAGCGTGGTATTTCTGTAACATCCTCTGTCATGCAGTTCGAATATCAGGGATTCTGCATCAACATCCTTGATACCCCCGGACATCAGGATTTTTCTGAGGACACTTACCGTACTCTGATGGCTGCCGATGCCGCCATCATGGTCATTGATGCATCCAAGGGCGTAGAAAACCAGACCAGAAAACTGTTCAAGGTTTGCGTCATGCGCCATATCCCCATTTTTACCTTCATCAACAAAATGGACCGCGAAGCCCGCAATCCGTTCGACCTGCTGGAACAAATCGAACAGGAACTCGGCATCAAAACCTATGCTGTCAACTGGCCCATCGGCTGCGGCAAGGAATTCCGCGGCGTATTCGATCTGGAAACACGCCACATTCTCTCCTTCGAAGCAAGCGGCGGCGCACATACGGTTTCCAAAACCGAAGTCTCCCCCGATGACCCTGCCCTCGCAGAACTCATCGGCAAACAGAACCACGCACAGCTTGCAGAAGATATCGAACTGCTGGACGGCGCTTCCGAAGAATTCGATATTGATGCCATTCAGGCGGGAACGCTCTCCCCTGTCTTTTTCGGTTCGGCACTGACGAATTTCGGTGTAGAACCGTTCCTGAAGCGTTTTCTCGAACTGACGCCTCCTCCGCTTGCAAGAAAAGCAGGCGATGAAGAAGTATCTCCGTTCGATGAGAAATTTACCGCATTTGTCTTTAAGATCCAGGCAAACATGAACAAGGCACACCGCGACCGTGTCACTTTCCTGCGCATTTGCTCCGGAAAATTTGAGCGTGAGATGGAAGTCTACCATGTGCAGGGCGACAAGAAAATGCGTCTTTCCCAGCCGCAGATGATGATGGCGGAAAACCGCGAAGTGGTTGACGAAGCATATGCAGGCGACATCATCGGTGTCTTTGACCCCGGTCTGTTCGCAATCGGTGACACGATTTGTGCACCAAGCAAAAAGGTTTTATTTGCAGGCATTCCGACATTCGCACCGGAACATTTTGCACGCATCCGTCATAAGGACACGATGAAGCGCAAGCAGTTCGTCAAAGGTGTCATGCAGATCGCACAGGAAGGTGCGATCCAGATTTTCCATGAGCCTGATACGGGCATGGAAGAAGTCATTGTCGGCGTCGTCGGCGTTTTGCAGTTTGAAGTATTCGAGCACAGAATGCTGAATGAATATAATGTTGAGATCATCCGCGAACCGCTTTCTTATCAGTATATCCGCTGGATCGACGGTGACGTGGAAAAGCCTTCCCGCCTGACCATCAGTTCCGATACCAAATTGGTGCAGGACTTCAAAGACCAGTATTTGCTTCTGTTCACGAGCGAATGGAACATCCGCTGGGCACTGGAACGCAACGAAGGACTTGAACTGCGCGATTTCTCGAATAACTGATTTCTTTGAAAACAGGAAAAACAGGTGAACGTCTGATGGCGTTCACCTGTTTGCGCTTTTGCAAAAGATTATTTTTTGACGGCATCTTTCACGCGGCGAATCACATCGCCTTTTTCATTGACAATGACCGTACTTTCAAGCGTTCCGACCAGATTGGCACGAAATGCGGCACGGTATTGTTCGCGGAGCTTTGCCTGTTCTTCCTTTTCGGCATCGGTCAGACCCTCCGCTTTTGCTTTTCGTGCAAGTGCGTTGATGCGGTCAATCAGAGCATCTGCCATATATCTCACCCTTTCTAATAAGATAGACAATACCGCACAACATCCGCCCATTGCGGCACCCGTGAACAGCATTTTCAAATATTGCTATGTATCACGCGCTTTATGCGGTCTTACCTTTTTTGTTATTATATCACATAGCACAGAAAAACGCAAGTATTTTTCAAAGGCAACACCGCACAAAGCTGGTGGTGCAGATACGCAGTCAGATTTTTCGTCAGATTGTACAGAAATGATGCCGCTGGGCTGACGCCCAGCAAAGAATTTCTGTGCAAGATGGCGGAAAATCTGCAAGTAGATGTGCCACCAAGCCGTAAGGCGTGCTTTGTGCGGTG
>JAZUJW010000002.1:0-16690 GCA_045642925.1 Oscillospiraceae bacterium
AGAACCCAGTTAAGGCAACACCGCACAGAGCTGGTGGTACAGGATGCGTAGCAGATGTGCCACCATTTTTGTGCGGTGTTGCCTTGACGACGCTTCTCTAAACTATCATCTTTCACATTCGTCACGCGAAATGTGTATGCAACCAAATCTGCTATCGCTCCTGCATCTTTTTCTTCAAATCTACGAATTTCCATGCCAAAACCTTCTTTCACAAAAAGTTAGAATATCGTTAGTATCACACCATCACCGAAAAATGTCAAGCTGCCATAAATCATGCAAACAACATTGTGTAAAAATGAAGCACAATACTTGCAATATTTTGCAAATTATGCTATAATCAGAAAAACATCCAACGGAGGTGTCACTATGACTGCTTTTCATATGAACGATTGTATTCGCAAAACCAAAGCGGGTATCCCGCTTTCTGATACCGAAATCTCTGCACTGGTCGCAGGCATTGTCGGAAAAGACGGTGCCCCACTGATTCCCGATTACCAACTCGCCGCATGGCTGATGGCTGTCTGCTTCCAAGGGCTGACCGATGCCGAAACCGCCGCTTTAACAATGGCAATGCGCGACTCCGGTCAAACTATGTCCTACCCGACTTTGCATGGCACAGTGGTCGATAAACACAGTACCGGCGGTGTCGGCGATAAAACCACGCTGATTCTTGCCCCGATTGTCGCCGCCTGCGGTGTTCCCATGCCCAAAATGTCAGGCCGCGGTCTTGGTCATACGGGCGGCACCATCGACAAGTTGGAATCCATTCCCAATCTCACCACGGCACTCTCCCCCGAAACATTCCTGCATCTTGCGGAAACCGTCGGCTGTGCCGTTGCCATGCAGACAGGCAATCTTGCCCCCGCTGACAAAAAACTCTACGCCCTCCGCGATGTCACCGAAACCGTCAACAGCATCCCGCTGATTTGTGCGTCCATCATGAGCAAAAAGCTTGCCACGGGCGCAGACTGCATTCTGCTGGATGTCAAGGTCGGCAGCGGCGCATTCATGAAAAATGACGCGGATGCAGCAGAACTTGCAAGACTGATGCTTGCCGCCGCAACCGCTGACGGCAAAAAATGCACCGCCATCCTGACCGATATGGACAGACCGCTTGGCTGCTGCATCGGCAATGCACTCGAAGTGGAGGAAGCGATTCGCGTCTTGCAGGGCGACACGGACAACGCCCTCGGTACACTTTGCCTGACACTTGCGGGCGAGTTACTGTACATGGCGGGCAAAGGCACACGCGATACCTGCCTTGCCATGGCGAAAGAAGCCGTCCAAAGCGGCAAAGCCCTCCGCAAATTTCAGGCGATGGTCGAAGGACAGGGCGGTGATGCACGCATGATTGAAGATTTGTCACTTCTCCCGCAGGCAAAATGCAGCCGCGCCTTTTGTGCCGAAACAAGCGGCTTCGTCAAGGGAATGCAGAGCGAAGAAATCGGTCGTGCCTGTGTCCTTCTCGGCGCAGGACGACAAGCAAAGGAGGACAGCATCGACCCCGCCGCAGGCATTCGTCTGCACAAACAGCTCGGAGATGCCGTCATCGCAGGCGAACCGCTGCTGACCATGTATGCCGCCACTGAAGCACAACTTGATGAAGCCGCCGCAAAACTGCGCACTGCCATCGAAATTTCTGCGCAGTCCCCTGCCATTGCTCCGCTGATTCATGCAAAATACACCAACACGGAGGAAGGCTCATGCTGAAACGATGGAAAACACGTATTTCTGCCGCTTTTTGTGCTTTGCTGACGCTTTTGCCGCTTTCGGGCTGTGATACTGCACAAAGCAATACACCAACCGTAACAGGCGCGCTGACCATCACCGCACTGGACGTTGGCAAAGCTGATGCCATGATTCTGCAAACGGCAAACGCAACAGTCGTGCTGGACACAGGATGCAAAGGCGATGGCAAGCTGATTGAAGAACGGCTTGCAGAACAGAACATCACGAAAATTGATGCGCTCATCATCACGCATTTTGATAAAGACCATGTTGGCGGGGCGGCAAGACTTGTCAACCGTATGGAAATCGACAGCATCTACCTGCCCGACTATGCGGGCGTGAATGACGAATACAAGGATTTGCTGAAGAAGCTGGAAAAATCTGATACAGCACCAACCATTCTCGCCGCTGGTGAAACACAGAAATGGCAGTATGACGATGTGGCGTTCACGCTGACCGCCGCACAGAAAACCGACTATGGCAAAAACGAAGAAAATGATTTCTCGCTGGGACTGTATCTGCGGCATGGTGACAAAAGCTTTCTTTTTGCAGGCGATGCCGAAGAAGCGCGTCAGCAAGAACTGATGCAGTCAAATTTCGGAAAGGTCGATTTCCTGAAATTCCCCTACCACGGCAATTACCTGAAAACGACAGAAGCCTTTCTCGATGCATTTGCACCGCATTATGCACTGATTTGCTGTTCCAAGAAAGAATATGCGCAGGACGGCACGGTAAACACACTGCAAAAACGCGGCATCGAAACCTACTACACCTGTGACGGCGATATCACAATCATCAGTGACGGAAGGACGATTTTGGTCAATCAAGCCAAGACAGCAGAATAATCACAGAAGGAGGCGTAATATGTACCGGATTCACGAAACACAGCAGCCATCGCAGAAAACCGTGCTGATTCCCGCGATGCTTGACGTACATTTTCCGCTTCTGCGCTATGCTTTTTTCTCTGAGAAATATTTTCCTGTGATTCTGGACAATGAGGACAGCATCACCGAAACAGGTCTGCGATTCGTCCACAATGATATGTGCTACCCATGCATTCTCAATGTCGGACAGATGATTGCGGCGCTGCAAAGCGGACAATATGACACACAGAACACGCTTCTGCTGATGCCCTCTGCGGGTGACAGCTGCCGCGGGGCAAATTATACAGAGATTCTGCGCAAAGCGGTCAAACGTGCGGGCTTCCCAGAGGTACGTGTTGTGACACTGAATGTGCAGGACATTGACAAAGAAAACCAGATGGAACTGACACCGTCTATGGTGTGGCGTGCATTATTCGGGCTTTGCTATGGTGATTTGCTTCTTCTGCTGACACAGCAGATTCGCCCCTACGAAACCGAAGCAGGTGCGGCAAATGCCTGTTATGACAAATGGGTCACGCGGTTATCGGAAGATTTCCGTACAGGAAAGCACTTGACATTTTCCGCGTTGAAGCGCAATTATCGGCGCATTACGGAAGATTTTGCCGCCATTCCGCGCAGTCACGAACAGAAACCGCGTGTTGGGCTGGTCGGAGAGCTGTACATTCGGTACTGTCATCTCGGCAACCGCAATACAGTCCGCTATCTCGAAGAAAATCACTGTGAAAGCTACACAAACGGCTTGGCATATTATGCACTTTACTATCTGGATTCGCACGCAGACAGTGCTGATTTCCTGACAAAAGCAGGGTTTCGCGTTGTTTTTCATACGATTCTTTCTCTGCAAAAGTCCATGATCGCGGCAGTCAAAAAGGCAGGACTATTTGCGCTGCCTGATTATGCCACACTGAAAAAGGAAGCAAATGCGTTTATCAGTGCGAAAGCAGGTGTGGGAGATGGTTGGCTGATCGGGATGGAAGCCGCAGGATATTTTCGTCATGGGATACCGAAAGCGCTGGGGGTACAGCCATTTGGGTGTATGCCGAGTCATGTATTCGGGCGTGGGCAATACGCATCGCTTGCGCGGACGCTTAACGGACAATTGGTGAGTGTGGACTTTGATTCTGGATTACCGCTGGTCAATATACAGAATCGGATACGATTGTTGATTGATGGTGACAAATAGAATTGACAATCGAAATGATTTGTAGTATGATAAGATTGCTGAATTTTTTAGGAAAGGAGATGCCCTGATGAAAGACCATAAGATTGCGCTGGAGGAATTGACTGAGGAAGAGGATGCACAGATGCTTGAATTGATTATGCACGTAGTACAGCGCAACAATCAAAGCCCGTCTGAATTTCTGAAGAATCAGGAAAAGAACCAAGCGAAAAAGTCATAAAAGCGTGATTGAGGAGTCCAAATGGAGCGTATTTATTGAGGAGACCAGAGGGAATTGATTCCCTCTGGTCTCTGCGATTTTTTGAAAAAAATCGAGTAAAACTTTCATTTCGCTTCGCGGATGTAGCCATTTTGATGCTTGAGAATTCCCTTTGGAATCCTCAAGAGAAGATTCCTTCGCTCTGCGTGTTACTCCAACGTAATCAAATGCGCCGCACACTCTATAATCAACGTGATATCATTCGCATCTACCAGCTCATCTCTGTTGCAATCCGCATTCAAAAGCCCCTGTTCCGATACCTCTGCCGCCTTGTCCTCCGACACGTACCGACTCAGCAAAATCACATCCGCTACATTCACCGAACCTTCACAGTCAACATCCCCCAGCAGCAACGCCGTTTTCGTTTCAGTTGTTGTCATCGTAGTCGTCGTCGTTGTTGTAGTCGTCGTCGTTTCAATCGGCAGCGGAATCGCAGGGTCAAACACAAATTCCTGCCCTTCCCCGCCCCAGTAATTCCACTGGCATACCTTCGCGCCTGCTTCCTTGCTGATTTCATACACATCAAAACAAGATGTACAGCCACTTACTGCCGAAAGCAAGACGTATCCGCCATCTTTGCAAGCGTGAATCGCAAACTTCTGATTCTCACTGCCATCCGCTTCCGCTAACGTCAAATCCGCACCATCTTCTGCATTCGCAACGGTCACTGCTTTGCCCATCGCATTACAAATCGTGAAGAAACCATCGCCAACCGCTGTCACCGTCCACACAGATTTGTCTGCATCCTGCACAAGTCCGCCATCATCAGCACCAACCCAGTATCCGCTGTTCGGATTTCGCAGAAGATACGCGCCATCCGTCACGACAGGGCGCACAGGTGTCAGCGACCAGAGCTGACAAGAACCGCCCCAGTAATTCCACTGCTTGATGACACCGCCGTTTTCCGTCGACCACTCGTACACGTCCAGACAAGCAGTATCCTGAGAACATTTCGATGCAATCGCATATCTGCCGCCGTCCGGAATCAGCTTCCATTGCTGATTGTCTTTTCCGCTGTATTTTTGCAGTTCGACCGCCGCACCATCTTCTGCGGTTTCAGTCTGTACCGCAATGCACATGGATTCATCGACCATCGACACGATTTTACAGTACCCGCCGCCGACATCGACCAAGCGCCATTCCTGCTGACTGCCGCCTGTTTTTGTCCATTGCTGCATCAGCGTGCCTTCATCGGCTTTCCCTTGCGAAAGGTCAATGACCATTGCACTGTTGCCGTTTTCAATGTAATAAGGAATATCACTTAACAGCGATGTACCGCACAAATATGCACCACCGTCTGTCACAGAAATGTTGTCTGTATCATACACAAGCTGACTGTTCGGATTGGTATAATCCGCCAAAGCGTTTCGTTCAGAACCTGTCCAATTTGTTGTCTGTACACCCCAAATTGTTTTGTTGTCTGCACCGACCGCAGTAAATGTCATGACAACTTTGCCTGTTTTGCTTTCATCATGCATTGCCTGAAAATATCCATGGTAATTGACATTACCAATTGTGAAGGTAGCCGCAGCACTGCCATCCTGTTCTTTCCATGTACCTGTTGCGCCGCCTGAAATCTTTCCGTCCGCACTGAGAGAAATATTCACTGCCTTGATAATATTGCCGTCTGTTGCAAGCCCATGATTGATGAATTCATAATTTCCAGCTAAATCGGCAATTTCATAGCCCGCATCCGACCATGTTTCACCGCTGTACTCATACGGCATGACCACAGGCCATCCTGCTTCATTGAATTTCATCGCATGAACACGCACTTCGTGAAATTCTGCACCATCATCAAAGCGTGTATGGTTGAACAAATACCACGCTCCATTGCCATCTTTCAGTACAGAATTGTGTCCACAAGCCATATAAGCTGTTTGCAGCGAAGAAAATTTGTGGTTGCCCATGACTTTCAAGCCGATGTCGTTGAGATTGGAATTAGATGCAAGCACGGCATTTCGATTTGCAGGGTCAACAAACGGGCCTGTCGGTGATTTTGAACGGAACACACGCATATTATAGCCGCCGTTCGAGGTCAAACCGCCATAGGTCACCCATAGATAATAATATCCAGTATCTTCGTTATATTCAATGAACGGGCCTTCACCGGATTTGCCATAGCCTCCACAGATTTTCGTACCAAAATAGCTGTCAACCATTCGGCCGTCAGCAGTTGTCCCTGTTTTCGGATGAATGCAACGACCTGTCTGCGGGTCAATTTCAAGGGTGAAAATACCGCCTGACCACGAACCATATGTCATGTACATCTTTCCGTCCGCGCCGTTATAGATGGTCGGGTCAATTGCATTCGGGTAAAGCTGGTTATTGAAATCGCCCTTATTAAACCATGCTTCATTGTACGTCACTTCGCCGGATGCGATCAATTCATCAATGTTCGTACTGGTATATTTGCGGTTGACATTCTTCGTAGAACTGGTCGCATAACTGTCCCCAGACGTAAAGCCGGAATAAATCAACGTATCTACGCAGGTATATGGCCCTTCGGCATTTTGTGATACACCAAAGGCAATGACAGACCGCTTGTATGTCGATGAAGTACAGAAATACATCATGTACGCACCTTTACTGCCGTCCTTGTTCACATACTGCGGATTCCAATAGACATCCGGAGCCCAGACCGCAAATCCGCCCGCACAATCCTCCAGATTTTCACCAGCCCATGCAAAAGGCTTCTGCAAATTCGAGGAAAGCGAACCAAACAGCTTGTTGTTTCCTGTTGCATACCCGTTGGTAAACAACTTCCAACTCTGTAGATCCGTTGATTTTGCGGCATCAATATGTGAACCGAACACATAATACGTCCCGCTTTGCGGATCCTTAAAGATGGATGGATCATGTACGGAAACCCGTGCTTTGTTTGCGGCATAATCAAATGCCTGTACGCGATTCGGCAAAGTTGTCATACAACTAAACCATACCAATGCGGCGGTACATACCGCCAGACCTTTTTTCTGTTTCATGCTAATCCCCCTATACTCACAGCAATACGCCGTTTTTCATATTATACGATATAAAATATCTCTAGTCAATATGAAATATTACTGTCTTTATGGCATATTGTACAATATAAAAAACAAGGCCGACTTGCGCCCATACACAAGCCGGTCTCATCCCTTTGAGACTCCTCGCGGAGTCCCCCCCTATTTGCATTCACTTTATCTTCGAATGCTGTCTATACAACTATTATAACGGATAATCCACGATTCGTAAATGCACAATTGTATTCAATTGATGACTTATTGTCATTTGTCAGGGGAAAAATGCCCTCTTTTTGGCAAGGATAATGCACATTACAGCACATTTACAGCATACAAATTCACACTTCGTTATAAAATGACTGTACAAATATGATTAGACTTCATTTCCATACAGACAAAAAAACGGTGTCCTGAACAAATCAGAACACCGTTTTCATATTGCTGTTTATAGAAGATTATTCAGCAGCTTCAGCCTTTTCTTCAGCCTTTACGAGCTGAATGATTGCCATTTCTGCTGCATCACCGCGGCGAGGACCGACCTTCACCATCTTGGTGTAGCCGCCCTTGCGGGTTGCATATTCAGGAGCAATCGTATCAAAGAGCTTCTTTGCGACATCTTCCTTTGTAACATAAGCATAGACCTGACGCTTGCAGTGGAGAGCAGCAGCTGCGTCATCTTTCTTATGAACATCCTTAGCCAGCGTAATCATCTTCTCTGCCATAGCGCGAACTTCCTTCGCTCTGGTGACAGTCGTTTCAATCTGGCCGTTTTCCAGCAGATAGGTCACCATGCCGCGAAGCATTGCCTTTCTGTGGTCAGATGTTCTGCCCAGCTTTCTTGAACCAGCCATGTTGTTTCACTCCTTTTTTCGGATTTCACATGAGTCATGCAAAATCGGGGATTATTCGTTATCGTCCGAGCTGAGATCGAAGCCCAAAGACTGAAGCTTCTCACGCACCTCGTCGAAAGATTTTTTACCGAGGTTTCTGACCTTCATCATTTCGTCCTCGGACTTACTGGTCAAATCCTCAACGGTGTTGATGCCGGCACGCTTCAAGCAGTTGAACGAACGTACCGACAGGTCAAGCTCCTCAATGGTCATCTCGAGGATTTTTTCTTTGCCGTTCTCATTCTTCTCCGACATTACCGGAGTAATTGCGGCTTCCTCGGACAAATCAACGAAGATCTGGAGATGCTCGTTGAGGAGATTGGCTGCCTGAGACAGAGCTTCCTTCGCGGAGATCGTACCATCTGTCCAGACTTCCATCGTGAGCTTATCGAAATCGGTAATTTGACCGACACGAGTATCCTCAACCTTGTAATTGACCTTCAAAACAGGTGTATAAATGCTGTCAACGGCTATCGTCTCAAGCGGAGTCTGCGCTGCAAACTGCTGCTTGTTCCGTTCCGCGGATACATAACCTCTGCCTTTGTCGATGGTGATCTGCATATCCAACTTCGCGCCCTTGCCCAGCGTTGCAATATGCATACCCGGGTCAAGAATCGTAACTTCGGAATCTGCTTTAATATCACCGGCAGTGACCTCACACTCACCCTGTGCTTCAATATAGATCTGCTTCGGACCATCGCCCTGCAGCTTGACAGTCAAGCCTTTGATGGCGAGAATGATCTCCGTCACATCTTCTTTCACACCAGGGATTGTGGAAAGCTCGTGGTGGACACCTTCGATTTTGACGGCGCTGACTGCCACACCGGGCAGTGAGGAGAGCAGAACCCGACTGAGGCTGTTGCCGAGCGTAATGCCGTAGCCGCGCTCCAGCGGGGAAAGTATGAACTTGCCATACTTTCCGTCTGTTTTCAGCTCAACGGTTTCGATTTCGGGCTTTTCGAATGGTTTCAGCATAATTTACCCTCCTAAATCGCAATCAGTTTTTGTGAAAGGGCCTTCGCAAACTTGCGAGCCACGAGACAGAGAATTACTTGGAGTACAATTCAACGATGAGCTGTTCTTCAACATCCAGCGTGATGTCGTCACGAACAGGCATTCTTTCAACAGTACCCTTGAAGTTATCCTTATCAGAAGTGAGCCACATCGGGACAGTTCTGCCTGCATTCTGTTCAACAAGTGCCTTGAAGGTATCGTTTGTACGAGCCTTCTCGGTGAAAGCAACCACATCGCCAGCCTTCAGCAGATAGGAAGGAATGTTTACCTTTTCGCCGTTGACAGTGAAGTGCTTGTGCAGAACAAGCTGACGAGCCTGTGCACGGGAGCTTGCAAATCCCAGACGGTAAACAACATTATCCAGACGGGATTCAAGCAGGATGAGCAGGTTTTCACCAGCCTTGCCGGGCATCTTTACAGCCAGTTCGAAATAATGATAGAACTGACCTTCGAGCAGACCATAGTATTTTCTAGCAGTCTGCTTTGCGCGGAGCTGCATACCGTATTCGGATACCTTCTTGCGAGCCATACCATGCTGGCCAGGGGTACCCTTACGCTTCTCGGCGTTTCTCTCGTCGATTGCGCACTTGGTTGTGTAGCAGCGGTCGCCCTTCAGGAACATTTTCTTGCCTTCGCGGCGGCAAATTCTGCAAACTGCACCAGTATATCTTGCCATATTCTCTTACACCTCCTGCGATTATACGCGACGTCTCTTGGGAGGACGGCAGCCGTTATGAGGAATCGGCGTAACGTCCTTAATCATGCGAACCTCAAGACCAACGGTCTGGAGTGCACGAATAGCAGCCTCACGACCGGAACCAGGGCCATTGACATAAACCTCAACGGTCTTCAGACCATGTTCCATTGCAGCGCGTGCAGCTGTTTCAGCAGCACTCTGTGCAGCAAACGGTGTGGACTTCTTAGAACCACGGAAACCAAGTTCACCAGCAGATGCCCAAGAAATGGCGTTACCCTGCGTATCAGTGATCGTCACGATGGTGTTGTTGAACGTGGACTGGATATGCACTGCGCCGCTCTCAATGTTCTTGCGCTCTCTGCGGCGGCGGATCGTGGTAACTTTCTTCTTTTGCTGTGCCAAGATACAGTCCCTCCTTACTTCTTCTTGTTAGCAATTGTCTTTGCCGGACCCTTACGAGTTCTGGCATTTGTTTTCGTGCGCTGTCCTCTGACAGGCAGACCCTTGCGGTGACGAACACCGCGGTAGCAGCCGATATCGACGAGTCTCTTGATATCCATTGCGATCTGGCGGCGCTTATCACCTTCCACCAGGCAGTTGTTATCAATGTACTCACGAAGCGTTGCGACATCGTTCTCGGTCAGATCTTTGCATCTGATGTCGGGATTGATGCCGGTTTCCTTCAGAATCTTCGTGGCAGTCGTGCGACCGATACCAAAGATATAGGTCAGACCGATTTCAACACGCTTGTTATTCGGAAGGTCTACACCAGCGATTCTAGCCATATTCGAATTACACCTCCATACGGTCAGGGGGATTAACCCTGACGCTGCTTATGCTTCGGGTTGTCACAGATGACCATGACTTTGCCCTTACGTTTGATGACTTTGCACTTTTCGCAGATTGGTTTTACGGAAGGTCTTACTTTCATGGAAAATACCTCCTTGCTTGTATATGCACACGAATTACTTCGCGCGCCAAGTGATTCTGCCCTTTGTGAGATCGTAGGGCGACATCTCAACGGTTACGTGGTCACCGGGAACGATGCGGATATAGTTCGTTCTCAGCTTGCCGGAAATATGTGCCAGAATGATGTGCTTATTACTCAGCTCCACCTTGAACATCGCGTTCGGCAGGGCTTCTGCGACAACGCCTTCGACTTCAATGACATCCTGCTTCGACATCTACGATGACCTCCTTGCGTATTTCATTGAATCTGGATTGCGATACTTTTTGTGGCTGCATCGGTGCGAGCTGCTTGCGCAGTGCTGCATCCGTCAGACCATCAAGCGGTATCGTCTGCTTCGTAGCCTGAACGTGCTTCGGATTTTTCCGTTTCGGTGCAGAAAGCTTTCGCGTCTGACCGTCTGCGAGAAAAATGTCTTTGCCGTCCACGGCAGTGACGAGTAGAAAGCGACCGACATCGCGGCCTGCTGTAACGCGAACGATCATGCCCGCGGCACAGGTCACATTATCCATTGTGCTTCCTCCGTCAAATCTTTGTTAAAATCACTGGGCCATTGGAAGTAATCAGGATCTCATGCTCAAAGTGCGCCGAGAGAGAACCGCTGTCGGTTTTGACCGTCCAGCCGTTTGGCAGAATGTGAACACCGTCGCCCTTGGCATTGATCATCGGCTCGATGCAGAACGTCATACCTTCCACAATACGCATGCCATGTCCGGCACGTCCATGATTGGGTACTTCAGGTTCTTCATGCAGCTCTCGACCAATTCCATGACCGCAGAAGTCCATGACAACGCCATAGCCTCTGCTGCGGCAGTATTCCTCTACCGTGTGACCGACATCGCCCAGCCGCGCCCCGACGATTGCCGCTTTGATGCCCTCATAAAGACTTGCCTCAGTATCCTCCAGCAATTTCTTTGCTTCAGCGGAAATTTCTCCGATTGCAAAGGTATAGCAGGTATCACTGTGGAAACCCTTATAGAACGCGCCAACGTCAACGCTGACGATATCGCCCTCTTGAATCCGACGCTGTTTGCTCGGAATTCCGTGGATTACTTCGTCATTGACCGAAACACAGGCGCTGCCGGGAAATCCGCCGTAACCGAGGAAACTCGGCTTTGCTCCATGCTTCGTGATTTCATCATGAATGATTTTGTCAATATCCTTTGTTGTCATGCCCGCGCAGATTTTTTCTCCGCAGACAAGCAGCGAATTCGCAGCAATCTTACCTGCTTCGCGCATCTTTTCGATGTCGGAAGCACATTTAATGGTGACCATTGCTATGCGCCTTCTTTAATCAGTTTTGCACGCCCAGAGCCTTGAAGACAAGCTTCGTGGTGTCTGCGACTTCTTCCTGACCTTCTACGGTAACGAGCTTGCCCGTCTTGGAATAGTAATCCTTGAGGGGTTCGGTCTTTTCCTTGTAGACTGCCAGACGGGAAAGCACGGTCTCAGGAGCATCGTCCGCTCTCTGAACAGCCTTGCCGCCGCATTTATCACAAATGCCTTCGACCTTTGTGGGCTTGTAATCAATGTGGTAGGAAGCACCGCAGGATTCGCAAACGCGTCTGCCGGACATTCTCGCGCAGATTCTTTCATCCGGAACGAAAATCTCAAGCACGACATCAATTGCAACACCCATTGTGTCGAGTGCCTCTGCCTGTGCAACGGTACGCGGGAAACCGTCCAGAATGAAACCATTCTGTGCATCCGGTTCTGCGATACGGTCTTTCAGAATACCGATGACGATATCATCGGAAACCAAAGCACCGCTGTCCATTGCTGCTTTTGCCTTCAGGCCAAGCTCCGTGCCGTTTTTCACGGCTTCACGGAGCATATTGCCTGTGGAAATCTGGGGAATTCCGAGCTTCTCGGAAATAGCCTCTGCCTGTGTACCTTTACCGGCACCGGGAGCTCCCAAAAGAATCATCTTATTCAAAATGGTCTGCCTCCTGTCTGGTTTATCCAAGGAATCCCTTGTGGTGACGCATCATAAGCTGCGATTCCAGTGTGCGCACGGTTTCGATTGCAACACTGACAACGATCAGAACGGAAGTACCACCCATGGACGAAATGTTCATATTGGTAATCTTTACGAAGATGATCGGGAAAATCGCAATAATGCCGAGGAAAACTGCACCGACCAGTGTGAGCTTGTTGAGGACTCTGTTGATGTAGTCGGCTGTGGGTTTGCCGGGGCGGGTGCCGGGGATACCGCCGTTGGACTGGCGGAGATTGTTTGCCATTTCAACCGGATTATACTGCATTGAAACATAGAAGTAGTTGAATGCGATAATCAGTACGAAATAGAGTGCAGCGTAGGAATAACTACGCATATTGAAGAAATTAATGAAGTTATAATAGAACTTCTGACCTGCTGTTGTATCTTCCGTAATTGCTGTCACAGTCGGGAAGAACATTGCAATGGTGGACGGAAGGGACATAAAGCTCATTGCAAAGATGATCGGCATAACACCGGAATTGCAGATCTTGATCGGGATGTGGGTGCTCTGACCGCCATACTGTTTTCTGCCGACCACACGCTTTGCGTACTGGACAGGAATACGGCGTTCTGCCTCATTAAAGACGACAATGCCAATGATCATGACAACGAAGATCAGCAAATAGATCACAATCATACCGAAGTACTTGTTTGCACTCTCTTTGTTGCTGAGCAACGATACCATTTGACCAAGGTCAACAGGGATACGTGCGACAATACCAGCAAACAATATCATCGAAACGCCATTGCCAATGCCTTTCTCACTGATGCGGTTGCCCAGCCAGATGACGAGGGACGAACCAGCCATGAATGAAAGGATAATAACGAACATTGCAAAGATGCCTGCACCGCCTTCTGTGTACAGAACCGCACAGTTGCCTGCATCGTCTTTTGCATTTTTCAATGTCAGGTAGTAAGCAACCGACATGAAAACGGATAGTCCCATTGCGACTATGGAGTTGATGGTATTCAGTTTCTTTCTGCCTTCCTCACCTTCCTGCTGGAGTCGTTCCAGAGGAGGCAAAGCGTAAGTCAAAAGCTGAATGATAATGCTTGCGTTGATAAAGGGCGTAACACCCAAAGAGAACATGGTCGCTTTCGAGAGCGCACCACCGGAGAGGATATCCAAATACTCGAGGTAGTTACCGCTTTGCTGCTGTGACATCCAGTTTGCGATGACCTCAGTATTCAGGAACGGGACAGTGATCGCACTGCCAAAACGGAAAACGATGATGATGAAAAGTGTGAACAAAAGCTTCTTTCGGATTTCAGGAATGCGCCAAGCATTCTTTATCGTCTTGAACACATTACATCACCTCTGCTTTCCCGCCTGCCTTTTCGATTTTTTCAGCAGCCGCACCAGAGAATTTTGCGGCCTTGACAGTCAGCTTGACGGTAAGCTCTCCGTTTCCGAGGATTTTAACACCGCCGTTCTCGATTTTGTTGATGAGACCGGTTGCCATGAGCAATTCAGCATCTACGACTGTACCTTCAACAAAACGGTTGAGGTCGCTCACGTTAACGGTGGAGTAACGGGTCGCAAAGTGATTGTTGAAACCGCGCTTCGGAATACGTCTTGCAAGGGGCATCTGGCCGCCTTCGAAGCCGATTCTTACGCCGCCGCCGGAACGTGCATTCTGACCCTTGTGGCCCTTGCCTGCGGTCTTGCCGTTGCCGGAACCGTGACCTCTGCCAATTCGCTTGCACTCGCGGTTGGAATCAGCAGCAGGAGTTAATTCATGAAGCTTCAATGGAATCGCACCTCCTTGCAATTAAGCTTCCGTGACCTTCACGAGGTGGGAAATTTTATTAATTTTGCCCTGTGTCTGAGCGTTATCGGGCTGCGAAACGCAGTCGCCGATTTTACGCAGACCAAGAGAATGAGCAGTTGCAATCTGGTCCTGCTTTCTGCCGATCAGACTCTTGACGAGCGTTACATTCTTTGCCATAACAGCTCACTCCTTCGAATTATTTACCGAAGATCTCGGCGGTAGTCTTGCCGCGCTTTGCAGCAACAGCCTTTGCATCGGTGCATTCCATCAAACCGTTGATGGTAGCGCGAACCACGTTGCAAGGATTGTTGGAGCGCTGGCTCTTGGTACGAATGTCCTTAATGCCAGCCATTTCGATGACCGCACGAACAGGACCGCCTGCGATAACACCGGTACCGGGAGCAGCAGGCATCATCAGAACGCGGCCTGCGCCGAATTTACCGATGATCTCATGAGGAATGGTCGTACCGCGGAGGGAAACACGAACCAGATTCTTCTTCGCATCTTCGATGCCCTTACGGATTGCATCAGGAACTTCGCCCGACTTTCCGAGACCGAAGCCTACGATACCGTTGCCGTCGCCGACAACTACGAGAGCAGCGAATTTCATAATACGGCCGCCCTTTACAGTCTTGCTAACACGGTTGATGGAAACAACACGCTCCATCAGCTCCATGCCAGTTGCGTCAATCAGTGCCAATCAGATTCCCTCCTTCATTAGAACTGCAGCCCGTTCTCGCGGGCGCTGTCTGCAAGCTCCGAAACTCTGCCGTGATAGATGTAACCGCCGCGGTCGAAAACGACTTCGGTGATACCCTTATCAGCAGCCTTCTTAGCGATTGCGGCGCCAACCAAACGTGCGCCTTCCTTGTTGCCGCCATTGCCCTCAAAGCCCTTATCCTGGCTGGATGCAGCTGCAAGTGTAACACCTGCAACGTCATCGATCAGCTGTGCATAGATGTGCTTTGTGGAGCGATATACGCTCAGTCTTGGGCGCTGGGCAGTTCCGGAGATTTTAGCACGAACTCTGCGATGTCTCTTGAGGCGTGCTTTGTTGCTGTCATATTTCTTTACCATAGCAATTCACCTTTCTCCTTATTTCTTGCCCTTACCGGCCTTACCTTCCTTGCGGATGATGAACTCGCCGGCATAGCGAATGCCCTTGCCCTTATAGGGTTCCGGCGGACGCTTCTCGCGGACTTCTGCTGCAAACTGACCGACAGCCTGCTTGTCAGCACCGTTGATCACGATTTTGTTCGGGGCAGGAACATCAATGGTGATGCCGTTCTTCTCAGGCATGATGACCTGATGAGAATAGCCCAGATTCATGACAAGGTTCTTGCCGTCTTTTGCTGCACGATAGCCGACGCCTTCGATTTCGAGGGTCTTGCTGTAACCGGTGCTCACACCGTAAACCATGTTTGCGATGAGGGTACGGGTCAAGCCGTGCAGAGCGCGATTTTCCTTGTTATCGTTGGGACGGCTGACTGTAACAGTTGCATCCTCAACTTTGATTTCCATAGCTTTATTTGCGCGATACGAATTCTCGCCCTTAGGTCCCTTGACAACGACCAGATTGGTGTCGTCAACGGTAACGGTAACACCGGCAGGAATCGCAATCGGCAGTCTTCCAATTCTTGACATACCTCGTTCCTCCTATTACCAAATATAAGCGAGAATCTCGCCGCCGACATTCAGCTCACGAGCCTTCTTGTCGGTCATAATGCCCTTCGAAGTGGAAACGATAACGATGCCCAAGCCCTTACGAACCTTCGGCATATCCTCGCAGCTGCTGTAAATACGCAGACCTGGCTTGGAAATGCGGCGAAGACCGCTGATAACCGGCATTTTGTTGTCGCCGTACTTCAATGTGATACGGATGATGCCCTGCTTGCCATCCTCAATGACCTGGAAGTTCTTCACATAACCCTCATCCAGCAGGATCTGGGTAATGGCCTTCTTCACGTTGGAAGCAGGAACGTCAACAGTAGCGTGCTTCGCGGTATTAGCGTTACGGATTCGCGTCAGCAAATCCGCGATGGTATCCGAAATTTGCATACCAATGACCTCCTTTTTCTATCGTCGGTTTACCAGCTTGCCTTCTTGACACCTGGAATCTGACCATCGTGTGCAAGCTCTCTAAAGCAAATTCGGCAGATACCGAACTTTCTGAGGTAGGCATGGGGTCTTCCGCAGATTTTGCATCTGTTATAAGCACGAGTAGAGAATTTTGCGGTTCTCTGCTGCTTCAGAATCATAGCTTTCTTTGCCATATGTCCCTCCTGATTACTTTGCGAA
>JAZUJW010000003.1:0-3355 GCA_045642925.1 Oscillospiraceae bacterium
AAATGATGCCGCTGGGCTGACGCCCAGCAAAGAATTTCTGTGCAAGATGGCGGAAAATCTGCAAGTAGATGTGCCGCCAAGCCGTAAGGCGTGCTTTGTGCGGTGTTGCCTAAAGTTTTACTCGATTTTTTTCATAAAATCGCAGAGTCCAGAGGCAGCGCCTCCGGACGCCAACAGACTGCAAGCAGTCTGCACCGCAGAGCGCGAAACACCCCTTTTTCCTTACAACGAATCAGGAGGGGGTCACCTTTACAGTACCCGATTGAAAGGCAACGAGGCAAGAGATATGGTTTATACCATTCTCTTGCCTCTCTTTATTTATGTTGGGTACGACACGAGGGGAACCCCCTTCCTGATTAGATAGGACGAAAATGGAATTTCCCATTCTGCATTATAATCAATAGTTTTTTCTTTGCATCCCCCCATATTATGTTAATTGATACAAACCAAAAATATTTTCAAAAAAATTTGAAAAACCCCTTGACAAATTCGGGTTGACGTGATATAATATAAAAGCTGGTTACGGAGAACGTAAACAAAACGAAAACCGAAACCGTGTAATTGCTGGTGTAGCTCAGTTGGTAGAGCAGCTGATTTGTAATCAGCAGGTCGGGGGTTCGAGTCCGTCCACCAGCTTCCAACTTCATAATGGGAGAGTTCCCGAGTGGCCAAAGGGGGCAGACTGTAAATCTGTTGTGCTTTCACTTCGGTGGTTCGAATCCACCCTCTCCCACCAATCCGAAACGCTGATTTCTTCCGAAATCAGCGTTTTTGTTTTTCTCCCCACATCAACAAAACAACAGCGGCAGAAAGGTTTCATTCCCCTTCTGCCGCCGTTTCTTGTTTTACTCATGAATGCAAAGCAACATTCCTGCGCCATGCCAATCATACGGTCTGCGCATAAAGCCGCATTTCTCGTAGAAGCCCTCTTTACCGCCCGCACTCGCCAAATCCAGATAAATCTCATATCCGTGCGAATGTGCTTTAATATGCTCTACAATCGCATCCATCAGCTTTCTGCCATAACCCTGTTCCCGAAAGCGGCTATCAATCACAAAATCCTTCAGGAAATATGCCATTGCTTCATCGCCAAGCAAACGCGCCATACCGATAACCTGTCCATTCTCTTGCAGCGCAAATGTTACCGTGCTGTGCTGTAAAGCAATTTCTACCTGCTTCTCATCCACATCGCCCCAGCCTGCATCTTCCCACAAACGGACATAATCTGATACACCTAATGTATTTTCCAGAATTTCCATTGAAACGCTCTCCTTTCAATACAGTGTGTCAGCGCTCCGCAATCGGAACATATTCCTGCCATTCCCGGACAGCTCTGTATGCAGGACGAATGATTTTATTGCCGCAAAGCAGTTCTTCCATACGATGTGCAGACCAGCCTGCAATACGCGAAATCGCAAAAATCGGCGTGAACAATTCATTCGGCAGTTCCAGCATACGATACACCAGACCGGAATAGAAATCGACATTCGCGCAAACGCCCTTGTAAATTCTGCGTTCCTCTGCAATGACCTGCGGGGCAAGACGCTCCACCATTGCATAAAGCGCATATTCCTTCGATTTTCCTTTTTCCTCGGCAAGCTGTTCTACAAATCCACGCAAAATCGTTGCACGCGGGTCACTGTGCGAATACACCGCATGACCCATACCGTAAATCAATCCTGCACGGTCAAACGCTTCCTTATGCAGCAGTTTGCGGAGATATTCCTTGACGGCTTCTTCATCCGTCCAGTCCTTGACACGCTCCTGCATATCGTCAAACATCTGCACGACCTTGACATTCGCGCCGCCGTGCTTCGGGCCTTTCAGAGAGCCAAGTGCTGCCGCCATTGCAGAATAGGTATCTGTACCGGACGACGAAACGACATGAACTGTAAAGCTGGAGTTGTTTCCGCCGCCATGCTCTGCATGGAGAATCAGCGCAATATCGAGAATCCGTGCTTCCAGTTCGGTATACTTCTGGTCGGCACGCAGCAGACTCAGTATATTTTCCGCCGCAGAAAGTGACGGGTCGGGCTGATGCAGGAACAAACTCTGGTCATTCTTATAATAACGGTACGCCTGATAGCCATAAACCGCAATAGACGGGAATTGTGCAATCAACTGGATGCACTGCCGCAGAACATTGGGAATGGAAGTATCATTCGGTGTCGTATCGTAAGCGTAGAGTGTCAGAACGCTGCGTGCAAGCGTGTTCATCATATCGCCGCTGGGCGATTTCATGATGACATCGCGTGTAAAGGAAGGAGGCAGCGTGCGGCAGCTTCGCAGCAAAGTCGAAAATTCATCAAGTTCTTCTTTGGTCGGCAGAACACCGAACAGCAGGAGGTAAACTGTTTCCTCATAGCCAAAGCGGTTATCCCGAATGAAGCCGTTGACAAGGTCTTCAATACGGTAGCCACGGAAAAAAAGCTGTCCGTCACCGAGTTGGGTTTCGCCGTTGACCTCCGTGCCGGGAATAATCTGGCTGATATTGGTTAAGCCTGACACCACGCCTTTTCCGTTGATATCACGCAAACCGCGTTTGACATCAAACTTTGCGTAGAGCTCGGGATCTATCTGATAATTCTCTTTACAGAGTTCAGAAAGCTTTTCAATTTTGGTTTGCATGGCAAATTTGTTAAAGTCACCCATCGTGATGCCCCTTTCTTTTTGATTTTTTCATCAAAGCAAATCCATTGTAAAACATCAATATGCATTTTCTGCCAATTGTATTATTTTACAATGGTACTACACACAGTATACCATACAACAATAGAATTGTCAAGCGTTCGCAAAAAGGCACATTTTCATTTCTTTCGACACAATTCATCATACAGATTGACTTTTGGCAAAAAGTGTGTTATAATATGAAACTGTTGAAACCTCAACGAAAAAGCAAAGGAGTATTCAATATGAAACATCCAAAAATCGCCGCAGCGGTACTTGCAGCATTCATGGCAATGATGCCGCTGACCGCTTGTCCGCTTACTTTACCAATGGAAAACTGTATTGTACAGGCGGTAGATGATGACACGATTGCACATACAGAGGAATACGTAGCTGAGAACGCTGTTACACAGGAAACACTGACGAAGTATACGACCAGGAATTATCAAACATATACTACCGCAAAAGCAAAAGCCAAAGCGAAATCCGGCTCATTACTGGAAACGATTGTGAGCATTATTATTCTTGTGGCGGCTGCGCTGGGAGTATTTTATTACATGGGCAAGCGTGCTGAAGCGAAAGAGAAGAAATAAGCATACACAGCTATTATATTGAGGATTCCAAAGGGAATCATTCCCTTTGGCGAAGTCCAGAGGCAGCGCCTCCGGACGCCAACAGACTGCAAGCA
>JAZUJW010000004.1:0-18123 GCA_045642925.1 Oscillospiraceae bacterium
AGATTAAAGTTTTGCACTGGCTATTTTATTGAGGATTCCAAAGGGAATCATTCCCTTTGGCGGAGTCCAGGGGCAGCGCCCCTGCTCACGCTCCGCAGAGCGCGAAACTCCTTTCTCGTTCTAACGAATCAGGAGGGGAATGGGGGAACCCTATTAAGGGGTGCCCCCCTGCATTTTCTGACAAAGAGACAATGTGGCAGCAGAAACGTGGAAAGGTACGTTTCTTCTGCCTTTTTGTTTGTATGTGTGTGTAGCCGCTTTTATTAGGAACTGCATGGGGGAACCCCTTAATAGTGTTCCCCCATACCCCCTCCTGATTCGTTGTTAGGTAACAAGGGGTGTTTCGCGCTCTGCGGTGGAGACTGCTTGCAGTCTGTTGGCGTGCAGAGACGCTGCCTCTGGACTCCGCCAAAGGGAATGATTCCCTTTGGAATCCTCATGATGGGGCGTGGAAGTTCCCGTTTGTTGCGCGTACATCAGGTTTCCATCGTTTCAATCATCGTTTCAACTACAGGCAGATGTGCTTCCACTTCTCCCGTAAATAACAGCGAATATACCTTCTCATTTCGCTGTACCAGCACAACCGCACAGCGCTCTTTCCCCTTCTCATGCACTAAACGATAATGCACCGTCAACCGCGGTGAATGCCGCACATAATCATGCCGAAACGATAGAATCTCTGCCGCAGCCATCTGCTTGAAAAACGCCGTCTGAAACTGTTCCCGCGCCATTTCCCGTAAATGTCCCCGAAATGACATCCGCGATACAGTCAGCACCAAACCCGTCTTTCGCCCCAGAAATACCGTCTCCCCCGTCGCATTGCCTCGCTTCAGCAACACAAAATCAGGTGGCATCCCCATCCGCAGCGCCCCGTTCATCAGCACTGCCTCTTTCGGCAAATACACAATCGCCGTGATTTCTTCCACTTCATACGAACGTTCGCGATGAATCCATTCGTTCAGACGTTTGAGCCACGATTTGCGGTTCGATTCCGCTTGCGGCATCTCGCAGCCCCCTCTCCGTATCAGGAAATGACCGTTACAATATAGCCATCCACATTGTTGCCCGAAATTTCATAGTTTCCGCTTTTCGGCACAGGAACTTTCGTGTCCTCCGTGGTGCTGGCAGCAACATAATAAATTGAATAATCCGTATCAGCAAAGGAATATTTCAGCATTCCCTTGCCATAAGTGTATTTCTCTTTCAGCAGTTTCAAATATTCTTCCAGACACAGACCATTTTCATTCATATACGCAGCATGAGGAATACCAACATAGCGAATGGCAGTTGCCGTCCCCTTCACACCTGTCATTTCCTCTTTGCCTTCCGGATAACGCTGCACAAAGCCAAACTTGTGCATATTCTTATAAATCCACGTATATTCGCCTGTATTGGAAATATAATCATAACCGCCGTTGTTTTTGTGCAAGTGAAGCTGCACATCCAGACCACAGGAGGATTCTGCATTGCTGTTTGCCGCCCCCTGCTTCAGATAACCATAATTGAACATAATTTCACGGTTTCCGACAGCAGTTTCATAGGTGTTCATCATTTTGTTGAAAGCATCAAACACCACACGCGAAATCTGAATCTGACCGGGATAAGAAACTGCGTAGGTATTGGTATAACCTTCTGTTCTTGCCACCAGTACCAGATCCAGATCAGTATTGGAAAGATGGGAAGGATTCTCCTTGTTGACCAGCACCAGATTGCCGTTATACACATCTGCGGCAAGCTGTACGGCTTCCGTAAAGTTGGGGTCAACCACCGCATCTGCTGTAGTCGTTGTAGTGGTCGTGGTCGTCGTTTCGCTGCCCAGAATCAGCGGCGCATTGGTCGTGCCTTTGGTCGTCGCTGCTGATTCATCTGCATTGCTGCTTTCATCTCCTGACTGAGAATCTGCGGAAGACTCAGCGGACTGTTCTCCCTGCGAAGTACTGCTGCTTTCCGGGACAGATTCTTCCGCATTACCCTCCCCACAGGAACTAATGGCATAAGCCAGCAGGAAAATCAGCGTAATCAAAATGACAAAAGCACCGATGACGCGATTCCAGCGTATTCTGCGTCCATGTGCAGACATAAATATTCCTCCATTCATTCTTCTCACACAGTTGTCTATCTGTCTGTTCTGTATCGCAAGAGGTGAAAAATTGACGAGAAGATTTCAAAGAAAAGCACAGCCCCATGCCAAAGCAGTGAGACTGTGCTGCATTCATTTCAATAAAGAAGCGGCGCTCACTGACCTGCGGACAAATCCATGCCCATCTGTGCAGCGAGTTCTTCAACGGTCGGCTCAGCAGCGGCACTCATGCCCATTTCAGACATCAAGCGCTCCAGCTCGGAATCAACCTTTGCGTTGCGCTCAAGGTCTTCGAAGGAAGCAACCTCTTCGCTCTTGGTTGCACCCGAAATTTCGCAGAACGCGGCAGCTTCTGCTTCCTTGCGCTCGATTTTTTCTTCCATTTTGCTGAGTTTGTCGAAACCGCAGTTGGTGTCGATGCCGCCGATGGACTTTGCAAGTTCCTTCGTGGTATCTGCCATCTGAGAGCGTGCGATCAGCATTGCTTCGCGGCTCTTTGCTTCCTGCAATTTAGACTTCAAAACTTCAATCTGTGCGCGAATTGCTTCCGTCTGATTGGAGATTGTTTCATACATTTCGCGGTAGTTTGCAACATCCTCGTCCGCCTTGACCTTATTTGCAAGTGCCTTCTTTGCAAGTTCCGCATCGCCGGACTTCAGGGCAGCCTTTGCACGGCTTTCCCAGTTTGCGGAAACAGCAGCAGCATTGCGGTACTGTTTTTCGGTCATACGCTCACTGGCGACTGCCTTGCCGAGTGCCTGTGTCGATTTATTCAGTTCCTTCTGCATATCCAGAATAATCTGTTTTACGAGCTTTTCAGGATCCTCTGCTTTATCGAGCAAATCGTTAATGTTTGCCTTGAGAATGTCACTCAGTCTGGAAAAAATACCCATCATAGACCTCCTGTATCGTGAAAAAAATTTTGATTGCAGTAACTTTTACAGCGGAAAGTCCGCCTAATGTTATCATTATAGCAAAGAATCTCATACTTGTCAAGAAAAATTTTCCGCTTTTCACAGGAAACCGCAATTTTCGGTCATTTCACCCGAAAAACGCAAAGCTGTTCTGCGAAGCAAGCGTATCAGCAGAGCAAAGCAGAAGCACCTGCGTATCTGCCGTAGCAGAAAGGGCACTTTGTGCGGCATCTGCATTCTTGAAGTTGATGACATCCACGCTATGGTAATGCTGTGTCAGAAAAGGTACGAAATTGCTTCCGAATTCATCGCAAAGCAAGATCAGTTTCTTGGTATTGTGTACTTCAGTTTCGATTTGCAGAAAGGGTTCTGTTTCGGGCAAAAAGACCGAAAGCGGAGATGCCTCTGCATCGGCAGTTTTATCGGTCACATAAAGAGAATCCGTATGCGTACCGCTGACAGGTGCCGAAACGGACGAAATTGCAATGCCGTTTTCGCATTGATAGATGTCCACCACATCTGCATCGCATTCGTCATACCCTGAAATCTTGTACAAATTGCCGCGGAAGTTGCTGGAATGGTGCGTAATGGTGTAGCGGTCAAGCCCAAGATTTGCAAAGCCAAGCTTACGGATGGCAGATTTGTAGGCATAAAATGCACCGAGGGTTGTCCAGCGGGTATCACTGCGATAGTAGATATAGGAGTCGCGCACGTCATACATCGTGCCGACCGCATCGATCCAGTTGACTGCGGGAGAAATCGTTTTCAGTGCGGCATCATACAAGACCTGTTCATTCACCTGCTTTGCACCGTCAGGGAGTGTATCCGAATACACCTGAATAGCAGAAGGAATGACCATCCAATAGAACGGCAAACCGTTTTTCTGCGCATAGGCATCGACCAGCGCTGCATTATTCGCAGCGATTTGTTCCGAATACTTGCCTCTGTCCAGCAGGAGACGCTTTTCTGTGATGAAAACGCCGTTGATATTATCTTTTCCGAGCGCAAGTTCCAAGGACTGCTGTGCATGAAGCAGTTGTTCATGCAAGGGCAGCGCATCCGCCGCATCTCCGAACAAACCGCCATGCAGCAGTGTGCCGAAAGAAAAATAGATGACTGCCGCACCGACTGTCAGCAAGGAAACCATCGCTGTCAGGCGCTTCGCCACACTGGATTCCGCTTGTTTTTCATACATATCCATCACCCTGTCAGTGCTGTCGCAAGCCTTTGGTGTCTGTTAAGTCAAGAAGCGTATTGCCTGTTCCGTCCGCATGAAATCCGATTTTTTCTGCAAATGCAGCAGATTCCTGCGTTTCAGGCTGCTGTCCGCGCAGGAAAAACGCACCCATTTCCATGACTGCACCTGCCATCAGTCCCATCAGCATTCTGCCAACGCCCTGACGGCGATACTGCGGCAAAACCACCAGCCAATTCAGCATTCCGCTGGTCGGCTGCTGCTGAGAAAGTGCTGTCGAAAGGGATGCCATACCGATCACCTGCCCGTCCAGCCATGCTGCAAAAAGCTGTGCGTCAGTGGTACAAAGGCTTTGCGCCTGCTTGGGAAGCAGTGCAGTGATGTCCTGAGCATCCCATGCAGTATCCTGCATCTGCTGTGTGGAAAGTTTCGAAAAGGTGAGCATAAACTCCTCCTGAATATACATAATCTTCGTTTATTGTACCACAAAACTTCACAAAAGTAAAGGGGCGGCGGGAAGTTGTCAACCTTTTGTTACTTTTCCGGAAAGATATCTGTCGAATCTTCTGCACGCTTGACATTGCAAATGTAAGATGCTATAATATTTTACACGGAACATAAAGGATGTGAAATGCCATGAAACGATGGAAAAACGGACTGTTGCTGACTGCTTCGGTATTGCTTCTGACACTGCCGCTTTGCGGTTGTGACATGGAGAATCTTCTGGATTTTTCTTCTTTCGACTTCGAACTCCCCTCCTTTGGCGGCAGTACGGTCGATTATCTGCAATACGAAACACGCGCCACAGAATATATTCAGCAAAAATACGGCATCACCGCCACAATTGTGGAATCCAAACTGATCAAAACCGCATTCGGCTTCCTGACAGGCAAACCTGACCGCGTTCATGTTCAAATGCTCTGGGGAGAAAAAGCGTTCGGCGTACTGGTAGATACGGAACCGACCAGCACAGAAGCAGGCACAGAACCGTTTCTCCACTGTGCTGACAATTTGCAGGCACAGGATATCGAAGCGTATCTGCGTGATTATCTGAATGCCAATCTGGAAGGTGCTGTTTCGGTCAAGGTCGAACTGGAAAATTCACACTATTCCGATTACGCGGAACAGCCATTCACCAGCGGCGATGTCTATACCTTTCTGGCAGGAAAAAACTTCTCCTTTTACGCTTATTATGTCGGACATGATTTCTCGGATAACAGGCAGGTCGCCTTTCTGAGCACATTCAAAGAAAACGGATGCCGATTCGAATATATGCTCATTTCCTGCCGCAGTATAGAGGCAGTACCGTGGGCGCGTGAAGCAGACCTCACCACGCATCTGAATGCCATGAACTACGCACAATACATCGAATCCTATCGGGACGGCGGCTGTAACGGTGCAGGAGAACTGGCACAGCACTATGAGCATTATTCGATTTATGCCGCAGGAGATTTTCTCTGCTGTCCGATGAGCATTGCAGCCGGCAGTATCGGCATGGACAGCGACAATGAGCCGCTTCAGCTGGAATACAGCACCGTGGAAATGGAAACGCCTGCGAATATCCTCACACCTGTCTTTCACCTGAAAACAGACCGTGCTGTTGCGCTTCGTGTCTTTTATCCGCTTGCGCTGATTCCATATCAGGTGAACCCCTATGAATGGAACCCAAGCATTTCGCATGATGTCAAATTCCAGATTTACGACCTTTTAGGCCGCCCGAACGGAAATGAATGGATCGACATCAGCGGACAGTATGCCGTTTGCGAATTGGTCATAAGCGGAAGTGATTTTCAGAAGATTGATGAATTCTGTGCTTCCTTCGGCATCTTCAAGACAAACACTGCCATTCAGGCAGAAAAATATCGGATGTAGCAGAAAAAATGCTTGACAAAACGCACGGAATCTGATATAATATTCTTTGCGGTATTTCCGCATTCCTTGTCCGCCCGAAGAAACGGACGGGCTGTAATCCAAAAGGAGGTGTTTTTAGATGGCAAAGTTGACTGCAAAGTATGAGCTGATGGTAGTCCTGAGCGTAGCAAAGGGCGAAGAGGCAGTTCAGGCAACTTGGGAAAAATTCAAGAGCCTGATCGAAAAGAACGCAGAACTGGGCGAAGTCGATGAATGGGGCAAGCGTAAGCTGGCATACCCGATCAACGATGAGCTGGATGGCTACTATATCGTAGCACCGTTCACTTCTGCTCCTGATTTCCCTGCTGAGCTCGACCGTATCCTGCAAATCACTGACGGCGTGCTCCGTTCCATGATTACTGTTGTAGCGTAATCTATTTCAAGCACATAGGAGGTTATCGTTATGATCAACAAAGTGATTCTTATGGGGCGATTGACTAGAGACCCTGAGTTTCGTCAGACGACCTCCGGTATTCCCTGCTGTCGCTTCTCACTGGCAGTATCTCGTCAGTTTGCCAACAAGCAAACCGGTGAACGAGAAGCCGATTTTATCGACTGCATTGCTTGGAGACAGTCTGCGGAATTTGTAAGCCGCTATTTCCATAAAGGCAGTATGGCGATTGTGGAGGGAAGTCTCCGCAATGACAACTACACGGATAATAATGGCGTCAAGCACTATCGCATGAATGTTCAGGTAGATAATGTCACCTTTGGTGAAAGCAAAAATGCAGCACAAGGCGGCGGCGAATATGCATCACGTCAGCAGGAATTTTCTGATACTGCATATGTTCAGCCCGCACAGCAGCAGCGCTACAGCGCTCCGTCTGCACCTGCAAAACAGCAGGACTCCCTGAATATCGGTGATATCGGCGAATTTGAAGAAATTTTGAGTGACGGAGAAGTTCCGTTCTAATGGTTTCCTGAAAAGGAGGGAAATGAATTATGCCTATGGATCATGAAAGACCGCAGCGCGGTGCAAAAAGACCCCGCAGAAAGGTATGTATGTTCTGTGTCGATAAGGTTGAGAACATCGACTACAAGGACATCAACCGTCTGAAGAAGTGCATGACTGAGCGTTCCAAGATTCTGCCCCGTCGTGTCACCGGTACTTGTGCATATCATCAGCGTGCCCTGACCACTGCTATCAAGCGTGCAAGATACGTTGCTCTGATTCCGTACACCGCAGACTAATGCAAATGAACGATCCCGCAGTTCCGAATGGAATTGCGGGATTTTTATTTTCTCTCAAAAAACCAAAGCAGGAGAACCATGTGTTCGTGGTTCTCCTGCTTTTTCATGCGCTTATTTCGAGAGGTCGATCAGATGTGCAATATGCTCTATGATGCGGCTGACATCGTTTGCACTGATGCCGTCCGTGCCATCGCATTCCGCATTCACAATACCCTGCTCGCTCACCTTCGCGCCCTTGTCTTCTGTTACATAGCGCGAAAGCAAAATAACGTCGTTGATATTCACGTCGCCGTCACAATCAACGTCACCGCGCACCGTTACAGACAGTTCTGTACCCTGCGATGTGGTCACAGGTGCAGTTGTCGTGGTTACGGTCGTTGTCGTGGTGGTCTTTTCCTCTGTGGAAATCGGCTTGGAAGTAGTGGTGGTGGTAACCACAGGCGGCTTATCGCTCTTGCCTGCATCGCCCAGACCGTCTTTCTCTGTGCCGTCAGGTTCCATACCGTAGTACAGTTCGCCGTCAATGTACACAGGAACGTACTTCGAGGTCACTGCGCTCTCACTGCCGAGAATTTCGGTGTTGGAGAAGTCATTGGTGGCATCCCAGCCGTTGCCGTAGTTCGGGAATACCAATGCCAACAGGATCTCGCATTGATGCATACCTTCCGAAACGGGCAGGCAAGCTCTGCCGTCCGGCAGTGTTACTTCAATGTAGTAGATATCGCCGTCATACTGGATCGGCTTGGAGATCTCTGCGGGTTTTACGCCGCTGGATGCATACATTGCAGACTGGTCACGGTCGCAGCGTACTTCCACTGCGGTCGGGTCAAGACCTGCTGCCTTGATCTCGCTCAGATCCATGTAGTAGCGGAACGAAATGTTATCCACGACTCTTGCGGGCCATGCAGTGTGGTTCGTGACCTTGAAGCTGACGGTGATGCCGCTGGAAGAACTGGTCTTGCCTTCGGTCACAACAAAGATTTCAGGGCCGTCATGTGCTTCCTTCGGCGGGAAGTTGGGGTCAGATTTTCCGCCGTACTTGTCAACCATGCGGCAAAGCATTGCGGTGAAACCAGCGTTGTAGTCTGTCGCAACTTCGTTGTTGATGTAGTTTCCGCGGTCATCTTCGTAAGCACCCGTAGAAGTCGGGCCGCCGACCAGTGCACCATAGAGGGTATGACGGCTCATTTCAGGATATGCCTCTGCATTTTTCCAGGAACCATGCGCTGTTCTATGGTGCGGGTTCTTCGGAGAATTTTCACCGAAGCCGACTACATAACTTCTGTTATCAGGGTTATCGCCAAGTGTGTAGTTCATCTGGGTTTCTGCAAATTCCTCGTACTTGGAATTGTCCTGTCCTGCGAAGATCGTATCACTTGCCACGCACGCAATGAAGGCTGCGGTGTTGGCATAACGCAGACAGCCCCAGTCGGTCAGCCAGCGCAGACCCCCCGGAAGAATCTTTGCTTCATCGCCGTTCACCCAACGGTCAAGGTGCTTCTTGACGTGTGCAACATAGGTCTGGTCGCCTGTATTGATGGCGTACAGCAGCAGAGCGCCCTGCATGGTATCATCCCAGCAGTGTCCCCAGCCATATGCCAGCACATTGCCTTCACCAAGCTGCTTTCCGAGGTTCGGAATGTAGCTCTTTGCATCATCCAGATAGCTGTCATCCTGCGTTGCAATGTACAGCCAGTTTGCGGAGTACATCAGTTCATCGTAGAAGTGACTGGAGTTATAGAAACCGCCCGCCGCTGCATCCGATTTCTTATAGACATCATCACTCGGATCGGTCGATGCCATTTCATAGAGATGCTTTGCATGTTTGACATAGCCATCAATTTTGCTGCTGTCGATTCTGCCCTTCAGTGCAACCGAACCAGCCGCCAATGCCGCAGCCATTTCGCCAAGTACGCACGAACTGCCGCCCTTGACCTTGACCACTGCACGCGCTTTTTCCATGCTGGTGCCGCTGTCGCCCATGCCGTATTCGTACAGTTCCACAGGGCCCCACCATGTGTGGTCAACTGTACCGCTGCCGATCTGAATGACGACTTCATCGCCCAGATCGCAGTTTACGAAATAGTCCAGCACATATTCGAGGTTGTTGACATAGTTTGTCATCTCGCCGCATTGTTCCACGCCATCGGGATACTGATAAAGTCCCCATGCAAGCATGGATGCGGAATACGCCATCGGCAAATTGAACTTTGCGTGGTCACCTGCATCGTACCAGCCGCCGTTGATCTCATCGGTGACAATGGAATCGCCGCGCCATTCGACACGGTTCCATTCAGGCAGCACGCCTGACTGCTGGCATTCATAGAAAAACAGTGATTTTTGCAGTGCTTCCGCATAATTAAATTCGCCTGTTGTGGCTGCGGATGCAGTCTGTGCGGGTTCTGTGGCTGCAAGTTCCTGTGCAGAAACGGCACAAATGCAGGCAGCAAGCAGAACCGCGCTCAAACGATGCTTCTGAAACATAGATAAAAACCTCCCTTTTTTCATGGAACGGGATTGGTACACACCCGTTTCCCTCCTTTGTATTATGCCATATCGTGAAAAAAATGTCAAGCATTTACGCAGAAAATTTCAAAGAAAATGCCCACAGTCTGCAAAAGCTGCGCAGAACTGCGGGCATTTTCAAATTATTTTGCAAATTGAGTGCTTGCGATCATTTCCAGTGTATCGGAATCTACGCTGACAATGTCCTCACCACAAAGCAGATACAGCACATCACCGATCTCGATGCAGCGCATACGCGGCGCTTCTCTGCCGTTTTCGATCGTCACTCTGCCGCACTCTTCAAATTCCAGTGTTGATTCATTGAATGTCAGGAAAATATAGCAATGCTCAATTTTTCTTTCCCGAACGTGTTCCACCATCATCGGTACGCCGATGCGGTTCTGGTCTGCACGGAAATACAAGGATTTGTAATCCCATGTTGCAGGGCTGCTATAACTCTGGACATCGTTCGGGTTTTCATCATACCACGCGGATGAATAGAGATTCTTCCAGAAGTAGTCATCCAGCATGGTCAGCTGACCGCTTTCATCGGTATCATACATCATCAGCTTGATGCCGTTCTTTTCGCCGGATTCTACGCCATAGCTGAGCAAATGTTCATTCCACGGATACAGGAAGGTCGAATAGCCCGATACTTTGTATTCATCCTGAATCATCAGGGCGGAAGGATCGGTGCAGTCGATGCAGAACAACGGATCTGTCTGGTAGAAGGTCACAACATAGGCAAAATTGTCCACATAATTGACCGCCTTCATCTGTTCACCATTTGCAAAGCTCACATAGTCAAGCTGCTGCATATTTTTATCAAAGCTATACAGGCTGTTGCAAAGACCGCCCATTGATTGATCTCTGCCGTTAGATGCGATGAAGAATGCATCTTCCGTTTCGTGCATTGCATACTGTCCAAGCGGGGTACCGCTGATGTTTGCAGTTGCAAGCGGCGTAATGGTGCCGTTGTCATAGGCAATGCGGGTAACAGATGTCTTGTCATTTTCCGATGTTGCAAGATACATGGATTCCCTTGTCATGTAGAGTGTGCTGTTATCACCTGTAAATGCTTTGGAATCTATCATTTCCACAGAATGAACATCCCATGAAGCCGCAATGGTATAATTCACATCGTAGAGGCATTCACTGAAGTCTTCATCAATCAGAATATCCTCCGCAGGAATGCAGCTGCCGATTTCTTTGCCGCAGCACGGAACATAACATTCATACTGTTCAGGCTGCAAATCCTTGGTTGCATATTTAACAGAAGATGTGACCAGATACAGCACACCGTCCACGACACGGGTTTCTGTCACTGCACCGTCCTGATAGAACGAACCGATCAGTTCGGGCGTGCCATCCGATTCACGCGGTGCGTACACAGCAACATAGGTTTCGGCTGCCGAACCGTTTTCCATATCATACGTACCCGCATAAACCACGACTGCATTTCCGTCTACCAAATACAGATCGCGTGCTGATACATACGGCATTTCCGACTCCTGCTGATACGTTCTGAGCGCATCAAATTTGCCGTGATCCACAGGCAGATAATGCAAGTTATTCTGATACAGGTAATAGATGGCTTTCCCGTCCGACTTCACGATATCGGCTTCTGCAACGCCCTCCACCTGCGTAATGGTTTCCGAAACAGACGGCGTATCTCCATTGGCAGTCGGCGCTTCTTCATCCATCGCACTGATGGCGTAATCCGCAGACTCCAGGACAAAGCCATTTTCAATGTTATTGAGCCAATAGTCACTTTTTATGTGACTTACTTTTCTCTCTCGTTCGCTTTTCTGATAGATAAAGCGCATTTGCTGATACAGCTTGTCGTAACTGCCGACGTTGTCAACATATTGTCCTTCTGTTGAAATCGGCGTCGCACGTTTCGCGCTGATTGCTGTTGAAATGCTGACAACCAGCACCATGCACGCACAGAGTACCGCAACCGCACGATATTCCCATTTGCCTGAACGCTTGATTCCTCTGCGACTTTCTTCATGGAGTTTTGCCGTCATTGCCTCCGGAGAAAGGCATTCGGGGATTTTTTCCGCCTTGACGGCATCGGAAATCATGGTATCCAGTTTCTCGTCCGTATCCACCATATCTTTACGCATATTGTTCCCTCCCGTTTTCAGGTTCCGACAGCAATTCCCGCAGTTTTGCACGTATTCGTGTCAGTTTGGAACGTACTGCGGTATCCGTGCTGCCAATCATTCCGGCAAGCTCACGGCTCTGATATCCGCCAAGCACCTGCATTGTCAACAGCATCCTATCCTCTGTGGAAAGTGTCTGCAAAGCAGTCCGCACTTCGGAGGACACAAAGGAAAAATCGCTGCTTGGGAGATTTTGTTCTGTCACATCGTCCACCGCAGCAGGCGCCTGCGCATAATCGCGCTGTTTCTGCTTGATTTTCGCGGCAAGGATTTTGAATATCCATGCACGGAAAGCGGCTTCGTCCCGCAGTTTTCCGATGGTACGAAACGCATCCAGCACGGCATCACTCACCGCATCTGCTGCATCTGCTTCGGAGCGCAATGCTGACCGTGCCACATAGTAGAGTTCGCGGTACACTGTTCGGTAGAGCTTTCCGAACGCATCCGCATCGCCGCCCCGCGCCTGTTTGACCGCCGCTGTAAATTCTTCTTTGGACAACGCTGTATCCTGCGCCATGATGCACACCTCTATTCTGAAATGATTCTGCTTTGAAACGCTAGGTTTCTGAAACTCGGGTTTCTGATGATATAGTGTCGGGAGGGAGGGAAAATGTGGCAGGGAAAATGCAAGATTGTGGACACTCACAAAAGCATCTGCATAATTCGGCAGTCGATTGTGAATATAAAACAAATAATAAGGATTTCAAAGGGAATCTCCGTAACGCTCCGGCTATGCACGCGAAGCAAGATGAAAGGCAACACCGCACAAAGCACGCCTTGCGGCTTGGCGGAAAATCTGCAAGTAGATGTGCCGCCAAGCCGTAAGGGGTGCTTTGTGCGGTGTTGCCTTAGGTACGACACGAGGGGAACCCCCTTCCTGATTAGATAGGACGAAAAGGGAATTTCGCTTCGCGTGCATAGCCGCTTTTGTCGGGAAGTGCTATGGCATCGCAAAAAATACTTTCACACCTTCAGGCAGATATTTGCAAATCGCGTCCTCAAACATCGGCAGCACAACTTCCCTGCGATTTCCAAATACACCACAGCCATATGCACCCAAAATCACCGCTTCCGGCACGATTTTTGCCGCTGCCACTATGATTTTCGCAGTCCTTTGCGCCATCGCCGCATCAATCTTTTTATTGCTCCAAATCGGCCTTGCCAACCGTCTGTTCACCGCCGGCGATGTCAGAAAACTACATAAAAACGGTTCTTCCAGCAAGTTTCCCATGCCATCCCGCACCACAGGCACATTCGGCGAATACAACATCTTGTCACTGTAAAACGGCGTGGGATGCGTCCGATGATAATTGTAGTATTCACTGTGCGGCGCAATCGCAGCATACAGCAAGGATGCCCTGCACAAACTCTCCTCCTGCGCAGACGCCCCCAGCACATACCCGCCGCCAGCCACATTCGCATTCGCAAAATTCAGCGCCAGTATTTCACCTTTCACACCTTCTGCACGTAACTGTGCGGCACACTCTACCGTACCGACCGCCCGCTGATTCGCTTCCCACGAAAACGACGCCCTGCATGGCACAGCATCCTCAGGCAGTTCTATGTCCAGCAATTGCGTTGCAGCCGCCAATGCATCACCATTCTGCGGCAGTGTGACGCTTTTTCCACTCGGGGCAGTATACTGTGCAGATTCCGCAATTTCACGGTTTTCACCAACGATTTGAATGCGGCGAACAGGTAACGGTTCACGCATGGGCATTCTGCATCCTCCTCACTCTTTCCGCAGCTTTCCAAGCTGTTCCGAATGTTCTGCACGGAATTCCGCAAATCTGCCTTCATCCAGCGCATTGCGAATTTGTGTCATAAGATTGTTGTAGAACCAGAGATTATGCTGAACAGCCAGTCTGCCGCCCAACTGTTCGCCCGCCTTAAACAGATGACGAATATATGCACGGGAGAAATGCTGACAGGTCGGACAGCCGCACCCCTCCTCAATCGGACGGGAATCCGTTTCATAATTACGGTTCGTCAGGTGCATGATGCCGCCCCATGTAAACACAGTTGCATGACGCGCATTTCGGCTCGGCATCACGCAGTCAAACAGGTCTATGCCGCGTGCAACGCCCTCTACAATGTTCTGCGGTGTACCGACACCCATCAGATAACGAATCTTGTCCTGCGGCATATGTGGTTCAACGTGCTCGATGATGTCGTACATCACTTCTGCGGGTTCTCCGACCGCCAAGCCGCCGATGGCATAGCCGTCCAAATCCAGTTCAGCGATTTCTTTCATATGTTTGATGCGCAAATCAGGGAACGTACAGCCCTGATTGATGCCAAACAAAAGCTGATGCGGGTTGATGGTATCGGGCAATGCATTCAGGCGCTCCATTTCCGCCTTACAGCGTTTCAGCCAGCGTGTCGTGCGGGCACAGCTTTGTGCGGCATACAGATATGGGGCAGGATTTTCCACGCATTCATCAAACGCCATCGCAATTGTTGAGCCGAGATGCGACTGAATACGCATACTCTCCTCAGGCCCCATGAAAATCTTTTTGCCGTCCACATGAGAATGGAACGTCACGCCTTCTTCCTTGATTTTGCGTAATTTCGCAAGGGAAAACACCTGAAAACCGCCGCTGTCAGTCAAGGTCGGACCATCCCATCCGGTAAAGCCCTGCAAGCCGCCCATCGTGCGAACGACCTCATCGCCCGGACGCACATGAAGATGATAGGTATTGCAAAGCATCACCTGACAATTCACGGCTTTGAGGTCAAAAGCGGACAGTGCGCCTTTGATGGCACCTGCCGTGGCAACATTCATAAAGCAGGGTGTCTGAAAATCGCCATGTACAGTGTGGAACATTCCACGGCGGGCGACACCCTCTGTTTTGAGAAGCTGATACATTATTTTTCTCCCATCTGTTCATTTTCGGGCAATTCTGCGGCGGCATTCATATGGAACACACGGTCGCAGACGGCAAGTGCCGCAGGACGATGCGTCACAATCAGCACTGTTTTCTCCGTCATTTCGCGCAAATTACGCAGAACGGTCTTTTCCGTTTCTTCATCCAGTGCACTGGTCGCTTCATCCAGAAGCAAAATCGGACAGTCCGCAAAAATGGCTCTTGCAATCGCAAGACGCTGCATCTGTCCTTCCGAGAGTCCTGCGCCGCGTTCGCCAAGCAGCGTATCTGTCCCCTGCGGCAGTCCCGAAACAAATTCTTCTGCGCAGGCGATCTGCAAGGCTTTTGTGATTGCCGCCTCATCATTCACGCGAGATTTATCTGCAAATGCGATAATTTCTCGAATTGTGCCGCTCATCAGGTGATTGCCCTGCGGTACATAGGCAAACAGGCGGTGATAAGCAGCCGTCAGCGGTATGGTACCACGTTTTTCGGTTTCCAATACCCGTTCTCCGTGTTCCAAGGAATACAAGCAAAGCAGCAGTTTCAGCAAAGTTGACTTGCCGCATCCGGAATCGCCTGTCAGCGCGATAAATTCACCCTTGCCAATGTGCAGATCCACATCCCGCAGAACGCATGGTCGGCTCTGCGCATTGTTCTGATAGGTAAATTCCTGAATCTGCATGGAAATGCCCTGCATCTCCTGCTGATAGAATGACGCAATTTCTGCCGCCGAAAGCGACGGTGTCTGCGCATGGTCAGCAGCTTTTTCAATTTCCATCAAGCGCTCTGCACTGGCAACCATCGAATAAAACTGCGGCAAATAGCCTGTAATATTTGCAAGCGGACTCTGAATCTGTCCCACAAGCTGAATCACTGCCGTCAGCGTACCATAAGTAATTGTGCCGCCCAGAATGCCGAACGCACAGTATGCCACACCGAACAGCATCATGCCGTTCATGCCTATCAAAAAGCCGACATTGCAGATATTGGCAAAACGATTGCGCGTCATACGGGCATTCCGATGCCCTTCCATCAGGTTATCTGCCTGTGCAACCGTCTGTTCCTCTGCTGAAAAAGAACGCACCACTAACATACTGCCAATACTTTCCTGCAAAAACGAACGCAAATTGCCGTCCCGTTCCTGCACATCCTTGTGCATCCGTTTCATGGCTCTGCGCAAAAGGTATGTCATCAACAAACAGGCACCGCCTGCGGGCAGCATCAGCAGCATAAAGCGCGGTTCCATGATAATCAGTGCAGCAATTGCGCCCAGAAGCTTCACCAGCATTCCGCCCGCTTCCGGGAGAATATCCGCCATACCGTTTGCGGCAACCACCGTATCCGAAGTTAGGCGATTCATCCATTCACCCGAATGCACCTTGTTCACAGCGGCGTAGTCATTGCACAGCACTTGCGAAAACAGATGGGATTTCAACAGATTTTCATAGCGGGAACGCGCTGCTTCGGACGTATGACGGATGAAGGTACGCAAAGCGATTTGCGCAATGACCAGCAAAATCAGCATTCCCAGCAAGAACAGAAAATTCTCTTTTCTGCCGTTTACCGCTTCATCAATCAGTCGACGAAGAAGCAGCGCATACACCACAGAAGAACCGCCATGCAGCATTTCCGTGCCAAGCAGTGCCCAGATATACCATTGTGATTTTCCAATTCTCTGCTGCAGCCATCTGATTGCCGATTTATTCATGCTTTAATTTCCTTTTCAAAAAGTTGCGGCATCGCAGTAGAAAAATGCGCAGCGGCAGCACATCGCACCAAAGATGCACATATACTTTATAGCGCCAGTCTTCCACAGAAATCTCTTTTCCGTCCCGCACCACTGCTGTCAGTACGCCGATAATATCGCTGTCCGTAATGCCATACTCTCTGTGAATACAATTGTCCCCGATCATGACATAGTCCTCTTCGCGCACTTTGACAATGCGGTGCAGAACATATCTGCCATTCGGACGCAGATATAACGGAGCATCATATTTTTTCAGTCTGCCTTCGGGGCGCTTGGAAATCACCATAATGTCCCGATGCTGACGCAGCAGCGGCATCATGCTGACACCGTCATTCGGACGGTAAATTTTCCCGGCAGCCGCTAATGCTTCCTCATAACTTTGTCTGTCTTCAGGCATCATTCTTCCAGCGCACCAATACTGCGCAGTTTCTCGATAATCTTGGAAAGATCGGCGGAAAGCACCTCACGCGGTGCAGGATACTCATTCTGCATCCGTTCCAGCACCTGTGCTTCGGTCGTTTCATCCATCAGGCATTCGATGATAAATTTGGTTGTTTCGTTGCATTTTGCCATACCATTAAAGCGGCTTTCAACATCAATCAATACAAAACCGTCCCCTGTATCGTGCAAAATAAATCCATCTTTCAGTTTCATAATCATACTCCTTTGAATTAAGAAATTGGAACAAACGGCAGTTCAATCACGCCATCGTCATGCACCACGATGCCTATATCCTCAGAAGACTCCTCAGCCGCAGTGGTTTCGGTCTGCGGTTCTTCGACCGCTGTCGCATCGGTATCCGCAATGATCAGTGGTGTTTCGCCCTCAGCGGCATTCTCGTTCACAATCGTTTTGGCGGTGGTCATTTTCTGCGGTTCTTCGCTGACAAGCGTTGTCACCTTTGCAGATTGTTCAGAAGACTCTTTTTTCTGCGTATTTTTCGCATCGGTTGTCGTTTCAGTCTCCGATGCATCTTCATCAGTCATTGTTGTAACTGCGGTGGTTTCTGAAGCATCCTCCGATGAAGTATCCTGCATGGAGGAGGATTCCGCACAGCCACAGCATAGCATTACAGATGCGAACAAAATCGCCAGAAGAATGCCGTGCTTTCCTGCATGATTTTTCATAATATCTTCCTTTCTATGTGCTATGGGTAATACAGTATAATTATATCACATCTGCATATAAAAGTAAAGAGGGGCAAAACAGCATTTTTTCGTTACATTGACGCATATTTGCGGGGAGAATTCCGCAGATGCGGGCAAAAACGTGCTGTTTTCCTGCCATGATTCCCCTGTTGTATCGTTAAAATATAAAAATAATTTATTTTTTGAAAAAAGTGCTTGACATTTTCGAAAACCTGTAGTATAATAATAAAGCACTCAGGAAATGAGGGCAAACAAATGGGAGCTTAGCTCAGCTGGGAGAGCATCTGCCTTACAAGCAGAGGGTCACAGGTTCGAGCCCTGTAGTTCCCACCAATGGCCTGGTAGTTCAGTTGGTTAGAACGCCGCCCTGTCACGGCGGAGGTCGTGAGTTCGA
>JAZUJW010000005.1:0-3990 GCA_045642925.1 Oscillospiraceae bacterium
TGGCGGAAAATTTGCAAGCAGATGTGCCGCCAAGCCGCAAGGCGTGCTTTGTGCGGTGTTGCCTTTAATTTCGCTTCGCGTGCATAGCCATCTTTGTTAGGATAATGGCTCAAGCGTTAATCCGTATATCTGTACAGAATGCGCAGATAATGCCGCCGCACCTTCCGTCGCTCCAAGCTGAAACTTTACATCTGCTTCCATATCTGCCGGAAATGTCACTTCATAACACAAATGTTGACTCTCCGGCGAAATCATCACCACTTCATCCAGATACCGCTGATAACTGCTGTCCTCTATCGTCAACCGCATCGTGCGCTCCACCGTACAGGTCACATCACAGGAAACCCGATACCGCTGATTGGCTTTGACCGCCTGCTTACTGTATAACCCCAATACACTGTACTCTAATGTGCCAACATTCCGTATGTCGATCTGCGTGCCATTGTCCGAATTGGAAAGGTCTGCATCGCCGCCTTCCAGATACATTGACATGGACGGCGAAACCAGCTTTGAAGGTGCAAAGGTACTTCCGTTTTTCTCGTAAACACGAACATAGTCTATCTGCATGACACGGTCACCGTCTGCAAAGATTTCTGGCTCCGCTTCCGTTCCGTTTACACCATCAAAATTTCCGCCGACTGCAAGATTCAGAATCAGATAGAAATTCTGGTCAAACGGTGCAGGATAGGTTCTGCCCGCACTGTACCATTCCGTCTGCGTACTGTAACATTCTCCATCTACAAACCATGAAATCGACTTTTCATCCCACTCCAGACTGTATGTGTGGAAATTGGCAGCCGATTCGCCGCTTGGGAAATAGTAGTCCTTCGTCAGATATGTGTTGTTCGGCCATGTATCGCCAAAATGAATCGTTCCGCAGACTTTTTCAGGTGTACTGCCCCAGCCTTCCATGATGTCAATTTCCCCCGATGCCGCCCATTTTCCATATACCGTATCTTCCGGCAGCATCCAAATCGCAGGCCAAAGCGATTTTCCACCATCTACCCGCGCACGCACTTCGATTTTTCCGCCGCAGGTTGAAAAATGTGATTTCGTGGTCATGCGGGCGGAAGTATAGTCATAACTGCCCTGTACGGCATCTGTATACGCTTCCTTTTTGGCGGCAATCGTCAGGATACCGTCTGCTACGGTCGCGTTTTTGTCGGTATAGAATTGCTTTTCGTTGTTGCCCCAGCCATAGCTTTCCAGCCCGCCACTTTCATTCAGCAGCCAATTGCCGATATCATAGCCCCATTTTTCACTGTCAACGGCATCTCCGTCAAATTCATCCTGCCAAATCAGGTTCCATTCGTCATCGGCAGAATGCGGCATACGCAGTGCCATTGCCAAATCTTTTGCATTCAGTACGCCATTGCCGTCAGCATCCAGTGCAGACGGATTCGCAGGCATTTCTGTTTTGCAAAGCAGAAAATCGGTCAGTGTCGATACAGTATCCTGTTGTGCGGCAAATACAGCCGCATTCGGCAGCAGAATGGCAGAGGTCATTGCCGCCGCCGTCAAAAAAGAAAGCCATTGTTTCATGGATGCATCTCCTGTTCTTTGCTATGATATTTCAATTATAATAATACCATATAGATTTGTCAAGGCGAAAGGAACATTTTCTTTCGCAATATCGTTTCAAAAAATAGAACGTCGTATTTCATTCACAATTCTGTAATGATTTATTTACTACTTTTTCGAAATAATAGATTTGACAGAATGCCATTCACATGATATAATAGAAAGAAAAACCACAATATTTTACAAAAGGAAACACCGCACAAAAACTGCCCGACAGGGCGGCGATACAACTGTACCGGCAGCTTTGTTCGGTGTTGCCAAAAGGAGGAACGATTATGACTACCATGACTTCAAAACACATTGCGATCCTGTTGGCAGCCGTGACTGCGTGCTTCCCGATGGAATTCCATCCTGTGAATGCAGTTAGCGTCATCGAATCAACGTATCCGTCATTCCAGGCAGAAGCGGAACTCACACTGGATGCACCGCTGGAGTATCCGATGAAGTACGGCAGCAAGCACTATGTCACGTTTACGCCGGAAACTGCGGGCATTTATCAATTCTATGCCGAAAGCAGCGGCAGTATCATGGCAGATTATTCCCTTGACTCAAGCGGGGAGTTCACGAGTGTCCGCACTTACCGTGAGCATTCTTCGGATTTTTATTTTGAGATCAATCTGGAAGCGGGACAGACGCTTTATCTTGTTTCGATTTACAAATTCGGAAGCGGTGAGCCCTATAAGCTATATGCGAACAAACTGGAAGAAGCGACTTCCGTCAAGATCGTTGCTCCCAATGACAAACTGACTGCCTATCCGAACGAATATATGTATCTTGATTTGAAGTGCGAACCGGAAGGAGAGGTATCCACGGATGGTGCTGTCTGGACATCTTCTGATCCCTCTGTGATCATGGTTTCTTCATCAGGCTTGGTGCAGTTTTTGAAGGAAGGCACGGCAGACATCACCATTACACTTGCGAATGGTCTGACGGATACCATCACGCTGGAATGCATCGGCTTACCGAAGCTTTCTGACGAACCAATCTTGCTGGAGGATACGAATAAACATTCATTTTCGTTTACGCCGACTGCCAGTGCAACCTATATCGTAGACTTCACCGGTGAAAACTACTACATTGACGCGGCACTGTATGATTCCAACCAGCAGAAGCTGTATTCATGGTATGGTATTTCGCCGAGCAATTCGCTCATGCAGTATGACCTGACTGCTGATGAAACGTATACTTTTACGTTCCAGAATTATTCATTGGACAAGGCATCCGTTGCCATTCATGCACTTGGTGAAGCAGAAAGCATTGTTGTAACGGAACGCAATGGCAAGAACAGCGGATGCCCGAATGATGCGCTGTACCTTTCCGTGGCATTTCTGCCGGAAGAAACGTCCAGCCGTGAGAAATGTACATTTGTCAGTTCGGATGAATCGGTGGCGACTGTCAATGAAAACGGTGTTGTTACATTGATTTCAGATGGTTCTGCGGTAATCACCGTTACTTCTGCAAGCGGATTGACCGCAGAATATCCTGTCACTTGCAAGGGATTTCAGGAATTGACATTGGATACGGAAGTGCAGGCAGAGGCGGGTACGCTGAATTATTTCTCGTTTACCGCACCCGAATCAGGCGATTATGTATTTTACAGCACTAACGGGCAGGCAATGCACTGTCTGATGTACAACAGCAACCGCAGATTGATTTCCAATAATGACAGCAACCGTGCTGACGGCAATGTCGCAATATACTTCACGTTGCTGGCGGGTGAAACTTACACGTTCCATATCGAAAGCAGAATTGCCGGAACAGAATATGGTGTAATGGTGAAAAATGCTGTACCTGCAACGAAAGTTCGCCTGACAACACCTGACGGACAGACAAAGTTTTATCCAAATTCCTCTTCCCATATCTCTGTGGTGTTCGAACCTGAACTGACTGCCATTCCACAGGAATACCAATGGCACGTTGATAATACGACCGTTGCGACACTTGACCAAAGCGGAAACATCTATTTCAGAGCGGTCGGTAAAATTGTGATTCGTGTTACCACATCGGAAGGCTTGAATGCACGAATTGAACTGGAATGCATTGAACCACCCAAGCCGATGGCGATGCGCGGTGATGTGAATGAAGATGAAGAACTTTCGATGGCAGATGTGGTACTGCTGGCGCGTGTTGCGGCAGAAGACCATTTTGACAATGTACCTGCGAACTTGAACGATACTGCGGACTACAATGGAGACGGACTCGTAGACTGGCTGGATGTCATTGACCTGTTGAAGGAACTCGAAAAGCAGGGCAAAATCACGGAGCCGGAAACCACGACTACAACGACCACGCAGACATCCGTTACCACCACAACAACGACTGTATGGGGAACGACTACGACCGCGAAATCCACCACAACTGCGGCGGGTACGTCCACGACCAAGGCGGCGACCACGACCGCAAAGACTA
>JAZUJW010000006.1:0-2590 GCA_045642925.1 Oscillospiraceae bacterium
CTTGGCGGCACATCTGCTTGCAGATTTTCCGCCATCTTGCACAGAAATTCTTTGCTGGGCGTCAGCCCAGCGGCATCATTTCTGTACAATCTGACGAAAAATCTGACTGCGTATCTGCACCACCAGCTCTGTGCGGTGTTGTCTAAAGAAAATATATACTTTCATATCCCGAAAGGATGTTATCATGTCAGAAAATAATTGTCCCTGCGAAGGGGCACTGCAATTTTATATTCGGGAGGATGGTACTGCCGCAGTGATTCATTGCTTTGCAATGACTGACCAGATTGATATTCCGCCAATGATAAATGGTGCTTTGGTCATTGAGGTCGCGCATCATGCATTTGCACAAGCAGAATGGCTGCGAACCGTCAACTTTCCGCCGACAATCGTCAGCATTGGCAAAGAAGCCTTTATCGGCTGTGCTTCGCTGCAAAGAATCGCACTTCCCGAACGGCTGCAAAGCATTGGCGAAGGCTGTTTTGCACAGTGTTTTCAGCTTCGGCAGGTGATTTTGCCGTCTTCCCTCGAACAAATCGCACCTTATGCGTTCAAGGACTGCATTTCGCTTCAGGAAATGCATATCCCTGCAAATTGTACAGACATTGCGGCAACTGCCTTTGAGGAATGTCCGAGTCTGGTTGGATTTGTGGTTGATGAAGAAAACATGGAGTACATGGCAGAGGACGGTATCCTTTACAACAAGAATATGACGATGCTGATTTGCTGTCCCGAATCCCGCAAAACGCCCGTGCTGCTGCGCTGCGGCATGGACTATCTCCCCGAAGCCTTTGACCGCTGTATGTGGCTGCCTTCCGTGGAAACAGAAGACGGGCATGAACTTTACCGCAGTATTGACGGTGTGCTGTACAGCGCGGAGGGCGACAAACTGATGCTGGTGCCGCAGGGAAGGCGCAGAACAGTGCATCTTTCGGCAGAAGTGGTTGACATTGCGGAGGTGGCGCTGAATCAGAGTTTCATGCCTGTACAGCAGATCATGCCCGATGGTTCGACCGATTTCGGATGGATGGACTGCTGTTCCTTACAGCCGTTCTCCGTAGATGAAGATAATCCGGCATTTTGCGATGTGGACGGGGTGCTGTATGACAAAGAACAGACAATTCTGATCGCGTGCTACGGAGATTATGAAGGCATTCTGGAAATACCGCAGAGTGTGACGATTCTGGACTGCGGTTCCGTGCTGGGCTGTGGAAATCTGACAGGCGTGATATTGCCTGACGAACTGCAAATGATTGAGAGTGCGGCATTTTCGGGATGTGTGAGTCTGCGGCAGATCGACGTGCCTGCGTCCGTGACGGAAATCGGTGCGGAAGCGTTCCTGAGTTGTTTTGCATTGGAACGCTGTATCATTCGCGGCATGGAAACGACCATTGGTGCAGATGCATTCTGTGGATGTCTGAATGTAAAGATATACGGACTGCGCGGCAGTGAAGCGGAAGCATATGCGGCACGGTACGGCATTCCGTTTCAGGCTGTCAAAATATAAGGCAACACCGCACAAAGCACGTTGGAATTGCCAAGAAATGTGCAGTCAAAGCCTGATTAGAACAATATAATGAAAAAGGCGGATACCTCTTGTGGAAGTATCTGCCTTTTCATTTAATAGCTCGCTGTTTTTTTAGTTTTGATGAATTGCCTGGCTACGCAGCAATGTCAGATCAAATGAAGTCACGGTTCCGTCGCCGTCAGTATCAGCAATAGTAAATTGATGTTCTTCAAATTCAATATCACCAATAAGAAATCTTTGCAAAAGAACTATGTCAGCAACGGAGAATGCACCATCAGAATTTATGTCACCGCTGACAGGGGAGGGAGTTCCGTACAGCTCGATTTCAGCGATATTGCAGCAATAGATGTTATCTTTATTGTATTCGTTTTTGGGTGCTCCGTCAGGAACTCTGTATCTGATATATCTCGCCGTATTATCTCCTGCAAATCTGCTGAAATAATGCATTCCTGAGCTTGGTTTGCCTTTGACAGAATAAATCTGAGTCCAGTTGTTTCCATCAAGTGAAAATTCAAATATTCCGTCAACCATTCGGTATTCATAACCGTTTCTTGGAGCATATCCGATTGCAGAAATATCATAATTTTGCCCTAAATCAATTTGAACATATCCGTTTCCGACACCGTCAAAATATGTTGAAGTATTGCCGTCGAAAACTTTTTCGTGGTTATAAGTTGCATCACTTTTCCATGGCTGGGAGCCTGAAAGCATATTACTTGAAAGGCTGATTTTATTTTTCAGAGTGCTGCTGCCCTTTACATCATTCAGAATGAAAGTTGTGATTGAATTCGGTGCGAGTGAAGCATGGAAGCCGTCCCCGGAAACCGCCGTATTTCCGACATCTTTCCAGCTTTCTGAATTGCTGGTCCTTATTGTCTGTGCATAATTTCCGAGTGAGGTAAAACCTGAAAGGTCAAATGAATAATCGGAAGCTGAACCTGATTTGTTTATTGCAACTATTACAAGCTGATCATTTTTTTCATCATAAGCTGCCAAAGTTGAATCACAGGACTTAAGCATTGTCATTCCGGGACGTATATAGCGTGAGAACTGTCCGAATGAATA
>JAZUJW010000007.1:0-10736 GCA_045642925.1 Oscillospiraceae bacterium
CCAGACTTCTCCTTCCTTATCTCACCCTCTTTTATTCGGCGCTATCCTTTTATCAGAAGAGTCTTTTTATTGAGGAGTCCAGAGGGAATTGATTCCCTCTGGCAGAGTCCAGGGACGGCACATCTGTACCACCAGCTCTGTGCGGTGTTGCCTTAAGGGGTGCCCCCAGTGCAGTTGGTGGTTGGTGGTTGGTGGGCTTTATGTCGGGAGTTGTTTTGGACATTCCTCTACATTCGTTCATTCCTCGGCAGAACTGGAGTGGAAACCACAGGAGAGGGGAAGAAGCTCCCAACAAGTTGGTCGCATTCTCCCCCTCTCCTAAGGTTTCCCTCCAGACTTCTCCTTCCTTATCTCACCCTCTTTTATTCGGCGCTATCCTTTTGTTCGGTGGCTATTTTATTGAGGATTCCCAAGGGAGGCGTCACGCAAAAGTCGTCTATTTTTGTCGTAAATTGACTATTTTTCGTATAGTGCTTGACATTTCTTCCGTTTTGTAATATACTGGTATTTGTATAGCTATGTCTAAACATCTACAGCGCAACCACGCGCTTGCATTTTGAAAGTGAGGTAATCATTTGAACAGAAATCCCAAACAAGGCGGCCATCGCAACTTCAGGCACAGCAGCGGCATTCCGCTGGCTTCTATCGGCAGAAAGATTCTTCCCTCTGAATTCGTTACTGAAAAAATCGAAAAAAGGAACGTAAAACCGGAAAAGAAAGAACGTCCCATTCCGAAGGAGATCACCCTGCCGAAAGAACGCAAACAGGAACCATCTTCCGTCATTACAAAAATTCTTCCGCCTGAACCCGCCCCCGCAAAAGAAAACAAACAAACCCGTGCAAAAAAACCGATCCGCATTATTCCGCTGGGCGGTCTTGGCGAAATCGGTAAAAATATGACCGTCATCGAATGTGCAAACGATATGTTCATCATCGACTGCGGTCTTGCCTTTCCGGATGCCGAAATGCTTGGTGTAGACCTCGTCATCCCTGACTTCACCTACATCGAACGCAATGCGGAACACCTCCGCGGCATCGTCCTGACACACGGTCACGAAGACCATATCGGTGCTTTGGCGTATCTGCTGAAAAAAGTGAATACGCCCGTCTATGGTACGCCCCTGACGCTGGCGCTTGTCGAATCCAAACTCAAAGAGCATCAGCTCACTGGCAAAGTACAGCTCAACGTCGTTCAGCCGCGCCGCACCGTCCGCATGGGCTGCATGGCAGTCGAATTCATTCACGTCAACCACTCCATCCCCGATGCCTGCGGTCTGGCGATCCATACGCCCGCAGGTGTTCTGGTGCATACGGGCGACTTCAAGGTGGATTATTCCCCCATCAACGGCGGTATCATCGACCTTGCCCGCTTCGGCGAACTCGGTTCCCGCGGTGTTCTTGCCCTCATGGCTGACTCCACCAACGCAGAACGCGAAGGCTTCACGCCCTCTGAACGCAAAGTCGGCGAATCCTTCGAAAAGCTGTTCCAGACAGCAGGTTCACGCCGCATCATCATCGCTACATTTTCTTCCAACATTCACCGCGTTCAGCAAATCATCAACTGCGCAGAACGATACGGCAGAAAAGTCGCCATTTTCGGTCGCTCGATGGTCAATGTCATTTCCATTGCAGTCGAACTCGGCTACTTGCAGGTCAAGGACGGCACACTTATTGACATCGAACTCATGAACCGCTATTCGGATGAACAAATCGTGCTGATCACAACAGGCAGTCAGGGCGAACCGATGTCCGCACTCACACGTATGGCTCTTGGCGACCACAAAAAGGTCAACATCACCCCGCAGGACTTCATCATCATTTCCGCAACACCGATTCCGGGCAACGAAAAATATGTGACCAGAGTCGTCAACGAACTGATGAAATCCGGCGCTTCGGTCGTCTACGAGAGAATGTATGAGGTGCACGTTTCCGGTCACGCCTGTCAGGAAGAACTGAAACTCATGCTCGCCCTCACGAAACCGAAATTCTTCATTCCCGTACACGGCGAATACAAGCACCTCAAAAAGCACGCACAGCTTGCACTCAGCATGGGCATGGCTCCCGAAAACGTCATTCTCCCCGAACTCGGCAATGTCATTGAAACGAACGGTCTGGAAATGAAAGTCGTTTCACAGGCACCTGCGGGCAGAGTCCTTGTGGATGGTCTGGGGGTCGGCGATGTCGGCTCGGTGGTACTGCGCGACAGAAAACATCTCGCACAGGACGGCTTGATCATCATTGTGGTCGGCATCGACAATGCGACCGACACCGTCGTGACAGGGCCCGAACTGATTTCGAGAGGCTTTGTCTATGTCCGTGAAGCCGAAAACATGATGGAAGAAGCGCGTGTCCGCGTACAGGAAGCACTGGACGGATGCTCCGCAGGTGAACTGCATGACTGGAACACGCTGAAAGGCAAAATGCGCGATACGCTCTCGGAATACATCTTCCAGGCAACCAAGCGTTCTCCTATGATCCTCCCCATCATCATGGAAATCTGATCTCAGCAGAATCTTACAGAAAGGATGTGATTCCCAATGCAGAAAAAGTCGCTCTGGCGAATTTTTACGGCACTGTCGCTGATTATCATATCGGCAACCGTGGCGCTGATTCTTGCCATCACTCCACGTCAGTTTGTTATTCTTCTGCGCATGACAGCGGCAACCTTTCTCATTGGTGTCGCATGGCTTTGCTGGGAGATCCGCATTTGGAGCAAATCAAATGTGCGCTACATCGCAGAAATGAGCACGCTGCTTTCCGACGCGGGACGCAGTCTGCCCGAATTGCTGCCAATGCCCGTTGCCATTCTCAATGATGCACGGGAATTTGTCTGGTATAACAGCGCATTTGATACGGAAATCACGCACGGAGAAGATTTCTTCGGGCATCCGATGGCAGATTTGTTCCCGAAACTGCACAAACAGCTTTCCGAAAATTCCTACGCAGACATTACCATCTATTCCCACACCTACCGTGTCACGGAATCAGAATGTCGCTATGCAAACGGAACAACATATGTGCTGAATTTTCAGGACACCACGAACTTCACCGACCTGCGAAAGCGCTATTGGGATTCGCGGCTTTGCGTCCTGCTGATCGTCATTGATAACTACGAGGATCTGATGGGCGGCGCAAAACAAAGTGAACGCGCCTCTGTCCTTGCACAGCTGGAACAGCTTCTCGACCATGCTATGGAAGGCACGGAAAGTGTCTTTTACCGACTGGATGCCGACCGTTTTCTCATGCTGCTGGAAGCACAGTATTACGTGCAGATGGAACATGACCGCTTCCCGATTCTGGATGAAGTACGCAAAATTGTCGTTGGCGGCAAAAACGCGCTGACGCTTTCCATCGGTGTCGGCAGAAGCGGCGCATCGCTTGCGGAAAACGAAGCATTTGCTGAGCAATCGCTTGATATGGCAATGGGACGCGGCGGCGATCAGGCTGCTGTCAAAACCAAATCAGGCTACAATTTCTACGGCGGTGTCACCAAAGCCGTCGAAAAGCGCTCAAAAACGCGCTATCGTGCCGTGGCAAGAGCCTTCCGCGAACTGCTGGAAACCACAGGCAATGTTTACATCATGGGACACCGTCTGAGCGACCTCGACGCAGTCGGCGCAGCGATCGGCATGGCATTCATCACCGAACACCTCGGCAAAAAGCCCGCCATTGTCCTTAATTCCAAAGCAACACTGGCGCGTCCGCTGGTGGAGCGCCTGATGCTGGAACGTCCTGATTATCTCGTCACTCCCGAAACCGCAGCCGCACAATTTCAGGCAAATGACCTGCTGATTATTGTGGATACCTTCAGCAAAGATTTGCTGGATGCGCCTGCGGTCTACCAGAAAGCAAAAAATATCATGGTCATTGACCACCATCGCAAAATGGTCAATTTCGTAGAAAATACAACACTTTTGCTGCATGACCCGAACGCCTCCTCCGCTTCGGAACTTGCGACGGAAATGCTGCAATATCTCGAATGCCGCGATGAAATGCCGCCGTTCTGCGCAGAAGCACTGCTTTCGGGCATCATGCTCGACACCAAAAACTTCGTCATGCAGACAGGTGTTCATACATTCGAAGCTGCGGCATATCTGCGGGAACGCGGTGCAGACCCCGTGGTCGTCAAGCCGCTGTTTGCCGCAACCATGTCAATCTATCGGCAGCGTTCGCTGCTCGTCAGCAATGCGGAAATTTACGGACGGTATGCCATTGCCGTTGCCAACGAACCCACGCCCGACATCCAGATCATCGCCGCACAGACTGCGGACGATTTGCTCGGCATTGAAGGTGTGGACGCATCGTTTGTACTGTTCCCGCGTGACAATCTCGCCTGCATCTCCGCACGTTCGCTCGGCAAGACCAATGTGCAGGTCGTCATGGAAAACCTCGGCGGCGGCGGACATCAGACCATGGCGGCGACACAGCTCAAAGATTGCTCGATGCGTGCGCTCCGCAATATGCTGATTGAAACCCTCGATGAACTGGATGCCGTCAACGGTGCAGAATAAGCACCTGTTTTCGCATCTTCATATATTATCCCATCTCAGAAAGGAACCGAAAACATGAAAGTCATTTTACTGCAAGATATTAAAGGCACCGGCAAAAAAGGCGACGTCAAAAATGTATCTGACGGCTATGCCCGCAATTTCCTGCTCGGCAAAGGACTTGCCGTAGAAGCAACCGCAAAAAACCTGACAGAATTGCAGGGCAAAAAGGATTCTGAACAGCACAAGGTGGACGTTGCCCGCGCAGAAGCACAAAAACAGGCAGATATGCTGAAAGACCAGAAGGTCGTTGTCCGCGCAAGATGCGGTCAGAACGGCAGACTGTTCGGCACGGTCACGCTCGGCAATGTCGCAGAAGCCATCGAAAAGCAATTCGGTTTTGCGGTTGACAAGCGCAAGCTGTCTGTCGCACTGGAAATGAAGAACATCGGCGATTATGCCGCAGAAGCAAAGCTTTTCAACGGTGTCAGCACAAAGTTCACCGTTGCCGTTGAGGGCGACTCCAATGGCTGACCAGCAGTTTCCGAACTTTGCGAACGGAAGCTTCTCGGAAAATTCCATGCCGCACAGTCTGGAAGCAGAACAATGTGTCTTAGGTTCTATCCTGCTGGCACCCGAAACACTCAGCACTGCGCTCGAACTCATCAAGGCAGAAACCTTCTACCTTGAACAGCACCGCGCAATTTTCAGCGTGATGGTGTCACTGTATTCAGGCGAACAGGCGGACAAAATGGACCCCATCGTCATTCTGAACGAATCTCTGCGGGAAGGCATTTTCGAAAGCTCCGCAGAGGGTAAACGCTATCTTTCAGCGCTTGCCGACTCCGTTCCGTCTGCCGAAAACATCGAAAGCTACTGCAAAATCATGGCAGAGAAATACTGTGCGCGTTCATTGGCAGTTGTCGCACGCGACCTGCTGAAAGAAATCGCGGACGGCTCCGAATCTGCCATGACCTTGCTTGATTCCGCAGAACAGCGCATCTACGACATTCGTCAGGGACGCGATGTGCGCGGTCTGATTCCCATTCGGGATGTCATGGTCAATACCTATAAGCATTTGGGCGATATTTCAGGCCCCGACCGCGAAAAATTCGTGGGCGCAAAAACAGGCTTTCCCGAACTCGATGCCATCACGGGCGGCATGAACAATTCCGACCTTGTGATTCTGGCAGCCCGTCCGGGTATGGGTAAAACTTCGCTTGCACTGAACCTCGCCACCAATGTCACCAGACGTTCAGGACGTACCGTTGCCATCTATTCGCTCGAAATGAGCATGGAACAGCTCGTTTCGCGTATGCTTTCGACCGAAGCCCTCGTGGATTCCCACAAACTGCGCACCGGCCGTCTGGACACGAAGGAATGGGGCAGAATCGCCAACAGCGCTGATGTCCTTTCCTCCATGAACATTTTCCTTTCCGAAGCCACAGGCATTACGGTTTCGCAGATGAAAGCACAGCTTCGCCGCATCAAAAATCTCGGCATGGTCGTCATCGACTACCTGCAATTGATGGATGCACCGATGAAATCGGATAACCGTGTGCTGGTCATTTCCGAAATCACCAGAAGCCTGAAACTGATGGCAAAAGAACTGGATATCCCTGTTTTACTGCTTTCACAGTTGAACCGTAGCGTAGAAGGTCGTCCCGACAAGCACCCGATGCTTTCCGACCTGCGTGAATCCGGTTCTATCGAACAGGATGCGGATATCATCATGTTCCTCTATAACGACTATTATTATAATCGAGAAAAAGCAATCAATCCGAATATTACGGAATGTGTGGTCGCAAAGAACCGTCATGGCGAGACCGCAACCGTCAACATGGTCTGGGATGCGCAGTTTACGCGCTTCTCCTCACCGGAGCGCAGTGAAGCGCCGCCGCAGTGATGACGATTGGCGAACAACTCACCGACTCGCTTTTGCAAAGCGGTCTGCTGCCGCACGAAGGTCTGCTGACGGCTGCACTTTCAGGCGGTGCGGATAGCGTAGCGCTGCTTTGCCTGCTGCATTCGCTTGCACCGACCTGCGGCTATACTTTGCAGGCAGTCCACGTCCATCATGGCATTCGCGGTACAGAAGCCGACAGAGATGCGGCTTTCTGCGAAGCGCTTTGTCAAACCCTGCAAATTCCCTTTCAGCTTGCCAGAGTGGATGCGGTAAAATACGCAAAACAGGAGCGTCTTTCCCTCGAAACTGCCGCAAGACTGCTTCGCTATGATGCACTCGAACGGCTTGCACCGCAAGGCTTGATTGCCACCGCACATCATGCAGGCGACCAGGCAGAAACGATGCTGTTTCATCTGATGCGCGGAAGCGGTCTGCGCGGACTCTGCGGCATCCCGCAAAAGCGCGGCCGCATCATCCGTCCGCTGCTGCAAATCCCAAAAGAAACACTGCTTTCTTATCTGGATTCCATTGGACAGCCTTTTGTGACAGACAGTACCAATTTGCTGACAGACAGTACCCGCAATCAGCTTCGGCACGAAGTCATGCCTCTGCTGAACCGCTGCAATCCGCAGTCGTCTGCACACATGGTACGCACGGCAGCAATGCTCTCAGAGGATGAAGCACTGCTTTCCGGAATGGCGGACGATGCACGCCGCTGTCATCAGACACCGTTTGGCGGCTTAGCGGACTTGCAAAGCGTACCCAAGCCCCTCCGAATGCGCATTTATATGCAAATTTTGCGGGATACCATGGAAATTGACCCTTCTTACGAACAGCTTTGTGCCATCGAAACATTGCTTTCGGCAGATGGTATTATCAATCTGTCAGGCGGTTTTCAGGCGCAGAGTGTTGGCGGCATCCTGTATTTTCCGCGAAAAAATCCGCCGCTGAATCGTATTCTGCCGCTGAAAATCGGGGAAAATAAGCTGTATGCAGAAAGCATTTGCCTCGCAGAACAGTTTGACGCTTCACACAAGGTTCACGTTTCTTTCACCAAATCAACGCTCGATTATGATAAAATAAAAGGAAGTTCGTGCTTTCATCAATGGTGCAATACCGACCGCATCACACTGCCCGCACGAAACTTCACCTCATCTCTGAAAAGCTGCATTCAGGCAAATGTCCCGCCGCCTGCGCGGAAACGTCTTTATGCACTTTATGACGACTGCGGCTGCATCTACTGCGAAGCAGTCGGCATTGCCGCAAGGGTAAAACCCGATGCGGACACAAAACGATTCCTGCGTCTGACGGTTCAGCGCGAAATTTAGTAAGAAGGAGTGATTCCATTTGTCAAAAAACCACGGCATTGTTACCTATCTGTTTTTCGCACTGCTGTTTATCCTTGCGATATTCTGGCTGATGCAGTCTTTGACAGATACCAAAAACGAAAAGCAGTATTCTGAGATCCTGCAATTGTTCGATGAACAGAAAATTTCAGAATATACGCTGAATCTCGGTACAGGTGAACTCAAATATCACCTGACGGATGATGCACAGAAAACATATGTCTACGAAGTGCCGAGTGTTTCTTTATTCGTACAGGATGTTGCAGACTACCGCGATTCCTACAACGCCTGCCATGATGTCCCCCTGAAACAGGATTACTATAAGGTGACCGACAATTCCTGGCTGCTGACAGTTGTTCCGACTCTGATTCTGCTGGTCATGGGCGTAGTGCTGTTTATCTTCATGATCCGACAGTCCAGCGGCGGTGGAAAAATCAATTCGTTCGGCAGAATGAATGCCAAACCTGCGGGGGCGGATGCCAAAAAAGCAACCTTTGCTGACGTTGCCGGTGCGGACGAAGAAAAAGCCGAAATGGCAGAACTCGTTGACTTCCTGAAAAATCCGAAGAAGTATGACGAAATTGGCGCACGTATCCCACGCGGTGTTTTGCTGCTTGGCCCTCCGGGTACCGGTAAAACCTTGCTGGCACGCGCTGTTGCCGGTGAAGCAGGTGTCCCGTTCTTCCCGATTTCGGGTTCTGATTTCGTAGAAATGTTTGTCGGTGTCGGTGCAAGCCGTGTCAGAGATTTGTTTGAACAGGCAAAAAAGCACGCACCCTCTATCATCTTCATTGATGAAATTGACGCAGTCGGTCGTCACAGAGGTTCCGGTCTGGGCGGCGGTCACGATGAACGTGAACAAACGCTGAACCAGCTCCTTGTAGAAATGGACGGCTTCACAGGCAACGAAAGTGTCATCGTCATTGCGGCAACCAACCGCCGTGACATCCTTGACCCCGCATTGCTGCGTCCGGGCCGTTTCGACCGTCAAATTACCGTCAACTATCCTGATGTAAAAGGCAGAGAGGATATCCTCAATGTCCATAAGGGCAACAAGCCGATCGGCCCCGATGTCGATTTCCATGAAATTGCAAAAGACACGCAGGGCTTTACGGGTGCAGACCTCGAAAACCTTCTGAACGAAGCTGCCATTCTGGCGGCGCGTGCAGAACGCAAAGCCATTACCAAGGTGGATATCGAAGAAGCGACCATGAAGGTACTGGCAGGCCCCGAAAAGAAATCTCATGTTCCCACTGCACGTGACAGAAAAATCACTGCATTCCATGAAGCAGGTCACGCTGTCACCGCATTCCATCTGCCCACACAGGATAAGGTACAGCAAGTCAGTGTCGTACCGCGCGGCATGGCAGCAGGTATGACATGGACACGCAAGGACACCGAAGATAACCACATGACACGCACACAGCTTCTCGAAACCATCGTCATGATGCTGGGCGGTCGTGCGGCAGAACAGACTGCACTCGATGACATCTGCACAGGCGCTTCCAACGACATGGAGCGTGCAACCAAGGTTGCAAGAAACATGGTCACACGCTGGGGACTTTCGGACGAACTTGGCCCGCTGGTTTACGGCTCTGACAATGAAGAAGTATTCATCGGCCGTGATTATGGTCATGTCCGCGACTACTCGGAAGAAGTTGCCGCAAAGATTGATACGGAGATTCGCAGGATCGTAGAAGAAAGCTACGAAAAGTCGTTGACGATCCTGCGTGAAAATCGTCATCAATTGGATGCCCTTGCCGCATTCCTGCTGGAATATGAAAAGGTCAATGAAGAAGAATTTGCACAGATCATGGACGGCACACTGACCGTTGAAATGCGAAAAGCAGAAGATGCTGCCAAAAAAGCAGATTCCGAACCCGACAAAACGGAAACGAGCGAATCTTCTGATACGCAGGAAACTGCACAAACCGAATAAGCAAAACAACTGCCCGCATTTCCATGGAAGTGCGGGCAAAAATTTTTCTGAGAAAATTTCAAAAAAGACTTGACTCTCACGCAGCGTCATAGTATATACTGTAAACATACGAGGAAAGGAGGCAGAACGCCATGAAAACCGTAAAAGAAGTCAGCCGCATTTCAGGAGTCAGCATCCGAGCCCTGCATCATTATGATGCGATCGGGCTATTGAAACCGAGTATGGTTACGGAAGCGGGGTATCGGCTGTACGATGATGATGCCCTGAAACGTCTGCAAAATATTCTGCTGTTTCGGGAACTGCAATTCCCGCTGAAAGCCATCAAGGAGATGCTGGATGCCCCACAATTCAACCCTACGAAGGCACTGGATATGCAAATCGAGCTGTTGACTTTGCAGCGTGACCATCTGGATGAACTGCTGGCACTTGCTCGTAAATTAAAAACAAACGGAGGTAATACTATGGATTTTCAGGCTTTTGACAAGTCGAAACTGGAAGCGTATGCAAAGGAAGCGAAGCAGAAGTGGGGGCAGACTGCTGCATACAAGGAATTTGAACAGAAAACGGAGGGGCAAACCGCAGAGGAGTTGCTGACGGAGGGAAATGCGATGATGGGCATTTTTGCGAAGATAGGGGCGATTCGGGAGAGTGACCCGACAGCGGAACCTGCGCAGAAGCTTGTAGCGGAATTACAGGCATTCATCACGGCGCATTACTATTGCTGCACGAAAGAGATTCTGGCAGGATTGGGGACGATGTACGCAGCAGAAGGAGAAATGCAGGATAATATAGACCATGCGGGTGGTGCAGGGACAGCGCAGTTTGCGGCGCAGGCGATTGCGCACTACGTGCAGAAATAAGGTTTCTCCGTAACAATCTGGCTATGCACGCGAAGCGAAAATGAGGATTCCAAAGGGAATCATTCCCTTTGGCGAAGTCCAGAGGCAGCGCCTCTGGTCGCGCTCCGCAGAGCGCGAAACACTCCTGTTTCGACCAAACTAATCAGGAGGGGTCTGGGGAAACCCTATTAAGGGGTGCCCCCAGTGCAGTACCCGTTT
>JAZUJW010000008.1:0-16263 GCA_045642925.1 Oscillospiraceae bacterium
CCGCCATCTTGCACAGAAATTCTTTGCTGGGCGTCAGCCCAGCGGCATCATTTCTGTACAATCTGACGAAAAATCTGACTGGTCAAACTCGTTTGACCATACGTATCCTGCACCACCAGCTCTGTGCGGTGTTGCCCTAAGAATATGATTATGCACGCATTCTGCATCGCAGAGCGTGAAGACACCCATGCACAAAAAGCAGTCGGCACACGATATCGTATGCCGACTGCTTTCACTTATATTAATTTAAGGCAACACCGCACAGAGCTGGTGGTGTTGCCTTAATAGGATTCCCCCGGACGCTCTCCTCATGCTGTGGTGCAGTGGATGCGGATTATTCCGCAAATTGCTTGCGAATCGCCGCTGTCCATGTCATCGGTTCATTCCGATATGTTGCCGGTACAGGATATAACCCCTGCCCGATCGGTATCATCGCTTCTACCTGCAATCCGTGATTCGCCGCTTCTTTCCGAATGCTCTCTTTTGTCCAGAAAACATCGTATATGTTATATTTTCCCCATCCGACACGCTGACGGTTCGGCATCTCAAACAGCAGATTCGGTACGTCTATCAGCAGTATGCCGCGGTCTGATAGCAGTTCACGCAGAATCTCCCACAGCAATTTTCTCGTGCTGTATTCAAAATGCCGCAGAAAATGAAATGCCGTCACAACATCATACTGTCCCTTCGGCTTTTCTACCAGCGGGTCGATTTGTTTCAGCGTTACTGCATCATTTTGCAGCCGCGATTGAATCTGCATCAGCATTGTCGCAGAGGAATCTATTCCTGTGCATTCTCCATATTGCAGTAACCCTTGCAGAATGCGTCCGTCGCCACACGCCATGTCCAACAGCTTTAAATCTGTTTCGTGCGGGAAGAAATGCTCGATCAGCGCAGATACGCTCTTGCGCTCCATAATGTCAAAGCAATTTGCCGGATAAATGCGGTAGGTTTCTTTCGCGTAGTCCTTTGCGATTTCCTGCCGCTGATAATATGCTTTGATGGCGGCGTGTCCCTTGACCAGATGCTTGTTTTCCTGTTTCAGTTGTCTGTCCCATTCCTGAATGGAGATGGCACCGTAAGGAGTCTGGTGCTCCACGCAGGACTCCACATAGCGCACAAATGATACCGCCGAAAGGAGATTCCGCAGTTTTTCGATGCGCCATCCGCCCTGATAGGCTTCATAATCATCACGCAGTTTCAGAATGGCTGTCTGCAAATCAGAGGGCGCGCCCGATTCTGCCAGCACGCCCAGACCACTTGCCGCGATCAATTCAGAGATGCCTGAAGCGGTTGTGGAAACGGCTGGAATCCCCATCAGCATTCCGCGGACTGCCGCAGGCGAACAGGCATGATGTCCGTTTTCGTTGGCGTAAGGAATCAAGATGCAGTCAATTTCGCTGTAGAAAGCAGTGAGGTCGCAGTCGTCTTTGCGGATTTCGCAATTCTGGGCAGCTTCCAGCGCATCAGGAATCGGTACACTGCCTTCCCGCCAGATGACAAGGAATTTAAGGTTTTTGCTTTGCTTGACCAGCTTGCAGAGTGCGGGAATGCCGCGGGATTCCGACTGCGAGGAAGAAAACGGTGAGGAAACAAATCCGACCGTAAAGTTGTCTGCGTCATAGATGCGCGGTTTGCGCAGAAGCAGTGTGTTTTCGGTGTTGAAATACGGATACAGGACAGTGGGCTTGCGGAAGCCCAGTTCCTCCATGCGTTTTGCGGCAGAATGCGATGCGGCAACGTAATGCTGAATGTCCATGTCGCAGAGGTGCAGGATCTCCTGTACCTGACTGCCGCGCAGATTGGCGGTCGGATTTTCGTCCGTCAGGCGGAGAATACTGCTGCGCAGAAGCATACATTGTCCGCCTGCATTGAGAATGTCGATGTTGCTGTCAAAAAGGATCAGCAGGATGGGGTCATGCTTCTTGAGCCATGCAGAAAGTTCCGCTTCCGGCACAAAAAACACATCGCCCTGCACGGTGACTTCCGTTTGTTCCGATTCCAGCGAAAGAATGCGGATCTGGTAGCGGCTGGAGGTCTTTAGCAGGCGGTAGATGTCATGCACTTCATTGCGTACAACGGTCATGCCGCCGCGGCTTGCATAATTCCGAATCACAAGCACGATGCTGCGTCCTGTCGGAGCACTGCACTTTGCCGCAATGCTGTCCCGCAGTAATTTTGCATATGCGGTGTCCAGTGCATCGAGTGCTTCCGCGGTTTGTTCCTCGTTTTTCGCCTGCTGTACTGCATGAAGCTCCTGAAAGAGCGATTCTGTACCGATGAGGGGGAGCGAGGAAAGCGGCGGAATGCCGACATCGGCGCGGCTTGCGGGGGCTGCGGTGCATAGACTTTCGTTGAGCTGTGTCGTCAGCTTTTGTACAGCTTCCTGCTGAGAAAACTGCGTGCGAAGCAAATACTGACGCTGTTCTTGTACAAAAGAAGTCATGCGCTGTTCCAGTTCAGCGGGGTTGTTTTTATCGAGCATTGCTTTCATGGCAGCGATTTGTGCATTCATCGCTTCGATTTGTTCGCCGATGGAAGTGATTGCATCGGCGGCAGATTGGTTGAAGGCATTTTGTGCTGTGCCGAATGGCTGTAAGATTTTGGTATTCTGACGACCGCCCCATCCGCTGCTGCCTGCTGCTGCATCTTCAGAATAGCATTCTGTTTTCTCAGCAACACTGCGGATTTTCTGTTTCAACGCTTCGTCTTCATGGTTCATATTCGTTCCTCCTTTGCTTTGGAAATGCTGATGCAGTGCAGTGCGCGGTCAGACCTCACAGTGCGGTGCAGATATTTGATGCCGCCAATCTTCAAGAATGGCTTGCAGAGATTCACATAGGGAATATTGCGGCTTCCAGTTGGTGTCACGCTGTAAACGTGACGTATCTGCCGCACAAATGGGCATATCAGCGGGACGGAATTTTTGCGGGTCGGTCTGCATTTCGAACGGTACACGGCAAAGCTTCTGAATTTCACGTAAAATCTCAGAAATAGCAATTGCCGTTCCGCTTCCGACATTGTATATTGCCCCGCTTTGCCCCTGCTGCAAAATGGCAGAATAGGCGCGTACAATGTCGCGTACATCAGTAAAATCCCGTTTTGCCGAAAGATTGCCTGTCAAAATCACAGGCGGACGCAGACCGCATTCGATTTCCGCCGCCTGTTTGCAGAAATCAGATACCACAAATTGTGGTGACTGCCCTGCCCCGATATGGTTGAAGGCTCTCACGCAGGCGATCCAAAGTCCGTAGGCACGTTCATAAACCGCCGCCAAGGATTCTGCGGCGGCTTTTGTGACGGCATAGACATTCGCGGGATGCAGCGGGAGCGTTTCGGGAATGGGACAGTCTGCGGGTGTGACATAGCCGTATTCTTCCCCCGAACCTACCAGCAGAATACGCGGCGGATGCGGCGAACGGCGGGCGGCTTCCAGCACGTTGACTGTGCCGATGATGTTGACTTCTGCGGTTTGCTGCGGCTGCTGCCACGACAATGCCACTGAACTCTGTGCCGCAAGATGGAAGATATAATCAGGCTGCAAAGTACCAATCAGCGCAAAAACCGCATCGGCATTCAGTACATTCAGCGGATGCGGGATGCAGTCCGGCAGATGGGCGGATTTCTGCGGGAGATGTGTGAAATGCGTTTCCATGCCGCAGTTCGCAGAGAGATGCCGTGCAAGATACTGCCCGACAAAACCTGCGCCGCCGATAATCAATGCGGTCAAAGGAACTCCCTCCCTGCTGTCCGTTTATTTCGAAAAGCGTGTATTTTTCAGCAAGACCTTTTCGGTCTGTGCGAGAACCTTGTCGATGGAGAAAGTCGATGCAATGCGTGCTCTTGCCGCATCGCCGTATTGTTTGCGCAAAGCATCATCCGAAAGCAGTTTGTCCATGGCTTCCGCAAGGGCATCCGCATTTCTTGGCGGGACGGTCAAGCCCGTTTCGCCGTGCAGACTGACCAGCGGTACGCCTGTTGGCAGTGCCGTATTGATGACAGGTTTGCCGTAGACCATGGCTTCCAATTGTACAATACCGAAGGCTTCGCTGTTGGCAACAGACGGCAGTACGAAAATATCGGTATCCGCGAATGCAGCGCGAAGCTGCGGCGTGTCCAGTTTTCCGAGGAAATGCACACGTTCTGCAATGCCGAGCTGTTCGGCACGCGCTTGCAGGGATGTTTCCAGTACACCTGTTCCCGCAAGATACAGTTCGCTGTTGGAATGTACCTTTGCAAAGGCTTCCAGCAGGATATCTGCGCCCTTGTAGTATACGAGCCGTCCTGTAAACAGAATCTTTTTCGCCTGTGTGTCATGCAGTTGTTCGGTCAGAATCGGCAGGCGCGGTACGGCATCATATTCCTGCATGGAAATGCCATAGGGAATGATGACGCATTTCTTACGAAACTGCCGCAGATACGGCGAACTGTCAATATGCGCCTTGGTTGCGACGATAATGGCATCCGCACGGCGCAAAAGCTGCATCATCAGCGGCTCATACAAGTGCAGGAGTGTTTTCTGGCGTACCACATCGCTGTGCCATGCCACGACCACTCTCCCGCGGTAGCCGGAGAGAATACAAGCCAGATCTGCAAGCGGAAACGGCAAATGCAGTTCCACAACATCTGCCGCATGGACTTTGGTATAGAAATCTGCGAGATAGGAGAGCGACAGCGGACAGGAAGCGAATGTTCCCAGACTGCCGCAGCGCAGAACAGGAACGCCATGAATACGTTCTTCCTGTGTGCAGCCCAAGTCATCGCGGCAGGTCAGTACCGAAACGCAGGCGCGGTCACGCAAGCCTTCTGCGACCTGCTGCATGACAGTTTCAATGCCGCCGATATGCGGGTCGTAGGCTTTGCCCGTCACGAGAATGCGTGGTTTGCAGCGGCGCGGGCAATGGGCAGGATGATGTGTTAATCCCATTCGATCTCATCTCCGTTTGTTTCAACAAAATGGTAAAGCTGGTCAGGCTGTTCCGTCAGCGTGGAGATCAGCGTGGCAAGCTGATGCGCCTTGACGCGGTTTTTGTCGCAGGGGGTATAGCAGGCGGAGTACAGCTCTGCTTCGGAATCGGATTCCAGATCTTCCAGCAGTTCCGGGGCATTTTCCGTGAGAAATGCGTTCAGCAGTGCCTCCCAGTTGTAGCCGTTCATATATGCTTCATCGCAGATTTCATTCAGGCGATTGCCGATGCGCAGAATGTCCTCATCTCCGATGTCAACGGAAATGGCAATGCTGTCCGATTCGTGGTCTTCTGTGATGTTGATAAAATCCTGCATGGTTTCGGAGAACTCCTTTCATCCTAAGCTTTCGTAGACGGAAAACAACTTCTTTGCTGCATTTTCCCAGCTCATTTCTTTGGCGCGTGCGAGTCCTTTTTTGCGCATGACTGCACGCAGAGTGGGACGAGTCCACAAGGCTTCCAAGCCTTTTTCGATGGCTTCGACCTTGTGTGGATTGACAAGGATCGCCGCATCTCCGCAAGCTTCGGGCAGAGATGCCGCATTGGATGTGAGAACGGGTGTGCCGCAAGCCATTGCTTCCAGCGGCGGCATTCCGAATCCTTCATAAATGGACGGGAAAACAAACGCAAATGCGCCCGAATAAAGTGCTGCCATATCCTCCGTGGGAATGTAGGACGGGAAAATCACCTGTTCCTGCAATTGCAGCATATCGACCGTCATGAAAATGCTTTCGTACATCCATCCTTTTGCGCCCGCAAGCACCAGTTTCGGGATCTCATCGCCGTATTTCTGATGCAAAAGCGCATATGCCTGAATCAGGCGTTCGAGGTTTTTGCGCGGTTCGAGTGTGCCGAGATAGAGGAAATATTCGCCGTCAATATGGTGTGCCGCTTTGACGCGGGCAATTTCATCCATATCGGAGATCGGGTGAAAGCGTTCGGTATCCACGCCGTTGGGGACGACCTGCACTTTCTCCGCATATTCGGGATAATATTTAGCAATTTCACGCTTGGAGAATTCGCTGACCGTGACGATGCAGTCTGCACGTTCCATCGACTGCCGCAGTCCCAGCCGCAGCATTTCTTTTGTACGGAAACGCACGGTTTCAGGGTATGCGTGAATCACCATATCGTGGACGGTGACAACGGTTTTACCGTGGACATTTGGCGGGACGATATAATTGAAAAAGTGCGTAATATCTGCCCAGTCACCGAAAAAGGCGCGGTATGGCACAGGCAGTGCCGCAGAAGCCGCACGATAAAGCATCGGTGAAAACGTGACCGGATGCAATGGGATGTTTTCCTTGCGGAAAGGTGCAAGACGGCGCAGTTTTTCGTCACTGTTCCGAAGGGAGAAGTATTCATAGCGGTATTGCAGTTCGGGATGCAGGCGTGTCAGGGCATCGACCAGATAGGCTTCACAGTAGCCGACACCGGAGAGATTGCCGCCTGCAAGCGGTGTTGCGTCAAATGCAATGTGTTTCATGGTTATTTCTCCTGTAAGGCAATTTCTTGTTTCACAAGTTTCAGGTCGTGCTGCACCATGCGGGCGACCATGTCATCGAACATGATCTCACGCTTCCAGCCGAGAATGCGTTCTGCCTTCTGCGGACAGCCCAGCAGCATTTCCACTTCTGCGGGACGGTAAAAGCGTTTGTTAACACGGATAATGACTTTGCCCGTGTCCTGACGGATGCCGACTGTATCCGCACCTTTTCCCTGCCATTGCAGTTCGATGCCGACATTGCGGAAGGCACACGTCGCAAATTCCTGTACGGTGCGGGTTTCGCCGGAAGCAACGACATAATCATCAGGGTAATCCTGCTGGAGCATCAGCCACATGGCACGGACATAATCCTGCGAATGTCCCCAGTCGCGTCTTGCATCGAGGTTGCCGAGTTCCAGACAGTCCTGCACACCGAGGGAAATACGGGCGGCGGCATCAGTGATTTTGCGCGTGACAAATTCCTTGCCGCGGCGTTCGGATTCATGGTTGAACAGAATGCCCGAACAAGTGAACATTCCGTAGCTTTCACGATAATTTTTGGTGATCCAGTGACCGTACAGCTTGGCAATGCCATATGGACTGCGCGGGTAGAACGGCGTGGATTCATCCTGCGGGACGGTTTGTCCCAGACCGAACATTTCGGAGGTGGAAGCCTGATAGAACTTTGCACTTGGCTTGACCAGACGGATGGCTTCCAGCAGATTGGTGACACCCAGAGCATTGATTTCCGTGGTGGCGGCGGGCTGTTCCCAACTGATCGCCACGTAACTCTGTGCGGCAAGGTTATAGACCTCATCTGCCTGTGATTTTTGCACTGCGGCAATCAGAGAGGGCAAATCGGTCATATCTGCGTAGATAAAATGCACCTGATCCCGCAAATGTGCAGCATTGCCATAATCGACAACGCTTTTGCGGCGCAGCGTGCCATAGACTTCGTAGCCTTTTGCCAGCAGCAGTTCTGCCAGATAGGAACCGTCCTGACCGGTAATGCCTGTGATAAGTGCGTGTTTCATATATGAATACTCCTTTATGAGTACAGATTCGGGGAAATGCGGCACATCAGAGCAATTCGCCGCGTCCCTGCTGCCGCAGGAGTTCCGTGACCTGCTTCACATCCTGTGCGGCGCTGATATCGCAGACCAGCAGGGCATCCTTGGTGTCTACGATGATGATATTTTCCAGTCCGACTGCGGCAATCAGCTTTTTGCCGCCGGAAAAAATACAGTTTTTCGTGCCAATGGTGACGATATCGCCTTCGCGGTAGTTGCCGTTGGAATCGGTGGGGGCAACGCGGGAAAGTGCAGGCCAGCTTCCGACATCATCCCAGCCGAAACTGCCGGGAATCGTGAAAATGCGTTCTGCGTGTTCCAGAATGCCGAAATCCACGGAAATGGAGGTCATCTGCGGGAATACTTCTTTCAGTACGTTCGGGAATGCATCGGTATCGGCAGCAGCTTCCAGCTTTTCCGTGCATTCGGATACCTGCGGCAGGTAAGTTCTGACGGCATTCAGGAAGGTGTCTGCTGTCCATGCAAACATTCCGCTGTTCCATAAAAATCTTCCGGAATCAACATATTTTCGAGCCGTTTCGATGTCGGGCTTCTCCTTGAAGCAGTCAACGGCATAGGCATTCCCAAGCCCTTCTGCACGGCGGGAAAATTCAATATAGCCGTAGCCTGTTTCGGGGTAGGAGGGCGTGATACCGATGGTAACGAGATTTTCGCCTGCCGCAGCGGTTTGTGCCGCATTGCGCAGGACATCCGCACAGAGTTCCTCATGGCGGATGAGGTGGTCAGAAGGCAGCACGAGCATGACAGCACTGCCGCCGAAGCGCTTGCGGATGACCGCCGCCGCCAATGCGATGCAGGGGGCGGTATTGCGCGGGGCAGGTTCGGTCAGCAGGTTTTCCCGTGGAATTTCGGGAAGCTGTGCCTGTACGAGCTGCAAGTATTTTTCGTTTGTGACAACAAAAACGTGGTCTGCGGCGGTCAGTCCGCGCAGACGACGGAATGTTTTCTGAATCATGGTTTCGCCGTCACCGGTCAGTGAGAGAAATTGTTTCGGGTAATCGGTGCGGCTTTTCGGCCAGAAGCGCTCCCCTTTTCCGCCTGCCATAATGACAGCGGTGATTTCAAGATTCGGATTCATGCGTATTCTCCTTTTCATCAGGACGCTTCGGCGGAACTGCAATGTCTACTGCTTTTTGCAGCAAAATCTTTTCTTCGGCGTTGGTTTTCGGCGGGAAGAATGCGGTTTTGATGGTCATGAGCATAATCTGCAAATCCAGCAGAAGCGAATATTGTTCGATATAGACCAAATCCATCTTTAGTTTGTCCAAAGGCTGGGTGTCATATGTGCCGACCACCTGTGCATAGCCTGTCAGACCTGCCTTTACTTGCAGACGCAGCAGAAATTCGGGGTGTTCGCTTGCATATTGTTCGGTCAGTTCGGGGCGTTCGGGACGCGGCCCGACAATGGACATATCGCCGCGTAAGATATTCAAAAGCTGCGGCAGTTCGTCCAGACGAAAATGCCGCAGGACTCTGCCGACTTTGGTGATGCGTGCATCATGTTGCGCGGCAAGGACAGCATGACCGTCTGCTTCGGCATTGGGGATCATGCTGCGGAATTTGAGTACATCAAATGGTTTGCCGTTGATGGTCAGGCGTTTCTGACGGAAGAACACTGCGCCGCCGTCATCCAGTTTGATTGCCAGCGCACAAAGCAGCATCAGCGGAGTAAGCAGCAGCAGGGCAATGGAAGAAATGAGGATATCGCCTGTACGTTTGATGATGCGCGTACCGACACTCAGTCCTTCATTGCGGCAAAGGATCAATGGCGTATCAAACAGGCGGATATCTTCTCCGCCGCGCAGGATAATGTCAGCGACATTCGGGGAAACGTACGCACGCATGGAGTGGTGCGCACAGTATTCTATCAGCAGATTGCGGCTTTCGGCGGGGACATCGCAGAGAATCACACCATCAAAGCCCGTCATTGCAGAGGTAATCTTCTCGAAGCCTGCATCAATGCTGATGCTTTCGCAGATCATGTATTTATCGACACGAACGCTCATTTTCATGACAAGATCTGCGGCATGGCGTGAGCCGTACACAATGACCAGACGGCGGGGCGGGTAGAGATGAAAGTAGAGGTTGTCGATGAGTACCGCCCAGCAGACGATCAGCAGCCAATCCATCAGCGTGAGAAGAAACAGCGGTGCGGCAGGCATGAAATGTCTGCCGATGGCGCTGATCTGGAAGTAGGTGATGAAATTGACCATGGTTGCGGAAATGCTTTGGTAGTAGATGAGGTCACTGCGTTTGAGATAGCCATATTTTGCGCAGCCATAGGCTTTGAAGAAGACGGCAGTCAGCGCCGTGTAGATGAGGATGACGACCCAGTTTCCGCGGCGGAAGAAGGGTTCGATGATGGCATCGGCATAATAAAACTGCCAGATATAGGCGAATTCGAGCGTCAGGAAGCTGATGAGAAACAGCCCTGATGCCGCAGAAACGAGATGCCGATATTTTCTATGGCCAACCATACTGTTATAATGCTCCTTTCCGACGGCTGTCGGAACATGAATATAGAAATACGTATACAGTATATTATAGCAACATTTTATGTACTAGTCAAGTAAAAGAAGCGCGGCGCATCATTACAGTTCGCCAAGATATGCAAGATTCGGAGAAACCGAGATGTCGTGATGATGAATCGTGAAATCCAGCAAATCACATGGCGATGCCGTGTATTCTGCACCTTCTTCTCCCACGATGCATTCATCTGTCAGTGTACCCTTGATCGCATCTTCTGTCGCTTCCGTCACCTTCATCCAGATGTCATCTTCATCCTCATCAGTTTCTGCATGAACATTGACGTACGCTTCTTCCGGATATTCCGCAAAGCAATTCATGAAAATGCCGTAACGCTCTTTTGCCAGTGCCGCGACCTTGCGCCCTGTTGCAATGTACTGACCATAACGGAATTTTTCAAAATCTTCTTCCGTCAGCGTGCCAAGTGTCTTGAGTTTTGCAGAACCATCTTCATTTTCACCGCAGTACAGGAACAAGACAGCGTTTTTGTCCATTTCCTCTGCTTCATCACCGACTATCTGCGTACGATTCGAAAGGATACTGTCTGCTTGGTTTTCATAGTATGCTTTCGCCTGCGAAGCGGGCAGCCATGCCAGCCGCAGAGAGGTATTATCCGAAAGACGCAGTGCCTCGAATGGTTCACCTGCATCGACGATTTCTCCGCGCAGCAGGAAACGCTCTACGACAAAGCACAGCAAATCGCAATATCTGTTCACATTTTCGCGGTTTGCATCCCAGATCTCAAATTCCCGCAGCGAACAGCACGTCATGCCGCGTGTGAAGATCCAGGCTCTATCATTTTCACAGCCGAACAAATCAAGGTTGTAGAGGTAATCGACCAGCGGCGGTACGGTCGTTTCTGTCTGCATGGCAAACCAGCGCGGATGGAATACCTTGCGGCGGGTGTAATCGAGGTATACGACAGCATCCGGACAAATCATGTGCAGGAATCGCATCTGGAAATGCAGGGCAAGATCGGGCTGATGATCCTCAAACGGCATGAGGCAAAGCACAACGCCTTCTGCCTTGTCAGCTTCTTCCCGCAATACCCGCGAAATTGGCGTGGCAGGACGGAAATCATCCAGATCAGGAACCTGCTGTACCATCACGATCGCCTGATAGATCCGGTCATCTTCCCGAAGCTGGAATTGCAGGAAGCCGTGTTCTTCGTCTGTACGCATCAGTTCCGCTTCGAAATGTCCGTCAGCTTTTATCAATGCCTGCACGGATTCCAGCGTCAGTACCTGCGGCAGTGTACTGCAAACAGCCGCCATGGCAGAAACATCCTGAGAGGCATCACCATGAATGATATCCACAGCTTCGTCGTCATAATCGGGCATATCTGCGTTCAGGTCATCCATTTGGACAGTGTTGCCGTTGCGTTCGTCAAAGCGCTGTGCAAGTGTCTTTGCCTCATTATAGAAGTAATCGCGTACTTCTGCTGTGATGTAATTGTTTTCTGCATTGTAAAGCGGAAATTCCGGTGGGAGAATCAGCATGAAATCTTCGTCTTTGCATTCTTTGAACAGTGAATACGCACCTTTGGCGTATTTCAGTTTCAACATGGGATTGCGGCAGGAGAGATAGTTTGCGAGTGTACGGCGGAGGAGATTGCGCCCTGTATGCGGTTGGAATTTCGCATAGAATCGCAAAAGAACGCCGGCATAATCGGTATGCTGACTGGTATCGCGTATGCGGAGGGAAAGACGCTTCGCATACTTTTTGGCTTTTTGATAATCCCCTTTTTTCTGCAAATAGGTGATCCAGCGGAAATAGGTCGCGTTTGGTACTTCGGCACAACTCAGTGTGCCGTCAAACAGCGGTTGGCTGAGTTCTTCCGCCTTTGCCTCGTCATCGTTCATCAATGCGCAGATCACGTTCCAGTTGGTTTCACAGGCTTCGCAGTCTTTCAGGCTGTCCGTGGGTTCATCCTTATATTTTCCGTATTCGGAAAGCGGGAGAAAGTTGCCTGTTCTTTCGGACAAGCGTTCCCGTTTGTATTTGAGGGTGCGCAGAGAAAATCCATATTTTTTCAGGCGGCGTTCATATTCTGCGTATAAATTCTCAAGTTCAGCAAGCGAGATCTGCGGAAAATCAGATGATTCACCGAGAATGTTTTTGAAATCCCACATGACATCGAGCAAATATTCATCGGTGAGTTCGGGGTGCTCATCAAAAATCGAAAGCATTTCCGGAAATACAATTATGCCGTCAATATCATCGCATTCAAAGACCGATTCGTTCAGATATTCGTGGCGGAACATGATTTGCCAGCTTGCATCCTTGGCTTCATCCGCCGCGGCGATCGCCTGTTTCATGACGCGCAGTCTGGGCTTGCCGTGTTCGAGTTCTTCATATTCCTGAATATATTTATCTGCATCAAACATAGTTTTATTCTCCTATTCGTTTATTTCAATCAGGGAATCGTATTCTGTGAGGGCATTTGCGTAGAAATCGGATTCGTTGCGGGCATCGAACTGTGCACCGATCTCAGCGCAGGATTCCCGCAGTTGTGCGGCACGTTCCGCGAGGTCTGCGGGGGTGCATTCCTTGCCGTTGTGGTCGGTGAGGGTTTCGCTTCCTCTGCTGAGGACACGGCAAAGCAGCATCGCGCCACGGTCGAACCAGAAGCAGAGATACGGATTGCGGGAAGAAAGGCGGACACTCATGTTTTTGTTGAGGAAATGCCAGCCCTTCATGGGGTCTTGCCATGCGAAATAGCAAAGCAGCATTCCGAGCTGTTCCATGCAGAAGCGGTCGCCGTCGGAAAGCGGAAGCAGTTTTTTTGCATATTCTGCCGCACTTTCGACATTTCTTCTGCGCAAATCATCTTCCAGAAAATCGAGATATGGCTTGCGGGGGATCTCGTCATCCCGAAATTTCATTGCCATGAGTTTTTTCATTGCGATTTCGGCTTTTTCACGATTCCCGAAGTACAATTCCCATTGTATCTGCGTATCATATTCATCGCGCTTGCCGTTGGTCATTTCGTCGATGGGCGCTTCCATGAAGGAATGGTAGTCCATGCGTGTTTTTGCGCGGTCGTAGTAGCTGTAGAATACGGCACGGAAATCGTAAAAGGCACGGAGCGAGTAGCCTGCTGAAAGCAATTCTTTGCGGTACAGCGCGAACCATTCCATGACCTGCTTTTTTGAAATCTGCGGGAATTCTGTCGTTGCCTGCAAGATCCATTTGAATGTCCAGAGCACTTTGAAGCGGAATTCTACCTGTATGTCTTCATTTTGCTCATAGATTGCGTAATATTGTGGGAAATCTATCAAAGCCTGATAGCGGTCGCCTGAAAAGACGGATTCGAAAATCAAATCACGGTGGAATATCATCAGAATGCGGTTGTCTTTTGCGGTTTCCGCCTGTGTGATGGCAGCGCGAATCGCACGCATTTTCGGTTCTCCGGAGTCTAATTGCTGATATTCCTCCCTGAGCGCCTGCGGGTCGAATGCAGAGTTCAAATACTTCACCTCCATTTGCGTAAATAATATGCATATTATAGCACACCTTTTCGCTGATTGCAACGATTATTCGCGCTATTTGGCATAGTGTACAAGGAAAGCACATGGGATTTGGAGAAGCTGACAAATGATAAGCTGCACAATTGCAAATTGACAGAATACGACTTGTTTGGCATACTGCACAATACAAAGGTGTTTTACGCGCTGCCAAAGGAAATTCCCTCTGGACTCCTCAATACAACAGCCGCCTGACATTCAGTCCCAAGTCCCACAGTCCCCGTCATGCCGGCGCATGGAAACTCATCTTAATAATTTGTTTTGATAATCTTAATAAACATATTATTTCTCTCTTTTTTTATTTATCTGCTGATAATCCAATTAATAATTATTGTATTTACATAAAATACAAATTCTGTTTACTTTGCACATATGTATTGCCGCTCTTTATATAACAATTGTTTGCGATGCAGATTTTTTCAGGAATATAACGATTTCTTCTTGCATTCAAAATTACACCATGCTATAATACACCTGCACTTGAAGTGCAAAGCAATTTTGATTTGATTTTAGGAGGATTATTATGAAAAACGGTTTCAAAAAAGCATTGACTTCCATTCTTGCACTCTCTATTGTATGCTCTGCGGCTGTACCCCTCAGCGGAACAAGCGACGCATTCGAAATGCTGCCTGCAATCACCGCTTCTGCTGCAAGCAATACCTATTCTTACGCTGGCGGTGTGTACGAATACAGCATCCCGAACCCGGATGAACCTTATGTCACCATTACCGCACTGAAAAGCACGACCTCTTCCAGCATTGTGATTCCGAGTACCATGAAGATTAATGGCAAAACTTATACCGTCAATGCCATCGGTTCCAATTTTGCAAAAGGCGCAATGGTGAAGAACATCACCATGCCTGATACCATCAAAGAAATCGGCTCATATTTTGCACAGGATTCTTATCTTCAGCAGCTGACAGTTTCCAAAAACGTGAAAACAATCGGATATAATTTCTGCTACAATTGTACATCTCTGAGGACAGTCGTTTATTCCGGTACTGCGTTGGAATCCATTGAAAGCGATGCATTCAAAAATACGCCTTTTATCAAAACTCCGAATAAGAATGGCGCAGTTGTATTCGGTGACTGGCTGATTAAGTATCTTGGAAATGCTTCCAGTGTCACTGTTCTGAACCTTGCCGGAAATCAGCCCGATATCAAAAAGGTGTATAGTATGGCATTCTACGCAAATTCCTCGCTTACTTCTTTGGATCTGAACGGCGTCAAAACAATCAAGGCAAATGCATTTTCGAATTGTTCGAAACTGAACAGCGTAACCAATGCATACGCCGTTTCGGAAGTGGAATATAATGCATTTAAGGAAAGCAAATGGTTTAATGCACAGAAGGCATCTTCTTCGAAATGTGTAATTCTTGGCAATGTGCTTCTGTATTATGGCAAAATTTCCAACGGCACCGTTGACCTTTCCAACGTCAATGTACAGTATATTGCAGAGGATGCTTTGGAAGATGTCAATAACATGACCACACTGAAATTGCCGAACAGCATAATTTCTATTTCAAAATATGCATTTGGTTATAGTCACCTGAATCCGGGCAGTCTGACCAATGTGTATCTTTACAATACCAAAATCACTTATTCGAATTATAACACCACGTTCCATAATTTCTTTATGAACAACATGGCTGCCTTTGTAGATACGAAATTCGCAAGAGATATGGGCGATTCCAAGGCAAGAGAGATTTTCAAGAAACTGAATATTACATATGTTGGTCAGGGCAAAAAGGTTTCGTATTCTGTAATGCAGCAGTATCAGATTGTGGAAAAGCTTTATAATTATGTCGGTTCGCATTATAACTATCTTTCAATCGCAGATGGCGGTTCGCTTAATTTCTGGGAAGAGCTGCTGATGGAAAAAGGTATCGTCTGTTTAGATTATGCAGATATGTATATGTATCTGCTGGAACTTGCAGGCATCAATGCTGAGGGTATCGGCTCCAATACACACGCATTCAATCTGGTGCAGATCGGTAATGACTGGTATTATATTGATACTTGCTGGTATAGTGTCAAGGATCTGTATATGGTCAACCGCACTGTCCTGGAAAAAGAACAGTCCAGTCATATTATTACCGGCATGGGATGCAGTCAGAGTGTACCGAAGGGTATGCAGAGTCTGACCTCTGTTCCGACTACAAAGTACACGCTGGGCGATGTCAACAGAGATGGTAAAGTAGACATCAATGATGTGCAGAAGCTGAGTGATTATCTGCTCGGCAGAACGACGCTGACACAGGAACAGTTGATTCTGGGCGACCTGACGAAAGACGGTTCGTTCGATAGCATGGATCTGGCTGCACTGAGATCTGTTCTGCAATAAGTAAAATCCGGAGGAAAACCCTTAGAGGGGGAGAATGTGACCAACTTTGTTGGGCGCTTCTCCCCCTCTCTTGATTCGTTTGGACGAAATAAGAGTGTTTCGCGCTCTGCGGTGCAGACTGCTTGCAGTCTGTTGGCGCCCGGAGGCGCTGCCTCTGGACTCTGCGATTTTTTGAAAAATCAAGGCAACACCGCACAGAGCTGGTGGCATAGGATGCGTATGGTCAAACGAGTTTGACCAGTCAGATTTTTCGTCAGATTGTACAGAAATGATGCCGCTGGGCTGACGCCCAGCAAAGAATTTCTGTGCAAGATGGCGGAAA
>JAZUJW010000009.1:0-47116 GCA_045642925.1 Oscillospiraceae bacterium
CGTGTCGCTTGTGGTAGTGGTCGTGCCGCTGACGGTAGAACCGCCTGTGGTGGTCGTGCCGCTGACGGTCGTGTCGCTTGTGGTAGTGGTCGTGCCGCTGACGGTAGAACCGCTTGTGGTGGTCGTGCCGCTGACGGTAGAACCGCTTGTGGTAGTAGTCGTGCCGCTGACGGTAGAACCGCATGTGGTAGTAGTCGTGCCGCCGACGGTAGAATCGCTTGTAGTGGTCGTGCCGCTGACGGTAGAACCGCTTGTGGTGGTCGTGCCGCTGACGGTAGAACCGCTTGTAGTGGTCGTGCCGCTGACGGTAGAACCGCTTGTAGTGGTCGTGCCGCTGACGGTAGAACCGCTTGTGGTGGTCATGCCGCTGACGGTGGAACCGCTTGTGGTGGTCGTGCCGCTGACGGTAGAACCGCTGATCGTCGTGGTCGTATCGGAAACGGTAGAAATCGTGGTCGTTGCAGTGACATCAGTTGTCGTGGTGACTGCGGTCGTACTGGTGATGTCTTCCTTCACTTCCACATAACCATTCGACAGTTCCACATTGCGAGCTTCATCGTTGGAATCAGCTGCATCGAATTCTGCGAAGGTCACATCGTACTTACCAGCAGCAGAAGGAGCGGTAAATACAAGGTAAGCAACAACTGCGCCATCAGCAGCAGTCTGGTTCAAACCATCGTTGCTTGCCCAAGCGATGGTCTGTTTCTGGAGGTTGATCAGAGGTGCACCTGTATATGCATTACCCCACTGAATACCGGTCAGAACCAGTGCCTTGTCAAACGCGAAGGTGACATTGAAGCCGGAGATACCGATGTCATTCTTGACAGTAACAGGAACCTTAACAGTTGCGCCAGGAGCAGCTTCTACTTCTGCGATATCCCAGAAGATGACCTGTTCCGGATTCACTGTCGTACCGCTTGTGGTGGTACCAGTACCATCACTCGTGGTGTTGCTGAGCGTGGTGCTCGTGCCAGTACCATCACTCGTGGTGTTGCTGAGCGTGGTGCTCGTGCCGGTGCCATTCGAAGTGGTTTCGCTGAGCGTGGTGCTCGTGCTGGTGCCATTCGAAGTGGTTTCGCTCAGAGTCGTGCTGGTAGCGGTAGCACTTGTGGTAGTGTTGCTATCAGTTGTGCTGGTAGCGGTAACACTTGTGGTGGATTCGCTGACAGTAGTAGAAACCGTAGTGTCAGAAGACAGGGTGGTTTCGCCGGAAACGGTAGTTTCCGGAATGCCTGTAGTAGTGCCTGCAACTACTTCAACATAACCATCCACTTCAACAAGGTTCAGGTTGTTGCCTGCCGTGTTGACAGCTTCGAGTTCTGCGAAGGTTACAGGATACTTACCGGTAGCAGTCGGAGCGATGAAGTTCAGGTAAACAACCACAGCATCGTCTGCTGCCTTCTGGTTGTTGCCGTTCTTATCTGCCCAAGTGATTGTCAGTTTATTGTTGTTCAGCAGAGGAGCGTCAGTGTAAGCATTGCCCCAAGTGAAGCCTTCGAAAGTCAGAGCAGGATCATAGCTGAATGTGACATTGAAGCCGGAAGTGCCCTGGTCTTTCTTAATGGTAACAGGGAGAGCAACCTTTGCGCCGCCTTCGACAGTCTTTTCACCGATCAGCCAGCCGGCAGAGCCGTCAGGAATAACAGGGGACTTCGTCGAAATGGTAGTGCCGGTGCCGCCGCCGATACCGCTGGTGGTAGGAGTCGTTTTAGCGGAAACGATAACCGCACCATTGCGCTGTGCGATCTTTACTGCACCGCCGTCGCTGTTGATTGCTTCCAGTTCTGCAAATGTAACAGGATATACGCCATCAGCATTCGGAGCGGTGAAGTTCAGGTAAACAATTACAGCATCATCAGCAGCAGTCTGGTTGTTGCCGTTATTGTCTGCCCAAGTAACTGTGAGTTCCTTGTTGTTCAACAGAGGAGCACTGGTATAAGCATTGCCCCAAGTGAAGCCTTCGAAGGTCAGAGCAGGATCGTAGCTGAATGTGACATTGAAGCCGGAAGTGCCCTGGTCTTTCTTAACGGTTACCGGAACAGCAACCTTTGCGCCTGCCTCAGCAGTTTCTTCGCCGATGAGCCAGCCAGCAGAGCCGTCAGGGATCACGAACGAAGTGGTAGTTGTTGTAACAGTAGAACCGCTGTTGGTGGTAATCGTGGTGGTTGCCTGTGCGGAAACAGTGACAGAACCATCAAACTTCTGAACCTTCATCGGGGTGTTATCGGTGTTCGCAACTTCGAGTTCTTCGAAGGTAACAGGATACTTGCCCTCAGCAGAAGGAGCGGTGAAGTTCAGGTAAGCAACAACAGCGCCGTTTGCAGCCTTCTGGTTATTGCCGTCCTTGTCAGCCCAAGCGATGGTGAGTTTGCCATTGTTGATGAGAGCGCCGCCAGTGTAAGCATTGCCCCATGTAATGCCATTGAAGGTCAGTGCGGGATCATAAGCGAAGGTGACGTTGAAGCCGGAAGTACCAGCATCCTGAGAAACGATCACAGGAACAGCGACCTTTGCACCAGGTGCTGCGGTCTCATTGCTGATAACCCAACCGATCTCGTCTTCCTTCAGACCCTGCGGAGTGGTTGCGGTGTTGGTGGTAGTGGTTACAACTGTTGTTGTGACATCCTTGGATACGATGACAGCACCGTTATCCTTTGCGATGGTCACGGTTTCGCCATTGGAATTACTTGCTTCCAATTCGACGAATTTCACTTCATACTTGCCTTCTTCAGAAGGAGCTGTGAAGTTCAGGTAAACAACGATATCACCGTCAGTTGCCTTCTGGTCGTTACCGCTCTTATCAGCCCAAACAACAGTCTTTTCCTTCGTGTTCACCATCGGAGCGTCGTTATATGCGTTGCCCCAGCTGATGCCCTTGAAGGTCAGTGCGGAGTCATAATCGAAGGTGACGTTGAAACCGGAAATACCCGCATCCTGATTGATGAATACAGGAACAGATACGTCTGCGCCTGCTGCTGCGGTTACTTCAGCGATATCCCAGCCGGCCTTGCCAGGGTTCACAACATCACCAGAACCAGAGCCCTTTACAACAACTGCGCCATCGATCTTAGTGATGGTCAGCGGATCCTGGTTGGTATCGGTTGCATCGAGTTCACCGAATGTGACATTATAGGTGCCGGGCTTGGAAGGTGCGGTGAATACGAGGTAGAGAACAACTGCGTTGTCAGCTGCCTTCACATTGTTGCCGTCCTTGTCTGCCCAAACAGCAGTCAATTCGGAGTTGTGGAGAAGCGGAGCGCCTGCATAAGCAGTACCCCATTCAATACCTTCAAACTTCAGTTCGGAGTTGTATGCAAAGCCTGCGGTGAAGCCAGCCGTACCGGAGTCGTTCTTCACGAGAACCGGAACCTTGACCTGCTTGCCTGCAACAGCTTCCACCGTGTCGATGGTCCATGTTGCGCCGCCTGCTGTGCTGCCCTTACCAACGATAACTGCACCGTTGGTCTCAGCGATACCAAGGGTCTCGCCATTTGTGCTGACAACTTCGAGATCAGAAATCTTGACGGAATAAGTGCCTTCAGCAGCAGGAGCGATAAAGTAGAGTGTTGCGACAACAGCGTTGTCAGCAGCCTTCTGGTTATTACCGTCTTTGTCCGACCAAACAATGGTAAGCTTGCCATTGTTGATAAGAGCTGCGCCGCTGTAAGCGGTACCCCATTCGATGCTGTCGAACTTGAGTCCTTCAGCTGCTTCGAATGTGACATTGAAGCCGGAAGTACCCGCATCACCGGAAATGGTTACGGGAACAGCGACTTTTGCGTTTGCATCAGCATTGACAGTTGCGACCTTCCAACCGATCGAAGCAGGAGTTTCACCGGTTGTCTTGGTGGTGTCAGATGAATGATCGGTCTTTTCGGGTATACCGGTCGTGGTTGTAGGAACAGTGGTGCTCGGAGTGGTTACAGTGGTGGTGACAGTTGCATCCTTTGCGTCAACAACAATACCAACGAACTTGAATTCGTAAGGTGTGTCGTCTTCGTCACGAACCATCTGCTGGAAGTTTGCGATGGAGTTATCCAGATCACATACGAACTGACCGACCTTGTCAGGGGTAATCTTGAAGGAACCGATGACAGCGCCGTCAGCAGCAGTTGCATTCTTGCCGCCGTTGGTCAGGTAAGTAAGGATATGGGATGCAGCATTCCATTCCGGCTCGCACTTGTATGCAGTGCCTGCGGTGAAGGTAGCTGCCAGACCGCCAAAGTTCAGACCAAGCTGAGCACCTGCGGTGCCGCCGTCGCCCTTAACGATGAGGTTCAGGGTAACTGCTTCGCCTGCCTTGACAGCAGTGTAGTTCTTGCCATCCTTCAGTGTGGTTTCGCCGTTTGCGTTCACCAGCTCGATAGAGTAGTTGCTGGAGATCGGCGCTTTTGTTGTTGTGGTTGCAGGTGCTTTACCTGTTGCATCAACAACGATACCAACGAAGGTGTAATCCAGTGCTTTTCTGTCAGCGTCATTGACCATGTGCTTGAAGCCATTGTCAAGGTCGCAGACATACTCTTTCTTCTCGGTAGGTTTGATGGTAAAGGAGCAAACAGTCTTGCCGTCCTTTGCCGTAACATTCTGACCGTCCTTCGGGACATAGATCAGGATGCCTTCAGCGGGGTTCCATGTCGGCTCGCACTTGTATGCGGTGCCGGAGGTCATTTCAGCAGTCAGACCGCCGAAATCAATATCGAACTGGACACCAGCGGTGCCGGGGTCGTTATTGACAACCAGATCCAGGGTAACTTCCTTGCCAGCCTCTACGCTGGTGTAGTTCATACCATTCTGGAAGGTGGTTTCGCCGTCTGCATTCACAAGCTGGAGGGTGTATCCGCTCGGGAATGTGGAACTGCCGGTATTCTTGGTGGTAGCGTTGGTCTTTTCGGTCTTCTCGGTCTTTTCGGTGGAACCGGGTGCTGTGCCCTCACCTGCATCGACCACGATACCGATAAAGGTGTAATCCAGAGCTTTTCTGTCAGCGTCATTGACCATGTGCTTGAAGCCGCTGTCAAGACCGCAGACATACTGTTTTTTCTCTGTCGGTTTGATGGTAAAGGAGCAAACAGTCTTGCCATCCTTTGCCGCAACATTCTGACCATCCTTCGGGACATAAATCAGAATGCCTTCTGACGGGTTCCAGGTCGGCTCACATTTGTATGCCGAACCGCTGGTCATTTCAGCAGTCAACCCGCCGAAATCGAGGTCAAACTGAACACCTGCGGTACCAGGGTCATTGTTGACGACCAGATCCAGAGTAACGTCTTCGCCAGCCGTTACCTTGGTGTAGTTCTTACCATTCTGGTAAGAGGTTTCACCATTCGCATTCACGAGCTGCAATGTGTAGCCCGATGGAATGGTTGTATTTCCCTTTGTGGTAGTTGCTGAAACTTCTGTGTTAGTTGCGCCCTCTACATTAATAGTAATCGGAGAGAAGGAAAGTGTATTTTCCACTCTGTCGTAGTCGATTACCTTGTTTTTGAAACCGTTCTTCTCACTCAATGTGATTTCGTAGGAAGATTTGGTCGCATTCTTCGGTACAGTGACATCAAAATATGCGAGGTAAGAACCATCTTTTGCTTTGAGGTTCTTTTCACCGCCCCATGTCATGATGTACTCTTTGTCGTTCCACTGCGGTTCAACTTTATAGGCACCGCCGTATGTGTAGTCTGCATACTCCAGTCCGCCGAAATCGAATTGCAGCTGCATTGCCGCAGTACCGGTATCATTGGAAAGTGCAAAACCGACTTTGACGGTTTCACCCGCAGCTGCGGAAACGGTATCGCCCTTCATGGTCAGCGAACCGGCAGCGCCGGCCGTCAACGCAGGGAATGCGGAGAACACTGAAGTTGCAGCGAGACACAAGGAAGACATTGCAGAAATGAATCTCTTCATGTTTTTCCCTTTCTGTTTATATGTGCGCGAACCCCTCGGCCCGCGCACATATTTAACGATTATGTTCGCCTACATTTCAGATGAAATGCTTTGACTTTTTTGTGTTTGCAGTGTACAGATTACTGTGCAAGAGCTGCATTCAGAGCTGCTGCATCTGCGAACGGGAATGCATCCACATCGTAGAACTTAGCGAGCTTGCCCTTGATTGCAGTAGAGTCGTTGGTGTCGAGCTGGTTGTCGTTGACAACGTCTGCATTCTTCAGACCCTGTGCAGAAACTTCTGCCTTCTGGGAGATGTGCTTGTTCAGCAGAACAACGTCAGCGATAGAAACCTTACCGTCGCAGTTGACATCGCCCCAAGCAACAGTACCACTGATCGTGGTGACGGTGGTAGTAGTGGTGGTTACAGGTGCAGGAGTGGTGGTGGTAACAACCGTGGTGGTGGTTACAGGTGCAGGAGTGGTGGTGGTTTCAGGTGCAGGAGTGGTGGTGGTAACAGTCGTGGTGGTCTCAACAGCAGCAGAAGCATCGAGAACGATACCGATGAAGCTGTAATCCAGAGGCTTTCTGTCAGCGTCATTGACCATCTGCTTGAAGCCGTTCTTGGTGTCAAGAGCGATGGTGTAAGCCTTTTCTTCGGAAGGAGTTACGGTGAAGGAAGCAACGGTCTTGCCGTCCTTCGCAGCAACATTCTGGCCATCCTTCGGAACGTAGATCAGGATGCCTTCAGCAGGGTTCCAAGTAGGTTCGCACTTGTAAGCGTTACCGCCTTCGCAAGTAGCGTCCATACCGTCAAAGTCGATGTCGAGCTGAACACCAGCAGTACCGGGGTCACCATTGACAACGAGGTTCAGGGTAACAGCTTTGCCAGCTTCAACCTTAGAATAGTTCAGACCATTCTGGAAAGAGGTGTCGCCGTCAGCATTTACGAGTTCGAGGGTGTAGCCGTCAGGCTTTACAGTGCTGCCGGTAGACTTGGTGGTTTCGCTCTTTTGAGAAGCAGTGGTCTTCGGAGCTTCAGTTGTGCCGGTAGAACCGCCGCAAACGAGATCCAGACCAATGAAGGTGTAATCCAGAGGCTTTCTGTCAGCATCGTTTACCATCTGCTTGAAGCCGTTCTTGGTATCAAGACCAAAGGAGTAGGTCTTTTCTTCTTTCGGGGTAACGGTGAAGGAAGCAACGGTCTTGCCGTCCTTAGCAGTTACGTTCTGGCCATCCTTCGGAACGTAGATCAGGATGCCTTCAGCAGGGTTCCAGGTCGGCTCGCACTTGTAAGCGGTGCCGCCTTCGCAGGTAGCATCCAGACCATCGAAGTCGATGTCAAGCTGAACGCCTGCGGTACCGGGGTCGCCATTAACGATCAGGTCGACCTGAGTAGCTGTGCCAACTTTACCTTCTGCGACATACTTGCCGTTCTGGAAGGTAGCGCCCTCAGTCTGGAGGGACAGGGTGTAACCGGAAGGAACAACATCACCGGTGCCCTGAGTGGTCTTAGAAGATTCGGTGGTCTTCGGAGCTTCAGTGGTCTTTGGAGCTTCGGTGGTAACCGAAGAACCGCCTTCGCCGACAGTGATCTTCAGCGGAACGGTTTCGTAGGTGACTTCGCCGTCAACACCGGTAATGGTGGAGTTACCATAAACCAGCTTGGAAGAACCGATGGAGTTTGCGTTGACGTACTTTTCACGATAGATGTCGAGTACGTAGTCGCCGTCAGCCAGACCCTTCGGAAGAATGAGGTCGAACTGGAACAGCGGGTACTTGTAAGCCCATTCAACGGACTTATCCCAAGTATAAACGTCCTTTGCACCGGTAGCTTCGTATGCTGCAAAGGAAGCATCATTCAGCTTCTTCTGAACAGCGGTCTTGTTCTGGTAGGTGAAGTTGTAGAAATCACCCTGGAACAGTGCAGTCTGATAGCTTACGTCGCCATCCTTATCAGGCTGGAAGCAAGCAGGCAGTGCATAACCATCTGCATAGTCCTCGTCATCTTCCTCTTCTTTTGCAACAAGAGTAGCTGCGGTCACCATTTTGATGCCGTAGTTGCCGAACAGGTATTCGCTGTCAGCAGGAGCTTTACCGAGGGTTTCGCCACCATTGATGGAGAACTTGCAGCTCATGGTATTGATACCGGAGCACTGCGGAATATAAACAGAAACAGGGACTCTGACATCGCCTTTAGCAATATCGGCGCTAGATACAGCGAATGCATTGGATTCGCCGGAACGGATGTCTACAATAGAGGTGGTAACAGCAGCGTTTGCATTCATAGCAAAGGTGCTGCCCAGAGCGGTCGCTGCCATAGCGACGGATGTGATTGCGGAGATGAATTTCTTCATGACAACTTGTTCCTTTCTGTTTCGGACCTTTCCGAAACATAATGTTTTGTTGGGTTTTGGATACGGCTTTCCGCCGGCATATACCATAAGCGGTGTCCGCCGCCGGCTGCCGGTTCTTGAATGGGTGCAGTAGATACGCGCCTTTCTTTGTATGGCCGCATATCACGGAACTTGTACACAATCCCGTGCTGTGTACGGATTCACCGTGGGTGAGCAATTATCCGGCTGCACGAATGGCAATGCCTTCAGCTTGACATTCAAGCAAGTGAAGCATCAGCGATACATCGCTCATTGTCAGCACGCCGTCACGCTCACAGTCTGCGTTTGCGTATGCTGCGGCGCCTAAGGTTTGTTCCTCCTCAAGCATCAGCCGAAATCCTATGATGACATCGGAAATTTCCAGTGCGCCGTTCATGTTGACATCGCCGTACAAAGTAGCACCGCTTTCATCAATGACCGTCCAGACCGCACCGTCCGTCTGTTTTACATCACAATAGTGCGAATTGCCGTTTGCATCTACATAGCCTGCCGTGATCGCCGAAGTTTGACCTTCGGGAACAGTCGGCGGAACGATTCGCATCGGATAGCAGGCACCACGCAAATCCGTGTTTACGTGACCGCTGATCCGTAGGAACTGCCGTTCCTCTTTCAGCCAGTAATCGGAGTTTTTGAGTGCGGTCGCCCATCGTACTTGGATCTCACCGCCGATATCTTCATACGAAAATACCGAACCTGCAAGATGTTTGTCGATTGCGGCTTCCATCTCATCCGCTCCTGTATCATAGAGCAATTCAACTTCGCTGATACTCAGAACAGACACATCATATGTCACAGCAAATTCCATTGCACACAGTCCTGTTTTCGGGAGTGCATCCAAGACCACATACGTTTCAAAAGAGCCATCTTCTGCCGCGGTCACCGTACTGATTGAAACCGCCGCAAAGTCCGAATCTTCTGCACATAGCGGAAGCTGAACAGCACTCAGGACAGAAACTGCCGCCAGAACATCTGCCAGCAGACACATGATTGCCTTCTGCGCCTTCATTCGTTTCCTCCTTCTTTTCATGATTATTTATATATTCCGAGAAGTGCGCTGATACACAACTCTTCATATATACGGTGGAAAGCAAAGCACCCCTGCTTTGCCAAAGCACATTGTAACACCCCTATCCCAAATAAACCTGAAATGTGTTACAACTCGCAAGGTCTGCGGATTTGTCTTCTTCTGCGGCTGTCCACCACAGAAACCCTTTATGTACTTACCAAAAGGGTACACCTATCCGCACACTGCGGCTTATTACCATTATAATGAACAAAGCATCCAAAGTCAAGACTTTGGATGCCTTTTTGTAAATATTGATAAAATGAGTATGTGATAATTGTTCAATATACCAAATATCATTTCATATTTTTTACGCTGACAGGAAATCCAAGCACAAATCACATCAAATCACGACATTTTATACATTTTGAAAAAGCACACGTTTGCATAAAAAACTTTTACTTTTTGTTCACAGAAAATTTATATTTTACGTGGTCGATGCAATGGTCACTGTGCTTGTTGTCGACGTCAGCGCCATCACCGTCAGTGCAGTTTCCGTTGTGACAGCCGTGGTTTCTGCGGCAAAATCAGTCTGCACCGGCGATACCGAAACGGACGGTGTTTCCTTGGAAAATGTCATCTCAGCCGTGCTTGCACCGTTTGCAAGCCATTCCGGTTCGGAAAGCTGCTGGAATTCTGCGGGAATGTTCGCGTTGATGATGTTGTTGATAACATCCATGTTGAACGCTTTCGCAGTTCCCATCGGTGCATACGGCAAACCATGCGAATTTGCAAGTTCTGCCGTGTACATATAATACGGATACAAGCGCAGATTGCCGAATTGTCCGTTGTCATAATGCGTGATGATCGGAATGCACTTCACATCGCTGACAATCAGTTCACCTGTGGTCATGTCCAGCGTGAGGTTGAAATCACCCATTTCGCCGACCACATTGAAGTTATCCGTCTGTGCCGAAATGAAATTGCCCAGCGAATAGAACACAAATCCTCTCGAACCGTCTACACGGGTAATGTATTCCATAGTTTCTGCGGTATGGGAATGTCCGCCCAATACCACATCTGCGCCCCACTGTACCATTTTGTTTGCCAAATCTTTGACAGCAGGTGCAACATCATGGGAATCTTCCCAGCCCCAGTGTGCCTGCACGATGACCGCATCCGCCATTTCATTTGCTTCCCGTATCTGACGTTCGATCAGCGCCTCATCCGAAGTCATGCTGACTTTCATAGGCGAATCCGCAGGGATCGAATAACCGTTCAGGTGTTCCGCATAGCACAGATACGCAATTTTCATGCCGTTGACTTCCTGAATGCGAATCTGGTTCTGGTCAGTCGTATCACGGTATGCACCGGTTGCCAGAATCGGATGCTTTGACATCATACTGTCCCAGTAATCCAGACTCGATGCCAGACCGTTGATGCCCTTGTCAAGCACATGGTTATTCGCCAATGTAAACACATCAAAACCAATTTCAACCAGTTCATCGCCCAATTCCACAGGCGAATTGAAATTAAAATTCGAACCGCTGATTTCATAATCGCCGCCGCAAATCAGTGTTTCCTGATTGATAGCAGCAACGTCTGCCGCCGCCACAAGCGGTGCAATATTTTCATAGGATTTCGTGAAATCATAGCCTGTACCGCCAGCCCAGTTCTGCGCGGCACGATAAACATAAGTCTGCACGAGGTTATCACCGACAGCAATCATATGTACAGTCGGATTCACAATGACTTCTTCGGTGGTTGTTGTGGTAGTGACTGTTGTTTCGGTCGGTGCAGTCGTTTGACCGGGCATTTCTTCCAATGTTTTGCTTTCTGGTTCTTGATTCGGATCAATGTTCTCCATCAGTCCGCAGCTTGTCCCGCCGCCGATCATTGCCGCACTCATCAGCAATGCAAGCCATGTTTTCATTCGCTTCATGTTCTTTCCCTTTCCGACATTCCTCAATTTTCCATACAGGCGATAACCGCCAATCAGAATTATTATAGCACAATCCACATGGGAATTCAATCGGATTTCGCTTTTCTTCATTTATTCTTCGGTAAATTTTAACAAGTTTGCACCTGTATTTTTTGGTGAACTTGCGATATACTATTTATATACCATTCGCCCACCCAAAGGAGGTACAATTTGTGAACTTTGAAAGCAATCAGAAAAGCCTGCAAACACAGGTGCTTTCCGACTCTCTGGAACAAAATCTCCGTCACCTGAAAAGCATCTGGGCATCGTCCGCCGATTTACTCATCAACCGTGTCGCATTGGGTGGGCAAGCCTGTGCGCTGCTTTGCTGTGAGGGAATGCTTTCCACAAATACACTTGCGCAAATGGTCATGCAGCCGCTAAACGATTTGAATGAACAATTTTCCAACGCAAATTCGCTGTTTTCGCATCTGCAAGAAGCGCTTCTGCTGTCCACGGATGTACAGACGGCTGAAGATTTTGCGGCAGTATCCAGAATGCTTTCCGCAGGATTTGCACTGATTTTCGCAGACGGTGCAGATAAAGCGCTTGCCATCGGCGTGCAGGGTTACGCATCCCGAAGCATAGATGAACCAAGCGGCGAACAGAATATCTACGGCGCACGCGAAGGATTTACCGAGCATCTGCGCACAAATATGTCACTGCTGCGCCGCCGTGTCAAGTCCCCGCTGCTGACGATGCAGATGCAGCAAGTCGGCACGCTTTCCCAGACGGATGTCTGCATTTGCTGGCTGCAAGACCGCGTATCAATGGAACTGGTGCAGAAAATCCAGAAGAAACTCGAAAATCTTCCATTGGAAACAGTGCTTTCCAGCGGTTATATCCGCCCGTTTCTGGAGGAAAAAGCCTGTCATTTCTTTCACAGCATCGGCACAACAGAACGCCCTGACGTGCTTTGCGCCAAAATGCTGGAGGGCAGAATCGCCGTTTTGATTGATGGTACGCCATTTGCGCTGGTACTGCCGCAATTATTCTGGGAATATTTTCAAACGCTGGACGACTACAACGAACCGCCGCTTTACGCCTCTTTCATTCGTCTGCTGAAATTTTCGGCGTTTCTGCTTGCCATGGCACTGCCTGCGCTGTACCTTGCAATTGCAGTCTGGCACCCTGAACTGCTGAACCCGACTTTGCTGCAAATTCTCGCAAAAGCGGAACAAAATGCGCCCTTTTCCATCGCCGCCGAAATGCTAGGTGTACTGTTCATGTTTGAGGTGGTGCGGGAGGCGGGACTGCGTTTGCCGAAAGCAGTCGGCGGTGCGGTCAGCATCGTGGGCGGCTTGATTATCGGGGATGCGGCAGTCAATTCAGGACTCGTCAGCACGCCCGTCCTCACCATCACGGTATTATCGGTCACCGCAGGATTCGTTATTCCCGAACTGCACAGCATTCTCACGATTTTACGTCCGATTCTGATTCTATGTGCAGCGGTGTGCGGACTTTCCGGTATTGCCGTGACGGGAATGGTTCTGCTTTGCAATCTCTGTGCGGCAACAGTATACGATTTTCCCGTAACTGCGCCCGTTTCGCCGCTTTACCCCAATCGTTTGCGGGACGTGCTGATTCGCATTGGATTCCGCAAATTATCTACAGGAAATTTTCATGTCAGTGAGGTGCGGCAGAACCATGACGCAATGTAAAACCGAACCAACCGCGCTGCAAATTGCGGCACTGCTTCTTCTGGCACGGCTTGCACACTTTTTCTGCTGCGGTGTGCCATACAGTACCGCTTATGCGCGTGGGGTTGTCCTGACAGGTTTGCTGGAAGGACTGTTCCTGCTGCCGTTTTTTCTCCGGAAAGCGCCCTGCCGTCTGCCGCGCATCACAAAAAATGCCATTCGCATTTCCGCGTTGTTTCTCGCAGCAAAAACACTCGCAGATACGTACAGATTCTTGTGTCAGGCAGAAGCACCGCAGCCACTTCTGACCACTATTCTTCTCCTTGCCGCTGCGTTCTACGTCTGTACGCTGACACCGTTCGCTGTATGCCGCGCCGCCGTATTCCTGTTGTTTTTCGCCGCTGCTGCGTTTCTTTTACTGCCATTTGGCGGCATCGACTCTGCAAAATGCATTCATCTCTGGTCTGCCGTGCCACAGTCGGATGCCGTCTTGCAGGAATGGGAATGCAGTGCAGAAATTGCGCTCTTGCCGCTGTTTTTTGAGAAATCGCTGCAAAACACGAAGCGTGCGGCAGGCATCTGGCTGATTGCCCGCACCGTATTCCTGCCGCTGGTCATTGTGTATGGTGCAATGCAGTGTGGACGACTGCAAACACTGCATGGCAATCCGTTTTTGCTGTTGTTGTCGCGTGTGCCGTTTTCAGATACCATTCGCACCGATGGATTCTGGCTGATGCTTGTGGTCGGGTGCTGTGTGCTGACAGTGCTGTTCCTGATGCAGATAGTATGTGAAAATCCACATGATTCCTGCAAAATCCGATATCGTGCATTTGCCGTGCTCACTGCATTTTCTCTCCTTTGGATCGCCTTTCCGCCCGATGCCATGCCGTTTGCTGTGATTGCCGTCCTGTTGACCGCCGCCGCATGGATCCCCGCAAAGGAGTGTGCCGCATGAAACGATTTTTTGTGCTCATACTGATTTTTTCGGTATTCTGTCTGACAGGCTGCACCGACATTCGCAATCGCCGCTATGCGGAAATCATGCAGCTCTCCGCGACTGATAATCGCGTAGAACTGCGCTGTTACGATGAAAAGGAGTGCTGGACGGCAAATGCGGGAAATGTACAGTCCCTCCCCGCCGCACTCGAACAAGCTTCGGGCATGAAACTTGCATTCGGACATTTATCTTTGCTGATCGTGACTGAAGAAAAGTTGTCTGCACTGCCTGTTCTTCTGGCAAAAGGTATTCTCGCGCCGACCTGTCCCGTACTGCTTTGCGACGTGCCGCTTTCACTGGAGGACCACGACAGCATTGCCATGCAATATGACGCTGCCATCCGCACAGGAATGCTCCCGCGCTGCACACTCGGCGACATTGCAGGAGATTTTTCCTATTCACCAAGTACCCGTACCACGCTGATACCCTATTGGAAAGAGAATGCTTTTCATCTTTCGGTTTGTGACAGTTCACACATGATTGCGCTGCTTTCAGACGATGCACAGCACGGCGCTGTTTTACTGCGCAATCAATTTCAGGAAATGCACTGCATAAATGGAAAAGATGATTTCACCATTTCGAAAGCGCATTGTCAAATGCATTATTCGGATGAACCTGACGGCATTACTTTGCATATTTCAGCGATGATTCGCACAGATGCCGCCGACAAAATCGCTGCGGAACAAGTCACTTCTCGTTTTCTGACAGCATTTTTTCAGGAAGCTGTCTGCACAAGCGACTGCGATGTCTGCAATCTCCATGAAACCGCCTTGCGAGACGGCATTCCACCGCAAAACGCACAGCAGTTTTCATCACACATTATAATAGTATCCTGCCTAGCATACTCCGAAAACCGCCCGCTTTTTCCGTTTGTGGGCGGTTCTTTTTGTATCATTCAAAAACAAACGCACTTCCGTCTGTACTACACAAAAACCCAATCGAAATGGCAGGCAATTTCTGTGAAATAATTTCGCGGTGACTCTTGCAATTTTCATAAAATTGCGGTATAATGTATAGTGTATGATTAGGCAAATACTGTCAAAATGCTGTTTTATCAGGGATTTTGACACTCAGGAGGAATTGACTTGGCTGATACAAAGCTGATTTCGGTCATTGTTCCCTGCTACAACGAGCAGGAAGTGCTTCCACTATTTTACCCCGAAATCAAAAAGATTTCCAAGCAGATGACAGAAGCGCACCCCGAACTGACCTTTGAATATTTGTTTATTGATGATGGTTCCCGCGATAAAACACTGCTGATACTTCGCGCACTTGCCAAAAAGGACAGCCGTGTCCGCTACATTTCTTTTTCGCGTAATTTCGGCAAGGAAGCAGGCATCTATGCAGGCTTGACCAACGCCCGCGGTGATTACTGCGTGGTCATGGATGCGGATTTGCAGCACCCGCCCGCGTTTCTGCCCACAATGTACGAAGCAGTCGCAAGCGGAGAATATGACTGTGCAACCACGCGCCGCGTCAGCCGTGACGGCGAATCGCCCGTCCGTTCATGGTTTGCAAGACTGTTCTACAAAATCATGAACAAGATCTCGCAGACCGAAATCGTGGACGGCGCACAGGATTTCCGCTTCATGTCACGGCAAATGGTCGATTCCGTGCTTTCCATGACCGAATACAATCGCTTCTCGAAGGGTATTTTCTCATGGGTCGGTTTCCGCGTCAAGTATCTCGAATACAAAAACGTGGAACGTGCCGCAGGTACGACCGCATGGAGTTTCTGGGGACTGTTCCGCTACTCCATCGAAGGTATCATCGGCTTCTCGACCTTCCCGCTTTCCGTCCCGATCCTGCTGGGTGCGGCAAGCTGCGTCATTGCCCTGCTGTTCCTGATTATCGCCCTGATTGCAGGCAATCTCGAAGGCGGCATGATCGCGCTGATTTTCCTTGCACTGTTTCTGGGCGGCATCCAGCTTTGCTGCATCGGCATTCTGGGAATGTACCTCTCCAAGACCTACATGGAGGTCAAAAACCGTCCTGTATACCTGATTCGTGAAACCGAAGAAAATGCGTATCTGTTCACGCAGCCCGAAGCGGAGGAAACACCCGCCGCAGAGGAGCATGCTGACGCAGAAACAGAATCCTGAACCCGCGCATTCAACTGATAACCATGCTGTTTTCCTTGCTAACCAGCATAAAACAAGGAGGCTTTTGTGATGTCCCGCAAAATATCTGTGTCCGCCCTTTCGCAAATGGCTGTTGTAGCGGCAATTTACACAGCGCTGACCATCTGCCTTGCGCCGCTTTCCTATGGCGCTTTGCAGATTCGCATTTCCGAAGCGCTGATGCTGCTTTGCTGCTACCGCAAACGCTGGTGCGTTTCCCTGACGCTTGGCTGTATGCTTGCCAATCTGTTCAGCGGGATGGCAGTGGATTTTCTGTTCGGCACGCTGGCAACATTGCTTGCCGCCATACTCATGCAGCGCATTCAGAAGCCGCTGCTTGCCGCATGGATTCCTGCTGTTGTCAACGGCATTCTCATTGGCGCGGAACTTTTCTTTTTCATGGACGTGCCGTTTCTGCCGGGTGCCGCAGGCGTTGCCATCGGAGAACTGCTTTCCGTTGCCGCTGTCGGTCTGCCGCTGCTGCACTGTGCCAAGCATTCACCGATATTTTGTCGTCTGATAGGAATTCCCACCGCATCATCTTCGCACTGATTCTTATGAAAGGATGCCTTTGCCAATGGAACGCCGTATGAAGCCGCTGATTCTTCTGCTGATGACGGCGCTGCTTTGTCTGACCATCGAAATGAACGCAATGATTCGTCCAAAGCCGAAGCATTCTGAAGAACCATCAGCGCACATCAACGTGTCTGCCAATGAACCGGAATTGTATCTGGAAAATGGTCTTTGGGGACTGCGTACCCGCAGCGGCAGAGTGCTGCTAAAGCCAGCATGGGCGTATCTGCGCATTACTGACGAAGATACACTGATCGCACGCCGCCGCAATGAAAAATTGTTCGGCATGATCGACTCCGCCGGAAAAACATTGCTGCCGTTCATTTACAGCGATATCTCCTCCATTGGCGGCGAACGGCTCTGGGTCGCCAAGCTGGAGGAAGACGATAAAGTACAGTACCATTTTTTCCGCAAAGATGGCGTACTTTGGTCGAATACCGCATGGGACTACTATGAATACCACGGCACGACACTGATGCTCACACAGGGCAAAAATCAGTTTTCTGCCGATATGAGGACCGCCCACTGCCGAATGTCCGCATGGCACACTGAACACCGTGTCGGGCTGCATACACTGGTCATGGATCTGACCGAACAACAGCTTTTGCAGGCGCCCTCCGACAATGCCCTTCAGCATCTCGGTGACACCGCTGCAAAATACCTTACTTATTTGTTCATCACGCCGAAGGAAGCCCCCGATCCCTCTTTGCTGAGTGCGGAGGATTCCTCCTCGCTGACGCTTTCTTATCATTACCGGAACTGCACACTGCGCAGTGCATCGGTTTCCCGTGTTAAAATTCTGGAATCAGAAGGATTTCCGTCCTATTTGGTGCAGATGCAGGTCACCTATAACCGCACCAATGAGGATGGCTCGACCGAACGTGTCCGCACTTCCATGTCGCTGACCGTTTCTGTCAACGCCAGCGGCACTTATGGATACAGCGCCTTTTTTGATCCGCTGATCCATGCCGACAATGCCTCCTGATTTCTTTGCATTTCATTCAGAGAAAGGATTCGATACCAATGAAAAAAGTAGCAGTCATCATGGGCAGCGACAGCGATTTTCCCGTTGTCAAAAACGCCCTCACCGAACTGAAAAACTTCGGTGTTCCGTTTGAAGCGCACGTCATGAGCGCACACCGTACTCCCGCCATCGCCGCAGAATTCGCTGAAAAAGCGGAAGAAAACGGCTTCGGTGTCATTATTGCCTGTGCAGGCAAAGCTGCACATCTCGCCGGCGTTCTGGCAGGTCATACCACACTGCCTGTCATCGGTCTGCCGATTTCCGCTTCCCAGCTTGACGGTCTGGATGCACTGCTTGCAACCGTACAGATGCCTTCCGGCATTCCTGTCGCAACGGTTGCCATCAACGGCGCAAATAATGCGGCACTGCTGGCTGTCCAGATGCTCGCACTCTCGGATGAATCACTTGCAAAGCAGCTTCGTGACAAGAAAGCTGCCATGATCGAAGGTGTCCTGAAAAAGGATGCCGCATTGCAGGAGCAAATCGCTGCCCTGTAATTTCTGTCATTTCCGCCGTGCGGTCACGGCATATTCATATTCGTTACCAAAGCAAATCTATATAAATGGAGGATTCTTCCCATGGAAAACATTGTGAAGGCAGAACAGCTCTATGAGGGCAAGGCAAAGAAGGTCTTTGCGACCAATGATCCCGATCTCGTCATCGTTGATTACAAGGACGATGCAACCGCAGGCGACGGTGCAAAGAAAGGCACCATCAAAGGTAAGGGCGTTATCAACAACCAGATGACTAACTTCATGTTCCAGATGCTCGAAAAAGAAGGCATCCCGACACACTTTGTCGAGGAACTGAGCGAACGCGAAACACTCGTCAAGAAGGTTTCCATCGTTCCGCTGGAAGTCATCGTCCGCAATGTCGCAGCAGGCAGCTTCTCCAAGAAGCTCGGCATCGAAGAAGGCACTCCCCTCAAGCAGCCGACACTGGAATTCAGCTACAAGAACGATGATCTCCACGATCCGTTCATCAACAGCTACTATGCACTCGGTCTTGGTCTGGCAACACAGGAAGAAATCGACACCATCACCAAGTATGCATTTGCCATCAACTCCTTCATGGTCAAGTTCTTCAAAGGTCTGAACATCGACCTCATCGACTTCAAGATCGAATTCGGCAGATTCCATGACCAGATTCTCCTCGCAGACGAAATCTCTCCCGATACCTGCCGTTTCTGGGACAGCACCACCCACGAGAAGCTCGACAAAGACCGCTTCCGCAGAGATATGGGCGGTGTCGAAGAAGCATATCAGGAGATCATGAAGCGCCTGATGGGCAAATAATCCCCATTGTTTTCTCCTCGGCAAAATCCTATATATCCCGAAACATAAGAACGGAGGAACCATATGGGCGGCTTATTTGGCGTTGTCTCCCGCGAAGACTGCGTCACGGACGTATTCTTCGGAACAGATTACCATACCCACCTTGGCGCACGCAGGGCAGGCATGAGCGTTTACAGCAAAACCGAAGGTTTTCAGCGTGCCATCCATAATACGGAAAATACCCCCTTCCGCACCAAGTTCGAATCGGATATCAATGATATGCACGGCAATATGGGCATCGGCTGCATCAGCGATACTGACCCGCAGCCGATCATGATCCGCTCCCATCTCGGAAGCTATGCCCTGACCACCGTCGGCAGAATCAACAATACTGAAGAACTGGTCGATGAAGTATTCAAAAGCGGCGCAAGCCACTTCACCGAAGCAAGCGGCAGCATCATCAACAACACGGAACTCGTCGCTGCACTCATCAATCAATGCGACACCATCCCTGAGGGCATCCGCTATGCACAGTCCAAAATCAACGGTTCGCTCTCCCTTTTGCTGATGACCAAAGACGGCATCTATGCGGCGCGTGACCTCATGGGACGCACCCCGATGATCCTCGGCCACAAAGAGGGCGCAAATGTTGCCTGCTTCGAATCCTTTTCCTACATGAACCTGCAATACCATTATGTCCGCGACCTTGGGCCTGGCGAAATCGTTTTCATGGACGCTGAGCATACCGAAACGGTCATGCAGCCGAACAAGAAAATGAAGATCTGCGCATTTCTCTGGATCTACTACGGCTACACCACCTCCTGCTATGAGGGCGTGAATGTCGAAGTCATGCGCAACCGCTGCGGCGCACTGCTTGCAAAACGCGACAAGGGCATTGATGTGGACTATGTCGCAGGCATCCCCGATTCCGGAAACGGTCATGCCATCGGTTATGCCAACGAAAGCGGCATCTGCTTCGCAAGACCTTTCATTAAATACACTCCCACCTGGCCGCGCAGCTTCATGCCGCGCCACCAGTCCATGCGCAATCTGATTGCACGCATGAAGCTGATTCCCGTAGAACAGCTCATTCAGGACAAAAAACTCCTGTTTCTCGATGACTCTATCGTCAGAGGCACACAGATGCGTGAAACCGTACAGTTCCTCTATGAGAACGGCGCAAAGGAAGTGCATATTCGTTCCGCCTCGCCACCCAGTATGTTCGGCTGCAAGTATCTGAACTTCTCGCGCTCCAAGTCTGAAATGGATCTGATCGCGCGGCAGGTCATCCGTGATTTTGACGGCAATGATGACCACCTTGCAGAATACTGCACTGACAACTCCGAACGCTATCAGGCAATGGTGGAAGAGATCCGCAAGCGTCTGAATTTCACTTCACTGAAGTATCACCTGCTTGCCGATGTCAAGGAAGCAGTCGGCATCGACCCCGATATGCTCTGCACCTATTGCTGGACAGGCAAGGAATAATTCCTCCTGTTCACCCGCCATCCACCCATTCCCATTACGAAAGGAAATTTACGAAATGGAACACGGAAAAAACAGTTTTTCTGAAAGCTACAAAAATGCAGGCGTTGACGTTACCGCAGGCTACCGTTCTGTGGAGCTGATGAAACAGCACGTTGCACGTACCAACACAAGCGGCGTTCTGGACGGTATCGGCGGCTTCGGCGGTCTGTTTGCGCCCGATATGAAAGGCATGGAAGAACCGGTCTTTGTTTCGGGTACGGACGGTGTCGGCACAAAGCTGAAAATCGCGTTCCTGATGGATAAACATGACACCATCGGCATCGACTGCGTTGCAATGTGTGTCAACGATGTCATTTGCTGCGGCGCAAAGCCCCTGTTCTTCCTCGATTACATCGCCTGCGGCAAAAATTTCCCCGAAAAAATCGCTGAGATCGTCAAGGGCGTGGCAGAGGGCTGCGTACAGTCCGGCTGCGCACTCATTGGCGGCGAAACCGCTGAACACCCCGGCATGATGCCCGATGAGGAATATGACCTCGCAGGCTTTACTGTCGGTATCGTGGACAAAAAGAAGATTCTGGATGTCAGCAGCCAGAAGGCAGGCGATGTGCTGATCGCACTCCCCTCCACCGGCGTACATTCCAACGGTTTCTCCCTCGTCCGCAAGGTTTTTGCCATCAACGAACAGAATCTCGCAAGATATTATGCTGACCTCGGTGCCACACTCGGCGAATCGCTCCTGACACCGACACGCATCTACGTCAAATCCATCCTCAACCTGTTGAATGAGGTCAAAGTCAAGTCCATTTCCCATATCACCGGCGGCGGCTTCTACGAAAATATTCCGCGCAGCCTGCCCGCAGGTCTGACGGCAAGAATCCCGCGCAGCAATGTGCAGGTACTCCCGATTTTCGACCTGATCGCAAAGACCGGCGGCATTCCCGAACGCGATATGTTCAACACCTTTAACATGGGTGTCGGCATGATCGTTTCCGTTGCAGCAGAGGATGCGGACAAAACAATTGCCTGCCTGAAAGCAAACGGCGAAAATGCGTATGTTCTCGGCGAACTGGTCGAAGGCAGTGAGGGTGTCATCATCGCTTGACAAATCTCCCGCAAAATTTCAACAAAAGAGGTGTGCATATGGCTGACGAAGAAAAAAACGAAGTATTGGCGGAGCATCCTGCACAAACGGAGGAGCATCCCCTGATGAAAGGCAAAAAAGCGTCCGCGAAAGGCGAAGACTGGCGCGACCCACGCGAAGGCATGGATCTGCCGCGCAAAAAAATCGTGGTGCTGGTATCCGGCGGCGGCACGAATTTGCAGGCGCTCATTGATGCGCAGAACCGCAATGAACTGGGCGGCGGCCGTATCACCTGCGTCATCAGTTCCCGCGCTGATGCGTATGCATTGGTGCGTGCCAAGGAAAACGGCATCCCGACCCGCGTCATTCCGCGCAAGTCGTTCCTGACCACAGAAGCGTACAGTGCGGCAATGATGGAGGCTTTCTACGAAGAATACGCCGATCTGATCGTACAGGCGGGCTTCATGACCATTCTGGATAAGTCCATCTGCCGTGCATATCCAAACAAAATGATGAATGTACATCCTGCCCTCATCCCAAGCTTCTGCGGCAAGGGCTTCTATGGTCTGCACGTCCATGAAGCCGTGCTGGAAAAAGGCGTAAAGGTCACAGGCGCAACGGTACATTTTGTCAATGAGGTTTGTGACGGCGGCCCGATCATTCTCCAGAAAGCAGTCGCAGTACAGCAGGACGACACGCCCGAAACCTTGCAGCGCCGTGTCATGGAAGAAGCAGAATGGAAGATTCTGCCTGAAGCAGTCAAGCTGTTTTGCGAAGACAAAATCACCGTCTGTGACGGCAAAGTATATATCCAAGAATAAAATATTGTCAGCAGATGGGCATTCCGTGTCCGTCTGCTGCACGCATATTCTCAAACGGAGGACATCATCATGAAAATGATTTCCCTTTCTCAGGAACTGCAAAGCAACAGCTATCCCGGCAGAGGCATCATCCTCGGCAGAAGCGCCAACGGCAAATATGCTGTCTGCGCTTATTTTATCATGGGCAGAAGTGAAAACTCCCGCAACCGTGTGTTCGTACCCGATGGAAACGGTCTGAAAACACAGGCATATGACGAGAGCAAATGCACCGATCCTTCCCTCATCATCTATTCCCCTGTCCGCGTCCTCGGCAACAAGACCATCGTCACCAACGGCGACCAGACCGATACCATTTACGATGCGATGGATCACCAGTTCACATTTGAACAGGGACTCCGTGCACGGGAATTCGAACCCGATGCACCGAACTATACACCTCGCATTTCGGGTGTTGTCCGCTGCGAGAACGGCGCTTTCAACTATGCACTTTCCATCCTGAAAAGTGCAAACGGCGACCCTTCCTCCTGCCAGCGCTACACCTTCTCCTACCAGAACCCGATCGCAGGTCAGGGACACTTCATCCACACCTATGTCGGTGACGGTAACCCGCTGCCCAGCTTTGAGGGCGAACCGAAACTCGTTTCGATTCCGGATGACATTGACGGCTTTACCCAGCTTCTCTGGACAAGCCTGAATGCCGACAACAAGATTTCCCTGTTTGTCCGCTACATCAATCCCGTAGACGGCAGTGCAGAAAGCAGAATCGTCAACCGCTACGGCTCTGCACCGGAACGGAAATAATTCCAGAAATCACAGAAAGGACTGTCAAAAATGGAAACAGAACGCCTTTTGAAATATGGCTGCAACCCCAATCAGAAGCCTGCGCGCGTCTTTATGAATGACGGCAGTGCACTCCCGATCACAGTACTTTCGGGCAATCCCGGCTACATCAACCTGCTGGATGCTTTCAACGGCTGGCAGCTTGTCCGCGAACTGAAAGCTGCAACCGGTATGCCCGCTGCAACTTCCTTCAAGCACGTTTCTCCTGCCGGCGCTGCCATCGGCAGACCGCTTTCCGATACCCTCAAGAAAATCTACTTTGTCGATGATCTTGGCGAACTCTCCCCGCTTGCCTGCGCTTATGCAAGAGCAAGAGGCGCTGACAGGATGTCCTCGTTCGGCGGCTGGATCTCCCTCTCCGACGAATGCGATGCCATCACCGCAAAGCTGATCGCACGCGAAGTTTCTGACGGTATCATCGCGCCGGGCTACACCGAAGAAGCCCTCGAAATTCTCAAAACCAAGCGCAAGGGCAACTACAACATCGTGCAGATCGACCCGAACTACGAGCCTGCAAAAATCGAGCACAAGGAAGTCTTTGGCGTGACCTTCGAACAGGGCAGAAATGACCTTGCCATCAACGAAGAAACCATGCTCTCCAATATCGTCACCAAGAACAAGGACATTCCGGAAGACAAGAAGTTCGACCTCATCATCTCCCTGATTACCCTGAAATATACACAGTCCAACTCCGTCTGCTACGTCAAGGACGGTCAGGCAATCGGCATCGGCGCAGGTCAACAGTCCAGAATTCACTGCACACGCCTTGCTGGTACGAAGGCTGATAACTGGTGGCTGCGTCAGGCACCGCAGGTTCTGAATCTGCCGTTCCGCGATGACATCAAGCGCCCCGACCGCGACAACGCCATCGACCTCTACATCGGTGAGGACTACATGGACATTCTCGCTGACGGCGAATGGGAGCGTGTATTCACCGAAAAGCCTCCTGTGTTTACCAAAGAGGAGCGTCAGGCTTGGATCGCCAAGAATACCGATGTCTGCCTCGGTTCGGATGCATTCTTCCCGTTCCCTGACAACATCGACCGCGCTTACAAGAGCGGTGTCAAGTACATCGTTGAACCGGGCGGTTCGATTCGTGATGACATTGTCATTGAACAGTGCGACAAGTACGGTCTGGCAATGGCATTCTGCGGTCTGCGTCTGTTCCACCACTAAGATTGATTTCGCCCGCATGACTGACACGGAGCATATGTCTCTGTGTCAGCCATTCGGACATTTGGATGCAGTTTCTTTTGAAAATACAGGAAACGACCTGTGTTTCCAAAAGTGCCTGAACCAAATTCTAATGAAAAGAGGCGGACACGATGCTGAATTATCGGCAAATCTGTGAAGATGCAATCAAAACGGGCGAACACTTCGGCTGTCAGCTCACCGAACGTCCCGAATCAGTCCTCGAACTGGAAGCGCTGCTGGGTGCATTCCATGAATGGTATGCCCGCGGCGAATGGGATGACCAGCGTGCATGGGATGCTTCCGTGCAGCTTGGCATTTTTCTCGGTTCGAATCTGCTGCAAAACGCACTGTTCCATCACGGCTATGACTGGGCAATGATCGACGACAATCTCCCTGTACTGCAAAGTGCAGGCAGACCGCAGTTCTCCCCCATCGAAAAGGTCTTTCGCCGCATTCGCATCGGCAAAGAGGAAAGCGTTTCGGTCTATTGCCATATCGTTGTCAAAATGGCAGAAGATGCGTCAGAACAGCTCAAACAAAACAAAAAATGAGTTCCACACAGGAGGATTTTCACCCATGAAAGTATTGGTAGTCGGCGGAGGCGGCCGTGAACACGCCATCATCATGAAACTCGCAGAAAGCAAGCGCGTCACAAAACTCTACTGCGCTCCGGGCAACGGCGGCATTGCAAAATATGCGGAATGCTTCCCTGTCAAGGCAACCGATTTAGACGGAATGCTTGCACTTGCGAAGAAACTGGCAGTTGACTGGGTATTTGTAGCACCCGATGACCCGCTGGTACTCGGCATGGCAGACATGATGCGCGAAAACGGTTTCCATGTCTTTGGCCCATCCAAAGCCGCTGCCATCATCGAAGGCAGCAAGGTCTTCTCGAAAAACCTTATGAAAAAATACGGCATTCCGACTGCCGCTTACGAAGTATTCACCGAAGCTGACAAGGCAATTGCCTACATCAAAGCACAGAACAGCTATCCGACCGTTGTCAAGGCGGATGGTCTGGCACTCGGCAAGGGCGTTATCATCGCGCAGAATGAACAGGAAGCTGTCGATGCTGTCCACTCTATCATGGAGGACAAAATTTTTGGCGAAAGCGGTTCACAGCTTGTCGTGGAAGAATTTCTGACTGGCCCTGAAGTATCCGTCCTCTCGTTTACGGACGGCAAAACCGTCTGCCCGATGATTTCCTCCATGGACCACAAGCGTGCATTGGATGGCGACAACGGCAAGAATACGGGCGGTATGGGTACGGTTTCCCCGAACCCCTACTACACTGCCGACATTGCAAAGCAGTGCATGGAAGAGATCTTCCTGCCGACCATGAACGCCATGAACGCCGAAAACCGCAGTTTCCACGGCTGTCTGTACTTCGGTCTGATGCTGACACCCAAGGGACCGAAGGTCATTGAATACAACTGCCGCTTTGGTGACCCCGAAACACAGGTCGTTCTGCCGATGCTCGAAAATGACCTGCTGGATATCATGGAAGCGACCGAAAATCAAACCCTCGATACCCTGCCGATGACATGGAAAACAGGCGCTTGTGCCTGCGTCATTCTGGCAAGCGGCGGCTATCCCGAAAAGTATGAAACAGGCAAAGAAATCTTTGGTCTGGATGAAAAAGGACAGTGCACGGGCGCTGCTGTTTATCATGCAGGCACGAAGCTTTCAGAGGATGGCAAGCTCCTGACCGCAGGCGGCAGAGTCCTCGGTGTCACCGCCTCCGCAGACGATTTGCAGTCTGCACTCGACAAGGCATATGCAGCAGTCAAGGGCATTTCCTTCGAAAAAATGCACTGCCGCACCGATATCGGTCAGCGTGCTCTGGCTGCCAATAAATAACGCACGCATTTTGCGGATTGGAGGCTGATTATGTCCCAAAAAAACAAAAAAGAGAAAACCGCCAAAGCCCCCAAAGAAAAAGTCTACAAGGACGAACCCATCCGACCATATACCGTACTGGACTGTATGCACCTTGGTCTGATCGGCAACCTCCTGTTTGTGGCATTCATTATCATCTGTCTGATTTATTATTACAGTTTGGCGAAAGACGGAAATTACTTCTTTCTGTTTGAATTCGTTGCATACGGCGTAGAGATCACAGGCTTTGTCATGTTTTCGCTCGCCGTCATCTGGCTCGACCGTCTGGTTCGCGCACGACGTCCCATGAAAATACTCCTGCTGATTTATATTGTTGTGGAAGTCCTGCTGATGCTGATGGAATTCCAGCTTTTGTTCCCGCATTGGTATACAGGTCTTTCACTTCCCATGACCATCGCACATTCGCTATTCTCGGCAGTTGTCATGTTTTCCATGCTGTCGCTCGACCCGCAGAACAAGAATCTGGAAGCCTTTGTCATCATCGGCTGTACCATTATTCTGGCTGGAATGTTTTTGGGACTTGCAGGATACCATGTATATGCAAGTGTCCTGACGAACGCCTTTGCGTACATTTTCTTCTTTGCAGCGATGAAAAACCGTCTGCGGATCGAAGAAATGGAAATTGACTGTTACGGCGACCAAGCCAAAGTCAAATCATTCTCCTCCACCATGTTTGCAGATGTCCCGCTGATGGAGGAAAAAGACCAGAACGAAAACGTATCCATCAAGAAAAAAGTCTCAAGCCTTCGCAACCAGCTTTCTTCCGAAGAACAGGTCATCCTGACCGATACGGAAGAAAAGTTCGAATACGAATTCGGTGTGGAGGATGACAACGAAGACGATGAGGATGCAGAAGAATGAATCCCAGATTGCCGTTTCTGCAAGCCAAAACCGCCGTGCTGACAACTTCGCCCGGCGTGTATATCATGAAAAATGCGCAGAATAAGATTATTTATATCGGCAAAGCGAAAAATCTCCGCAACCGCGTGACCAGCTATTTCCGTGACCATCCTGACCATACTGTCAAAACGGCAAGGATGGTGTCGCAGGTCTATGACTACGATTTCATCGTCACGGGTTCGGAATACGAAGCGCTTGTACTGGAATGTTCCCTCATCAAACAGCATCAGCCGCCCTACAACATCCTGCTGAAGGATGACAAAGGCTATCACTATATCCGCATCTCAAACGGCACATTTCCGCGCATTACCGCAGAAGTCAATACCGAAGCGGACGGGCAGTACCTCGGCCCGTATATGAGTGGTTTCACCACAAAGCAGACCGTCAACACAGTCAACCGCCTGTTCCGTCTGCCGACCTGCAATAAACCGTTTCCTGAATCCTTCCGCAAAGGCAGACCGTGCCTGAATTTCCATATCGGACAATGCATGGGCGTCTGCCGCGGAAATATCTCCGCAGGCATCTACCGCGAAGCCGTCAATGATGCGATTCAATTCATCAAAAGCGGCGGCGAAAAAACCATTCCGATACTGGAAAAGCGCATGAATGATGCCGCAGAACGCCTTGAATTCGAAGAAGCCGCACGTCTGCGTGACCGCATTGCCGCCATTCGCAAGGCAGGAGAACATCAGGACATCATGGATGCCGTGCGTGTGGATACAGATGCCGTGGCAATGGCATCTTCTGCAAGCAGTACCGTCATTTCCGTACTCATGTACCGTGACGGCAGACTCTCCGACCAGGCAACCTTCCAAATCTCCGCAGATGCCCTCTCAGAGCATCCGCTGGACGAATTCCTGCCGCAGTATTACAGCACCAAAAGCGGCATGGACTTACCGAAAATCATTCTGGTGGAACAGATGCCCGAAGAAGCAGAATTACTCTGCGACCTGCTGAGTAAACGGGCGGCACATTCTGTCACACTGGAACAGCCGCAGAAAGGTCTGCGGCATCGCCTCGTCATGAAAGCAAAGCAAAATGCAGGCGAAAAACTTTCGATGCAATCAGGACGCACAGGCAAAGAACTGCTGGCTGTCGAAGAACTCGGCAGAGTGCTGGGACTGCCCCGCCCGCCCATGCGCATCGAAGCTTACGATATCTCGAATCTATCCTCTGCGGCAATGGTCGCGGGCATGGTGGTATTCGAAAGCGGCAGACCGCTGAAATCAGCGTACCGCCGCTTCTCTATCAAGGAACTGAATCTCCAGAATGACTACGCTTCCATGCAGGAAGTCATTCGCCGCCGCCTGAACGAATACCGCACCGCACAGGATACCCAAAGCGAAACGGAACGCGCTCTGAACGCTTTCGCTACGCTTCCTGACCTCATTCTGCTGGATGGCGGCAGAGGTCATGTCGCCGCCATCGCACCGATTCTCAAGGAATTCGGTCTGCCGATTCCGCTGTACGGCATGGTGAAAGACCAGAAGCACCGCACACGCGCCATTGCGACCAACGGCGGCGAAATCGCACTGCGGGAACAGCAGGCGGCATTTGCACTGCTGACACGCATTCAGGACGAAGTTCACCGCTTCGCCATCACCTACATGAAAACCAAACACACCAAAAGCGCCTATGCGCTGACACTCACTGCCGTCAAGGGCATTGGAGAGAAGAAAGCGCAAAAACTCCTTTTCACGTATAAAACCCGTGCCCAACTCAAAGCGGCAACGGTAGAGGCGCTCGCCAAAACAGCAGGTGTCAATATGGACACCGCGGCAGAACTGCATCGTGTGATCGCAGAACTGCCTGACGACTCATCATCAAGTTCTCAACCACAGTAAGGGGGATTGCAAATGGAACCACTGAAGCTGAAAGCGGCTTTTCAAAATTATCTCTGGGGCGGTACCCGTCTGCGAGACGACTTCGACAAGCCCTGTGATTTTGACCGTATTGCAGAAAGCTGGGAGCTTTCCTGCCATGAAGACGGTCTGACCACCATCACCAACGGTGTCAACAAAGGCATGACACTCAAAGAATATCTCGAACAGGACTGGGAACTGCTTGTCGGTTCCGGTGCGGCAGAATACACGTCCTTCCCCGTCCTCATTAAGCTGATCGATGCCTGTCAGGACTTGAGCGTGCAGGTGCATCCCGATGACCGCTATGCCCGTCTGCACGAAAACGGCGAAAACGGCAAAACAGAATGCTGGTATGTTGTAGACTGCGTCCCCGGCGCGGCACTCGCTTACGGCTTCAATCGTGAACTCACACGTGAAGAATTCCAGAGCCACATTCTGGACGGCACGCTGCTGGATTATGTACGGCTTGTCCCCGTCCATAAGGGCGATGTATTCTTCATCGAAGCAGGTACTCTTCATGCCATCGGCGCAGGCATCCTGATTGCCGAGATCCAGCAGAATTCCAATGTCACCTACCGCATTTTTGACTACGAACGCACTGGTGAAGACGGACATACCAGAGAACTGAACATCGACAAGGCGCTGGATGTCACCAAAACATGGGCAGCACCGCCCCGCATGAAGCGTCCGCCTGTGCGCTATGACGGCTACACCTCAACGGTCATTGCGGACTGCCAGTATTTCACCACATGGGAACTGGACATCGAAAAGGAAGCCAATTTTGAAGAAAGTGCAGGTCTTTCCTACACGCATCTGCTTGTCACAGACGGCGAAGGCGTTCTGGTCTATGACGGCGGCGTGACCATGCCGCTGAAAAAAGGCGATTCCGTATTCCTGCCTGCAAATTTCGGCGCATATTCCCTTCGCAGTCCGTTCTGCACGATTCTTGCAACGCGCACCCTTCCCCACGCATAACTTCCCCTCAAATTCGCTGCCGATCGCGCAGTGTATCATCAAAAATCAAAGGAGTTTATCTGCATGAAGTATTATGTCGGCATTGACCTCGGCGGCACCAACATCGTCGCCGGCGTGGTCGATGAAAATTACACCATCCTCACGAAGGCATCCCGCAAAACCAACTGCCCGCGTCCTGCGGAAGAAATCGCAAGCGACATGGCAGCCGTTGCACTGGAAGCCATCGAACAGGCTGGTCTGAAGCCTGAACAGGTCGAGTGGATCGGTGTTGGTACGCCCGGTATCGCAAACTCGTCCACAGGCATCATCGAGTATTCCAACAACCTTGGTTTTGTCAACACACCCATGGTCAAATGGATCTCCGAAAAAACAGGTCGTCCCGCATTCATCGAGAACGATGCCAACGCAGCCGCATACGGCGAATATGTCGCAGGTGCAGCAAAGGGCGCGAAGAATGCAGTCTGCATCACGCTTGGCACAGGTGTCGGCGGCGGCATCATCATTGATGGCAAAATTTATTCCGGTTCGAATTTCGCAGGCGCAGAACTTGGTCACACTGTCATGAACATTGACGGCCCGCAGTGCACCTGCGGCAGAAAGGGCTGCTTTGAGGTCTACTCCTCCGCAACCGGTCTGATTCGCATGACACGCGAAGCTATGGAAGCACATCCGGAAAGCATCATGCATCAGGCTGCCGCAGAACACGGCAAGGTTTCTGCACGCACCGCATTTGACTGTATGCGCAAAGGCGATGCCGCAGCAAAGGAAGTTGTCGATTTCTACATTCGCTGTCTGGCAGCCGGCATCACCAATGCCATCAACATTTTCCAGCCGGATGTTCTCTGCATTGGCGGCGGTGTCTGCAACGAAGGCGATGCACTGCTGCTGCCCGTCAAGGAACTGGTCGCAAAGGAAGTCTACACCAGAAATTCCGAAAAGAATGCACAAATCGTCATTGCAAAGCTTGGCAATGACGCCGGCATTATCGGTGCGGCATTCCTTGGCAAAGCTATCTGATTCCCAAATCAAACAAATAAAAGTCCCCCTGCTTCCATTCAGGAAACAGGGGGACATTCTTATCTATCCCAATTTCTTTTCTTACTTCAGATATGTTTCTTCCACATTCGGTTTGTCTTCCAATGGCTCACCTGACAAATTGACTTTCGGTCTTGCGATCATATACCGATTCGCCTTGTATTCCAGCGTATTCTGCTGCTGCCAGCCGAAGCCTTTTTCAAATGCAGCGCTTTCTGTAATGATCGTATCCATCTCTGCCTTTTCCAGATCTGTCCGAATCTGCACGGTTTTTGTCACAGCAATGGTATTGTCATCGCGTGTTCTGGTCAGCACGATCTCCGCCTTGCCTTCGAACAGTTTCATATCTTGCTGTACCAACGACAAATAAGACTGTTTGCTGTCCATGCCAATGACATCACCATAAATACTGAAATGCACTTCCTGCGGCAGATACGTCATTCCGTTCATAATATGCGGTGTACTGAGTTCCGGCTTATTCGGATCCAGTTCGATATTCAGCAATGTGATACAATCGTTTGTATTGGTCAAATCGACATCGAGTGCAACGGTATGCCGTTCGTGTTCGTTGGTGATCCACCACTCCAAACGCGACAAATGGGATTTTTCCATCACAATGCTTCCATCGTCCCGCGCAGGACGTCTGATTGCTTCACCTGGCTTGTACTGGATGCAGACAGGCACCATATCAAATTCCAATTTTTCTGGTTCTGCCACAGTGGTTTGCGCAATCGGTTCTTCCTCAATCGGCAGTTTCGCAATCAGGCGCATTTGTGTATTCAAGTCTTTGCTGTCCAGTTCGCCATTATCATCCAAGTCAGCATTTTCCAGCCCTTTTTCGTTGATGCTGACAAAGTCTTCTGAAATATAGCGTGACAAAAGAACAAGGTCACACACATTCAGTACGCCATCGCAATTCACATCACCTGCAACTTGCAGATATGCACTGGCAGTCAGACTCATGATAGAGGACAGCAGTACAACTGCCCCTGTCAGAAAGCCCAGCTTTTTTTGCGCACTGCTTTCTCCTCTCTGTCTATTCATAATTCCCATAAAGTCAATTCCCCTCAAACTTTTCCCAAAGCATTTGCCGTGGTACGCGGCAAAAAATAAAAATAAACAACAACAATAATTGCCAGAATATGCCATTTTCATTTCTGGCATATCATTATATTACCACAGTTTAGACTCAATGTCAAAAGCCGTAGCGACCAGTTTCGGCGCACACGGTAAAAAAAAAGCTGGTTTTCTCTTGTTTTCTCCCGCTTTCTTCCATTTTCAATGTATTGCGTTTGAATAGATGTAATGGACATTTCTCAATCAAAAGTAACGAAATTGCGTGCGAAAAATATTGTAAAAGGACAATTTTCATTTTATCACACGCGCAATATAACATACAAAAAGCGCCTGCCGTTTTCATGCGGCAGACGCTTTGAAAATCCCATTACTGGAATTCGCCATAAATTGTATCAGGTACCACAATGGGTTCCATGTCGGGGATGTAAGCATCAACGCCATCCGTATTGTTATCCCATTTACCATCTACCAGATCGAAGCAATTCTGAAGAACATATATTTTATCTTCCTCATCCATCAAATAGTTGAAAGTATCAAATTCTACTTCTTCCACTAATACATTTTCAAGAAGCGTTATTGAGCCGTCAGGATTGAGCTTATTGACATCGCCGTAGAAAGCAACGTTCATATGATACATTCCGGCGATAATATCCTCATCCAGTTCTTCTTCCCATTCCACTGCATCAGACGAGATACGGAGCATTGCACAACAGCCATCCACAAATGCGCCATTCTGCCAGAAAGGATACAAGTCAACTTCCTGTCCAACGCTGTCCGGATCCGTGCAGTCTGTCACAACCATTTTCTTCACTGAAACAATTTCTGTAGAAGGCTTCTTGGAAAGCGTACCGCCGCTCAGATTCAATCTCAGCCACGAAATCGGCTTGGTACGTGCAACAGCATCGATCCAATCATAATCCATTCTTGCCATGTCAAAACAATTCGTCACAAACTCGAAATGATCGCCCAAGGTGTGGAGCGTTCCCGACCAGTCCTCTTTCAACAGTCCCAATGTCCACTCCGACTGAATCAGTCCTCTATTCGCTAATGCATCGGCAAATTCCTGCGCATCATAGCCTTGCCTACGACCGTTGGCATTCAGTTCCATATTGCCATACAGCGTGTAATTAAAATACTGGAAATACGATGCACGCCATGTTCTTGACGCTGTGCCGTCCTCCAATAGTTCTGCATCGCGCTCCATATCGGACAGCGCACTGATGGGCAGATCCAGATGACAGATTTCGACCGGCTGTTTTGCATTGCGCACATCCAGATTCAAGTCGATGGTCTGCACTGCGGAATTTGCACCCCATTGGTACTCTACACGGGTCAATTTTGAGATTTCCACAATATCATCAAGACCATATTGTGCAAAATATGCGGCACGCTCTGCGTCCGTAGGCGGCTGGTAAACCAGTGTTACCGGTACAGTATCAGGAACCGGCTTTTCGACAGGCGGCAATCCAGCGATTTTATTCAGTTGTCCGTTCACATCATTGACAGTCAGTCTGCCGTCACTGTCAACGTCTGCATTTGCCACACCCTGTTCTGATAAAATAATCTTATCTTCTGCGACAAAGCGTGACAACAATATCACGTCATTAATATTGACAATTTCGTTGCAGTCCACATCGCCTGCAAGCGTGACTGCCGCAGATGCGGGCATCGTCGCAACAGATGTCATCAACACCGCCGCACTCAAGAAAGATGCAATTGTTTTCCTCATAAATAATCAATCTCCTTCATACATTTGTTGGTTCATTTGATAAGCGTCGCAATAAATTTTTGCAGTAGGTTTAGTATACCATATTGGGGATGTAAATTCAAAAGGCTTCCATGTCGGTATTTGTAACGGTTTGTTAAATAGCAGCGGTTTATCTATGTAATGCTTTCGTTTTCTCACGTTTTCACCTGCATACGTTTTGTCCCGCTTTCCAAGCATATATGCCATAAAATATACACATTTACGGGAAAAATATTTTTTGCAGGAGTCATTTTCATTTTAAGGCAACACCGCACAGAGCTGGTGGTGCAAATACGCAGTCAGATTTTTCGTCAGATTGTACAGAAATGATGCCGCTGGGCTGACGCCCAGCAAAGAATTTCTGTGCAAGATGGCGGAAAATCTGCAAGTAGATGTGCCGCCAAGCCGTAAGGCGTGCTTTGTGCGGTTTTGCCTTAAGGCAAAACCCAACGAGGCAAGAGAATGGTATAAACCACTTCTCTTGCCTCGCTTTTGTTTATCATGGAAAGTGACATTCAGTCTACTGCACAGACTGTTACTGCCTTCAGATACTTCGATGGATTCTTCTTCTTCTTTTCCTCAAACATCTGATTGTCTGCAATTGTAATCAATTCAAAAATCGATGTGTCTGCCTGCGGCACGGTAATACACGCGCCAATGCTCACACTCAGCTCATACGGCTGCCCGCCAAATCGGTTGCAAATGTCCAGACAAGACTGAATCCGCCACCGCATGGAAAGCGCCTTCTCCTCCGAACCATCCGAACTGAAAATGAAGAATTCATCGCCGCCAAACCGACACGCAACTTCATCGTGCAAACAGCATTCCTGCAAAATCGCCGCAATACTGCGAATCGCACGGTCGCCCGCCTTGTGTCCGAACTGGTCGTTGATATTTTTCAGTCCGTCCATATCCACAAACATAATCATAACAGGACGCTGTTCTTCAATGCATCGGTTGTATTCATCGCTTGCACAGCGGCGGAATCCGTTTCGGTTCAGAATGCCCGTTACCGAATCAATCGCATAAAGCTTATCCAGCGCATGAACAATTTCATCCAGACAAAGAATCTTGCGCAGGTTTTCCAGCGTATTGCCAATACTGATGCCCCATGTATGGAACAAAGGACTGCTGAGCGGCAGTTCGCTGTTGACAATGGCAAAATACCCCAGACAGCGTTCACGGAAATGAAGCGGTACAAAATACATATTGCGAGTACGTTCGTCCGTATCCGTATACAACAGACGCGGCAGTACGGCTTCTGAGGCAAAACTGTCCGCAGGCTGGAATTTGCCGTCATAATATGCCAGCGGCATCAGCATCCGCTTCGAGTAACCGCGGATAATATATTCTTCCGGCGGCATTTCGCCTGTGTATCCGTTCTCATGCGAAAGCGGATTGGTAAACCAGTTGTCATTCAGGCAGAAATAGAACTCCTCACACTGCGTTGCAAGGACACATTCCCGCAGAGCATCAAAATATTCTTCCAGCGAATCGCAGTTCACCAAAGAACAAGCCATCTGGTTCAAAGCGAAAATCTCCTGATTGGTAAAGGAAATCGTCTGATAACTGCGCTTTTTGTAAAGAGAAACATCTTCGGTCGTTCCGCACTCACAGCCGCAGCTTTCCGCAAAAATCGGCACTGCACTCAGTTCAGTCGTGCGCGCAGGATGTTCTCCGGCACAGCATTCGCAAATCATCTGACAAGCAAGCGCTCCCGACTGCATCAGCGGACGCTCCACAGTGGTCAGTGACGGCGAAAAATTCTTTGCGTTGTAGATATTGTCAAATCCTGAAACCAGAATATCATTTGGGCAGGAAATGCCATGCGTTTCCAGCGTCAGCAATGCCGAAAGCGCCATCGCATCATTGCCGCAGACAATTGCCTGCGGGAGTTCCATGCCGGATTTCAGGAACGCTTCTACGGCAAGCTTGCCGTCTACAGGACGGAATGCGCCATGATAAATGCGCTGTTCGTCCATCGGGATATTGTATTCTTTCAGTACACGCAGAAAAGCGTTCAGACGTTCAATGCTTTCCGTGTTATCATCCGGCCCTGAAATATAATTGAAACAGCGCACATTATGCTTTTCAATCAAATGGCGCGTAATTTGTTCCATGGCAGGCGCATTCTGAATGCCGATATACTGCATGAATTCCGATTCACGGTCAATGCTGACCGCAGGAATACCCGCAGCACGGATGCGCTCAGAAAGGTTCTCAAATATTTCAGCAGAAAAGGTGTTCGAAAGCAGAATTACGCCGTCAAAAAGCGAAAAATTCGGCAATTCGAAAATATTGTGTTCTCCAATATCATTATTGGGGTTGGCGAGGATGCCGTCATTGGCAATAAAATGGGCAATATTTACATGATGCTGTGCTGCGTAACGATGAATGCCGCGCAGAATCGACTGCTGATATTCTTCAGAGATTCCTGCTGCAATCACTGCAATGGTATAATTCATAGTTTCACCTCATTCTGTGTCTGTTCGGTTACAAACCAATCTTCCTTCCCATAACAATATACCTGCTGTACATATCGGGCGGTTTTCCCTATTTTGTGATAGTCCCGCCCTAATTATTCTACCACTTGTGCGGCAGGCTTGTCAAGCGAGAAGTATTCACAGTATGGCAATTCGGCATTCTCACAAATATCACCGAAGCGGATTGTGCATCTTGCTGAAATCCAGCCGTACTGCGATTTGTTCCCGAAATTATGATGCTGTCATTCTGGAAGAAGTCGCATTATTGCGGCGGTAAGCGGTTGGTGTCATCTGCTTTTGCTTTTTGAAGGCGCGGATAAATGTGGAATCGCTCTCGAAACCACAGCTTTGCGAAATACTGCAAATCGGTGCATCCGTTTCCTCAAGCAGTTTGCAGGCATACTGCAAGCGGCTTTCCAACACATCCTGATAACACGCACAACCGAATGTTTCCGTATAAAGCCGATGCAGGTGGGCACGGCTCAAGCTGACAACATCACACATATCTTCGATAGACCAGCGTTTGGCAGGGCTGCTGTAGATTTGTTCGCGCAGTGTCACCAATGCTGCCGTGTTGATGTCAGGTTCATGCAGAACGGTCTTGGAAAGCGTCAGGCTGCGGCACTGATACAGCAGGATGTGCAGCAGGTTATTCGCCGCATATTCTGCGTATCCGCGTGTGTTCTGGTTCTGGATCATATGCAGCAGCAGGGCGCACAGTTCTGCGGTATCACTGCGTTCTGCCTGCGGCACGGTCAGCGGGATGCGTTGGGCGATGCCAAGCTGTGCAGAAATGGTCATCTGCGGCTGTTCTTCCTCCATCAGAACACAAAGGTCAGCGTTTTGCAGATACGGCATATCTTCTGCTGCAACGCCGATGCGCAGCATAAAACTGCCTGCCGCAATCATACGGCTGCCAAAAATCAAATCTGCCGTGTGGTAGGGATGGGAGTAATACAGCAGCATGGTGTGCAGGATTTCGGGCGTATCTGCTTGTTTCAGGCTTTCTGCGGTTTGTTTTCCGGTACGGGTTTGCGGATCAAAAGCGGTCAAGATTTTCATATCGTCCCCTTCTTTCTGAGTAAAATTATAGCTAAAAAAATTACAAAGTTTGTCGGCATATATCAGTTTTTGGGAAGAAAAGACTCAAAACCGCAGAATTCTCCCCAAAATAAAGTGGTGACAAAAAGACAGTTCATAGTACAATCCTGCATTGTTATTTTCGGCAGTATGTGTTATAATGCGATTGTAGTCAAGGAGTAGTACACCATGACTACGAGAATATTACGAATTTGCAAGATAAGTTTGCTCGTTCCTTTTCAGCGGCCCCCTCTGCTGACAATCAAAAAGCCCTCTCTTTTTAAACGATGCCACTTGTTTTGCATTCTAAAACGTGAATGACGGTACACATTTACGTTTTTCTCTCCAATCACTGCCTAGCTTTTAGGCGGTGATTTTTCTTTTTTGTAGATATTGATATTATATCACACGTTTGTATTGAATGCAAGAGGATATGTGCAGTTTTGTTGAAAACAGCGAAAACGAACACACCCTTGCTTTTTCGCCGCAATTGCAGTATAATGAAAAAAAGACTATCATTCCACTGAAAGGAGCGCTGCTATGATGCCGAATCCGCAGCAGCCTGTTTCATTACGCGGCACTGTTGACGATATCATCTATTATAATGAAGACAACGGCTATGTTGTTGCAGACGTGGAAACAGAAGACAGCCTTGTCACCATTGTCGGTGTGCTTGGCGCACTCGAAGTCGGCGAAGAACTTGAATTGACCGGCACATTCGTCAACCATCCGCGCCATGGTCAACAATTACAGGTCGAAAGCTGTGTGCGGGCACTGCCGTCTACCGTGGTCAATATCGAACGCTATCTTGCAAGCGGCATCATCCGCGGCATCGGCAGAGCACTCGCCAAGCGCATTGTTACGGAATTCGGTGAATTTACGCTGGATATCATTGAGCACAGTCCGGAAAAGCTCTGCCGCATCAAGGGCATTTCCGCTGAAAAATGCGAAGAAATCTCTGCCGCCGCCAAGCAGATTTTCGGTCTGCGCAACCTGATGGCGGAACTTCAGCAGTACGGGATTCCCGCCTCTGCCGCCATGCGTGCCTATCGCAAATGGGATGCCGATGCATGGGATGTGATTCAGGAAAATCCTTACCGCCTGTGCATGGTCGGTATTGACGTGGAATTTCGGCTGGCGGAAAAGCTGGCGAGAGCACTGCATATTCCGTTGACGGATGTGCGGCGCGTTTCGGCAGGCTTTCGCTGGATTCTCACGGAAAACGCACTTTCAGGGCATACCTGCGTACCGCTTGACCGCTTCGAAAACACGGCATTGCACCTTTTGCACATCGACACGGATTCCGTTCAGGCGGCACTGAAATTCTGTCTGGAAGAACAATACCTCTATCTCTACGAACACAATCAGGTCAAATATCTCTATCTTGCGGAATACTATCAGGCAGAGGATTTCATTGCTTCCCGCATTTCTGCGATGCTTGCCTTTTCGCCGCCCGAAGATTTCGACTGCGCAAAAGCCATCGAACAGGAGGAAAAAGATACCGGCATGACCTATGCCGAACGGCAAAAACAAGCCATCGCCTGTGCTTTTTCCAGAGGACTGATGGTACTGACAGGCGGCCCCGGTACCGGAAAAACCACCACACTGAACGGCGTCATTCATCTCTGTCAGCACGCAGGAAGCACAATTCTGCTTGCCGCGCCCACAGGCAGAGCCGCCAAGCGCATGACCGAACTGACAGGACGCGAAGCCAAAACCATTCACCGCCTCCTCGGAACGACTTATGACGAAAACGGACAGCTCATCTTCCAGCACAATGAGCAAAACCCGCTGAAAGCCGATGTTGTCATTGTCGATGAGGTTTCCATGGTGGATACGCTTCTGTTCGAGGGACTGCTGCGGGCACTGCGGCTTTCGTGCCGCGTGATTCTCGTGGGCGATGAAGACCAACTGCCGTCCGTTGGCGCAGGCAATCTCCTGCACACACTGACACGATGCGAAAAAATCCCTGTTGTCCGTCTGAACGAAATTTTCCGTCAGGCACAGGAAAGCTGTATCATCCGCAGTGCGCACCAGATCGTCAGCGGCACATTGCCCGATTTACAGGAAAAACAAAGCGATTTCTTCTTTTTTGACCGCAGGAAGGCAGACCAAGCCACCGAATTACTGCTTTCACTTTACGCGAAGCGCTTGCCCGATGCCTATGGCTTTGACGCGAAAAACGATATTCAGGTCATTTCACCTACACGCAAAGGTCTGCTCGGCACGGTCACACTCAACCAAATCTTGCAGGAAGCCGTCAACCCGCCGCAATATGGAAAAATGGTGCTCAAAAACCGCCTGTTTACGTTCCGTGAAGGTGACAAAGTCATGCAGATACAGAATCAGTACGAGATGGAATGGCGCAAAGACGGCGAAATCGGCGCAGGCATCTTCAATGGCGATATCGGCATTGTGCAGTCCGTTGACAAAGGCACGCGCACACTGAAAGTTGATTTTGACAGCAAAGTCGTGACTTACAAAGAAGAACAGCTCGACCAGCTTGAGCTTGCCTATGCTGTCACGGTACATAAAAGTCAGGGAAGCGAATTTGAAGCCGTACTCATGATGCTCCCGGAAGGAAATGACCGCCTGACCTACCGCAGTCTGCTGTATACGGCAGTGACACGCGCAAAAAAGCTGTTGATCCTCATTGGTTCACCGCGAAAAGTCAACAGCATGGTGCAAAATCACCACCGCACCATGCGGTATTCCTGTCTTGGTGCAATGCTGGAAGCCATGACAGGCAGTTCGTTTACGGATGAAATTCTGGAACAGCCCATGCTGTTCGGAGAAGAACCATGAAACGGCTGACGATGTGGCTTCTGGACTTGCTGTATCCGAATCTCTGTGACTGCTGTGGAAAGCGCATTGCTTACCATGAAGCAATTTGCGCAGACTGCCGTGCGGCACTGCAAACGCTGACGGTTTCAGAAGATATTCAGCGGGAAAATGCCGCATGGGATGGCGTGACGGCGGCTTATTATTATCGTAATCAAGCGAAAAACGGCGTGCTGAGCCTGAAGGACGGCGCAAGAGGTTTTCTCACTGAAGCGGCGGAGGTGCTTGCCGCGCAAATCAAAGCGCAGTTTCCGCACATCGACTGCATCACCTTTGTACCAATCACAAAGCGGCGCAGAGCAATGCAGGGCTACGGACACACAGAACTGCTTGCAAAAGCGCTCGGTAAACAACTGCATCTGCCCGTGCGGAGTGACTTGCTTTACGAGGACAACCGCAGTAAACTTCGCCAGCATATGCTTTCGCCCGCGGACAGAAAATCGTATGCGAAACGCTTCAAAAGCAATCCTGTAGACCTGACAGGCAAAACGATTCTGCTTTGTGATGATGTCCTGACAACAGGCAGTACACTGAATGTGTGCATTTCAGCGTTACGGGAATGCGGTGCTGTAAGTGTGTTTGCGGCAGTTTTGACTGTCCGCGGACATGAACTGCAAGACATAAAAAAATAAACGTCCGCAATATTATATATTGACACACATAAATTTGTATGCTATAATAATAGGTGTTCAAATTTGATTGCAAAAGGAGTGTGTGTTATCATGAAAAAATGGCTTCTTGCTGTGGTGGCATCCTCGATGATGCTAATGCTGACCGGCTGTTCCCTATCGGCTCCAGACCTTATAAAGTCAGTTATAGAAAATATATTTGGATTAGAAATGGAAGAAACTGCCGAATCAACTGCGGAAAGTACCACCACCAAATCCGTTTCCAAAACGACAGCAGCAGTCACCACAGAAACGACGACCACCACCACAACGACAACAACAGAACCGACCGTTCCCATGAAGGACTTGCAGCTTGGCGATATGGCATTCAAAATTGATCCTGAAAAGTGGGAAACCGTCGAAGAATACAACGAGCGCCTGAAGCAGCGCGGTGAAGCGATGACGCAGGAGGATCTTTCATATTTTACTGCGCCTGACATGATCACATATGTGCTGCACAATACCGATACCACTCTGACTGCGTACACAGACTCCTATGAAGGCGTAGAAGGTTTTGGCACGCAGGAACAATACGAGAGATATGCTGAGGCAATGGATTACCTCATGAAGAATCAAGGCAACGCAGTAACGTGCAAATCGAAATTGCTGGAGAAAAACGGATTGACATATGTTGAAACAACAATGACCTATGCTTCGGGTGCGCATTCAAAAATGATGTCTGTACTGAAAAATGATGTACAGTATATATTGATGGTGACAGGTGAACGGCTTGTGGGAGATGATGATGTCTATTACGAGCTGCTAGAAACCGTGACCTTTGCAGAATGACCATAAACATCCATTCCCCATAAAATCAAAGAGGCAAGAGAACCGTATGATTCGTTTCTCCTGCCTCTTCCGTATACCATAGGGAACACATTTCCAAGTGTCACAATGAAAAAGAAAGCCCTCGGCAGCTTCACGCTACCGAGGGTTTCGTTCACAAGCTAGTGGTGGGACTCGAACCCACGACCTGCGCATTACGAATGCGCTGCTCTACCAACTGAGCCACACTAGCATCTCTATGAAATTGTTCTCGAAAGTACGTTTTATATTATAGCACATCCATTACAAAAAGTCAAGAGGAAAATCATGAAAATTTTTCATGATAAAATATCAAAAAGAATTGTTTTTTTTCGAAAAGTATGTTATACTATATAAGGAGAATTTTCGATAGGCCGTCTATCAACCATACCATTAAAGAAATATGAGAAAGGAGTTGGCTCATTCTCCGCTGTTTCCCATTTCACCCTGAGCCAGTGACCAACATGGAAAATTCCTCAAAAACGAAAAAACGTAAAAAAGGCGTATCCTGTATCGGCGCTCTGCTGATTCTCTGTATGCTTGTGATTTCCATTTGCACCTTGTCCGTCAACCTCTTGTTCCGCGGCGATAAGGTTCCGAAAATCGGCTCCAAAATGTTCTACTTCAATTCCTCGAATGAGGTGGCTGCTGTCCCGCAGAACTCTTTCGTCATTCTGGAGAAGGCTTCCGATGTTCCTGCAAACAGCATCGTCCTCTATTCCTCTACCGCAGGCAATTACAAGATCGGTAAGGTCAGTCTGGTACTGGAATCTGCTTCCACCGTGGAAGGCATTCAGTCAGAACCGCTTTATTATCTCACAAATGATGTCGTTGCAGAGTCCGTTGCCGTCATGGACGACAACATCGTTGGTATATGCAAAACACGCAGTTCCGCAATCGGCGCAGTCATGCACTTCATGCTTGACAAAGTCGGTATCTTTATCGGTCTGATTATCCCCTGCATCATTCTCCTGCTGTACATCATGGCAATCGCTGCCATGGCAAAAGAAGCTGCCGCCGATGATGAGGATGACGATGACACCGACCTCGCATTCGTCAAGTCCATTCAGGAAAAGAAGAAAATCCAGCAGACCATAACACTTTCTACCAATGCAGTCAAAGCCGCTGCCGATGCCGCAGCAGAAAATTCCGCTGCTTCCGAAAACAATAAGGGGGCAAAATCCTTCAAGAAATTCACGCCCGAAGAAATCGCCGCAATGGAGGAACAGGAAGCCGCAGAACGTGCAGAACGCATTGCCGCAATTCGCAGCCGTATGGAAAACCGTCAGCAAACCGAAATGCCCGACAATGTGCCGCTGTTCACCACGGAATTCATCGCAAAAACGCACACGATGTCCATTCCGAAAGCTGCAACCGCTGCTGCGATGGCAAATTCTGCCGCCAAACAGCCCCAGAAAAAAGAACAATCTGCCGCAGAGGCATTCCAGAATGTCGGCGAACAGGTTTTCGATACCGAAAAGAAATCTGCGGAAAAGAAACAGCCTGAAAAGCCATCCACTGACAAAAAGGATGCAGCTGCACAACCTAAGAAAAACAATGACACCAATATTGTGGAAGAAATTGTTGCAGAAGCTGCCGCCCACAAAGCTGAAAACAAGGAAGCAGAACCCGATGCACCGCGGAAATATGACCCCAAGAAACTTGCTTCTGCAAGCTTTGAAGAATTGATGGCACTCCTTGACGATGAGGAGAGCAAGCTCTGATATATACAGCAAAAAGGCACTTCCAATGCAGGTTGGAAGTGCCTTGATTCTTTTTATGCGAAAGGAGAATGCAGAATGCTGCCCATCCCCTATCACTTACGTTTTCTGGCAGAAGAAATCATCTGCAAAGAAACGACTCTGACCATGCAGCTGCACTGTCCCTGCGGCTGCACTTATTTCAAACTGTATGAAAATGCTCCGACCGCCGCTGAACGGGAAGAACTGAATGCATATCAGGCGGAATGCAACCGCTTGCTCGGAATGCACGGTATCTATGGACAATGCAACAAAAGCGGAAGTATCCGCACATATCAGCGCGGTTTTCTCGGCATTGAGAAAGATATCCAGCTTCCGCCCGCCCCGCCTTACGCCGCCATTCACGCAATCAAAGCGTCCTGTGCCGAATGCGGAAAGGAAACCGTCCTTTTTGACAGCCGCCTGCATGGTTATGACAGCGCTGTCTGCGGCACAAACTGTGCGATTGAATATGCGGTCGCTTACCGTCAGAAATTTCTGCGCAATCAGCCCGAACGCCGTGTCCGCATCACAACCACCTGTGACATTCCGCATCAGGAATTGACAGCAATGCTTGGCGAATGCGCCTCTGAATCCAGTGCCATGGCGCTCTGGTCAGAATGCTTCACAAGCATCATCATTTCAACGGAATTTCGCGGAAAATATCAGAAAATGCTTGGATTTGAAACAGCCTGACGATGTGATTTCCCGTGCTGATTTTTCCCGCATCATTCCATAGTCCCAAAGCAAAGGAAAATTTTACGAAATCCCGTTAGAACTAGTGACAAATCAGAAAAACTATGCTATAATAGTATCAATCTCCGAATTTTGAATCCCGATTTCGGAAAAATGGAAAGGATGAAAAAACATGAGCAAATCCAAAGATTCCCGTTCGTCTTCTGCAATGTCATTTCCAATGACGCTGCTGCTGCTGATTGCCATTGCAGGCTTGGTCATCGGCATCGTGCTGCTGGTAAAAGAGAGTAAAAATGCAGCAGCGGAACTGCCCAAGATCGAAATGACCGTTGGTCAGCAACGGACGCTGGAAACCACGCTGACAGGCGAAATCACCTATGCTGTTGTAGATGATTCCATCGCTTTCATCAACGATGAGAAACTCATCACTGCATTGTCAGTCGGTTCGACCACGATCAGTGCGCAGAACGAAGCAGGCGAACAGCAGACCTTCCAGTTGACTGTTTCCGCAAACGGCGGCATTTCCGTTGCAGATCCCGCTGAACTGGGCGTTGCGACCACCACCACTACGACAGAAACAACTGTGACGACCACTACCACCACTACAGTTTCGCTGGCAAAGGGTGCTGTTGCAAAAATCGAACTTTCTTACACGGAAGTAACCGTCAAGCCGAAGGAAAAAGCAAAATATGCTTCCGTTCGGATGTATGACACCGAGGGCGTTGTTGTGACAGGCGATAAAAAAGGCGAAAAAGCAGAAGAAAAATGGACGACTTCTGATGCAACGATCGCAACCGTTGACAATGCAGGCAACATCACGGGTGTTGCGCCCGGTACCTGCAAAGTGCGCGTGACTTCCGTCAGCAGTCCCAGCGTGTTCTGTGAAATCACTGTTACTGTTCCCGGTGCGACCACTGTTACGACTGTTGCAGGCGACACGACCACGACAACGACCGTTGCCGGTCAGACCACGGCTGCTGCCGCAACTTCTGCACCTGCCGCAGCAGGCAGTGCCAAAATTGAACAGAAAAACGGCATCACCTATGTCAACGGTATCATGATTGCAAACAAGAGCTATCCGCTTCCGCAGGATTACAACCCCGGTGACGATGCAACTGCATTGGCAGCACTTGAAAAAATGAAGGCTGCTGCAAAAGCAGAAGGTTACACAATTGCTTCCGTTTCCGGCTTCCGTTCTTACAGCACACAGGAATATCTGTATAACAGCTATTGTACGAGAGATGGCAAGGAAGCGGCAGACACCTATTCTGCACGTCCCGGTCACTCTGAGCATCAGACCGGTCTGGCATTTGACATCAATGATGCAAGTGATGCATTCACCTCAACACCGGAAGCTGCATGGCTTGCAGCAAACTGCTGGAAATACGGATTTATCATTCGTTATCCGGAAGGAAAAGAAAGTATCACAGGTTACAAATACGAATCCTGGCACGTACGTTATCTGGGCGACACGATCGCAAAGAGCGTACACGATTCCGGTCTGACGCTGGAAGAATATCTGGGAATTGACTCGAAATACGCATCATAAAAGCGCATTTCCGTACAGAGCGCGAAATACCTTTTGTCCAAGGAATCAGGAAGGCAAGAGAACGGTATGAACCATTTCTCTTGCCTTCTTTTTTATCCCCTCCTGATTCTTCAGAACGAAAAGCGTTTTGTGTAACCATCCAAATTTTTATCAATATTTTTGTTTAAATCGCAGAAAATTTAATCGCCGCAAAAAAAACATTGTCCCACACTTTAATTTGTGATACAATAATATACAGAATGCGGTGAACTCTTTATACCGCGAAAAATATATAGAATCCAAAAGTAAGGAGCGCGCCAATGTTTACCAGATATATCGGGATTGATTTGGGTACTGCCAATACACTCGTCTATGTACGCGGAAAAGGCATTATCCTCAGAGAACCGTCCGTTGTGGCGATCAATACCCGTACAGACCAAGCCTGTTCGGTCGGCACTGAAGCAAAGGAAATCATCGGCAGAACTCCCGGCTCCATTATCGCCGTTCGCCCACTCAAAGACGGTGTCATCGCAGAATTTGACATCGCTACGACCATGCTTCAGGAATTTATCAAAAAAGCACTCCGCGGTACGATTCTGACCAAAGCCCATGTTCTCATCTGTATGCCTTCCGGTGTCACAGCACTCGAACGCCGTGCCGTCAAGGAAGCTGCCGAAAAAGCAGGTGCGCATCCCGTACAGCTCGTGCAGGAACCACTCGCCGCTGCACTCGGCGCAGGTCTTAACATTCTCAATCCCAGCGGCACAATGATCGTTGACATCGGCGGCGGCACCAGTGAAGTCGCTGTCATGTCCATGGGCGGTATCGTTGCCTCCAAGTCCGTTCGTGTGGCAGGCGATGCCTTCGATATGGCAATTGTCAACTACGTGCGCAAAAAATATAATCTCCTGATCGGTGAACGCACTGCGGAAACCGTCAAACTCGAAATCGGCTCCGCTTTCCCCGAAGAACATGAATCCCGCATGGAACTGCGCGGCAGAAACCTGCTGAATGGTCTGCCCGAAAATATTACCATCACTTCCGAAGAAATTCTGGAAGCACTTTCCGAACCCTTGCAAATCGTGCTGGATGCCATCCGCGAAACCCTCCGCACAACACCGCCTGAACTCTCGGCGGATGTGCTGGAACAGGGCATCACCCTCACGGGCGGCGGCGCATTGCTCCGCGGTATCGACAAACTCATCAACCGCGAAACAGGAATGCCTGTCTATATCGCGGAATATCCGCTGGACTGCGTTGCAGAAGGCACAGGCAAAATTCTTGCCGATTTCGCCGCATACGAAGAAATGCTGACAGAAGATATTAAATACTATTAAGGCAACACCGCACAGAGCTGGTGGTGCAGGATACGTATGGTCAAACGAGTTTGACCAGTCAGATTTTTCGTCAGATTGTACAGAAATGATGCCGCTGGGCTGACGCCCAGCAAAGAATTTCTGTGCAAGATGGCGG
>JAZUJW010000010.1:0-17809 GCA_045642925.1 Oscillospiraceae bacterium
TTTCAATCGGGTACTGCATGGGGGATTGAACGAAATAAGGGAATTTCGCCGACTGCGGTCAGCAGTCAGTTCCAAAAAATACTTTCGTGAAAAATCGCTCCGTCTTCTCTACTCCCATCTCTTTCACAAACATCTGCGTGGAAATTCCACCCTCCGCCGCAAGATGCTTCGCATATTCCTCCGTCAGCTTCCGCTTCTCCGCACACCCCCCCGCATCCAACTGCGGCAGTGCCTTCTCCATCTCTATATATGTATCCAGATTTTGCAGGAAAATCTGCTGCATCCGCTCATCCTGTTCCACCATCGTACTCTTGCAGAACATCACCGGACGCAGTGCATCAAACCACGCCGGCTTTGCCGGTACATCCGGATACTCCGCACACAGCCGATTGTTCTCCGCAAATCTCGCAAGATATTCCTGATATACCGCATCCTTCTCTGCCACCAAATCGTAAAATTCCTGCAAGCAGATCCGTTTCTCCCCCATGTACATATAATCAGTCGTAAACATCGGCAGATTCTTGCAGAAAGGTGTCAGCGTGAATGTGTCAAGCTGCATTTCTCCTTCGTCTGTACTCGTCATAATCAAAAGATTACCGACACCACAAACTTCATATTGCTTAACATGAAATGCCCTGCCGCCAATTTGCATTTCCTGAAATTCGCCGCACGCCTTTTCATTGACTGCATAATGCTGCCGCAAACGTGCAAGACCTGCTTCCATTCGGTCTTTGAGTGCCTTCACATTTTTCTGATTCATAATATAATCCTTCCTATCATTTGTGAAATAATGTAGATATGCCCTTTTCCGTTTTTTATTTTTCCATGAATTCCACCGTTCAGACACTGCCCACATTACCGTGTAGGAATGCCTGAATACAAACATATTTCGATTATAGCATAATATTGCCATTCTGTCAAGCCGCTTTTCTGACGTTTTTATGCAAATTGTATTTATTTACGCGATTTTAGTATATATATATTAAATCTGCACATTCTCCATAAAAGATACGAATAGTGTATTGAAATATCATATATAATCATTTATACTATATATAATGTCGTAAGAAATCGGTGATGCATTTTTTTGCATTCATCCTTTTCGTGCAGGAAGACGGTAAAAATACAAGCAGATGCACTGCTGAACCGTTTGGAATGCTTTGTGCGACATGACTTATTTTTAAGGGGGAATTTAATTGAACAAGCTCCTATCCTTGGGTGTGAGTGCCGTCCTTTGCACAAGCATCCTGCTTCAGCCTGCCGATTTTTTCGGCAGCCCATCCACAACCAGAAAAGTGGATGCCGTCACCCTCTACAATAATGCAGAGGTCGCCAATCAGGGCAGCGCGTCAGACGAAGCCGCAGTGATTCGCGGCGGCATGGCATCTGTCGAATATGACAGTACCAGAAAGTCCGATGTTCTGCACTTACAGGGCAATTCGTTCGGTGCAGGCTGGCTTCAGCTTCCGTCCATGTTCTCGGACGGCTGCCAAAAAGGGTTCACCTTCTCCATGCGCTTCTCGCTGGACAGTACCGCCGAAAAATACACCCGTCTGTACCAGTTTTCCAGCATCGGATTCGGTACAGGCAACACCTCCAACTTCGCTTCGCCTGATTTGTCCATTGACCTCAATGACAAAACGGCATACCGCAGCAGCGTTTTTGTCGGAAAATCCGAAGTCACGGAAAATGACGAAAAACACCGCGCCATCTTTACCCTTTCTGCAAAGCCCGATGCCGATACATGGCATGACCTTGTGGTCGTCTATTCGCCTGACGGCTTGTCCTACTACATGGACGGCAAACTGCTGACCATTCAGGATGCTGATACACTGGATGCCGCCTTGAACAGCCTGTTCGCAGACAAGGTGCTTTCCAGCTATACCTACAACAGCATCGGTCACTCCCTGTACACTGACCACGATTTGCAGGCGAAAATTGATGATGTTGCATTCTACAACTACGCACTGACCGCTTCACAGGTCAAAGACCTCCCCGATGATGCAAAGTATCTCTACACCTTTGAGTCGGACACCATCAAAGAAGGAGAAGCGCTTCCCGAACAGGAAACCACCATTTCGCTGGAAGGAAAACAACTCAACAGTCTGCCCGAACTGGAAACTTCTTCGCCTGACGGCACGCTGACCACAAAATTCTGGGTAGACGGCAGCGGCAGTTATTACTATTCCGCATACAAAATCAGCGGCGGCACAATGGGAACAGTCATTGAACCTTCCCGTCTTGGACTTATCACCACCACGGAAAATCTCTCCAACGGCTTCCCGCAGCAAGCACCTGCCGCAACCACACAGGTCATTGATGAAAAATATACGATGCCATACGGCAAACACAGCACATACCACAACCACTGCAACGAAATTTCCTTCCCGCTGACAAAAGGTGACAGTGTGCTGACCGTTACCATGCGTGTTTATGATGACGGCATCGGCTACCGCTATAACCTCAATCACGGCGCTTCCATCAAAGAAGAAGCAAGCCAATTGATTTTCCCTGAAAACAGCGTTTTCTGGGGCAACTGGCCGAATGCGACCTATGAATGGGATATGGTGGAAATTTCCACACAGAAGCTTACCGAAGCGTTTGCGGATTATTCCGTTCCGTTCACAGGCAAAGTCGCAAACCGCTACTGGGTTCTCGCATCCGAAGCCAATGTGTTCAATGAAGCAGACCCCTACTGTGCAGGTGCGCTTTGCACATCGGGCGGTTCGCGTGCATTGAGATGGAAGTTCGGTGTCAAGGAAGACGGTGTCACCATGTCAAACGCCTTCAAAACGCCATGGAGAGCAACCGTCATTTCCGATTCCCTTGACGGCATGGCTTCCAGTGACCTCATTCTCAACCTGAACCCGCCCTCTGTTCTGGACGACATCAGTTGGGTAAAACCGGGCAAAGTTGCATGGTCATGGTGGAGCAGCGGCGGTGACTCCCCTGTTGAATACCATATGCAGAAAGAATACATCGACTTTGCTGCTGACAATGGCTGGGACTATGTCTGTGTAGACTTCGGCTGGGCACTCTGGGATAACAGTGCTGACAAAATCAAGGAGCTTTGCGATTATGGTGCAGAGCGCGGCATTGGCATTTATCTCTGGTACGGTGTCAATAACAGCGGACACTCCGGCTACAAGGACAGCGCAGGACATCCTGCATATCCTTACTACTCCCTCCTTGACGAAGAAACGATCGTGCGTGAATTTGAACGCATCAGCGCACTGGGTGTCAAGGGTGTCAAGGTTGACTACTACGAAAGTGATACCAAAGAAACCATGCGGCAGATGTATCTCTGCATGAACATTGCCGCAAAAAATCATCTCATGGTACTGTTCCACGGCTGTACCTGTCCCCGCGGCGAAAGCAGAACGTATCCGAATATTGTATCCTATGAAGCAATCAACGGTTCGGAATACTACAAATGGTTCACTTCGCCATCTCTGCAAAACCGTGTTTCCTACACATTCACAAGAAATGTGGTTGGTTCGGCAGATTTCACGCCGACAGGTATTCCTATCTATGGCATTGGTGCGACCGCAGGCTTTGCGCTGGCAGACGTTGTGACCATCGAATCGGGTGTACAGCATTTCGCACATTCTGTTTACACCTATGAAGGCAACCCTGCACTGCCTTTGCTGAATGATATTCCTGTCACATGGGATGGAATGCGTGTACTGGACGGTTATCCGATGCAGTTCAATGTGACCGCCCGCAGAAAGGGCAATAACTGGTATGTCGGCGCATCGACCATTTCCAAGCGTGATATTGAAATCAAGCTTTCTGATTTGGTAGAGGATGACGGGCCGTATAATGCGTACATTTTCGGTGACAATGCCGACGGCAGTGCGCTGAAAGTGACGGTGCTGAACAATCTGACATCTTCCAGCACCATCAAGCAGTCTCTGCTGGCAAACGGCGGCTGTGTTATCAAAATCACGAAGGGCACGATGAAGCTGACCACGCCGTACTCCAATTATGTGTTCTATGAAGCAGAAAACGGCAAGCTTTCGGGACAGGCAAGCATTACATCGGGCAAGGATGCAAAATACTGTTCGGGCGCGGCATATGTCGGGTATGTAGGCGGCAATGCGAACAACTATGTGACGATTGAAAATGTGAATGCGCCTGCTGACGGTGAATTTGACCTGCGTATTTACTATGTTTCGGGTGAAACGAGAAGCTTGAAGGTAGATGTGAATGGTGGATTTGCTGCAAAGATTGACGGATGCTATGCAAACAAGGGTGACTGGCAGGGCATTCGTGCAGTGACGACGACAGTGAAGCTGAAAAAGGGCAGCAACACCATCAAGCTATACAATGACAGTAGTTATGGCCCTTCCATTGACCGTATTGCGCTTGCGCTGCCGGCAGATGATGAAGACATTCTGTATGGAGATGTGACGCAGGATGGTGCAGTAGATGCGAGAGATCTGGCGATGCTGAAGCAAGGGATACTGAAATCTTTTGCGGACAAGCAGGCAGAAAAAGCGGCAGATTTCAACATGGATGGCAAAGTTGACGCAGCGGATGCGAAGAGTCTGGCGATATTCCTGACCGTACAGACATAAGCGGCTATTTTATTGAGGATTCCAAAGGGAATTGATTCCCTTTGACCAGAGGCAACGCCTCTGGACGCTAACAGACTGCTTGCAGTCTGCACCGCAGTCGGCGAAATTCCCTTATTTCGTTCAATCCCCCATGCAGTACCCGATTGAAAGACAAAGAGGCAAGAGAACCGGTAATCGTAGTTCTCTTGCCTCTAAATTTATGTCGGGGACTGCACTGGGGGCACCCCTTAATAGGGTTTCCCCAGACCCCCTCCTGATTATTTTTGACGAAACAGGGGTGTTTCGCCCCCTGCGGAGCGCGACCAGAGCCCCTGCCCCTGCACTCTGCGATTTTTTGAAAAAAATCGAGTAAAACTTTCATTTCGCTTCGCGGGTGTTGCCGCTTTGTTATGACGCTTGCTGCATCGTTCCAATAAATACCGGAATCTTCGCATCCATGTCCATGATAATATATATGAACGGTCGATTCAAAAATACACACAGACCGGAATCACTGCTTTCTGCACAGCTTTCAACAGCGTCCGTTGCAGCCGTTGCCTTCGTCTCGTCTTCATTCATTTCAATGACAGTCTTGTGCTTCACATAATCAAAGTGCAGCGGCGTTTCTGCCAGTGCCGAAAAATCTGCACTCTCCGTAAACATCGCTTTCAGTCCCATATCACCCAGAATATCATTCATATTCAAATCTGTTTCATTCTTGAACTTCGGAAGCCTTACACTGACCTTATATGATTTCCGATTGAGAAGCATTTCCCGCAAAGATTCTCCCGTCAGCGTTTCTGCATATTCTGCAACTGTCATCTCCTCAGGAGGCAAAATGCCAACAAATGCGTAAGAACCATCGTATGACTTCAAGAAGCCGACAGCACCATCCTGTTCTAAATAGTCATATTCATCCGATGTCATCATCTGCACAGTTTCTCCGCCGCGAACACCTTCAAATAATGCGGAAATTGTATCCTCCTTCTTGAACGGCTCTGCCCACTTCGCATCAAAGCATACTGCATTCAACAGCACGATCAGCGCATCTGCATCCATCGAATCCAACATATTCGGAATCATACCATCAGTATTTTTTTTCACAAATTGATTGACTTCATCAACCGTTTTTGAACAAATATCAGTCTGAAAAGCGCTCGCCTTGAAAAATACATCATTGCGGACAAGAAAATCATCCTTGATTCCCTGAATAGTATCATCGATCCAGATGCCGTTTGCAGTGTTCAGTTTGCAATTTTTCGAATCCGGCTGATTTATGCGCCAATCCTTATAGCAGGCATTCATGTCATCCAGCGTAATTTTGCCTTGCCCAAGTACCTGTTCAAATTCCTCGCGTGTGTCATTTGCCGCACCGTTTCCAACCATTGCAAGCGCCATTGACATGGAATACGACGAAAGCATTATGTTTTCTTCTGCATTGTTTTTCAGCGCCGAACGTAACAAATCCACAGCAAATTGATACTGCGCTTCGAAAAAAGCAATGTTCTGCGAATATTCAACATCCTCATAGTCAAAGGATGCTTTTGCTTGGGTGGAAGGTTCCAGCGAATTTTCTATTGCACCGTTGCCACAGCCTGTCACGTTGCCACAGCCTGTCAGCATTGCCGCTGAAAGCATAATTGCACTTATTTTCTGTAAATATGTTTTTTTCATATGAATTCCTTCTTTCACAAATGATTAATTGCGGGTGTTTTGGAATAATCATATTATAACAAACACAAAACATAAATGCAATGAACAGCACAAGACATTTTGATTACAATATCATGACAAGCAGTGAATATCTGTAAACAATCACTTTTTTTTGGTTCCGTTCTCTTTCTTGATTCCATAAATCAGAAATATGATGCCCCACACAAAAAACATAATCGGAAACACAAGAGAACCGCTGTTTTCACCGCTGATATATTTTTTTACGTATTCTTCAGCGGTGCAAAACTGATTGATGGAAGTATCAAAGGAATTGACAGCTTCGGCAATAAACTGATTGTTTCCGATTTTTGCTGCAAAGGTGATCGGTTCGTTATTTTTCAGACAATAAAATGAATAACGCGTATTATTCCATTCCAATTGATTTCCTTCCGGATAATAGTAAAAATCAATTTCGGTCATGCTTTTCTTGGATTCCTGACATACTTTCGAGAGATTCATGCACTCGCTGATGTCGAATTGCTCCATTGGAAACGGAATATCACCATAAAGATAAAATTTCGGTGAAGATACGGTCGCAGTCGGATTTTCTACATCCATCCAATCACCGCTGAATTCTCTCTTTTTGTCTGGTTTTAATTTTTGATAGCTTTCTTTTTCTCCGCAAATATAGAGCATGGTATCCGGCTGAAAGAAATCATAGGGGTCTTTTACGGGTTCGCCGGTCAATACGGCATTTTCGACCAGATAACCCTGCGGTTCTCCTGCCAGTGCATCACGCAGTTCCGCTTCTGTGGAAATAATCGGTATCGACTGCATGGTCCGGAGCTGTTTGTTGGCATCTTTTCTGGCGTAAATAAAGGATATCACCGTCATAGCGCCGCACACGACCGCAGCAATGAAAAATTTGTTCATATGGAATTCTCTCCTATCAAAATATTGATTCCCTTCTTGCATCAAAAAGGAATTGAACTCATTATAGCACAACCACCCGAAAAAGAAAAGAATATGTCTGCATTTTTATGTTGTTGTGAACACTATATGAACACTTGCACATAAAATAGTTCACGATAGGAGAAAAATTATAAAATTCATGAAAAATACTTGAATTGATAGAACACCTATGTTATAATAAAAATGCAAATTAGTCAATGTGAGGAGGTGAAGCGGTATGAAGCACCGAATAAAAGGTATTATCATGCTGATTCTTGCGATATCCATGCTGATAATTGACCTGATTTTATGGATTCGGCATGACAAAATCGAAAAAATTACAGACGGTACGAAGTTTCTTTCCACAAACTGGACAAGCGTAATATTAGAAAACGCAGAAGATTCTCCTTATTTTGCAGATGACAAGACCGTGTATCGACTGATTACGAGTCATCCTTTGACAGAAGATATCCTCAATAAAGTGATTTCCTTTAAAACAAACGATTCATTTGTAGATGTGTATTTATGTGACACGCCACTGACCATTCCGCAGGATGAACCCATCTATCATTTCGGTGTTCAGTATTCTTACTGCGATTCCCCCGGTACACTATATAATTTCATTGAGATTCCGGATTCGGATGCCAAATACATTACCATCCGAACAGAAACCGTTTATCAGAAAAAATTCCTCACAAACTATGAGATTGCCTGCGGCGAACGGAATGAACTGATCTACTACTACCTGCACAACGAACTGGATACCAGTATTCCGAATATTATCATGCTGATTTTCGGTATCATGCTGCTGGTCATTTCCCTCACCGCGAAAGTCAACAACATCAGCTATGCAGAAATGCTTTCTCTCGGCTGTCTGACAATTGCATTTTCACTCTATACCAACTGTCCGCTGTTCCTGAATCAGTATTTGATACAGCATACCGCGATACAATATTATATGTATTATTTTCTATACTTCCTGATTCCGCCGCTGATGTTTATATACTTCGAAAACCTTGTACCGACACTGAATCTGAGTAAGATATTCTTCATCAACATTGCCGTTCAGCTCGTCCTCACGATCCTGCATTTCAGCGGCATTGCAGCATATACGCGCACCATTAATATTTTCAATGCAGATGTTGCTATATCAGCAATCGTGTTGATCATCATGGTTGCCAGACGCTTCAAGAAAATACCCGTGGTCAACCGCATTTCCATGCTAATGTTGCTTTCCTTCTGTCTGATCAATATTTTCTTCTATCTGTTCGTCACGACCATCGGCAATCAGACGTTCATTGCAAGGGCAGGCTTCCTGCTGTATCAGGTTTTTGCAATGTACAACGGCATCAAGAAAATTCTGGAGTCGGTCTATAAAGAGCGCGAAACCACACTGCTGGAACAGATTGCCTTTACTGACAACCTGACAGAACTCGGCAACCGCTATGCGCTGGAACGTATCGTCCGCACACAAGACATCGAAAAACTCAGTATTGTCTCTATGGACTTGAACTATCTGAAAACCATCAATGATACATTTGGTCATGCAGGCGGAGATGTCCTGCTGAAAAGCGCTGCCGTGGCACTGCTTTCCGTTTATGACCATGTGTACCGTGTCGGCGGCGATGAATTCATTGCGCTGGTATACAATGCCGATGAAACAGAATTACAGCGGCTCAGCGAACAACTAAATGAGAAAATCAACAGCATGAACACACAGCGTACAGAATTTGCAGAATTTGCCGATAAACCAGACTTTCGCCTTAGTATTTCGGCAGGCTTTGCTTCCTATGAAGCTGGCGATACTTCCTATGAACAGATCATGCAGCGTGCCGACAAGATCATGTATGTGCGAAAGCGTGCCATACACCACCGATAACAACGAAAGAACGGCAAAAATCTCTTTTCCGCAGATTCATCTGCACGAAATTGTCACAAATTTTCTTTTTTTTAGAATATTTTGGGCGAAAGTATTGAAATATTTTTCGGGATATGCTATAATATATTATAGTTATTATTAACATATACTTGTTACAGCAAGAATCTGGCACGAGCATCTGTCTGAGAGCCGTATTGTGATGGCTTAGATGCGGAAAGGAGCACTATGAAACAGATACATTTTAATTACTATGCTGCAACACAATTCCGTTCAGATCTGGAAGAAGCAATTGAAGACATTCAGAAGGCAAAAAGCTACTATTTTCAGTTGTTTTCCGCTGTCTTGGACTTTACGGTGCTCGAAAATGTTACAAGCATCCTGCGTGAATTGTTCCCGCATTCTGTCTGCATCGCCAATTCTACAGCAGGCAATATCATCAATTCCGATGAAACGGGTACTGTCACGGTGATCGCCAATCTGTTTGAATATGAAACTTCCCGTTTTGATGTGCAGCAATACGAATTCGATACCATGGCAATGGAAGACATTGCCGCAGAGATCCGCCGTGCCGCCTCAGAACGACCGTGGACAAAGGCAATCGAAATCTACTACACCGTTCCGAAGATCTCTACTTCATTCATCTGTGACAATCTTGCTGATCTGGATGTCAACGTCAAGGTGTTCGGCGGTATCGTATGCAGTTCCGATATTACCAGTACGGCTTCCTTCATTTATTCGACAGCAGGCGGAACATCCGGAAATGGCTTGATCTGTCTGTTTTTGGGCGGCGAAGATCTGTATGTGGATTCTATCAAGATCAGTGGTTGGAAGTCCATCGGACGTACCTTCCGCGTGACACGTTCAGAAGGCAGTTTGCTCAAAGAACTGGATGGCATTCCTGCATACGATATCTACAAGCGCTATCTGAATATTCAGAATGATGAAAACTTCTTCATCAATGCACTGGATTTTCCGATCATGTACGAGCATAACAATACGACGATCGTGCGTGCATCCGCTTCCAGCAACGATGACGGCTCTATTAATATGTCCGCCAATATTGATGAAGGTTCTATCGTCCGACTTTCTTACGGCGAACCGCAGACCATTGTTGACAGCATCAGAGAAAAAGGCGAAACCATCAAGGAATTCCAACCGGATGTCATGCATATTTTCTCCTGTGCCGCAAGAAAAGCATTCTGGGCGACCTATGCGCCGACTTACGAACTGCGTCCGCTGAAATCCATTTGCAACAGTTCAGGCTTCTTCTCCCACGGCGAATTTCTTCGTGAAAAAGGTCTGCTGAATCAGCACAATCTGACACTGGTCATCGCTTCCATCCGTGAAGGTGAAAAGCAGGCAGACAGCACGCCGCATACCCTGCGCGAAGCCGAAAAAATCAATACCAAACTGCCGCTGGCAACCCGTATGGCGACATTCATTCGTGAAACTTCCTACGAACTGGAACAAATCAACAGCCGACTGGAAGTCATGAACGAACAATTGCAGGGCTTTGCCACCACAGATGCCCTGACAGGTCTGGATAACCGTCTGGCTTTCAATGATATGCTTGCCGCCATTGAAACGGAAAGCAACCTGAAAGACAACTGGAATATGTATATGTTCGATGTCAACGGACTGAAATACATCAACGATACGTTCGGTCATTTTGCAGGTGACGAACTGATTAAATCTGCGGCATTTGTCATTACCAAGACCTTCGGCAGAAATGGTTACTGCTACCGTATCGGCGGCGATGAATTTGTTGTGTTGATTCAGGCAACTTATGCACAACTGCGTGAGTATGACAAGCAAATGGAAAAAATAATGGAAGAACACAACAAATCTGCGATGTACCATCTTTCCATTGCAGTCGGTAAGAGCCGTCTGGTGGATGACAACACCAAACGAAAGTCCATTTCGGACTGGAAGATGGAAGCCGACCTCAGTATGTATCGCAACAAGGCGGCATCGCACAGACAGCAGCGTACCGTAAAAGACGAAAATCTGAAAGAATTGATCTCCTGTCTGATTACCATTGAGGAAGCAAAAGACTCCTATACAGCATACCATTCGGACAGAGTATGCAGTCTTTCCGGAATGCTGGCGCGGAAAATGGGACTGACGGAAGAAACCATCAGCATGATTTCGGATGCCGCCGCGCTGCATGATATCGGCAAAGTCGGCATCAGTGATGCCGTACTGCTGAAACCCGGAAAGCTGACGGCTGATGAATTTGACCAAATCAAAGAGCACTCGATGATCGGTGCGAAGATCCTCATGAAATCGAATTATATGCAGGAATTCGTACAAATCGTCATGCATCACCACGAACGATATGATGGCAAGGGATATCCTGACGGCATTTCGGGAATGGAAATTCCGCTTGGTTCGCGTATCATTGCGATTGCAGACTCGATCGATGCAATGACCAGCCGCAGAATTTATCGTGATGCATTGCCATTGAGTGTCTGCCGTGCAGAGATCGAGAAGAACATCGGCAAGATGTACGATCCGGCAATTGCAACGATCGCCCTTGAAAACTGGGAAGACATTGAGCAAATTGTCATGGCGAACCCGAAGCATTTGTTCAAGAAATGAGAAAAGAGGATGGCATCATGCCATCCTCTTTTTTGCACTGCTGCGTCATAAAAAATAAGCGTCCTTTCGCCGCTACACGAAAGGACGCTTACTGCTTTCTGCCACGTTTACGGACAATGACAAAAAGTCTTATCGAACAAATCGGGCAATCCAGAAGAATTCTTCCACAATTCAGCACTGAACCACCTGCTGTTCTTTGTTGTATGTATCATAACATATCCTTCGTTATTTTTCAAGAGGTTTTCGAGAGAATTCACCGAAAGTTTACAGTTTCTTGATAATTCAGCAAGATATTTTGCCTTTGACACACTCCTTCCGTTTCCTTCCGCATTTTTTTGCCAAAATCTGTATATTTCCCTGAAAAGCCGCTACAAGCGAAAAAAATAGTGACAAATCAAAAAAAGTATGCTATAATATCTCTTGTATATCCGTACAGCCTTGCTGTACGCAATCAAAAGGAGGTTCATTATGAAACAATTCCGTAAATCTATGGCAGCCATTGCCGCTGTCAGTATCCTCACCAATTCTGTGCCGCTGCAAACCATCACAGCATTGGATCTGCCTGTCAATTCCAACCTGACACTTGGTGACGAAGCCCCTTCCTCTGCTGACAAAACAGATACGAAACCGACCGAGGATTCCAAAGAAGACGATTCTGCAAAAGATGATTCTGCAAAAGACGCTTCCAAAGATAAATCCGATTCCGCACGCTGTGTGATCAGTGCAAAAAAATGGGCAGCGATGAGAGAAGCGACATATGAAGTCGGCATCACCAAAATCAGCTTCTTGAGCACTGCGTACAAGGGTGCTTCCACCGTGACCAGCTACGCCCTCAATGACGATAAGAGCGTTACTGCTTACTTCCTGGAAGACAATACGATAATCGTCTGCCCTGCCAAAGACGGCAGCACGATCGCTGCCGAAACCTGCGAAGAAATGTTCCTGGGTATGGACACGCTGCTCGAAGCTGACCTGCACAATCTGGATACCAGCGCAGCCACTTCCATGAAGAATATGTTCTGCAACTGTTCTGCACTGAAAAGCGTCGACCTCGGTACGATCGATACTTCGAATGTGACAGATATGAGCTGGCTGTTTACAAACTGCCCCGCACTGACCAAGCTGGATCTGTCTATCCTCAATACTTCCAAAGTAACCAACATGACCAATATGTTTTTCAGCTGCAAGGGATTGACTGCAATTGACGTCAGTAACTTCGATACTGCAAGCGTCACCAATATGAATGGAATGTTCCGCAGCTGCACTTCTCTGAAATCCGTTGACCTCAGCAGCTTCAACACTGAAAAGGTGCTCAGTATGGGTTCCATGTTTGCAGAATGCACCTCACTCAGAGGACTGGATATCAGCACTTTCAAAATAAAAGAATCAACATTGCTGACTTATATTTTCTATATGAGTAATCTGAAAGCACTCATTTGCAGCGATGAAACATACCAAGTACTGCAAGCCAGCAACGAGTTGAAGGAATCTGTCAAGCGTCTGGACAAGATGCCCACAGAATTTACAGTGAATAAAGATATGCTCAACGCACTCATTTCTTCAACGAGTGCAACCAGCGTCAAATTTCTCACCGCTCCACCCACAGGTGATGTCAAAGGAATCCCGGTGGACGAACTGGAGACCGTATTCGCATGCTTTGATGAAAATAATGGTATGCTGATGGTTTATCCCTGCGAAAGTCAGCAGTCGGTAATCGCCCCTGCGGATTGCTCCAAGATGTTCTATGAATTGTTCTCCCTGATCACCATTGATTGCAACGCGCTGGATACCTCCAACGTCACGAACATGAGTCAGATGTTCGCAGAATGCAGAGGACTGAAAAATTTAGCGATCGACAAAATGAATACTTCCAAGGTTACTGATATGAGTTCGATGTTCTCCTCCTGTCCTATGCTTTCGCAGATCTTTGTCGACGACTTCGATACCTCAAATGTCACAAACATGAGCCATATGTTCGAAAACTGCCATGCATTGTTCTCCCTTGACCTCAGCCCATTCGATACTTCTAATGTCACGGATATGACAGCAATGTTCGCCTCGGATGAATCCCTGGTTTCAGTGAACCTGACGGGTTGGAATACCCCGAAACTCACCACACTGTTTGATTTCTGCAATTCCTGTGCTTCCTTGCAGTTCCTTGATCTCAGCAGCTTTGATTTAAGCCATGTGACGGATATGCGTTCCATGTTGGGTGACTGCACTTCCATCGACCTTGTCAATCTTGGCGAAAATTGCAAGCTGACAGACAACGTTGCAGTTCTCAACACCTTCAAAAATTGCTCTGTAAACAAAATCATCTGCCCCGAAACTGTATTTAATTACTTCTTAGAGAACAACACCGGTCTTTCGTCAGATCAAACCGCCCATTTAAATTCTATGGAAGAAGCAGATCAGCTTGATATTTCTCTCATGCAGAAAGCACTGACAGATACTGCTGCTACCATCGTCCGCTTTGTCACCAAAAAGCCTGAAGGAGAACTGACAGAATATCCGCTGAACCCGTTTAATAATATCATAGGCGGCTTTGACGCAACAGACAATGTATTCTATATTTATTCAAAGGATAACGGCAAGAAGGTACTTGCACCGACCAGCTGTGCCTCTATGTTTGTAGATATGAGAAAGCTGACGGAAATTGACTGCAGCGGCTTGAACACCAGCAAAGTCACCCGCACAGGCAATATGTTCAAAGGCTGCACCAGTCTGGTCACACTGAAGCTGAGCGGTTTAGACACCAGCAAGGTCACTTCCATGCCGGGTATGTTCAAGGAATGCAAAGCGCTGACATCACTGGATGCTTCCGCACTGTCGATGAACAATGTGAAAAGTACCTACGAAATGTTCGCTGACTGCGAAAACCTGAAGGAACTGAAGTTCTCTGCCTTGAACACCGCCAACGTCACAGATATGTCCCGTATGTTCATGGGCTGCAAATCGCTCGAATCGCTGGATGTCAAAAATTGGAATACTTCCAAAGTCACCAACATGGATCGGATGTTCGCCGAGTGTTCCGCACTCAAACAGCTCAATCTCGAAAAATGGAATACAAATCAAGCCATTACCATGGAATATATGTTTGATTCCTGCTCCAGCCTTACTTCGCTGATACTGACGAACTTCAATACCAGTCTTATCAGTGACATGACGTGTATGTTCCGTAACTGTTCTTCCCTGACTTCCCTGGGTCTCAGCAGCTTCGATACTTCCAAGGTCACCACCATGAAATCAATGTTCGAAAACTGTGCTGCTCTGAAGACGCTCGACCTCTCGTACTTTAATACTGCCAAAGTCACTGATATGTCAATGATGTTCAAAGGCTGCGCTGCACTGAAAACCATAGAAGTACCCGGTTTCAATACGGATGGCGTAACCACTATGGCGGAAATGTTCTCCGGATGCAGTTCGCTGGCTGCACTGGATCTTTCCAGCTTCAACATCACCTTCGCAAAGAAACTGGATGAAATGTTCCTGGATTGCAAACTGATGCAGATCACCTGCTCGAACGATGACTATATTCGCTATGTGAATGAAGGAAGCCTGAATACGGAAGGTCTGACACTGGTCGGCGCAGAAGCACTGGAAAAAACCAATGAACTCAGCATCATGATGATGCGTCAGGTCATTCAGGAAACCGGTGCACAGGTCGTACGCTTCACGGATAAGAAACCGGATGGTTCTTTCACTGAAAAACTGATGAATGCAAACGGCGGTGTGCTGTACTGCTACGATGTCAAGAACAAGACACTGTACATCTATGCCGCAGAGAAAGGCCAGAAAGTCGCTGCGCCTGTAGATTGCTCGGAAATGTTCTATTCCCTGAAAACAATCACGGAAATCGACTTCTCAATGCTGGATACCAGCAAAGTCACTGACATGGCAGATATGTTCGATAACTGTACATCACTGACTACCATCAACTTCGATGGCTTTGATACCAGCAATGTCATATCCTTCTATGGAATGTTCTTCTACTGCGTAGGCATGACCGCTCTGGATGTCAGCTGTTTCAATACCAGCAAAGCTGAAGACTTCAGCTTTATGTTCGGAGGTTGTCAGGCATTGACAACACTTGACCTCCGCAGCTTCGATACCTCGAATGCAACGAAAATGGAGAAGATGTTCTCTATGTGCAGCAAGCTGACAGATGTCGACCTCAGCAGCTTCAATACCAGCAATGTCAACATTATGAACGAAATGTTCAGCTACACCAGAGGACTGGAAACACTGGATCTCAGCAATTTCGACCTCACCAATGTTACCTCTATGAGTTATATGTTCTATGACAATTTCCTGGAAACCATTGCCTGCTCCGAAGAAGACTTCAAGCGCTATTCCGATGAAGGCAGTCTGAACAGCGAAGCAAAGCGTCTGGACAAGCTGACTTCCGGTGTCGGCGACCTGAACAAGGACGGCGTGCTGGATGAAAATGACGTCGAGATGCTGCGTGCCTATATCGTGGACGGTGAAACCACTGACATCAGTGTATTCGATGCAGACATCAACGAGGACGGCAGCGTGGACTTCAAGGATGTCGTCTATCTCCGCCGTGTCATCGCAGAAGACTGGGATGTAACGCTGTAATCATAGCGGGAAGGCGAGAAGATGAAAAAAATCATTTCAATTCTGACTGCATGGATGTTGACACTGACGTGCATTTCCAGCAGTCTGATGGAAGTATTTGCAGAAGATACCCCGCTGCTTGCATTGGCTGACATCACTGCCAACATCGGAGAAATCATCGAAATGCCTGTCACGGTATCCAATAATGCAGGTGTGGTTTCTCTGGTCTTTGATGTGGAATATGACAATACCAAGCTTACGCTTCTGAATGTTACAGACGAAAACCTTTTCGGTGATGCCGCTGCTACTTTTAGCAGCGACATCGCAAAAGTCCCCTATGTCATGGCATGGGATTCTGCTGCACATGAAAACATTACTGCAAACGGCACACTTGCAACCTTGCAGTTCAAGGTCATTGCGGATGCAGCAGGCAGCACAGAAGTCAAACTGAACCTGCATTCCGATTCAACCTTTGATGTGGACTTTACAGAAGTACCGTTTTCGGTGCAGTCCGCAGCTGTCAAAATTACCGACGATCCTGCACTGAAACCCGCTATTTCGCTCAGCGATGCAGTCGGCAATGTCGGCGATATCATTGAAATGCCCATCACAGTCAAGAACAATGCGGGTATTGTTTCGATGATGTTCGATGTCGAATACGACCCCGCAAAACTCGAACTGGTTGAGGTCGTGGACGGCAAACTGTTCGGAAAAGCGCAGGCAACCTTCAGCAAGGATCCGGACAGCAATCCGTTTACATTGGCATGGGACGACAGTGTGCATGATAACCACTATGAAAACGGCGTCCTTGCCACACTCAAATTCAAGGTGCTGGAAACAGATGACTGTGTGACAGACGTCAAACTGCAATTGCAGGAAAATTCCACCTTCAATGTCGATTTTGAAGAAGTACCGTTTGTCATGAACGGCGCTTCTGTAACAATCACCAAAGTGCTGGACAAAGACGAAGCATCCGTTTCCATCAGCAATGCGGACACTGTGCTTGGCGGCAAAGTCGAAATGCCGCTGGTCATCGCAAACAATCCCGGTATCGCAGCGATGATGGTAGAAGTGACTTATGACAAGAGTATTTTAAAACTGACACAAGTCAAGGACGGCGAACTCTTTGAAGGTGCAGCATTCTCCCACAGCAGCGATCTGACAAAATGTCCGTTCGTGATCGGCTGGGACGATGTATCGCATGAAAACCACTGTGAAAACGGTACTGCCGCAACACTGGTCTTTGAAGTGCTGGACACCGCCAAAGCAGGAGAAACCTATGTTGGTCTGCGCCTTGTACAGGAATCGACCTTCGATGTCGCGTTTGCAGAGGTATCGTTGGCAGTCAAGGGCGGCACGCTGACGATTTATGATCCGGCTACCACAACAACAAACCCGGTTACCACGACAAACCCGATCACCGCGACAAACCCGATCACCACAACAAACCCGATCACCACGACAAACCCGATCACCGCGACAAACCCGATCACCACGACAAACCCGATCACCACAACAAACCCGATCACCGCGACAAACCCGATCACCACAACAAGCCCGATCACCACGACAAACCCGATCACCA
>JAZUJW010000011.1:0-76480 GCA_045642925.1 Oscillospiraceae bacterium
CCGCACAAAGCACGCCTTGCGGCTTGGCGGCACATCTGCTTGCAAATTTTCCGCCATCTTGCACAGAAATTCCTTGCTGGGCGTCAGCCCAGCGGCGTCATTTCTGTACAATCTGACGAAAAATTTGACTGCGCATCTGTATCACCAGCTCTGTGCGGTGTTGCCTAAAGTGTCAGTCTGCATATGAACATCCTGTTCAAAAATTGCGATTGCCATTCAATTATTGCCATCAATGGGAATTTTTTGCTCATTTATGATGATGGATTTGTGCAGAACGTATACGAATGCGATTTGTTTTTGTGATAATGTGAAAATCTTACGCAAAAATGAATTCCTTTCTTGCAATTCCTTGAAAGCTGTGATATAATATCATTGAATAAATGTATGATAACTATATTTGCTCCTACACGTTGCTCGATCGTTATATCAGAGAAAGGAAAGCGTGATGTTATGGCTACCATTCTTGTAACAGGAGGCTGCGGCAAAATCGGCGAGAAGGTGGTTTCGGGCTTGCTCAAAAAGGGCAATACCGTCATCGCTGCTGACCGTGAGCCATGTGCCTATAATGCAGACAAGGAACACTATTTCTTCCGGCAAGCCGCCCCGAATGAAAAAAACAAGTATGCAGATATTTTTGATGAATTCGATATCGAATATGTTGTGCATCTTGCGTGCACGGTCGATAATGATTTCGGCCCGATTGTGGAACAGAAAGAAATTGAGTTAAGCGCCGCCTGCGACAAATTTCTCTATAAACTGGCAATTGGTAAGGAGATTCAGAAGTTCATTCTCGTCAGCACTACACAGATCTATAAACAGCCCGAAAATCGGGAGCCTGTACATGAAGACGATCCCGAAAAACCGTTTACAAATTATGCCAGACTCAAGGCAGATTCGGAAATTGCGTTTGCATCCGATTCCCGCGCAACCAAGACCATGATCCGATGTGTGATGCGCATTCCGCCTGTCTATTCCCTTGAAATGACCGATAATCTGATGTCACGTCTGACAGATCCCAAAACCAAACAACTGTTTGTATTCCGCACGGGTGAATACGGCTTCCATCTTTGCTGTGTCCATAATGTGTCGGATTTCATCATCGGATTTTTCCGTCAGGCGGATACGCTCAACTTTACGGGCGTGTACAATGTGGCAGACGCAAGTCTTGTCATGGCGTCCGAGATCATCAGTTTCATGAAGGAACATTACCATATCGGCGCGGTATTGCAGCGCACCAGCAACAACGTATCGCTGAAAACCAAGCTGTTCGGCGATCCGTCCGAAAAGAGCAATTACCGCTATCTCGACATGGCAACCCTTGACAAGAACTTTATGTTCGATATTACCAAGGCAGCTCGTATCTGTCCCTTCCGCTGGAACATTAAAAACACGAAATAAGGGCAAAAGCAAGCGACGAATCCATCGGCGCCTGCTTTTTGTGTCAAATTCATCCCATCATGCATATATTTTTGAAAAGGAAAGGAATTACCCTCATGCTGAAACCCATTCTTGACGAAAATTTTGTTCCTGCCGTATATTTTAACCGCGATTTCCTGAAAACGGCAACCAGACCATTCTCCATTGCAGTGGAACGCGAAGACGGTCTTGTGTACCGCCGCGACACCATGCTCGGTGATGACTTCAAACAGAACTGCCTCTATGCAGAGCGCCTCATCAAAACGATTCTTTGGTGTGCAGGCGGCTGGAAGGTCATGCTTTCAGGCGACCACGATGTTTTCTGCTACATTCGTGACGCATACACCAAGAACGGTCTGCGTGCATTCGATGTGGATTTCTGGAGCACGACATATGAGCGTGATTTCGTTGTGGAAGAACGCAGCATGGCAGAAATGCCCGAAAACAAGGTGCGTCCGCTTTCCATCGGCAGAAATCTGGGCGGGTGCCGCGTCGGTTTCGATGCAGGCGGCAGTGATATTAAAGTTGCGGCAGTGGTAGACGGCAAAACCGTCTGGGCAGAAGAAATCATCTGGCTGCCAAAGCTTGCGGAGGATATTTCCTATCACCACGAACACATCAAGGCTGCCATTCTCAAGGCGGCAGAACATATGCCGAGCTTTGACGGTGTCGGTGTCAGCACCGCAGGTGTACTGGTCGCAAACCGTGCTATGGTTTCGCACCTGTTCCTGAAAGTGCCGAAGGATACACAGGGAGAAGCCTGCAAGAACGTCTATGTCGATGTGCTGGAAGAACTCGGTGTGCCGTATGCCGTTGCCAATGACGGCGATGTGGCTGCACTTGCCGCTTCTATGGATATGGATGTCAACGGCGTACTGGGCATTGCTATGGGTACGTCACAGGCTGGCGGCTATGTCGATGTAAACGGCAATGTCACAGGCTGGCACAATGAACTCGCATTCGTTCCCGTAGACTACAATCCTGATTCCACCGTTGACGAGTGGTCGGGTGACTATGGCTGCGGTGTCAAATACTTCTCACAGGATGCCGTCATTCGTCTTGCACCCAAGGCGGGCATCACCCTTGACGAAAATCTCACGCTTGCCGAGAAACTCAAAGCCGTACAGGAATATGTTGCGGCAGGACACGAAGGCGCAAAGAATATTTTCCGCACCATCGGTACGTACTTCGGCTATGCAATTGCAAATTACGCAGACTTCTATGATATTCAGTATCTCCAGATCTCGGGCCGCGTCACTTCGGGCGAAGGCGGCGATCTGATCATTGCAGGTGCAAAGGAAGTGCTGGAAAAAGAATTCCCCGAACTCTCTGCACAGATCAAATTCATCCTGCCCGATGAGATGGACCGCCGCGTTGGTCAGGCAGTTGCGGCGGCAAGTTTGCCCGCTTCCAGATAATTTTTCTTTTCAGCGAGTCCCATACGAATACCCAAGAAAGGAATTGCCGCAGTCTTTTGCGGCATAGGCAGTTCTCATGATTCTGAAAAATGTGTTGCTCGATGGTGTTCTGTCTGATATCACCATCGAAAACGGTAAGTTTACCGCAATCGAACCCGCAGGCTGTGCCGCAGACGGCAAAGACTGCAAGGGTCAGATGGTCATTCCCGGTCTGGTCGATATCCATACGCACGGCTGTGCGGGCTATGACACGATGGATGCCCATTTTGAGGAGATCAGCAGCTATCTCGGTCTGAACGGCACGACTTCGTTCCTGCCCACTACCATGACGATGGACTACGATTCCATTCGCCGTGTCACAGAGGCTTCCCGTGATGTCACAGGCGCACAGATCCTCGGCTTCCATATGGAAGGCCCGTACATCGCAAAGAAGTACAAGGGCGCACAGAACGAAAAGTTCATCAAGGATCCCGACCTCGAAGAATTCAAGAGCCTTCCCGACATGAAAATCGTCACGATCGCTCCTGAACTCGCAGGCAGTATCGAATTCATCAGGGAATGCGGCGCGGTCGTTTCCATCGGTCACACCGCCGCAGACTATTCCGAATGTATCGCCGCCATTGAAGCAGGCGCGACCTGTCTGACGCATACCTTCAACGCGATGTCCCCGATCCATCACCGCAATCCCGGCCCGATCGGTGCAGCGTGTGAAAAAAACATTTATGTGCAGGCAATTACGGACGGTCTGCACCTGCATCCGTCCATCGTGAAACTGCTGTATAAGGCATTCGGCGTAGAGCGCATGGTCATTATCTCCGACAGTATGCGTGCGACCGGTCTGGGCGACGGCAGCTACGAATTCGGCGGTCAGGAAATCATCGTCAAGGACGGCGTGGCAAGAACCCTCGATGGTGCGATTGCCGGCTCGACTTCCACGCTCTGGACTTGTGTCAAGCGTGCGGCTTCGTTCGGCATTCCGTTTGAAGATGCCGTCCGCATGGCAACCAGAACCCCTGCCGACATGATTCATATGCCGAACAAGGGCAGAATCGAAGTCGGTGCGGATGCTGACCTCATTCTTCTGGATGAACACCATGAAATCGACAAAGTCATGATCGCAGGTGCATTCCTCGATAACGAATGTGAACAGCATCGCCGCTACCTTGCCGAGAAAGAGTATATCAAGCACATCGGCAGCGTGTTCCATACCAAAGGCGAATTCATTGCCCACGAAACCATCAATCAGGGCAATATCAATACCACCTACCGCCTCGATTACCGTCAGGAGGACGGCACAACCAAGTCCTATATTCTCCAGAAGGTCAATACCTACGTCTTTAAGAACCCGATCGAGATTATGAACAATATCCGCAAGGTCACAGAGCATCTGCGGAACAAGGTACGCCGTATCAGCAAGCCCGCCCTCCACTTCTACAGCACCAACACCACAGGCGAAAACTATCTCGTGGAGAACAACGGTATTTTCTGGCGCATGGAAAACTACATCGACGGCATCGGCTACGATACCTGCGATTCGCTCGACATTCTGCGCAATGCAGGTGCGGCATTCGGCGAATTCCAGAACCAGCTTTCCGACTTTGATGCTTCCAGCCTCCACACCACCATTCCTGACTTCCACAACACTGCAAAACGTCTGGATGCGTTCTTCGAGGCAGTCAAGGAAGACCCGTGCGGCCGTGTTTCGACCGTTCAGAAGGAAATTGCGTTCATCCGCGAACAGACCGCGCTTGCTTCCAGACTCACGAAAATGCAGGAAGCAGGAGATGTGCCGCTGCGCGTCACCCACAACGATACCAAGACCAACAATGTTCTGTTCAACCGCACGACCGGTGCACCGCTGACCGTCATCGACCTTGACACGGTCATGCCGGGTCTTGCGATGCATGACTTCGGTGATGCGGTACGTTTTGCCGCAAGCACCGCCCGCGAGGATGAACCCGACCTCTCCAAGGTTTCGCTCGACCTCAACAAATACCGCGCATTTGCGGAAGGTTTCATCAGCAAGACGGCTGATGCCCTGACGCAGAAGGAAATCAGCACGATGGCACTTGGTGCAATCACCATTACCATTGAACTGGGTGTCCGCTTCCTCACCGACTACATCACAGGCGACAAATACTTCAAGACCGAATACGCTGAACACAACCTTGACCGTGCCCGCTGCCAGCTTCACCTTGCAAAGGATATGCTGGAAAAGCAGGAACTCATGGAGCGTATCGTGCGCGAAGTCGTTGCAAGTGTCTGATTTGTCGGATTTACGTCAAATTCAAGTCCCCGCTGCACGAGTGTTTTTCGGGCAGCGGGGCTTGTCACGCTATTTTCTCGGAGGTTATTTATGCAAACAATCTGTGTATTATTCGGCGGTGTTTCGCCGGAGCATGATGTTTCCCTTTGTTCCGCAGAAGCAGTTCTGCGCAATATGAAAAAAGAAAACCGCCGCATTCTTCCCATCGGCATCACGAAGGAAGGCAAGTGGCTGCTGTTCGGCGGCGATAATTTCAAGGACATCGCAGAGAACAAGTGGGAAGAAAATCCCAACAACCGCACTGCATTTCTGTCGCCTGTCCGCGGTATGGGTATTTGCATCCTGAATGCGGATGGCACAATGGAAACTGTACTGCCTGACTTGATTTTCCCTGTTCTGCACGGCGAAAACGGTGAGGACGGTTCGATTCAGGGCTTGTTCCAGATCGCAGGGATTCCGTTTGTGGGATGCGGCGTTTGTGCAGCGGCAGCTTCGATGGATAAATCCGTTACAAAGCTGATTGCAGCAACCACAGGCGTTCGTCAGGCGGAATGGCTGACGCTTCGTCGTTCCTCTTTCAAGAAAAATGCGGCTGCTATGTGTGATAAAATTACGCAGACACTCGGATTCCCTGTGTTCATCAAGCCATGCAGCACGGGTTCTTCGGTTGGCGTTTCCAAGGTGAAAACACCCGAACAGCTCATGAATGCGCTCGAAACCGCATTCCGTTTTGATACGAAAATTCTTGCCGAAGAATTCATCAACGGCAGAGAAGTCGAAGTCGCGGTACTCGGCAACGAAGAACCGACAGCCGCAACCGCAGGCGAAATTGACGCAGGTGCAGAATTCTACGACTACGAAACCAAGTATGTCACCTCCACATCCCGTCCCTACATCCCTGCCCGCATTTCCGAAGCAACCAATGAACAGGTGCGCAAATGGGCAGTCAAGATTTTCAAGGCACTGGGCTGTGCAGGGCTTTCCCGTGTAGACTTCTTCGTCACACGCGACACCGAAGAAATCGTGTTCAACGAAATCAACACACTGCCGGGATTTACGTCCATTTCCATGTACCCGAAAATGTGGGCGGCTGACGGTACGGCTTTCCCTGAACTGATTGACCGCGTGATTGCACTTGCACTGGAGGAACAGTAATATGCCGTTGACAGAATCCTCTGCTGCACGGTTTGAGAGCGCGGAACTCGCCGCGATTCTTGGAAAAACACTGGATGGCGATGCATTCACCGTCTGCGGGTTCAGCACCGATACACGTACCATTGAGGCAGGAAACTGCTTCATTGCCCTGAAGGGCGAATCGTTCAACGGAAATCTTTATGCGCAGACTGCCGCAGAAAAGGGTGCAGTGCTGTGCATTCTGACCGAAGCACCTGCACAGCCGCTTCCGATTCCGTATCTGTTGGTGGATGATGCGGTCAAGGCATACGGTTTGATTGCAAATGCGTACATTCAGCGCTTGAAGCGGCAAGGGGCGAAAGTCCTTGCCGTGACAGGCAGCAGCGGCAAAACCACCGTGAAAGATATGACAGCCTATGTGCTGAGCAAGGCATTCCGCACGTACTGCACGGAGGGCAACCACAATAACCACATCGGTGTACCGTTCACCATTCTTCATGCTCCCGCAGATACACAAATACTGGTGCTGGAAATGGGCATGAACCATAAGGGCGAAATCAGCAGTCTGACCAGAATCGGCAATCCCGATATGGCGACCATCACCAACATCGGCAATGCGCACGTTGGCAATCTCGGCTCACAGGAAAATATTTTCCGTGCAAAGCTGGAAATCGTAGAGGGGATGGATGCTGAAAAAGGCTTGCTGTTTTTCCCTGCGCAGGACGCATTTTTGCAGAAAGCAGAACAGATTCCGTTCCCGAAAGAGCGCATTCGATACAGCACGCGGTTGCCGCAGGAAACGCCGTTTGCATCGCTGTATGCGGATGAGATTCATGAGGGCGGCGAAACGACTCATTTTACCGTACATTTGGGCAATGAAGCGGCAGAAGTGCTTTTGCCGATGACAGGCATCCACAATGTTTCCAATGCGCTGTTGGCGATCCATGCGGGACTGGAATGCGGGATGAACTTGCCGACTTGTGCGGCGGCGCTGGCAGATTTCGTGCCGACTGCGCTGCGTTCTGACCGAGTGACGCTTGGTAATCTGACGGTGATTCGTGATTTTTACAATGCAAATCCCGAAGCGATGGCTTGCTCACTGAATGCGCTGCGGTTGGCGGCGAATGGAACAGATATGATTGCGCTGTTGGGCAATATGAATGAACTGGGCGCTCATGCACCGCTTGCGCATCGGACGCTTGGAGAAACCTGCAAAGCAATGGGCGTACAAGCGTTGTTCTGCGGCGAGAATTACAGAGATTTTGCAGCGGGATACGGAGAAGATGCAGCCGCATTTTCAACGCGTGATGAATTGATTGCAGCGCTGCCGCAGCTGTTCCCGCGCAGTACAGCGGCATATGTGCTGATCAAGGCATCGAGAGGATTACAGATGGAATATGTATTCGATGCCCTTCAGAAGCTTTCTGAATCATAAGCGGATCTTGATTGAACAGTCTGCGAACGTCCTGTTTTCAGGCAGCATATTCAATTTGTATCGTGTGTATCGCCGCATTGTTACGATAAAATAAAAATTGTCGATTTGTGTCAATTGCTCTTGCAAATCGTTGAGATTTGTGTTATAATTATTTATACATATCAAAATAAGCATGGACTATGCCCAGTACAGTCATTCACATATCACGCAGCATATGAAAAATGCCGCATATTCTTAAGGCAACACCGCACAAAGCACGCCTTGCGGCTTGGCGGCACATCTGCTTGCAAATTTTCCGCCATCTTGCACAGAGATTCCTTGCTGGGCGTCAGCCCAGCGGCATTATTTCTGTACAATCTGACGAAAAATCTGACTGGTCAAACTCGTTTGACCATACGCAGCCTGTACCACCGGCTCTGTGCGGTGTTGCCTTAAAGAAAAGGAGTATTATCATGGGAAACTGGAACCAAACGATTATTTGTCTGAACTGTGGTGCCACACTCGATGAAACCATTCGTTTCTGTCCTCGCTGTGGCTGCAAAAACCCTGCCTGTACAGAAGCAGAAGCCGCACAGCGCGGCAGAAGCAGATATCCGCAGGCAAATCTCTATATGCACGAATCCGACAAAGCAGCACTCGATGCACTCAAAGCCATTCCTGGCTTCAATACCCTCATCAAAGGCTTCATGAACATCTGGCAGGAACGTCAGTTCCGTATCATGAATATGTCCAGCAATATCCGCTTGGGCCCTGACCAGCTTCCGCAGTATTACAATATGCTGCCGCCCATCTGTGAGCGTCTGGGCATCGAAGTGCCTGAGCTGTACCTCACACTGGATGTCAGCCCCAACGCTTACACGTATGGCGAAAACAAACCGTTCATCACCATCACGTCGGGCTTGCTGGATATTCTTCCCGATGAACTCATTCCCACCATCCTTGCCCATGAATGCGGTCATATCGCGTGCAGTCATGTGCTGTACACCACGATGGGCAAAGTGGTGTTCAGCGGCGCAGTGCTCGCGGGAGCGTTTTCAGGATTCGGCAAAATGATTTCTCTGCCGCTGGAAGTCGCTTTCTATTACTGGCAGAGATGCAGTGAGCTTTCCGCAGACCGTGCCGCTTGTATCTATAATGGCGATGCGGAGAAAATGACCGAAGTCTGTATGCGTCTGGCTGGTTACGGCAAAAACAATCAGGCAGAATGCAACAAGGAACTGTTCATGCAGCAGGCACTTGAGTATAAGAATATGATCGCTTCCTCCAAATGGGATAAGACACTCGAATTCCTGATGCTGAAAGACTGTTCGCATCCGTTCCATGCCGTCAGAGCCTATGAGTGTGATGCATGGGTCAAAACGCCGCAGTTCCAGCAATTCATGAAGAAAGACTAATCGCTCCCGTATCATTCATCATTCGTCACGGAGGTATCTGCCATGCAGGACTGGTATGAACAGCGGCTTTCTGAAATGGAAGACCGTATGCAGGAGCTTGAAAAAATAGTCGGCTCTTTGACGGTACAGCTTCATAAATCAGAAGAAGTGGTGTCCATCCTCAGCCATGCGGTGCAGGCAATGCAGCGGCAGCTTGATTCCGTTTCCGATGATATGGAAGATGTCATTGCCGATATCAATTCCCTCTTTGACACCGTCCGCGAACTGACCGAGGATGAAGAAGCGTCCGATGCGGAAGAAGAATTGGATGAGGATGATGCGGAAGATGAAGATGATTACGATGAGGATGACTATGACGAAGATGAGGACGAAGACTACGATGAAAGTGAGTCGGATGCGCCTCAGAACATAGAAGTCCACTACGAAGCACCTCCTGAAAATGCAGAAGCAGCGGAAGAACCACCTGAGGAGGAAGACAAACCTGCTGAAGAATCCAAATCCGAAAAGCCGAAAAAGTTGTCCTTGAAAAAATTGTTCAAGAAATCATAAAACAGAAACGGCATTTCTCCGGAAATGGAGAAATGCCGCAACTGTCCCTTTTTTCCATATCCCCGAAGAAAGGGGACATGATTTCATGTTACTCTTAGCCAGCAACCAGTATCTCACAGAAAGCTGAAATGAACCTGAAAGATTTTCAGAAATAGTATTTTTCTTTTATGGGAAAACGATCCGAAAGAAAATCAAATTCCAGCAAAAAGGAGTAAAAAGAAGATGGAACGCACTTCGCACGAACGTATCATTGGTATAGATTTACTGCGTATTGTGTCTATGCTGATGATTGTTGTCCTGCATATCTTGAAGCAGGGCGGCATTCTCGCGCATCTGGAAACGGGAACACTGCGCTATCAGGGCGTATGGCTGCTGGAGTATGCCTGTCTTGGCGCAGTCAACTGCTATGCACTGATTTCGGGATTTGTCGGCATCCGAAGCCGCCATCGTCCCCGCAACTTGATTCTGCTTTGGATGCAGGTGGCATTTTATACTGTCATTATCACCTTTATTACATGGCTGTTCTCGTCAAGTTCCCTCAAAGACCATTATTGGCTGAACGCATTCTTCCCCATTTCCACACATCAATACTGGTATTTCAGTGCTTATGCGCTGCTGTTCGTTATGATGCCTGCACTCAACATGATCGTCGAACATTTTTCCCGCCGCGCACTGGAACGTCTGATGCTGGGATTTTATTTCTTTGTGGGAATCTGTGAAATGTTCGCACGGAAGGATGCCTTCAAGCTGTCGAATGGCTACACCGCATGGTGGCTGGCATTTCTGTACCTTCTCGGCGCATATATCCGTACCTACCGTCCGTTTGCAAAGATTCGCAAGCAGGCATGGTGGCTGTTTGGCGGTGTTGCACTGCTTTGGGCAATGCTCTATGATTTGTTCACCAAGACGGAAGGTCACGCTGTGATGAGTTATACTGCACCGCCTGTTATGCTGCTGTCATTGGCAGTATTTAACCTCTGCGTGAACTGTAAATGCCGCGGCAGTAAAGCACTGATTCAGCGCATTGCACCTGCGTCGTTCTCAGTTTATCTGATTCATACCAATCCGATTCTCTGGGATGTATTCATGAAAGACCGCTTTGTGCTGTTTGCGCGTCTGCCGCTGCCGATTTTGATTATCATGGTTGGCTGGTGTACTGTTGGCATTTATCTTGCCTGCACACTGATCGACTTTGTGCGGATGTGGATTTTCCACAAAGCCCACATCGGACGCTTCATTCCAAAAATCGAACGTCTGTTGCTGAAAATTCTTCCTGACAAAGCCGCATGACCGAAGTGCTTTCGGGCGAATGCCGTTTCCCCTGCAAGTTTTCTGAAGGGGAATGCGGCATCCGCCCGTTTTGTCTGTGCGGTGTTTTTTTCGTCAGCCTCTTGCAATTCATTGCAAAATCATGTATAATGAAACCATCATTATGATAGTTCGAGAGGAACCCTGATATGGCTTTTCATGTGAATAAATTTACAGAGCAGACAGGATTGATGTATGATAAAAATGATTTCCTGTTTCATGGTGTAATGGACGGATATCCTGTTTTTGTGCAGTATCTCGCGCATCGTTCTTCGCTGATTGTTCATGTTTATGTCAGACAGTCTGCTATGGGCAGCGGAGAATATATGAATTTACAGGCATGGTATCAGCAGTGGCGCCTTGAACATATCGGCATTGCTGATGTCTGCTATTCCGGTGTGCATCTCTACGCAATCATTTCGATTCCAAAGAAAGATGCCGATCACCGTACCGCAGAGGACTTTTTCATCTTCATGGAATCCCTGAAACAAAACAGCCTGATTCCCTGCTGCGGCGGCTGTGGAACAGAAGAAAATCTTCATCCGTTTGTGTATAACAGCAATGGTCTGTGTCTTTGTCCGCAGTGTGAAACGAACGTGGAACTGCGCAGTCAGGAAAATCAAAGCAACCGTTCGGCGGTCAAGCCGAAAATCTGGGGCATTGTGCTTGGTTCGCTGATTGGTTGCGTTGTGCTGTTCATCTGTACGTTCGTGCTCTGGAAAATGGGCTTTATCGCATATGCCAGCGGATTGCTTGGTATTTTGGTTGCCGCCGTCTGTATCCGTAAATTTGCAGGCAGACTCTCTATCAGCGGTGCAGTTACCGCGGCGGCACTATGTCTGGTGACGGCTGTTTTCACACCGTTTTTCTGTATTGCAGAATACGAAGCAAATTGGAACAGAGATAAACTCGTATCGCCGACGCTCATTAGCTTGATAGAAGCCACCGATGAGCTCGATCAAGAGAAGGATATTATGACGGACAAAGAACTGGAAGCAGCGGCTGGCTGTTCCCGCGCTGAACTGGAAGAACAACTGAGGAAAGCGCATGAACTCATCGAACATTTAGAAACACATCAGACCATCGGTGCGTGCTTGGTTGACCTTGACGCAATTCTTTCCGGAGAGGATAATGTCGATAACCGCAAGTATCTCATCAAATTGCTTCTCTGGGGTGTGCTTGCAACCATCGGCGCTGCATTGACGATTATGCCGAAAATCATTTCTGATGACAGCGGACATTATGATTTCAGAAGGTTGGACGCATGAAAAATTGAGGCAATACCACCAAGCCGTTAGGTGTGCTTTGTGCGGTGTTGCCTTGAGCGAAACGTCCTGACAAAGCTGCATGAGCGAAGTATTTTCGGGCGAATACCGTTTTCCCTGCAAGGTTTCTGAATGGGAATGCGGTATTCGCCCGTTTTGTCTGTGCAGTGCTTATTTTCGTCAGCTACTTGCAATTCATGGCAAAATCATGTATAATGAAACAGTCAGCAATGCCGAATTACGTGGGGCATTGCACTGTGTGCGCCGGTTGGCGGTTCTCGTGCAGAACCGGAAGAAACATAACACTTTTCGAACGACTGGAAACGGTCTTTACACGTTCAGGAGAATGGATACATGAGAAAACAAATCATGATTATCGGCGGAGGCGCTTCGGGGCTTGCTGCCGCAATTTCAGCCGCAGATGCGGGTGCGGCAGTGACAATACTGGAACGTCTGCCGCGTGTCGGAAAGAAGATTCTGCTGACAGGCAACGGCAGATGCAACCTCGGAAACAGTGTGCGTGATTTTTCACATTATCACGGGACACTCCCGCAGGCAAAGCAAATCTTGCAGCAGTTTGATACCGAAGCGTTCTTTCGGCGCATGGGACTGTTCATCCGTACCGACAGCGAGGGCAGACGCTATCCTTGCAGCAATACGGCGGCATCCGTGCTGGATGCCCTGCGGATGCAGTGTGAGCAAAATGGTGTGACCATTCGTACCGAAGAGCAACTCCTTGATTTGCAGCCGCAGAAAAACGGTACATGGCGTCTGACGACCAATCATGCCCAATATACCGCAGATGCGGTGATTCTTGCAGCGGGCGGCAGTGCATCTCCTGCCTGCGGTACAGACGGGAATCTTCTGCCGCTGCTGGCAAAGCTGGGACACAAGATCCAGAAGCCCCTGCCTGCACTTTGCCCCATTCTCAGCGATGCACCCTGCCTGAAATCCCTCAAGGGAATGCGTGTGCGCGGTACGGCTTCTGCATTGGTAGACGGCAGTCTGCGCAAGACTGAAAGCGGCGAAATACAGTTTACCGAAAATGCATTGTCAGGCATCTGTCTGTTCAATCTTTCGCGGCTGGCTGCCATCTATGGTGACCGCATGACCGTTTCGCTGAATATTCTTCCCGATGAACTTTCAGCACAGCCGCATTTTTTGCAGGAATTGCTTGCTGTTCGCGGAAATCTGCCTGCCGGTGACCTGCTGACGGGCATTCTCCCGAAGCGTGTGGCGGAACTTTGCATCAAACAGGCACTCGGCAAATGCAGCGAAACCGCCAATACACTATTGCATTCCAAAGCACAGCAAGATGCCCTTCTGCATCTGCTGTGCGACTGGCGTTTCCCCGTCAAAGGCACAGCGCCTTTCTCACAGGCACAGGTCACAGCGGGCGGTGTGTCGGGACAAAGCATTACACAAAACCTCATGTCCAAACAGCATCGCGGACTTTTCTTCTGTGGTGAAATACTGGACATTGACGGCGACTGCGGCGGCTATAATCTCGATTGGGCATGGGCTTCCGGCACATGGGCAGGACGCTGTGCAGTAAAAACATAATGGTTCTATATTGGTTTCATTTATAAAATATATCGCAATATGTGAGGTTTTCCCTTCTGTTTTCGTATTCATAAACAGAGGGGAATCACACGAATGCAGAAAGCATGAGGTGATGACCGTGACGGATGAAGCACTCCTTGTACAGCTTCAACAGGATCCGCAAAAAGGATGCAGACTCTTGCTGGAAGAATATACAGGGTTTGTTCTGGCGATTGTTCGCCGAAAACTGGGCAACTGTTCCCCGCAGGAACATGAGGAATTGGTTAGCGACATTCTCTTTACATTCTGGCAAAAGCGTGAACAGATCGATTTATCACGCGGTACTATTCAGGCGTTACTGGCAACGGTTGCGGTACGTATGTGCATTGACCGCTACCGCAAACAGAGTACCATTCCGCAGACGGAAGACCTGGATGCCGCTGAAGAAGTTGCAGATGCTGCACCGACTCCGGAGGAAGCGGCTGTAGCATCAGAACGCAAGAAAACACTGATGAATGCGATCCGTTCGCTTGGCGAACCCGACAGCAGTATTGTGCTATGGAAATATTATTTCGGTGAAACCGCTGCCGCGATTGCGGAACGGCTTTCTATGCGGACAGGCACGGTCGAAATGCGGCTGAATCGCGCCAAGCAGAAGTTACAGAAATTGTTGGGAGGTGATGCAGATGAAGCGTGATGAAGATTTGCTGATGGATTTCTCGCCTGAAGAAACTGCGGAACTCCTGCAATCGCTCAATATCGGCAAAACGCCGCATACAGATGTTGAAGCTGTTCGCCGCATTCAGCAAAATGTCATGCAGCGTATCGAATCGGAAACAACGCAGCAGAAGCCGATCTGGATGCGCAGACTCCCGATGACAATGACCGCAGTCGCCTGCATCGCAGTGGTACTCTTTGCGGGATTTGTCAAGTACCGTACCGGTGCCCCTGAAGTCCCACCGACCAACCCCGATACGACCACCACAGTCACATCTGCGACCACCACAGTTACAGCAATTTCGCAGGAATCGACTGCATCACAAGGCAAGACGACATCCACCGGGAACACCAGTTCCAAGGCGTCTACAACGACACGTTCTTCTGAAACCACTGCGGTTTCTTCACAAGATGTGACTACGGAACGTGCAGATGTTTCTACAGAAATCACCACAGAAGCACCGCATTCGGAAACCACTGCGCCTGTTTCGCAAACATCTGACTCCCATACAACGCGTACGGTGACCTCCGCACAAGAAACCACAACCGCTCGTGCGACAACTACCCGTGCGGCAACAACGGCTCGCACAACTGCAACCAGCGCAACAACGCACGCAACAACGACGCGCATGACAACAACGGCTCGCACAACTGAAACCAACGCAACAACGACGCGCGTGACCACAGAGCGTACCAGAAGAACGACCACGTTTGTAACGCATACCAATGCAACCGCGACGACCACAATGAAAACTTCGATGGGCACGACAGAACCGCCGCAAACGAAACCCAGCACAACGGAGCCGCCGAAGTTTACCACAATGAAAGCATCCGATACAACAGAGCAAATTCATTATACAACGGAAATGAGTGCTTCGACGGAAGAAACGACCACAACCACCACAACCACGACTACTACAACAACGATGATGACAGAATATTGGGTACCGACAGAAGATCCGTTTAACATTGCAGATTTCATTGGATGTAAGCGGCAGGATGAACGGGAAGCGATACTCATGCAGTTGTTGAAGCAGTAATCCGAAACGATGCGGTGATGTCCGCAATCAACAAAGAGAGGCAAGAGAACGGTTTGCTCCGTTTCTCCTGCCTCTTTGCATTGCTGTTGGAAATGCTGATTTCAGATACCGCATGGTTTGGCGCAGAAAACGCCTGTTATTCGGCTTCCGGTGCGCTCTTTTTGATATGAAAAACCAACCGCAGAATCCCGCTGAGTACCCTCGGACTTTTCAGTACAATGACCTTCATGACAGTCATCCTCCTTTCGTAATACCACAGTATATGCGGAGGAAATCTGCATGGTGCATCAAATGCCGAAATAACCGTTCAGGTGTATCAAATATGCTTTTCTGCGGGAAATGGTGGCAAGAGAATGGCATGAAGCGTTCTCTTGTCTTTTTTGTATCTCTCGTGCAGCAATAGGTGGAATGCCTCCTTTATGACTTGTCATACAGCCATATTATTACAATTTATAATTATGAAGATTTTTGGTATAATTTTGAAGATAGGTTTATTTTTTCTAATTAGTTATCATTTCGACTTCAAATTGACAAAAACAGCGAAAATACAATATAAAACAGAATGAGAAACAAATAACAAATTCAGAGAGGAACTGATTTGCAAAGCGATCAGACTCCGTTTTGGACGGAATCCTTAAGAATCCTTGTTTTTTTACATACACGAAAATTAAGAAGATGCGAACAAAAATGATGCATTTCCAAATAATTAGCATTTCAAAAGTATTATATAACACGATGTGATATCCGGAAAATCGTTGTGTCAAAATCGTGTATGTTTTACGAACTTTATTTTCAAGTATTGACATTTGAAGCAGATGCAGTTATAATACACTCGATGCATCAAATAAAACGCATAAAAATGCGAAAATGGTAAATGGAGAATAACGAAAATGAAAAAAATGAATTTGAAAAAATCTATCGTGGCGCTCTCTGCTGCTGCGATGGTTATGTGCCCGATGGCATTGAATACTGCAAGCACGGCGATGCCTGTTTTTGCCGCATCTGCTTCTGCTACAACACCGTTTATCCGTTCTAACGTTGATGGCAGTATTACGATTGATGAAAGCCAGATCACAACATCCATCACGCCGTATCTCGGTTATCAGCCCACCTTCGGAAAAGCAACTGTCGCAAACAAGGGTTGGTTTACAAGCATTTCTGCAACTGTTTCCAAATTTCTGGAGTATGATTCCGGTGCTCTGACACTGATAGTATCCGGTAAGAATCTGACCGAAGCCAAGCTGAAGAGCATGGATATCGAAGGCGAGTGGTATCGCAATGGCAGCTATTTCTGTCGTGATACATTTGATGTGTCATGTGTTAAGAAAATTTCTGATACTTCTTTTTATGTAGTGTTCAACCTGGATACTCTGGGCGACAAGCTCGTTCTGGATTGTTTTACCCAGAATCTTGAAAACATTACCAGTGCAACCGTTGACAACTATTGCTCTTACAATACAAAGTATCTTCAGGTGCGTGCGACCACAACAAAGGGTGACAGCATCTTGGCAAAGATGAGAAGAAGCAACGCAACGGATGCACAGCTGAAAGCATGGGCGAAGCGTCTTTGTGTCTATGCAAACTCTCTGAAAGATGTCAATGATTTTTCCAGAGGCACTGTATATCTGAGCTTCGATGATAATAATGGATATTATGGCTTCTATTCTGACACCCAGAGCATTGATGGAATGGCATATACCGGCTATAATCAAAGTGCAACGGATGAAGAAATCAAGTCCATTGCCAGCGGCAAGCAGGAAATCACATGGACAACAATGCACGAGATCAGCCACGCATATTGCAGTGATATGTTCGATCGTTACTACAATTACGGCGATGAGGTGAACGTCAATGTCAGAGGTTTGACTTCCATTCACCACTGCACGAACCTGCAAAAACTGAACCTTCGATTGGGTTCGAAGGTTGCAGATTACAACAATATTCTGACAAACAATTCAAATATTGAAGATAGTGACCTGATGATGATGGCAAGACAGACCGTTGCTCTTGGACAGACCTACAGTTGGGAGGTACTGGAATCCTATTTTGATGGTGCATATGCTTCATCCTATAACAGCAGTGAAAATGTTAGTGCCGCAGAATGCCTTGGTAAAAAATTGGGCTTGTCGAAAGCCGTATACACGAAGGAATCGTACTTGATGTTCGTAAATAATCTGCGTACACTTTATAAGGCGTGCTATCGTACCTCTACGCTGAACAATAATAATTTTGTTACGTTTGTCCAGAATCACTACGGTAATGTTACATTGTCTAATAAACAGAATATGCTGAAAACCTTCATCAATGGTTTGAACTAACGTCGGACAGAAAAGAATCACATCCCCCTTTTCCCCTGTATAAAAAGACCTCCCGTGTGGTGTGAACGCACCCATGGGAGGTCTTGCATTTTGGAAAGCAGATGTTTCAATTCGTATCATACAGCGGCGCCAATTGAAGCGTTGTGCCTTGTAAGATTTTCTGCATCTCCGCTTCATCGTCCAGATGCATGAGAAAGACACGGATTCCCTGTGCCGTATATGCCTGTAGTTTCGGCAGATAATCCTTGTAATACAAATGTACGGCGGTCTGATACAAGGAAAGTTCTGTATAGAGCGTACAACCCGCGGAAAGATATGGTTCAAAGGGTTCCAGTGTATGCGTATCTCCTGTGTAAATGGTCTGTACACTATCCACTTGCAGAATATAGCCGAAACATTTTCCGTCCAGTGTTTGGGCGTGCTGTGTCAGGACTGCACGCAGAAACCATGGCTTTGCCAGTGTATCAGCAAGCACCATCTGAAACCATACCTCCTCACAGCCCTCAATGCGTTTCAGCAGTATTTCCATGTCATCATAGACTGCCTGACATGGTACAACAATGGTCAGTTGTTTGTGAACTGCAAAATAGAGGTATTGCAGGAATGTGCCGATACCGCCTGTATGGTCGCCGTGCGTGTGCGTCACGAGAACATAGATATGCTCATAGCGGCTGAAATCGAAATGCTTGACCATTTGAAAGGCCGTGGCAGGGCAGTCCAGCAAAATCAGGTCATTGTCCTCAGTGAAAAATGCGGAATTGTGGACATCTGCAAATGCAGAACCACGTCCGAAAAAAGAAAGCATGGGGAGTTCTCCTTTCCGATTGATTTCAGCGAAATCAACCAATCAAATCCATTTTGAAAACGCCCGACAAGCCTCCGTTTCCGGAAGCTGTCGGGCGTTTGTCATTTCGTCACAAAGTGATGCGGTTCTCCTTACAGATTGCCTTCTTCATCGCCTTTGCTGGTGCAAATGACATCCTCTGCGTCAAACATGAGAATTTCCATCTCAGCCGAGGTGTATTTCATGCATTATTCTCCTTTCTCATCGTAATTACCAAATACGATATCCGTATAGTAGATCTCGATATTGCCGGTTGTAGTGTTCATGACGATCAGGTAACCTCTTGCATAAACATTACAATCTTCATTCGAAGTCATGTCGAAGTGCAGTGTCAGTGTGCCGCTGTTTTCCATATTGGAAGCAACATACTTCAAGATTTCTGCATTCTCCAGCACCATGTTTTCTTCTGTGCCGACAGTACCATCTTTGTAATACAGCATACCATATTCTAAAAGTGCGTAGTCATCAGTCACATCTCTGGATACTGCAACTGCGACTTTATGCTGTTCGTCTGTGCCTTCGCCAAGCGTTTCGGAAATCATAGTAAGTACCATCATGGTCGGTTTTGCTTCGATGGAAGGTGTTTCCTCTGCGCCGCAGTAAATTGCATAAATTGCAATGTCTGCAACAGACTTCACATTGCAGGATGTTTGATAGGAATACACGCTGCTGCCGTCTGCATCCAGCGACCAGTACAGGAATTGTCTGCCTTCCACAGTCGGTGCGGTCAGTGCGAGATTGCCGCCCATCGGAACTGCGGAATTGCTCAGCGATGCATCTTCTGTGCCGTCCACATAAACTGTGATGCTGTTAGTTTCAGTGGTCTTTTCGTACACAGCCGTGATGGTAACAGAAGTCTGCTTGCCGAACAGTGCTTCGATTTCTTCTGTGGTTGCTTCTGTTTCGCCATCCAGCGACCAGTACAGGAATTGATAGCCAAGCATTGCAGGAAGCGTAGGATAGTTGTCAAGGGAATCGCCTGCGCCGTAGATGGCATTCCCAAGCGTCTGGTCATAAGGTCCACAGAATGCAACATAGGTCAACTGTTCGTTTACATCGGGCGTGGTAATCAGTACGATTTGCATATCGTGACGAATGGTGATCGTCAATGTCGGTTCAGTGCCAAGCAGTTTGCCGTTTCCGTCTTCCCACTTGCAGAAGTGTTCGGTATCCATAGCCGACAATGTCAGCGTATCGCCAAGGAATACAGATTCGGTACTGCTGGTCTTTGCGTCTACCTCAGAACCAACGAGATATTCACCGCCGCCAATCGAGGAAATCTGAACCAACACACCACTTTCTGCGGTATACTTTGCATACAGTGTCACGTCTGCTTCGGCAGTAAATTCATACGAAGGATCTGTACTCAGACAATTTGTAAACGTATCGTCATCATACCAGCCTTCGAAGCGATAGCCGTCTGCCCCGAACGCACTGACATAAACCATTGCGCCGTACATATAGGTATCATCGCCGTAAAGATTTGCAATATCGGTTTTTGTGCCGTCCGTTGCGATCAGCGTGACTTTTGCGTAACCCTTCACAACAGTAAAGGAGTAATACCAGCCATCTTCCACTGTAATGGCGTCAGATGCGGTCAGTGCGTCACCGGATTCTGTCAGGATCTCTGCAAATGTGTAACCGTTCGGGAGCAATTTCTGGAGTGCTTCCAGTGTAATGTCTGCACCGACTGCAAAACTGCCGCTTGCGATCCTGTCATAATTGGCGTCATAGAGTGTGACATTGGACATCAGGTCTTCCCAGCCGGCATAAAGGGTCACATTGCCGAAATCGCCATTAATAGCAGAATCAGTCAGCATTGTCTGATAGCCTTGCGCATCTTCCATCAACCAGCCGGTGAAATAGCAGCCTGCTTTGACCGGTGCGGGAATGATTGTGATTTCAGAAGGTTTGTAGGTTTCGGGGTACGTTTCGTTTTCTGCTTTTTCGCCGTCATTCAGTACGTAGGAGATGGTATAGACGTTCTCATCGTAATTCGGAACTGCGGTGAGATTGCCGAATGTGCCTGCGGGCAGTTTGTTGTCTGTGCCGATGGTAATGGGATTGCCGCTTTCATCGGTCACATCCCAGTGATTGAACGTAAAGCCGTCCAAGTTGTCAGGTGTCAGCACAACACCGTTTTCACTTCTGGTCATTTCAATGTCATAGTTTACAACGGTTTCACCATCGACCTGAATGGTATACATGATCGGTGTCCATTTTGCTGTCAGAACCAGATCGCCGGTCGTGGCTTCTTCCACAGTATACGGATTGAATACAGAACCTTCTCCTTCTGCCCAGCCGTTGAAGGTATAGCCGTCCTTGGTTGGGGTTTGCAGAATGAATGGTGTATCGCTTGTGGAATAGAACGCAGGGTTGGGATTGGCTCCTGCAAAGCTGCTGTCTTCCAGACCATGATAGGTGATGGAATAGCTGTAAGTGTCAAACATTGCTGTCAAGGTCACATCGCCCTTGGTACCTGTCGGAATGCAGTTCTCTGTCAATGTCAGCGCACCGTTCTTGGTTTCTGCCATCCAGCCGAGGAATTCATGTCCAATCGCTGAGAGTGTCGGCAGCTGAGCGCTTTCCTTGAAGTTGTAACTTTCAACCTTTGTACCATCGAATTCGCACTCAAACTCGGTCGGGTAATTGTAGGTAATGGTAAATGCATGGAGCTGCCACGGGGTTTCCACGGTGATCTTGCCTGTGTTCGAACCGATCGAAACGTGCGTGTAATTCACAAGGTCGTCATCGGTCAGATCGCCGCAGTCATAACCCGTTGCATCGGGGTCAAGTGTCGGATATGTTACATAGAAGTCATCCGCACCGGGGATATAAGTGGTAGGATTCGGATTTTCGATTTCTTCCGGCCAGTTCAGGTATTCGATCACCTGCGTATTGGCGCTCCATTTGGAATAAACCGTAATATCCTCAGTGCCCATCACTGCATTGGTAAAGTCGAACGGTTTTTGGCACGCTTCGTCAGCAAACCAGCCTTCAAAGATGTAGCCAAAGCGTTCAGGGTCTTCCGGCTTTTCAATTTTTTCGCCCAACAGATAGCCGCATGGATAACCGTATTCGAAATTGACCGTATGAACATTGGGCTGGAAGTACAGATAGATTTCAGTGGTTTCATCGCCGCTGATGATAATTGCATCTTCCGCAGTAATGGTCATATTGTCGATTGCGACTTTACTGAGCACTGCGTCTTCTACAAGGGATTCAAATGCTTTGCGCTGTTCAGCGGAAAGTTCTTCCCATGCAGTTCCGATATAGACTTTGCTGTCCTGATAGAGATAATCCTCATCAGTAGGACGCTTGACGAACCACGATACCTTATATTCGGTATTCTGATTTGCCTGCCAGATTGCTTTCAGCTGAATGCCGCGGCTGTCGGTACCTGCGGGAATGACGATGTTGTGACAGCCTGCTTCTTCCGCTTCAGTCACCTGCACTTCAAAGTCACTGCAATTTTCCCAGCCCATAAAGTCGTAGCCTTTCTTGACAGGGTCGGAAAGGAGGATCGTTGCGCCTGTGTCCATCGGATACGTGAGAATCGGGCCGGCAGCGAGTGCATTTACCCATTCACCGCCGTCCGGATCTGCATAAGCAGTACCCTTTTCGCTGTTCCAGTTTGCGATGATCAACAAGTTGCAGGGATTTTCTCTCGGAACTATGATTGCACCGTTGCTGATAACAGAATCGTAAAGGGTTTCGCCTGTGTCTGCATTCTGAACTGTCCACTTTGCGAAAATCGAATTGCTGCGGAATGCAGTGCCAAGCGGAATGACAGCATCTTCTGTGGTGTATTCTGTCAATGCGCCGTCAGCACTGACAAGTGTGCCGCCGTACAATTCATAGGTGATGGTGTATTTGCCGATTGCCCATACTGCTTCGAGAGCAAGTTCTCCGTAAGAACCCTTTTCGACCGTGACTTCGGTTTGCAGTTCTTCAGAACCGATCACACGCCAGCCAAGGAAGATGTAGCCTGTACGAACAGGATTGGTGAGCGTGAAGGACTCTGTCAGGTTCGTGTAGGAGTCGGGGTTCGAAGCACCTTCGGGCAGTGTGCCGCCGTTCAGGTCGTAGTAGATCGGATAATCTTTGTCTGCCCATACTGCATTCAGCACGATGCCCATTTCTTTGAGGTTTTCGTAGTGTGGAGCAAAGTTTTCTTTCGGTGCAGCATTCAGCAGTTTGACAACGCCTTCCGAGCTGACAGGCTGATACGATGCAGCAGCCTTTGCATCTTCCGTGCTCAGTTCACATTCAGTATAGGTTTGGAGGTCATAGAACTGTTCGGATGTCCAGCCGAGGAAAGCAATGCCATCGGTTCTGGTCGGGTCTTCCACTGTAATGGAATTGAGAATGCTGTAAACCAGCGGATTCAGAACGGTTCCTGTTTCGGGAACCAGTTCGCCGGATGCATTCTTGGTCGTTTTGATTTGGGTGGTTGTGACAAGATTGCCGCCGTTCAGGTTGTAGGTGATGTAATAGGGCTTTGCTTTCCAGTGTGCGGTCAGGGTAATGGCGGGCATTGCATTGGTGCTGTCGAGCGTAACCGACTGCGTCAGATTGCCTGCTGCCACGGCACCAAGCTTCTGGTCGCAAGTCCAGCCGTCAAAATCATAACCGGTTCTGTACGGTGCAGCAATCGTCAGTGTTCCATCCGAGGATGGATTGAACATTGTTACGGAATTCGGATTGGTTGCAGGATGCAGTGTATCACTGCCGTCATTCATATCATAGGTGATCTTGCATTCTGTCAGATTGAAGACTGCTGTGATATACAGGTCTGAACCGGGCTGCGGCAAACGGAGCATTTGTGCATTGCCGAGCTGATAATGTTCATTTGTACTGAGAACGAATACATCCCATCCGTCAAACGTGCAGCCTTCTTTGTCGAAGGAGAGCAGGTCGTAGTATTTGCCTTTGAGTACATCTTCATAAGTATACTCGGTGATCAGGTCTTCCACTTTGCCATACGTTGGCGTGCCGCCGTTCAGATTATACAGGATCGTATAGGTCAGCGGCTTCCAGTTGGCTTTCAGAGAATAGCTGACCAGTGGATCAGTACGGGGAACGCTTGTCGCCTTTACGTCGGAATCGCCGATCGTCCAGCCATCAAATACATAGCCTTCCTTCAGCGGGATGGGCAAACCGCGCTCTGCTGTCATGATTGTGTACTCCTCCGTCAGCGGGCTGAGTACCTTGCCGCCCTGCAAGTCATAGTGAATCTCATACCGATTGAGTTCCCATTCAATGGTAACGGTAATGGGTTCTTCCTTACCGCTGACTTCAACGATCTGTTCTTTTGCGGTGTAGCCGTATCTGTACGGAAGAATCAGTGCGAAATCAGGGGTATCTGCGGTATAAAATGCAGGGTTAGGATTCTCATCCCCTTCAGGCCAGTTCACATAGGTAATGGGATAGCGTTTTTGTGTCCATTCCTTGGGGTAAATGTAGAAATCATTCTTTTCGCCGAACACTGCGGCAACGGTCTTGGTGTCGCCGAATGTGAAGTCCCAGCCATTGAACGTGTATCCGTCTTTGGTCGGATTGGTTGTCGGCTTTGCAATGACATCATTGTAGTGCAGTGTCACGGTCTTGAATTCCTGAACAGAACCGTGTTCCATCATGAAATGTACGGTGTAATCCTGATAGGAATAGTAGACGTTGAAGGTGTTGAGCGTTTTGGCAGTAATGGCAATGTCATCCAGATAACCATATGCCGTGTCATCACCTGCCAGTGAAATGTGGTCAAACTGATAAACATTGGTGTCGGGCGTATACGAACCGCGCATTCCGCCGTAGTACAGCATGGTGTCATAGGTCGTCTTGGCGTCGTCCGTATGCGAAAGCGTCCAGCCGCCGTTGCCGTCACTGACGTAATATTTGAGCTGATACTGTGCTTCGGTTTCTGCGTCTTCTCCGCTTTCGGTCTTCCAGATCGCTTTCAGTGTGACCGCCTTCTTGACCGTCATTTCGAAACTGGTGGAAATTTTGCCGATTTCTTCGCTCTGCCAGCCTGCGAAATGATAGCCGCTTCTGGTCGGAATGGGGATTCTGACGGTTTCGCCATAGCTTGCGGATGCAGGATATGTGCCTGTGCCTGCGATACCGTCATTGAAATTGTAGGTAATGCTGTAAGTGATTTTGTTGTATACTGCATGGAGTTCAATTTTGCCGGAATATTTTGAAAATTCCAGCTTGGTGACTGTGGTTGCTTTGCTGTCTGTGCCGATGACTTCCCAGTGGTCGAATGCCCAGACATCATCGCTTGGCAGTGTCGGCAGGGTAAAGTCGGCATCCGTCACCTGATAGGTTTCCGGAATATCGGCTTCCACAGGGTTGATGGACTGTCCATCGCTGCTGTAACGAACTGCGCTGATGGGATACTCCTGATAACTCCACTTCGCATACAGCGTCACATCACCTGCTGCGTGTGTTGAATCGATCCGGCGTACACGAACATCTTCTGCACTCGGTTCGGCAGCTTCATACCAGCCGCGGAACAGTGCATCTGCCTTGGTCGGTACAGCGGTAATGGAGGCAGATTTTTCGAACGACCATTCGCTGACTGCACCTTCCGGCATTGTGCCGCCCTGTGCATGATAGGTGATGCGATAGGTGACAGGTTCCCAGACTGCATACAGCGTGATGCTCCAACTGAGATCCGTTTTGCCGAACGTGATGTCAGCGGGCTGCTTGACCTCTTCCGAGCCTGCACGCTGCCAACCAACAAAGCGATAGCCTGTTTTAGTCGGGATTTCAGTCGGGATGCTTGTGTTGCTCACATTGTAGATATGCTTCAAGGGTTCTGCGATGCTCCATGCACCGCCGTCCAGATCAAAGGAGATGGTGTATTCGGCATTGCCCCAGACTGCATACAGCGTTGTGATTTCGTTGGATGCTTTGGTGGTTTCGGTGATATTGACTTCGCCGTCTGCTTCCGTACTCCAGCCGAGGAACGTATAGTGTGTTCTGGTCGGATTATACTGCGGGAATACATACGGCTGATCGTAGGACTGTGTCACGGTTTTGCTGTAATCGCAAGGGTCTGCTGCATCTGCGTTGCCAACAAACCTGACGGGGAATGCATGGATGATGCGTGCATAATACACAGCATTTTCAACGATCTGCTGTGTGCCGGTGATCGGTTCGCCTGTAAAATCAGGATTGTCATACCAGCCAAGGAATACTGCACCATCATACATTGCAGGTGTCGGAAGTGTAAAGTCGGTATGCGCTTTCAGTGTACGGACTGCGCTTGCGCTGGAATAACCTGTTTCGACATCATATTTGCCGGACAAGGTCTTATACTGACCGTCTTTCACTTTCAGTCTGTTGTAGTCATCCCAATACAGTGTGACCTTTACGTCAGTCTTTTCAAAGACCGCTTCGTAAGTACCGCAAGTATTACTGGTCACTCTCATCTTCATGGATGCCGTAGAAGGTCTGCCGGATGGCATATATTCCTGCGTGATCCATTCGTTTTTCTCTGTATGTGCCCAGCCAAGGAAACGATAGCCGGGGAGATTGAGCTTTTCATTTGCAAGCGTCAATTCCTCAGGAAGTACGAATGTGTCATGTGCTGCTTTGCTGTATGTTTTCGAAGTGTACAGCACTTCACCGGTCGCGGGGTCTTTGACTACAAAATTGAACGGGTAATATGCTTCTTTCAGATAGTAGTCAATTACAGTATCGCCTTCCGACTGTACCACAAATGATTCCGGCGTTTTTTCATAGTCTGTTTCACAGCCGGGCACTTCATAGTAGTACTGCGGGAACATTTCAATGACCTGTTCGCTAAAACCGGAAGTGATTGTAGGAGAATAATTTGTCTTGAAACCATTCTCGTCTATCAGCAAGTGATTGATGGTGATTTGATGCGACATTGCACGCAGGTTTGAACGGTAAATATAGGTCAGGGTATTGGTTGTCGCATCATATTCTGTCCAATCACTGTTTTCCAGATGAGAAGGCATGAATGCGGGAATGAGATAGTACGGGTAAGGCTGGTGGCTGTTACAGTACGGGCCGTTTTCCACATTGCAGGAAAATCCGTCCAGCCAGTAACCTTCCGGATGTTTTGTATCTGCGCCGAATTCCGCATCATTCGGATCACTCAGCGCACTGCCGCATCCATCCGTCGTACCGAAATCCAGTGTTGCGTAAACATATTCTTCACCTTCCGTCATCTGCTTGTCCAGAGATTCCGTGAATACGACACGAATATTCAGATTATCCGGTCTTGCGCTGGATTCGGTTGCCCCAAGCGTGATTGTATTCTGATACCATGTCCGCAGACCACCGATGCGAAAGACTGTGTCCATGGGCGTGACAAATGAACGGTCTTCCGTAATCAAATCGGCAATCGCTAGATTTTCAGCGTAACAGCAATCTTTTTCAAGGAGCTCTTCCATTGTGAAGTAGTCGCCGCCAAATGATTCAATGTATGCGCTCGTAATTTTGTGTTGATGTTCGCTGCAATTGACAGTCACCGGTACGTACATCGGTACGGACTTCACTTTGAATTGAACCACAACATTCCTTGCGGGCATACGCTTTTCATTTGGTTTATCACCCGCTTTGGAAGTCAGCGAATCAAAGTCGTTTGTGTCATACCAGCCGGTAAATTCATAGCCTACCAGTTCATGACTGATTGATTTTATATCACGCAGAGAACACGGGCAACCATTTGTGAAGTTGTCAGAGAATTCCAGAACCGTGCTGTACGGTCTGTTTGTAATGAGATTGCCGTTTTCATCCACTGCCTGATATACGATCGGATATGAACGGCGTGAAGTGTAGTAAATGTCAACAATGTCGTTGGCAATTTCGTTGTCAGCAGGTGTTACCGTTGCCGTTACACCATTCTTGTCTGTCATCATATATGTTGTCTTTTCACCGTAGATGTCCTTGGTCACCTTGACGTTGGCAATTTTCATCGAGTAGGTACCACGATCAACCAGTGCACTATCCGTATCATCAAATGCTTTGAATGCGCCCCATTTTTTCAATGTTGCCATGCTGATTTCCGCATCGGATACAATGTTCTGTTTATCGCCTTCGGAATAATAGGAAAGTGCATCGTTTTCGCCAACCAGTTCATATCCGTCGCCGTCCGGATTCAGCAGATAGTGACGAACATGAATTTTCTGCGGGTTCGGTTCAGCGATCATCTCAAACTGAATATTCTCCCACAGCCATGGTTCTGTTTTGCCATCTTCGGGATGGATCGCTTCCGGGATGTAACTGTTGTCGGCAGGTACCCATGCCCGTCGTATGCAGGTCTTATCGACCCACATCCAACTATGGTTGATAATTTCACCGTTCAAGACTTTGTCTACCCTGCGCCATTGGGAAACGATGTAGTCTTCAAATCCCAGCTTGAACGGCTGCCAGCCTTTAAAGGTATAGCCGACAATATGCGGGTCGGCTCGCTTTTCAAGCAGATGTTCGTCAATCAGCGCGGTTTCCGGCATATAATACATACCGCTGATATTCTCATCTGTCCCGATATGATGCCGAACCGGTTTTGCGAAATAGTCTGTCTGAAAACCGACATAATGTCCAAGTGTCGACTGGTCTACCGTAATGTGCAGGATCTTATAATACGTTTTGCCTCTGACCAGTACGCCGCCCGGAATCTTATACGTCATTTTGACATCCACAGTATAATACGGCATTTGCTTCGTCTGATCGAAATCCAGATAGATTCGCTCAAAAGATTTTACTTTGTCGAAATCCTGTTCTGTGTTGTCAAGGAAAATCTTTGAGGCTTCGTATTTTTCACCCAGTGATTCATAATTCGTGATGATGCCTTTGCCCTTGATTCCTGCGTTTATTTGCGCTGTAGTTGGAACAAACAGCTGATTGTCACTGATTGTTTCATATGTGAATTCATCTGCTTCCGGAATATATGGCACAACATCACCGCTGCGCATATCCAGCGCAAAGATCATGCGTTCCTCTTTGGGGATATCAATGTAATGACCTGTCTGCGTTGTCAATGTGATGGATTCTTCCAGCGTATCTTTCACATTGTAAAGCGGATTGCCGTCCTTATCTTCCTTTCCGGTTGCCTCGGCAAGTCCGCGTATCTGATACCGCGTACCGAGAGAAATCAAAGGAATTGTCAGGTCGTAGATCGTTTTTGATGTACTGAATGCGCCCTTTCCGACTTGCGCACCGAGGGAAATATCCAGCACAAAGCGCATATCAAAAAAGACACCGCCCTGGAATTGTACGGATTCTTGCCGCAGGTTATCAATATTCAGATATCCGTACAAATACAAAACGAATTCAAATCCGGCTTCCACCATGATACTGATACTATCCAGATCCGTACTGATCGCACCGACCGATAGTTCAAGATATAGTGCCGGTTTCAAGCCGAAAACGCCGATTGCATAAAGTGAAAACTGGGAATGCGGCTTCTGAATATCCGTCGTGGATGTCGTAGCATCACAGTCCGCCAGATCGAAATGCGCATTGTATCTGCGTACATAATCATAATTGAATTCAGCGCCGATTTCGATCGTGCCGCAAACACTGAGTGTAAATCCGATTTCCAGCTTTAATTCCACGAGGTACATATAGTTTGGTTTTGCTTCAAGCAATACGATCTTGACCAGCGGCATCCATGTGTCACCGACACTGTCAACGATCTTCTTGTATGCTTTCTCAAAGTCGCTGAGTGTGTTGGCTGTCGGAACAGGGTCATCGTCATCTCCGATGATGTGTTCGACAATGGACTTGTCGTCCGCTTCCCAAGGAATATAATCGCCCTGACTGGTTTTCTGATCCCACTCTGCGTATTCTTTGAATTCCTTCAATTTCGGCATGATGTCAGTGCTGATTTTTTTCAGGGTATCTTCATACTGCTTCATGGAATCCGAAACTTTAATTTCGCCCCAGTCCAGCGCATCATCTTCGTAGCCTGTGGAAATATTCAGTGCACCCTTAAGATTGCTCCAAGAACCAACATCAATGCTGACGTTCGCAATCAGATCCACAGGGACGCAAAACCACCAGTCAATATCAATATCCACATTCTGATCGATATAGACTTCCTGTGTTACGGCAAGCGAAAAATCAACGACGACTTTGCCTTGTCCTTCACGCTTTGAATCTTCTCCGATTTTTTTCGAGAATGTGAAGTTCAGGATTGAAACTTCGATTTGCCCGCGGAATTCTGCCGTAAAGCCGACACCGCTTCGCTTGAAATGCTTCAGATCACGATAGAATTCCGGCTTGAAAGAAAGCTTTTTCAGCTCCACTTTTACTTTGTCGGTCTTGTTTGTACCATCCAGCAATTTTTCATCGCTGGAAAAGTCCAGACCCATCGCATCAAAGTCCAGCATATCGCCATTGAGAAGCTGGTTGTTTTCATCTATCGCCAGCGTTGTGGAAAGGTCGATGCCTTGTTCGGCAAGTTCCGCCGTCACTTTTTCGTCCTTCAAAGCACCCATCAGCAGCGGTGTTTTGTCAGCTTCCTCAAATTCCTCTGCTGCAAGACGTTCCACTTCGTCTTTGTGTTCGTCAACAAAGCTTTGCGGAACATCGTACTCCTGCGTGGCATGGACTTGCAATTTTGACTGTACTTCTTCAATCGAAGAAGCAGTATAGCCGATCACAAGCTGTTTTGGCGCTTCGGTATCATCCGTCATGGTGATATCGGTAATACGCACGATTTTCGGTGAATTCATGTTTGCTTCGGAAACATTGCCGTCCTCAACCGTATACAGTGCGATAAAGTCGCCAACTTCAACTTTGCTGTTCTCATCCAGCTGTAAACTGCCGTAAGTTACCGATGACCAGTTCATCATAAACGGCAATGAACTGTTCGCGTCAAATGTAAGTGCATCTTCCGCCAGTGTCAGACGGTTTCCGTCATTCGGTTCCATATCAGCCTGATCGCTCATTGGAACGACGATCGGAACGTCCACAATATCCATCGGGTCTGCCATATGGTAATAGAACGTGTAATTATCTTCGATACGGTCGATCACCATGTAGCTTCCTTCATCCTCGTTCAGCAGATTGTTCACATCAGCGGCACTTTCCTGCGGAGAAGTACCTCTGTAAATGCAAACTTTATCGCCGACCTTCGGGAGTTTGTTACCGGTTGCTTTGTATACGAAAGAACCTTCGCGTTCAACGCGGGAAGCTTCCTTCGTCACAAGCGAATCCTTTGCACCATTGGCAATGGCTTCTTCCAGTTTGCTCATGCCTTCCGGAACGTCGCCAAGGTCTACCACATCCGCCGTCATCAGCGGTTCAAGTTCGCCGAGGTTTTCGACATCATCAGCCGGGATGAAGATGATATCATCTTCCAATTCCATGCTGACAACTTCCTCACGGAAAATGCTCATGTTGTGATAGATCACACTTTTCGGCTGTGTTTCGCCTTCTGCGACAATATACACGCCCTCTGCTTCGCTGACATCCAGTTGATACACCGTGCCGGGGACGAAGCCTTCCTCCGCAGCAATTTCGAATGTGTTGTCATCCAGTTGTGTTACGACAGAACGGATACGTGCATCTTCATACTGGTCGCGCAGTATGACCAGGTTCTGAATATCTTTCGCAGAATAATTCGGTATCACAATGCCGTCGGTTGCAACGCTGTCTGTATCTGGATTCAAAAATACCGGTAAGTCATTCTCCTTTGGCATTGGCGGAATCGTGGTCACTTTGAACTTGAAGTTCTTGTCTTTCAAGTCCATTGTTGCTGTGTAATTGCCTTGGAGGTCATCTTCATCGCCTGTGATTCGGCGATCGGTAAATGATGCATAGAGTTTTGCACCATCTTTGATCTCGTCATTCGGATATGCATATTCTTTGCATTCTGCATCGTAATACCAGCCGTCAAAAACATATCCTGCCAACTCAGGAGAAGTCAGGTCACCGATTCGTGTACCTGCATCCACCTTATCACCTTTCGGCATATTGACCTGTTCCGCCAGATCTGACGGAACATTGTCTCCGATCAACAGTTGGACAGAGATTTGTTCTGCGTTACTGCCACCGCCCAAAGTCGAATCCGCATAGGCAATCAGCGTTGACGGAATCGCATCCAAGAGCATTGTGACGGACAAGCAAAGGCATAGTATTCCTTTTATTGATTTTTGCATTTGCTCCACCTTCCTTGCTGTGTTTCTTAATCCACAAATTGTGATTAAATGTTTTGTGATAATGAGACATTTACGACTGCATTTCGTCCACCTTCCCTCTGATGATATTTGATTTTTGTTGATGCTTCGTGCATTTTGTCATATCATACAACAGAAGCGATTGCTTTGATACCACCTTTTACAATAATGTTAAATTTTCAAGTCTTGAACTGCTGTTTTCGTTCAAAACTCATAAATATAGTATACCATAATGCTGCATTATACATATGAATAAAAAATGAACGCATTGTGAATATTTTACAATTGTAATACAAACAGTAATTGCATCTTTATGTATTACGTATTGTATAATAACGGAGAGGCAAAACGTGAATTTGCGGAATTAAGGGGCTGTTTTATTGAGGATTCCAAAGGGAATTGATTCCCTTTGGCGAAGTCCAGAGGCAGAGCCTTTGGTCGCGCTCCGCAGAGCGCGAAATTCCCCTAAATTCGTGCAAACGAATCAGGAGGGGGATGGGGGAACCCGATTGAAAGACAAAGAGGCAAGAGAACTGGTAAACGTAGTTCTCTTGCCTCTAAATTTATGTTGGGTACGACACGAGGGGTGTTTCGCGCTCTGCGGAGCGCGACCAGAGGCGCTGCCTCCGGACTTCGCCAAAGGGAATGATTCTCTTTGGAATCCTCATGATAATTGCTGCGATTTCTTTGCGTATATAACAGAAAATTATTCTTCTATGTTCTCTGTGATCCCATGCGCCGCAAGCCATGCCAGTACCGCCGGATTGTGACTCTTGTCTTCACAGAATTCTTTCAGATTCAGTCTGGCAACTGAATCCCCCTGCAATGCCGCCCTCAAATACCACTCCACTGCCGCTTGTTCATTCTTTTCCGTCCCCAAACCGTTTTCAATGCAGTATCCAAGAATACGCTGCGCTTCCGCATGACCTTGTTCAGCCGCCTGAATGTACCAGCGTACAGCAGTTTCCGGCGCTTTCGGTACACCATTGCCGTCAAAACAGCACCTTCCCATCGAAATCTGTGCCATTGGTTCTCCCTGCAAAGCCGCCTTTTGATACCATTCTGTAGCGAGTTTCTGATTCTTCTCAACACCGTATCCAAATTCGTAAGCGATGCCGAGTTCAAGCTGTGCAGGCGCATAGCCCTGTTCTGCTGCTTTGGCATAACATTCAGCAGATTTGACGTTTTCATAGTTTTTGTCATAGGCTTTGCCTTGCAGATACCATTGTTCTGCGTCATGTTGTTTCTTTGTTGACTGCATGGATTTGCCTCCTTTATTTTTTATCAAATTGGTTTCATTTGCAAACGAAATTAAGATTGTGCATTGTTGTCTTATGAGAACAAGTGTCAAAACAGAATTTTTGTAAAGCTGCGCTTCAGAAAAGAATGCAGTTTCGGAAAACGCAGCAGCCAGAAGGCAAGCATTCCGCCGCCGATATTCAGAATCAGGTCATCTACATCAAAGACACCATACCGCAAAAGCGCCTGTGTCACTTCAATGAGAAGCACCGTACTACATAGCCCGATGCAGAACCCTGTCAATTTGCGGCAGGCTTTGCAAAACAGCGGCAGGAAAAATGCCATCGGGGTAAACAAAACCAGATTGCCAACAATGTTTTCGCCCAGTCGGAAATAGGCGTTTGCATCCCGATATGGAATCTGCTGAAAATCTCTGAGTAGCTGAAAAGGATAGAAATTCGAAGTTTGCAGAAAGTATTGCAGTGTGGAAAGATGCTTCATTTGATCAAGATACCCTCGTTCTTCTCCCAGTGTCAGATATAACAACAAACTGCCGTACAGCAAAAAGAACCCTGCAAATGTGATGTGGAGAATGCGTGTTTGCGATGCAGGATGAAGCTTGCATAGAATGCGGCTGCCGCCATAGGAAAAGCCACACGCACTAAATGCCAGCGCACAAAGCAGCAGAAAAATCCATCCGCGGTATGCAATGACATAAAGCCCCAGACACAAAACGCTGAGTCCGTAAAGAAACATGGCTGTCAGGCGTTTGTGTTTCATAAAAATGTCCTTTCTGTTCTATGTGGGATTCTGTGCCTATTATACTATATCTGTTCGGAAATGTCAACCGTTTGCCGTGGCGTAATATACCGTGAATTGTGCATCTTGTCGCGCTGTATGGCATTTCATCCTTCAAATCTGACCTTTCACACGCGAAAATGGATATGTTGTCGTAAAAACTGCCCTCTTGTCATTTTTTGTAGACAAACGTACCAATAATATGCTATACTCATAGTGGATATACGGAGAAACCGGTGAAAAGCCATCCTGTGAGGTGCACATCACAGGGTGGCTTTTCGAGAATAAAATGAAAATAAAGGAGTACGGTTATGAATCAGAAAATGAAGCGCAGTGCAGCCGCATTGCTTGCAATGATGACTATTTGCAGTACCATAAATACAGGCGGAGTGCGTACATCTCTGCAATGGCTGGATGCAGACCAGACAATCACGGCTTCGGCAGCAGGAAATGCTGAGTACATTTCGGGTAAGACCAACAGCAGATTCTATGCACATTATGCGAATGACGGCTATTCTCTGTATTTCACGGTACAAGACCGCAATGCCAAAACAGCCGTGGTATCGGGCTGCTGGACAAGACAGGAGCGGGTGTTTGTTTCGATTCCGGATACGATTCCTTTTGAAGGCTCAGATTATAAGATTGTCGGCATTGCGGACGATACCTTCATGAATCAGACCGGCATGATCACTTGCAATATCGGCAGATATGTCGAAACAATCGGCAACTATGCATTTTATGGTTGCTCCAATATGTCGTATTGCTATGTCAACCGGTTGAACGGCTCAGGCGATATGTCCCTGAAAACGATCGGCAATTCCGCATTCCAGAGCTGTTCCAGTCTGAGCGGCTGTTCCTTCGTTTCCAGAGTCAAGAACATCGGAAACAGTGCTTTTTCACACTGTTCCTCCTTGAATGAGCTGTATATGCAAGCGATCGAGTCTTTGGGTGTAAATGCATTTGCATACTGTTATTCATTGGCGAAGGTCGACTTGTCGGAAAGCAAACTGACAACAATTCCCGATAGTGCATTTGCAGAATCCGGCAGCACGATCGATTCCGGAAAATGGCTGATGCCGTCCACACTGAAAAAGATCGGTTATAAGGCATTTTATCATGTCACCAACATGAAGCAGATCGACATTTACAATGTCACTTCCATTGGCAGCTATGCATTTGCAGATTGCCATAATCTGAAATACGCACTCGCAGGCGCAAATCTCACTTCAATCGGACAGTATGCTTTCTACGGCTGTGACCCGATGGAATTTTTCGTCTGCAAGAATCCGAAAGTCAGTATCGGAACAAACGCAATCGGCTTTGACCATAAGCGGGAATACACAGGCAAGAAATCGAATTTCAAGGTATGGGGCTGCAGCGGCGGCGGCACAGCCAAGACCTATGCTTCGAACAATGGCTTTGTATACAGCAATACTGAAAGTGCGCCCGCGGCAATAAAAAATGATTTCAAGCCGTATATGTGGTCAACCGGCAATAATGAAAAGACGTTCGGCGACAAAAACGGCAATTATCTGTTCATGTCGGCGCATACACCGTATGTCACGAAAGACGATGTCGGGAAAGATTGGAACGGTTCCTGTTATGGTATGGCGGCAGCCAGCACACTGACATACAACGGACAGCTTGCCGTGAAAGATTTTTCTAAATCCTATAATTGTATTTATGACATTCCGTCCGATTGCTCCGAATTTACGAAATCCTTTGTAAATTCATTGTGGTCGAATTACCAATCGACACCTGATTACAAACTGAAAGGTACATATTTCGATGCAGAGGAACAGGAAATGCTGCACTACATCGAATACATTACCTACGGTGCAGATGTTGCGGCAGTTGCATTTGCATCCAGCGGCAGTGAGCCTGCCGGTCATGCAAATGTATGTCTTGGCATGGAGTTCAAGGAAAATGCGAGCGACCGCAATACCAATCCGCAGTGGAACAATATGGATGCGCGCATCTTGCTGTACGATGTCAACTGGTTCAGTTTCAAAGATGATTACTGTCTGTATGTCAATCTGGAAACAGGCGAATGGGGCAAAGAACAACGGCTGGACGGAAAGTCGAAATTCGTGAATTACGCTTACAGTTCCACGAAAAATCCGACATTCGTCTTTGAGATCATGTATGAGCCGGACTCGATTATTTCGAACAGCAAAACACCGCAGGGCAGACTTGCCGGTATGAATCTGGTGAATGCCCTTTTGAGAATTGACCACTGAAAGTAATAAAAACGCCCGAACACACCTTTTTCGGATGTGTTCGGGCGTTTGGCATTATTCTACTTCCGGCATCAGTAAACTGGGATCAAGGCTTGTGGTAATGACATCTTCCTGCGGAAACAGAAGAACCTCAAATTCTGCCTGAATGTACTGTGTCTGGGTAGCATCAACATTTGCATTGGGTTTCATGGTTTGTGCCTCCGTTAATAATTTTCTGCCGCAAGATAATATGCATAGAGTGCGGCACAGGTGTTTTTGTCGGCAGCAGATGCATCTCCCGAAAGAATCGCATTTGCGTAGGAAAGTGCCGACAAGTCCAGCGTCCATGCATCATCCTTGACGGAAATGTGGAATGTTTTTTCCAGTTCAGCTGCGTCAATATCCGAAATCATGAAGCAATATCTGCCGTCCTCCATACGGGAGAAGGAAGTCGGATAGGTGGCATCGCACTGAATATCCTCTGCGGTCAGCGCTTTGCCGTCCTGCATGGTAAAGAATACGATGATGTCTGTTTTGGAGTCCAGTGCAAGCGTTTTGGTGATTTTTTCCGCACCGATGCTTTCAGCATCTCCGCTTTGTGTGTAGGCATATGCGGAAAGGTCTGCTGTTGTATCCGGATTGCTGTTGAAATGAATCATGGCAGCGTGGTCTGTACCGATGGAAAAACCGTGCGCTGCTGCAAGGGATTTCTGTGCGAAGTAGCCGTAATCGGCAAGCGCTTGCACCAGCGGTTTTGCCTTGATGCAGTCAGCATTGCCTTTTGCAGCCAGTTCTACGACACTCAGAATATAATCTTTGACGGAAGTCTGTGCTGTGACCGTCTGATTGTCGCCGTAGTGGTAAACTGCGGTGATGGTATCTGCCATCTGAAGTGCGTTGACATGGCAGGTGAAACGGTAACTGCCGTCCGCTTCGGGCGTGAGGTCAGAAAGGGCGATTTTTGTGGTATCGCCATCCAGACCGTCTACCGTGAATTCCATGTAGGCATCGTCGTTCATCGCGTCATCCGTCAACTGCATACAGAAGTTCATGCCGATATCGCCGCGCAGCGTTGCGGATACCTGCGTAAAGAAGGCACGATAATCCATATGTTGAATGGGAACAGTGTTGATCTGGTTTGGATTGTTCGAGATCACATAATCAAAATAGCCATCCAAAGCGCGGAAACGATAGATGGACTGTTCAAGCGCCGCACTGGTTTCTGCCGGCGTATAGAACACGGAAACGGAATTGTCTTCCGGAATATAGCGGTAAATATGCTTGGCAAGATTGAAATATAATGCATCGTCATCGCAGGAAAGCATTCCGTAGAAACTTTTCCAATAACTGCCGGAACTGTCGGCATACCATCTGGTATCAGCACATTCTTCGGAAAGCTTCAGCAACGTGGAGGATGCTTCATTTTTCAGGCTGTTCAGTGTACCGTCTTCAGCGATGTAATAAATGCTGTCATCGTGTAAAACGAAATTGGTATTGACCGTTATCCACGGTGCTGATTCATAATTCGTGGCAGTTGGTGTGGTATCGAAATCAATTACGGTATACTTTCCGACGGTTGTCAATGCATCGGTGGACAACAGAAAATGATTATGCTTGACTCTGCCGAGAAGATCCGGTGTGGGGTCATCATGCGTAACATCCACATGATAGCGCTTTCCGTCAATGGTCACAATATTCCATGCGTGGTTCAGTGTGTGTGAATCAATCAGTTCTGTATGGATGCCGAGGCGGTTCATCAGGTACATATAGGCTTTGGAGTAGCCCTCACAAACCGCGACTTTGTTGACCAGCGCACCATATGCCTGATAGCTTTCGTCAGGAACATTTCCTTCTTTCGCATGGACAACATCATATTCACACTGCACGGCAAGACGGTCATGCAGTATCAGTGCTTTCTCTGCATCGTTCAATGCAGAGGAGTCGATGCCTTCCAGCAGTCGGTCGGCGGCTGATTTCATTTCTGCTACGGCTTTATCTGAAAAATATTCTACCCAAATGCCATAGAAATACTTTTTGTCGTTGACATCAATGGAATAATATCCATTGACATCCGCACTGATATTGTCGGGATCTTCGCCGATCAAAGAGATGAACAGATCACTCATTTCAAGGTCATATGGGATATAATACGATGAAATGTCAATGATTGTTTCCTTTTTGGCAATTGCATCATGAATGTCTTTTTTCAGGCTTTCCATCTGATAATCCGTCAGACCAAGTGCGTTGGTGCTTCCTTTGGCAAGCAGGTTCGGCTTGCGCGGCAGTGTTGGTGCTTCATTCAGACGGATATGGTACACGTCAAATGCACCGTAGGATTCTGTTTCGAGAATTTCGAACGGTTCGTTTGCGGGGGCGCTTTCTGCAAATGCTGGGAACGCGGAGAACGTGTTCAACGCAGCAAATACAGCAAGGACGGCGGAACAGAATTGGAGTTTCTTTCTCAAGAACACCATCTCCTTTATATAATATTGTTTTTTTTGATGTTCCAATGAACGTTTGCATATTAGATGCGCAGATCAGTGCAAGCGTTTGTTGGGACATTAATAGTATATCATGCTATACAGATTTTGTCAATAAATAGACATAGAAATCGTCTTGTTGGAATAAATTTATTTGATTGACTTTGGGTGTGGAATATGCTATAATGAAAACCACGAAAAACAACAAAAGCAGAACGAAATTCTGCGAAGTTATGACGACATGGTAAAGGAGAAAAGAGAAAATGGATGCAGTCTGGAAAGAAATGTATGAAGCAGCGAAAGCCGTTTTACAACCGCGGCGCATCTCTGAATATGTGACGGCAGGCGAGGTCGCGGCGGCAGTGCTGTCGAAATCCGGCAAGATCTATACGGGTGTCTGCATGGATACCTGTTCTACACTGGGCATCTGTGCAGAACGCAATGCGATTTTTCAGATGGTGACAAATGGCGAACAGGAAATCGACAAGGTGCTTTGCATTTTGCCTGACGGTACGAACGGCGCACCCTGCGGCGCGTGTCGTGAACTGATGGTGCAGCTGATGCCCAAAAGCTATCAGCATATTGAGATCATGCTTGATTTTTCGACGGGAAAAACCATCACACTCGGTGAAATCACGCCGCTTTGGTGGATTTCGTAAAGGCGCTTTGTATGACACAACAGAAAGCCTTCTTTCATCTGCCTGGGCTGTTTGAATTTTATGGATTCTACGAAGTGTTTTTGCCGCTGTATGCAAAGCATCGGGAATATTTCTATGACTGGTGCGAAATTGCGTCCATTTATGGTGCGCCGTCTGACTGCATCTGGAACGGCGGACGATGTGGCGGCGGAACACATCCTGCATCCGAAGTGTTAGACTTGTTACAGCTCTATGGCATTTCCGCACGCCTGACATTCAGCAATTCGCTTCTGCGGGAAGAACATCTTGCAGACCGTAAATGCAACCAGCTATGTGCATTATTTGCACAACGGTCAAAGGTACAAAATGGTGTGATCGTGCATTCCGACCGTTTGCTGGAATACTTGCAAACACATTATGCAGAATTGTACTTTGTTTCCTCCACTACAAAGGTATTGACGGATTTTCATGCGTTTCGGGAAGAATTACAGCGGGAGGCATTTCGGTATGCCGTCCCTGATTTTCGGCTCAATCACCAATGGGAACAACTGCATTCACTGACGCAAACGGAAAAAAACAAGGTGGAATTTTTGTGCAATGAATGCTGTCAGGTGGGATGCAAAGACCGTGCGGCTTGCTATGAAAATGTCAGCCGCAGAGTGCTGGGCGAAGAATGCACAGAATTTCATTGCACTGCACCGCATGGAAAGGAAGGCTATCGGTTTTCCCGTGCCATGAAAAGCTCCGCATTTATCAGCATTGCCGAAATACAGTCCCACTATTTGCCTGACGGCTTTTCGAATTTCAAGATTGAGGGGCGGGGACTCGGTTCAGCGGTATTGCTGGAATTTCTGCTGTATTATCTGGTAAAACCCGAATATCAGCTGGAAGTACGGGAACAGATCTATCTGGACAGTATGCTGGATCTGTTCTGATGTATTGAGTGTGTATTGTATGGATATCAAAAGAGGTGACCATTCGTCAGATACGCATGATAGAAGTTTTGCCCTTGTGTGTTACATAGCACTCAAGGGCATTTTGTTTTATATGATTTTTAAGGCAACACCGCACAGAGCTGGTGTTGCCTTAATATAAATCAGAAATTGAAATGGTTATTCATTGAATCAGAACAACTTTGATTTTTTCACAATACAAATCAAATTCAATATCTTGCTCAAATGAATAGAGATGGAATTTCATATCGCTTCCGGAATTTGAATACTCGTCTATTGCCAATCCACTGAATAATCCATTCGCCATGTCAAAATTCATATTTCCTTTTATGTTGTATAAGGATAGTTCGATTTTATACTGCTGATTACGTTCCGTAAGCAGTAAAGTGATTGTATTGGTATAATCACAATAGAATTCATCAATTGCTTTTGAGTTATAATTAAGTTCAAGAATCGTTCCAAAGCAATACCAGTTTTGAAGCTCTGGTGGAATCTTCTCTTTCAGGACATCTATGCCGTCTATATTATTGTAATCAAACATATTATTTCCTTTGCATATTCCGATTAATGTTGTTAATAATTATAACATGGCATCTCTGCAATGTCAATAGAAACGCCATAGTACTTCTGACTGAATATCAGAAATGCTATGCGGTCACCTCTATTTTTATTGATAGCGTTCGGATTGTACCAAGTTCAGTATGCCTTGAATAATGTGCGGTGTGCGGTAATTCATGCCGCCGTCCAATCCGTAGGTGAGTGCATATCCGAAATTATCTGCCATGCATTCTTCCGGGTCAATGACATAATCGGTATTCTGACCGACCACTTCCCAGAAATCTTCCGCATCGTCCATGACATAGTAGTCTTTTTCATTGACATCGCCGTGTACGGGCACAAGCGCAATTTCCAGATGTGAGAAAAGGTCATCGCCGTTTTCGTAAGGCTGTGTGGAGATGATGACCAAGCCGCAGTCTTTCTTCTGTCCGTCAATGGTAAATGCGGCATAGGCATCATGATGTTCGACATCGGGATTGGAGAGGGCGATTTTCTGAACGCTTTCGGGAATGTCAAAGTCGTGTTCCATCACCTGAAAACCGATGAGCGCATACATATCTTTGCGGAATGCAGGATCGTTTCTGGTCAGGCAATGGAACAGTTCATGCAAAAGGATACTGATGCCTTTCTGATGATTTTGTTCTCCTGCTGCTAAAAAAATCGGGATCAAGCCGTCCATATAGATTTGCGTGCCGTGCGTGTATGCAGTTGCACAGCCTTCTTCAAACTGCGTGGAACGAATGAATTGTATTTCATCCAGCGGCGGCAGGTGAAACCCTTTTTCTTTGAGCATCGTTTCGATTTCATCCATAGCGGCAGTGAGATTTTCTTTTTCGGTGTCGGAAAATTCCTGCATCTGATTTGCACCATATTGTTTCAGCCGTTCGAGGTCGGCATCTTTTTGCTGTGTTTTAAACTGCATATCATAAGCTGTGGCATTTTCAAAATAGGCAGTGTTCGACAAATAAAGGTGAACGGCTTCTTCGCGGTCAACGAACCGATAGGGGAAGATGCGGTCAGTATTTTCGTTCTGTGAATGCAAAGATGTTTCCTGTATTTCTGTCACGATTGCGGCGGATGTTTCAGTGATATCGGATATGTTTGTGCTGCTTTGTGCTGTGCTGCAGCCCGGCATGGCTGCCATCATCGCACAGCAGATTAATAAGCGGAATATTTTCGTCATGGATGATTCTCCCAGCGTTGTTTGATTTTCACATTTTCTTCTGTTTCGTCATTGCGGAAATAATTTATCTCATAATACCATAATGGATGGCTTCTGTCAAGAAAACACCGTACAAAGTTTGTATGCTCTGCGCAGTGTTGTTTTCATATGAAATGTCTTATCGCTTTTTATAAAGCAACAATTCAGGATTTTCGCCGTTTTCTTCGTAGGTGCAGACCATGATGAAATCCACATTGGCAAGTACGCCGAAGCATTTGGTACGGTCTGTTTCGCATTCCAACTGATTCCCGAGATAGGTCGTTTGGTCGTTCAGAAATTTGACTTTATTTCCGTTCGGAAGCCGATATTCCAGATTCACGTAGCTGCCGACAAGGGCATTCAGTTTTGTCAGATGCGGCATTCCGTCAATATGAAGCGCATTGATTTCTGCAATCAACTGCTGTTTGAATGCTTCAAATGCGCCGTCATCACCAAGTTCTTCATGGCGTTTCCAGTAGTCAAGCTGTGGCAAGGTCTCTTTCAGATAGGAACGGATCTCATCTTCGGAATGCTGTTCGTTTGCCATAGTTTTGACGCAGACATCAATCAGGTCATCCATATCATGGTACATATACTCGCCGTCAGCATAGCACCATTTGCAATAATTTTCATTGAAGAAGCCGTCTTTCTCCTTACTGGTGTTGCTGTCTTCCAGCGGCATTCCACAGCATTGGCATTTTAGTTGTATCGGAGACCCCAGAAGCGTATTGATGGACACGTCATACAGTTTGGACAACTGCTTCAAGGTTTCGGTGTTGGGAACCGTTTCACCTGTTTCCCAGCGCGATACCGCTTGGCGCGTCACAAATACCTTTTCAGCCAATGTATCTTGAGAAAATCCGTGCTTTGTTCGCAATTCCAATAAAACTTCTTTCGTTTCCATTAGACCTGCCTCCATGTATCAATATCAGTACAGCATAGTGTAGTGTGCTGTTCTTGTTTTATTGTATCACAGTTTTCGCTTTTCTGCAAGCAACTGCTTGTTGCATACGGGCAAGTTTGTTTTTCGTCATATTCTGCGGCAGCATCGTTCGATGAAACCAGCCTTACCGAATGAATCAGCAAGGCTGGTAGGGTTTTCTCATACCCTTTTTGTTGCAGTGCCGTATTGTCTTCCGGAATACAAAAACGAGACCGACATTTCTGTCGGTCTCGCTATGTTTTAGATTGCTGTTTGAGTCTGTACGCAATGGCATCATCAAAAATTCGCCATAAATGAAACCGCCGCCATGCTGAACAGGGCATGGTGGCAGTGTTTTTGCAAACAGGATACAATAAGGCAGTATAATAGACCTGCAAGTGGTTCTGCAAAATGTGTGTCAATATGTATAATCTCTTGTCTCCGTTTATTTTTTGAACCATTTTCCGGACCATTAAGGGGTAAAATGACCATTTTTACGACATTTGATTACAAAATATAGCAAATATGATGCGTAAAAATGACGGGTTTGCGAATATCCTTGCAAACCCGTTATTTTTTGAATCGGAGTGACAGGATTCGAACCTGCGGCATCCTGCTCCCAAAGCAGGCGCGCTACCAACTGCGCTACACCCCGATATGAATTACACTGCTTCTTCCGCAATGCAGTATATATTATACCATTATTTCGATAATTTGTCAAGGGCTTGGCAAGAAAAATTTGCAACAAGCGCCGCTTCTGCATTATGGCAGGAAACAGCGCTTGTTTTGATACTTATGCTTCGTTCAGAAGATTGGTCATGTCGTACATTCCTGCGGGCTTTCCGGCAAGGAACAATGCGGCATTGATAGAGCCTTCTGCAAAAACGCGCTTAGACGATGCGGTGTGTGTCAGCGAAATGCATTCATCCGGACCTGCGAACAGAATCTCATGTTCGCCGACAATCGTGCCGCCGCGGATGGAATGCATACCGATTTCAGTGATTTCGCGCTTTTTGCGAACGCTGTGGCGGTCATAAACGGGCGTTTTCTTCGGCTCATATTCCTCACAGAGCGCATTTGCCAGCATCAAAGCCGTGCCGGATGGCGCGTCGATTTTCTGGTTGTGGTGCTTTTCGATGATTTCCACATCAAACTGGTTGCCGAGCACGGCAGCAGCTTTCTTTGCCAGTGCAATCAACAACTGGATGCCGATGGACATATTGAAAGAGGAGAACAATGCAGTTGCTTCCGAGGCTTTGCGGATTTCTGCAAGCTGTTCTTCGCTGTATCCGGTTGTGGAGAGAACAACAGGTGTGCCGGTTGCAGTGGCATAGTCCAGCAGACCTGTCAGGCAGCTTGGATGACTGAAGTCGATGATGACATCGGGCTTCTGTGGCAAATCTGCACATTTGGTGACAATGGGGAATTTCATGTAGTCATCTTTTGCGATGTCAACGCCTGCGATGACCTGACAGTCTTCGCGTTCCTGAATGCAGTTGACGAGCATCCGTCCCATTTTGCCGCACACGCCGCAGATTACAATGTTGGTCATATGTATGATACTCCTTTATTTTGATATGGTCACGGCTCTCCCGATGTGAGAGAGCCGTAGGGGTTTGTGTACTATTATTGTGTCAGGCTATGCTTTTGCAGTTCAGCCAGCAGCTTTGCGCGGGTGTTGTCTGCCATTTCGCACAGCGGCAGTCTGCATGGGCCGACCTGCTGTCCCATGAGGTTCATCGCTTCCTTGACAGGAATCGGGTTGACCTCGATGAACAGTGTATTCATCAGCGTCAGCAGCTTGGTGTGGAGCGCGGAAGCCTTTGCAAAGTCGCCGTCCAGACAAGCTTGTGCCATATCGTGCGTTTCCTGCGGCATGACGTTCGAAAGAACGGAGATTACGCCCTTTGCGCCAATTGCCATCATCGGAACGGTCTGGTCATCGTTGCCGCTGTAAACGTCAATGCGGTCGCCGCAGCGTTCCAGAACCTGTGCAGAAAAGCTGATGTTGCCGGAAGCTTCCTTGATTGCCACGATGTTCTTGTGATTTGCAAGCGTATCAATGGTATCGAGGGCAATGTTCATGCCTGTGCGGGAAGGAACATTGTAAAGAATGATCGGCAGATCAACGGAATCTGCAACGAGCGTATAGTGTGCGATCAGACCGCGCTGGGTTGCCTTATTATAGTAGGGCGTGACCAGCAGCAGTGCATCGGCACCGGCTTCCTTTGCTGCCTTGGAAAGACGAATGCAGCAGGCGGTGTCGTTGCTGCCCGTACCTGCAATGACAGGAACGCGGTGTGCAGTATGTTCCACGGAGAAGCGAATCACTTCGATGTGTTCTTCTTCGGTGAGGGTAGAGCCTTCGCCGGTCGTACCTGCAATGACCAAAGCGTCAGTATGCTTTGCGATCTGGTCATCGATCAGGCGGGCGAGTTCATCGTAGTTGACAGAGCCGTCTGCGTGAAACGGTGTGACAAGTGCGACTGCCGCGCCTGTAAAGACTGTGTTTCTCATAATGACAGTTCCTTTCATATAAATTTGCGGGATGAAATATCGCCGCAGTCAGTGTAAAAAAGCAAATTGGGTTTTCAGCCATGTACAGAGCTGTTCTGCCTGTTGACGGCTCATGCCGAAACAGGTTTCATCTGTTTCTGCCTGATGGCAAAGCACGAAAATCATATCCCCATAAATCGGACAGCCTGTATGATAAAGGCAGGTGCCACAGAGATTGGCAGGCAGATCTTTTTCACCGCTTCTGCCGTCGATCAGGTAGCATAGCCGCATTTCACTTTCACGCAGAAACGGCGGCAGTACCGATACGCAGCAGCGTTCCGTGACATCCGTTTGCAGCAGACTGCAAACATCTGCATCTGCCGTCGAAAGCGTCAGACTTTGTGAAACGGCATCCAGCTTGACGAAATAGGCATCCATTTTCGGGAAAAGACTCCTTCTTAAAGAATATGCAGAAAGTTCAGTGCCAACGTCTGCGAATTGACCTGTTCACCGATATGTGCGAGCGAATCGGGCAGATCGTAAGTGAAAACAGGCAGTCTGCCCGTGGCATCGAGTTCATTGATGGCGGCACGGACGGCAAGCGGTTCTGCCTCATTGATTGGCAGATACACACGTTCCGTTTCTTCCTGTCCCGCGACAACGTGCGTCAGCGAAACGGCACGTTTGGAAGCGGTGACGGCAAGATAGGCAGGCTCATTGGAAAGCAGATAAGCACGGTATTCCATTGTGACCAGCTTGGCGCCGCTTGCAACCATCAGTTCGCTGAGGGCATGGGCTTCCAGGTCGGTCGTATCATCCGGCAGTGCGATCCAGAAATCAACGTGCCGCAGCATTCCTTTCAGAATGTCGCTGCGCAGGAAGGCTTTGAAGGGCTTGCGCTGTTCGTTGTAATCCTGAAAATATGCGGGAACGTAGGGGAGCATATGTCCGCCCGGCGGCATATAGTTATGGAATTCCAACGAATCTGACAGGCTTCCGTCACTGCGGATCTCAACGGCAGCAGTCCGAAGGTAATCGAACATCGGACTCACGAATACTGCTTTCATATTGGCGCGAAGACCTCACTTTCTTGCATTTGGGACATTGATGCGGAACGCAGGGGAAATTAGTCAAAGTAACCCTTTGCTGCCAGCAGTTCTGCGAGTTCTACTGCACCGCCTGCTGCACCGCGGAGGGTGTTATGGGAGAGGCAGACGAACTTGTAGTCGAACAGCGTGTCTTCACGCAGACGACCGATCGAAACAGCCATGCCGCCTTCCATGTTGCGGTCAAGCTTTGCCTGCGGACGGTCGGGCTCTTCGAAGTAGTTGAGGAACTGCTTCGGTGCATGGGGGAGTTCCAGATCCTGCGGAATGCCGCGGAATGCAGCCCAGTCAGCCTTGATCTGTTCGATGGTGGGCTTGTTTTCAAATTTTACGAACACAGCAGCCGTGTGACCATCGGAAACAGGGACACGGAGGCACTGCGTGGTGATCAGCGGGGAAGCAGCTTTGACGATCTGACCATTTTCAATGGTACCCCAGACCTTCAGCGGTTCCTGTTCGGATTTTTCTTCTTCGCCGCCGATGTATGGGATCAGGTTGTCGACCATTTCAGGCCAGCGCTCAAAGGTTTTGCCGGCACCGGAAATTGCCTGATAGGTGCAGGCGAGGACTTCTTTGATGCCGTACTTGCGCAGCGGGTGCAGTGCAGGAACGTAGCTCTGGATAGAGCAATTCGACTTGACTGCGATGAAGCCGCGCTTTGTGCCGAGGCGAGCCTTCTGGGAAGCGATGATGTCGAGATGTTCGGGGTTCAGTTCCGGAATGACCATCGGGACATCTGCGGTGAAGCGGTGTGCGGAGTTGTTGGATACGATGGGGCATTCTGCCTTTGCGTATGCTTCTTCCAATGCACGAAGCTCATCTTTTTTCATATCGACTGCGCAGAAGCAGAAATCAACTGCTGCTGCCATTTTGTCAATGTCTTTTCCTGCATCAAACAGGACGATGTCAGCGAATTTTTCAGGCATCGGCTGATCTTTGAATGCCCAGCGGCTGCCGACTGCATCCCGATAGGTTTTGCCTGCACTGCGGGAAGATGCTGCCATGGCAGTGACCTTGAACCAGGGATGGTCTGCAAGCAGCAGCGCAAAACGCTGACCGACCATGCCCGTTGCGCCGATGATACCTACGCGAAATTCTTTCATTGTGATACACTCCTTTAAAATATAGCGGCAAATGATTGCGGTTTAGATAACAAAAAACCGCCCGTGAAAAGCGGACGGAGAATCGCGTGCAAAAGTCACTGATACCGCATTTGTGATGCGCTGTCACAAATGCAAAATCCGTTCAGCACTCCACAGCACGCTGTGCTGTGACAGTGACGCATCTATTGGATGCGCCCCCAGCAAAGCATTCAGCCGATGAACACTTCACTTCGGCGGGATTGCCTTTATTCTGCGATGGTAAACGGCTCGGCAGCCGCACCGCAGACTACTTATCAAGCCCGCACCTCTGTCCGTAGTATTTATCATATCATGTTCTTTCCTGTTTGTCAAGCGTTTTTTTCAACATTTCGTCTTCTTTCGCAGATTTGTACATTCCCGCCCATATTTTATGCGGCTGCGGTGGGATGTGTGCGGCAGAATGCCGACAAAGTACACATAAAGGAACGTAATTTTTTGGACGCTTTGCTATTAATAATTTGTTCATTTTCTATTGACATTTTCATAAAGATATGCTATACTAAAAATGAAAAATAAGCGAGGCATTTTTACGAATTCGCTTTGCTTTTAAACTGAAAGAAAGGGGTTTTTTCTTATGACACATCAAACACGAACCCGACGTTCAAAAGAGCGTCTGAAAGGTTTTACTTTAATTGAAATGGTGATTGTAGTCGGCATTCTTGCCATTCTGGTCGGATTGGGCGGTCCTGCAATGAGTGGATATCTGACAAGAAGCCGTCTGAATACCGCAAATGCGGCCGCAAAGGTTATTTTTAATTCCGCCCAGACGATTTGTCAGGAATTTGAATTCCTTGACCGAAATGGTTCGAGCAGTGAGTTTTATGGTTCGGACGGCGGTCATCCGGCACTTGCTGTGACGGAAGGCGAGGTTTATATTCTGGCGGATAAAGCTGGTTACGATCAGACAAATCGCTGCTGGCGTGCAGCAACGCTCAGCAGTAATACAGTGGATATTGCACCTGCCGGTGCTACCAGCCGTGCGAGTGCTTATGAGATCATCGGCGGTCTGGCAGCAGGCAATGCGGATGCACAGGCAACTGCAAATCCGGATGATTCCGGCAGTTCGTTCATGGGACGTATGGCAAAGTTGTATTCCGATATGACCGATACCTGTTTTGCAATCTATATTGAGAATTATCAGGTGCGGTATGTTATGGCAGCAACAACTTTGGATTCGAATTACGTTGGTACTTATCCTGTAAAGGCAACTGCTAAGGTTGGCGAAGCAGGCGGTGCTCCGTTTACCATTGAGGATAGCGATAGAGCACAGATGGCAGCCCAGGCGCCGTAATTGAATGATTGTTATTGCGAAAGACTCCGAACCTGTTTCGGAGTCTTTTTTATAGTTAAAGCTTGAAAGGAGAATCTTATGCTTGTAACTGTCACGCTCAATCCCGCTGTGGATTATACGATTCAACTCAATGCACCGCTGCGATATGATAGCGTAAACCGAACAACCGGTGAACGCATCACAGCGGGTGGAAAGGGAATCAATGTATCATATATTGCAAAGCAGTTTCATGTACCAACCACGATTTATACCTTCGCTGCCGGTTTGACAGGAACGATGCTTCAGGATTTTCTCCAGGAAATGGAACTGCCGACACAGGCAATCCAGTTGGAAGGACAAATGAACCGCATCAATGTAAAAGTTGAGGAAACAGGTGCGGTGACGGAGTTGAATGGCCGCGGCATTACTGTCAGCAGCAGTGCGCTTGCACAATTGACAAAGCTTCTGCGGCAATATGGCAAGGATGATATCATCGTGCTGGCGGGCAGGATTCCCGCAGGTGCGAAGAAAACGATTTACGCGGATATGATGGAAGAATTATCATCGACAGACGTTCGGTTTGCGATTGATACGGAAGGTTCGGCGCTGCGTGCGACACTGCCATATCATCCGTTTGTGGTGAAGCCAAATCTTCCGGAATTGTCTGCGTTGTTTTCGGTGCCGCTGCGGGACTGGAAGGAAGCACTGCCGTATTGCAGAAAGTTGAAGGATATGGGTGCGCAGAATGTATTGCTTTCGCTGGCGGAAGAAGGTGCGCTGCTGCTGGCGGATGACGGAAAAGAATACCGCATGGCAGTACCGGAGGGAAATCTGGTCAATGCAGTAGGTGCCGGTGATGCGATGCTGGCAGGATTTTTGTGTGCGTGTATGGAAGGAAAGAATCGTGAGGAGGCGCTGCGGTATGGTGTTGCAGCGGGAAGTGCGACGGCATATGCGCCATGGCTTGCGAATGAACAGCAGATTCAGAATTTACTGACACAGTTGCCTGTGCTTCAGACATTGGAACGATGATATCTTGAAAAATGGATTCTCACTTCGTGCGCAGAACTGCCGCTTGATTCAATGTGTCGCCAGTTTCAACAAACTTCTTTGATGCACTTGCATTTTGCGTCAGAAAATGTTATACTAAGAAGAACGTTGATTCAATTTGCAAAAAGGAGTGAGTTCATGCTCAAACGCTGGGAAATCGGAACTCCCGACTCTGCTGCCGCCACTGCCCTCGCAGCCCGCGGCAGCATCACCAGACTCTGTGCGGAGGTCCTTTGCTCCCGTGGAATGCAAACCATCCAATCAGCAGGCGCTTTCCTCGACCAGTCTGAACTTTCTGACCCCTTCCTGCTTCTCGATATGCAAAAGGCGGTCGACCGCATTCTGCAAGCCGTGGATAACGGCGAAAAAATATGCGTCTATGGCGACTACGACTGCGATGGCGTGACCTCTACCGTCATGCTCACCGATTGGCTCGAATCTGCCGGCGCAGACGTTTCATGGTATATCCCAACCCGCCGTGAAGGTTACGGCATCCGTACACAGCAGATTCGTCAGCTCGCCGAGGACGGCGTGCAGTTGATCGTCACTGTGGATAACGGCATCTCTGCAATAGATGAGGCAAAACTGATTTCTGAACTCGGTATGGATCTGGTCATTACCGACCACCACCGCCCCGGTGACGAAATCCCGCAGGCAGTTGCCGTGGTAGACCCCTACCGCATCGACTGTCCTTCCCCATATAAATCATTGTGCGGTGCCGGTGTGGTGCTGAAACTGATTGCTGCATTGGACGGCGGCGACTATGACATGACGCTCGAACAGTTCGGTGACCTTGCCGCACTCGGTACGATTGCCGATGTTGTGACGCTGGACGGTGAAAACCGCTTGATCGTCAAGCGCGGACTCGCACTCCTGCGCAATACCGAACGTATGGGACTGCTTTCTTTGATGGCAGTCTGCGGTATTCCCGCAAATACTGAAATTACATCTACCGCCGCCGCATTTCAGCTGATTCCCCGCATCAATGCGGCAGGCAGATTTGCGTCCGCATCCATTGCCGCAAAACTGTTTCTGACGGATGACCCTGACGAAGCACAGCTTCTTGCGGCTGAAATCCATTCGCTGAATGATGAACGCCGCGAAACCGAAAATGTGATCATGCAGGAAATCCTGCAAAAAATACAGGCACAGCCTACGCTGCTTTGCAGTCGTGTGCTGGTATTTGCAGGCGAAAACTGGCATCACGGTGTCATTGGCATCGTTGCCGCACGTCTGATGGAACGCTTCGGCAAACCATGCTTCCTGCTTGCGAAGGATGTAGAAGGCTATCGTGGAAGTGCGCGTAGTTTCGGTGAATTTTCGGTTTTTGAGTGCCTGAAAGCCAATGCAGATATTCTGGTTCGCTATGGCGGACATCCCGGTGCGGGTGGTTTTACCGTTGCGGAGGAGCATTTGCAGGAATTCATGGACGGCATTCAGCAGTTTGCCGCCGAAAATCATCAGATCATGCCTGTCATGGTGGTTCATGCAGAACGTGCGCTTCAGCCAAAAGATTTGACTGTGCAGAATGTCGATGGCTTGAAAATCCTTGAACCATATGGTGCAGGGAATGCCCGTCCGCTGTTTGTGATTAATGCAGTGAATGTTGCTGAAATGATTGCGCTTTCGGGCGGTTCGCATACCAAGCTGAAACTGAAAAAAGACGGCATCGCATTTGACGCGCTGCTGTTTCGGATGTCGCCCGAAGAAACGGGCATTACTGTCGGCATGACGCTGGATTTTCTGATTTCGATGGAAGTACGTCCGTATATGGGCAAACCGCAGTTGACTGTGCGCGTGGAGGACTGGAGAAGTTCGGCGCAGAGTCAGGAACAGGCGATCGCCGCACAGTTTGCATACGATGCATACCGCCGTGGAGAGCCGTTGCCGCAGGCGTATTATCAGCGGATCTGTCCGCATCGGGAGGATCTGGTTGCGGTATATCAGACCATTTCGGATGTTCCGATTTCCATTGGGCAAATTTGTGAGCGATTGCGCAGCAGGGGAATGAACCGCTGCCGAGCGCGTATCTGTGCGGATATTTTTGCAGAATTGGGGCTTGCGGCATATGATGCATCGAATGACACAGTGAAGCGGCTGTGTGTCACAGGCAAGCGGGAACTGATGGATTCAAAGGAATATCAGGCGATTTTGAAGCTTGCACAATAATACAATGAGGCAAGAGAAAGGTATCATGCCTTCCTCTTGCCTCTCTTGGTGTATGTCGGGTACTTCACTGGGGGCACCCCTTAATAGGGTTCTCCTAGACCCCCTCCTGATTATTTAAGACGAAAAAAAGAGTATTTCGCGCTCTGCGGAGTGCGACCAGAGGCGTCGCCTCTGGTCTTCGCAAGCTTCTGAAAAAGCTTGAGCAAAACTTTAATCTCGCTTCGCGTGCATAGCCGCTTACTTAGGTTTGCGCATTGTTTTTCTTTTGTTTGGGTTCTTCATTTGTATTCTCCGGTTCGACTTCCTGCAATACTACATCAAAATCAATGTCCGTGTCATTTCGTGTAATCGTGACTTTGATCGTGTCGCCCGCTTTGAATTCGGTCTTCATTGCATTGATGTCAGCTGCACTTTCAATTTGTTTGTCATTGATTGCAATAATGACATCGCCTTTCTTGATGCCTGCAAGGTCTGCTGCACCGCCAGCCGTTACATCTCTTACAAGAACACCAATCGGGAAACCATACATTTCAGAAATGGATTCGTTAATGTCAATGCTCTGAATGCCAAGAGTGGGCTTACCGCGTACATAACCATAATTGATAAGGTCATCCAGAATGAACTTTGCATGGGACATCGGGATGGCAAAGCACAAACCTTCAATGCTTGCTTCATCATAATAACTGCTGCTGAATTTTGCAGAGTTGATGCCAATGACCTGACCATAACTGTTGATCAGCGGGCCGCCGGAGTTGCCCTGGTTGATGGCGGTATCTGTCTGAATCAGTCGCATGGTGGATTCGTTGATCGACACCTTACGGTCAAGGGCGGAAACGATACCCGTCGTGACAGAACCGAACAAGTCAAAACCAGTCGGGTTGCCGATTGCAATGACCAGCTCACCGACACGCAAATCATCGCTGCTGCCGAATTCTGCACCAACCAGCTTCTGGTCAGTTTCGATTTCCAGTACAGCAAGGTCTTCTGCGACATCATAGCCGACAATCGTTGCTTCAAACTGCGTATCGCCATCGTAGCATTCTTCATTCAGCACAACCTGTATTTCCTTGGCTTCACCACAGTTGTATTCTGAACTGCTGTCATAAATAACGTGTGCATTCGTGAGGATATAATTATGACCGTCTTTCACCATGATAATGCCCGTGCCGACACCGGTCATTTCCTGTTCATAGGTCTGCGGCTGTCCGAAACCGAACATGGAATACGTCTGACGCTGACATACGAATTTGGACGAAACACCGACACTTGCCGGCATGACCTTATCCACGATATCAGGAATACGCATGGCATCTTCTCTGGCAGCAAGCTCTACCCAATCCTGTGCGGTGTTGTTGTGTGTGACGGACTGCTTATTTTCCTTTTCAGAAGATTCGTTGGATTCCAGGCTGCGTTCTTCTTTGTTTTCTTCATCGCTGACAGAATTGTTTCTGCCGAAGAAATTGCGCAGTGCTTCATTCTGCGATGCAAACTGATAGCACTGAATGGAAGCATAGCAGAGGAATGCGATGCCTGCAAACAGACCGAGCGCTTTCAGTCCCTTGTGGGAATGCGGCTTCTTCGGGGATGCATTATCATTGGGCATTTCGGGCGGAACATTACCGTTTCCGCCGTTGCCGTTGTCGGTCGGGAAACCGCTGCCGCTTCTGGGGGAGTAGTAGCTGCCCGACTGCTGCTGTGCAGAAGGCTGCTGGTTGGGTGTACCATAATTGTTCGCAGACTGCTGTGCATACGGATTCTGCGGTTGATTATATGGGTTTGCAGTCGGCTGCTGCGGCGCACTGCTGCTGAATGGGCCAGACTGTGGATTGCCATACGGATTGGAAGCAGTGGGCTGATTATCATACGGCGCAGAAGGCTGTTGTGGTGTGTTTGTATTGCGTTCGAATTCATTTTCCATAAAAAGCACCTCTTTCTAAGATTCAGAAGGGTTTGCGGTTCTTTGCGAACCCTGTGATTATTATTATACGCGATTATGTGAAGAATAGATGATAGACTTTCTAAAACGAGGTTAAAAAGAGGATAAGAAATGATGAGCCGTTTTCCACACATTGTTCATGCAGGAAAACGGCTTTTTTGCTGATTTTTTTAATTTTCTTTGGAATACACGGTAAGGAGAATGCCGCTTTTGCAGGTCACTTCTGCGAATGTATCCGTGATGCGGTTGCTGACGCCGATGGGAAAGGCGGGTGTCAGGACGGCATCTTCCAGCGGATAATAAGTGCCGCGGAGTGTGACACCGATACATTCTTCTGTGAAGGCGAACACGGAAAACAGAAAGCTTTCCCGCTTGGGATAGCGAACCGTCCCGCAGCCTTGCAGCGCGGCGATGTCGTTTGTGCCGATGAGCATTCCCTGTACGCCGTTTTCATGCAGAAAGCGGAGTGTCTGGAGGTTGGCGAAGGTGTGGTCAAAGCGTCCGCCGAATGCGCCGTAGATGCGGACTTCCGAACAGCCATGACTGATGGCGTATCGTGCGGCAAGCATCGTGTCCGTGTCATCCTTTTCAACAGGTGCAGTGATGTGTGGAAAAGCATCTGGAATGCTGCCGAGGGAATCGAAGTCGCCTAAGACGAGGTCGGGCTGCAAGCCGAGGGCTTCACAGTGCCGCAGACCGCTGTCTGCACAAAGCAGAAATGCATCTTCAGGCGGCGGCAGACAGGGTGTGCCGCTTTCGGGACTTCCTGCAAAAATACAGCAGATACGATTCATTTTTGCTCCCAATCCTTTCGTGCAAGGGCTTCGTCCAGCATGACGCGATAGCTGAGATAGCGGCTTTTCGGGATGCTTCCCGCCCTGACCGCTTCACGAATGGCACAGTCGGGTTCGCGCATATGGCGGCAGTCGGCATATTTGCAGTCTCCAAGGAATTCCTTGAATTCCGGAAAGCAATCAGGCAGCAGGTCGGGACGGATCTGCGCATAGCTTTCGGTTTCAAATGTGGAAAAACCGGGCGTATCTGCGACTTTTCCGCCGTTTGCGAGCGTGTAGAGTTCGGTGGTGCGGGTGGTGTGTCTGCCTCTGCCGAGTTTTTTGCTGATGGCGGCGGTTTCAAGGCAAAGCCCGTTTTCGATGGCATTCAACAGTGTTGATTTGCCTACGCCCGAATTGCCTGTGAAGGCACTGATGCCGTCTGCCAGAGCATCTCTGACCTGTGCCACAGAATCGGCATTCTCATAGTCAACAAGCATCATGCGGAAGCCCGTGCCGCGGTAAATGTCCATGTATTCCTGTGCATCTGCCAAATCGACTTTCGTAAACACGAGAATCGGTTCGATTTCCTTGTGGACGCAGACGGCGAGGAATTTGTCGAGAATCTGGAGATTCGGGGCAGGTTCCGTGGTTGACAGCACGAAAAAGAGGCGGTCGAGATTGGCAAGCGGCGGTCGGATGAGGACGTTTTTTCGCGGCAAAATCTCGGTAATACATTCATTTTCAATTGTCACGCGGTCGCCGGTGCAGGGCGAAATATCCTGCTTGCGGAAGATGCCGCGTGCTTTACATCCAAAAACACCGTCTGAGGTCTCTACGGTGTAGAGACCCCCGACGGCTTTGATAATCTGTCCGTTCATGCGTTCTGCAATCATGTGGGGTCTGCGGGGGCTTCGGTGGTTGCAGGCGCAGTGGTTTCAGGTGCCGGAGTGGTAGTTGCAGGTGCGGCAGTGGTTGTGGGCGGTGCTGCGGTGGTGTTCTGCTGTGCAGCAGTCGAAGCAGCCGTGGTGGTCACGGTGACCAGACCGCCGACATTCTGGAATGCGCCTGCGATATCGGAACTCAGTACCGCACTGGTTTTCTTCTCGAAGTCGAGTGCATAGGTACCGATGTTGCAGGTTGCGCCGGTTGCTTCATTCGTCAGGATGGCGAGGACTTCCATTTTGCCTGTGCCGGTTACTTCAACATAGGTTGCTCCGCCTGCGAGTGCGACATCGAAGCTCGGGCCTTCCTTCTTGAGTGCGCCGCCTTCGTAGAAGTTGATGTGGAAGTGACCTTGTGCATCGGTCGGAATCGCGAAGGAAATCTTGATAGTGGTTTCAGGAGGCGTACCGTTGGAAACTCTCAGCGAAATTTTCGAGCCTTTCGTGACAGGCTGCATCGGAGCGATATCCTGTTCAAGGACTTTGCCTGCATCTTCGCCGGAAGGAACTTCAACTTTGACGATTTCGAGTTCATAGAGTTCTGCGGTTTCCTTTGCAACATCCCATGTCATGCCGACAAAGTTCGGGGTGTTGATGGTAACGATATTCTCACCACGGGAAACGGTGACCATGACAGTCGAACCGGGTTCGATGCTGGAAGTGCCTGCGGGGTCAGTGGAGATGATCTTGCCTTCTGCAACGTCATCGCTGTACATATAATGCGGTTCAACCATCAGGCCAAGGTTGACGATCTGTGCTTTTGCGGTTTCGTAGTCCCATCCGGTGTAATCGGGCAGGATGATGGTTCTGGTACCCTTGGAGATCTTGATGCTGACTTTGTCGCCCTTGGCAACAGGGTTGTCTGCCGGAATGCTCTGATAGAAGATGATGTCCTTTTCGAAATCGGAATACTCATAGCTTTCGATGACGAACATGAGCTTATCATTGTACTGGTTGGTTGCTTCCTGATAGTTCTTTCCGATCAGATCAGGCATTTTCCATTGTTCCATGGTGTTGCTTCCGGTACCATTCTTGATGAAGTTCGTGATGAAGTTCGTGGCGAAGAAGACACCGACGATGGCAACAACGATGATGACTGCGGTCAGAATCGGCACAAAGAGCGAAGCTCTGCCTTCCTCTTCATATTCATCCTCGTCGTCTTCGTCCTCCTCCTCTTCTTCTTCCTCCTCCTCGAATTCTTCTTCCTCTTCTTCGGGCTCATCTTCCTCCTGCGCAGGTGTTTCCTGTGCGATCGGCGTGAAGAAGCGTGTCTTGCTTTCATCAGTACCTTCGCCTGTCAGTTCGGGGAAGTAGCCGAATACGATCGTAGGAATTTCCTTGAAGGCTTCGATGTCATCCATCATTTCCTTTGCAGACTGATAGCGCTTTTCAGGTTCTTTCTGCATTGCCTTGAGGATGATTTCTTCGAGTCCGGTTGCGAGGTCGGGGCGAATGCTGGTGGGACGCGGAACTTCCTTCTGCATATGCATGACGGCGATGCTGACAGGATCGTTCGTTTCGGTATCGAAGGGTTTCTTGCCTGTGAGCATTTCAAAGAGGAGAACGCCGACGGAATAAAGGTCGCTTTTTTCATCAGTCTCCGCGCCGCGTGCCTGTTCAGGGCTGATATAATGCACGGTGCCGATCGCTTTATCCGTGCAGGTCTTGCCGTTTTCGCGTGCAAATTTTGCAATGCCGAAGTCCATGACCTTGATGGTGCCGTCACGGAGCATCATGATGTTCTGCGGTTTGATATCGCGGTGGACGATGCCTTTGCTGTGTGCGTGCTGCAAAGCACGGAGGATCTGCATGACGAAGTGTGCGGCATCCTTCCAGTCCAGCGGATTGCTTTGCTCCATATATTCGTTCAGTGTGATGCCGTCAATGTATTCCATGACGATGAACTGAATGCGCTCGGAGAAGCCGACATCATAAACCTTTACAATATTGGGATGGCTCAGCAGGGCAATTGCCTTGGATTCATTGCGGAAGCGGCGGAGGAATTCTTCATTTTCCGCAAATTCCTTTTTGAGTATTTTCACGGCAACGGTTTTATGGTCAACCACGTCATTTGCGCGGTAAACATCCGCCATGCCGCCCTCTCCGATGCGCTCTGTGATCTCGTAGCGCCCATCAAGTTTTTTTCCGATGTTCTTATCGTTGCGATCTTTTTCCATCATGAACCTCCGAGTCGGTAAAAACCGATGATAGATTGAATTTATGTTCATTTTCGGTCGTCCGACTTTGCGGTGTACCGAAAAACTGAATCCGTGGAAATGTTAATCTTTTGCAAGCACGATAACGGAAATATTATCTTTTCCGCCCTGTGCGTTAGCTTCCGCGACCAAAGCCTGCGGAACTTCTTCGAGGGGATGCGAGCGCACGATCTCTGCCATTTTGTCAGTCGGGACAAGGCTGTATAGTCCGTCCGAGCAAAACAGCAGTCTGTCATGCGGCAGAAGCTGTAATTCATAGCTGTCCGAAAGCACTCTTGCCGTCACGCCGACTGCCCGCGTCAGTTCATTGCGGCGGGGATGTGTCATGCGTTCCTCTGCGGTGATATCACCGCGTTCATAGAGCATCTGCACAACGGTATGGTCGAGGGTGAGCTGTTTGGCTTCGCCTTCGGTTTCGATCAGGTAAGCACGAGAGTCGCCGACATTGACGAGGCAGGCGAGGTCTTCGCGGACGTATGCGCCTACAAGCGTTGTGCCCATGCGAATCCGCATTTCGCCTTTGACGGCTTCCTCATAAACGGCTTGGTTGGCTTCATTGGTGGCATCGCGGAGCAATTCGCAGATGGCATCAGAAGTCATTTCTGCTTTGTACTTTGCGCGGAAGGTTTCGAGGGCGGCATTGACGGCAATCCGGCTTGCTTCTGCACCTTTTTCCATGCCACCCATGCCGTCGCAGACGATGACGAGAAAGCCGTCATCAAATTTTTCTGTTATAAGGTGGTCTTGGTTTTCAGGTCTGACCAGACCGATATCACACGCACTGTATACTTTCATGTCGGTTCACCACACTTCCTCTGTTGTTTTTGTTTGATGTATTGTCAGATTGTACTTTGCTCCATTTGCGTGCGGCGGAGTTGACCGCAGGCGGCTTTGATGTCATCGCCGAGCGTTCTGCGAACGGTAGCGTTTAAGCCTTCCTTTTCCAGCATTTCCTTGAATTTCTGCGCACTTCCTGCCTGAAATCCTGTTCCTGAAACGGGATTGACGGGAATCAGGTTGACGTGGGGACGCTGTCCTGCAAAGACAGGGCGCAGGCGTTTGCCAAGTGCGGCGGCGTATTCAGGTGTATCATTTTCCCCCGCAATGACAGCATATTCGAAGGTAATGCGGCGGTGTGTCTTTTCGAAGTAGCGCTTGCACGCGGCAAGCAGGGCATCCAGATTGTATTTGCGGTTTACGGGCATCAGTGCCGAGCGTTTTTCGTCCGTTGCGGCATGAAGCGAAACCGAGAGCGTCAGCGGGAATTCTTCTTCCGCGAGGCGGTCGATCATCGGGACAAGACCGCAGGTGGAAAGCGAAACGTGCCGCAGACTCATATTTCTGCCGTCCTTATGGGAAAGCAGTCGCAGGAAGCGCATGACATTGTCGTAGTTATCAAGCGGTTCACCGATGCCCATGAGAACCACTCCTGCAATTTGCGCATCTTCTGCATTATCGTTATCCATGGCATAGATCTGACCGAGCATCTCGTCCGCAGTCAGATTGCGGATGAAACCAAGCGGTGCAGAGGCGCAGAACTTACAGCCCATCTTGCATCCGACCTGTGTGGAGATGCACGCCGTCACACCATGATGGTACACCATGCGGACGGCTTCGACAAAATTCCCGTCAGAAAGCCTATATAGATATTTTACAGTATCATCCATGGAAGATGCAAGCTTTTGCGCAATTTTCGGCTGTCCTATACAAAAATTTTCTTTTAAGATATCTCGAAATTGTTTGGATTGATTGGTCATTTCCGAGAAGTCTGAAACGCGGTTGACGTGTAGCCATCGGAATATTTGTTTTGCCCGAAAGGCAGGTGCGCCGTAGGGTACAAGGGCTGCCTGCAATTCTTCAGGCGTCATGGAAAGCAGACTGATTTTCTCTGCCATATTCAGCCCTCCGTTTCGGTTTTGCATCGCATTTTTGCGAGGAAAAAGCCGTCTGTGCCGAGAAGCTGCGGCGAAAGGGTGGTCATTTCCTGACCGTATGCCGCAAGGGTCGGAATCGACTGCCACGGGCGTTCCAGCGCAAAATCGGGATGTGCTTCCAGAAACGCTTGTACGACCGCTTCGTTCTCCGCTTTGGAGAGTGTGCAGGTGGAATAGACCAGTACACCGCCGCGTTTGACGGCTGGTGCGGAAGCGGCGAGAATGCGCGATTGAATCGCGGGCAGCCCCGCAACGTCTGCAATGGATTTGTAGCGGACTTCAGGCTTTCTGCGCATGACACCGAATCCCGAACAAGGGACATCGCACAGCACACAGTCTGCCATCGGTCTGTCTGCCGCAGGTTTTGCGGCATCGCCTGTCTGCGCCGAAATGCAGGTCAGACCAAGCTGTTTTGCACCGTCCGCAATCAGTTTGACGCGGTTGGGGTGCAGGTCATAGGCGAAAATCTGCCCTTGATTCTGCATTTGTTCCGCGATGGTGAATGTTTTGCCGCCTGGGGCAGCGCAGACATCCAGCACCGTGTCGCCTGCTTTGGCATCGAGTGCAAGCGCACAAAGCTGTGATGCAAGGTCTTGCACATGGAACATTCCCTTCGCAAATGCTTCGTTTTCGGTGAAGCTGCCGCTGCGGGAAAGCTGATAGGCGCAGGGAATGGCAGAAACGGGCGTTAAAGCGTCCTCAGGGAATGCTTTGCGGAAATCTTCTTCGGAAGCGGCAAGCGGATTGCGCCGCAGATAAATCGGCGGTTCTCCAAGACTTGCGGCAAGAAAATCCGTCACAAAGGCTTCCTCGTAATCCTTGAGAAGCTGTGCAATGAGTTCCTGTGGGACGCTGTATGTGACCGACAGCGCAGGAATCTGTTCTGTCGGAATGGGAATGGCTTTTTCGGCACGCAAAAATCCGCGCAGTACCGCATTGACGAAGCCTGACGCACTGGTTTTGCGCAGGGACTTGATGGCTTCTGTCCAGAGGTTGACGACCGCCGCTTCCTGCGTGTGCAGATACAGCAGTTCGCAAAGCCCGCAGCGAAGGACGCAAAGCACAGGTAAATCGAGCTTTTCAGGAGCGCGCTTTGCATATTTGGCGATACAGGCATCGAGCGTAATCAGGCGCTCTGTTGTTCCTTGAAAGAGGATGGTGCAGAGGCGCTTGTCCTGCGGGGAAAGGTCGGATTTTGCGAGGGCGGCATGGAGCGCGAGATTGCCGTAGCTTTTTTGCTCCGATGCGCGCATCAGGGTTTTGACGCACAAAAGGCGCGGTTTGAGTCCAAGCATGGCGTACCTCCTGCCGCTGCATGAGTATCATATGCCAATTCTGGCGAAATTATCCGTTTTCGGCGGCAGTGAAGCAGTCGCCTGCTTTGACGGGATGACCGCGCAGGTAATCTTTGACCGCCATGGCTTTGCTGCCTTCTGCCTGAATGATGAGTGGTGTGACGCAAATGCCATCACCGCAGACAAATCGCATGGTTTGCGCATCGACAATCGTGCCTGCCGCAGCATTTGACGTTTCTCCGCCGCAAATCGAGCCAAGCAGCTTGACGCGCTTGCCATCCATCATCGCAAATCCTGTCAGGGCGCGGATGGTGCGGTCGATTTCGGCAGCAGGTGCGCTGAAATCCAGACGGCTCATTTCCTTTGTGATTTTCGCAGCTGTACAGGTGAAACGGTCATCCTGCGGGACGGGATGCAGTGTACCCGCCTGTATTTGTGACAGCGTTTCCATCATCGCGTCTGCGGAGATTGCCGCAAGACGGTCATGCAGGGTGGAAGCGGTTTCGTCTTTGGCAATGGGCGTTTCGATGGTGCAAAGCATATCGCCCGTGTCGAGTCCCTCCGCCATCTGCATGGCGGTGACACCTGTTTTCTCGTCACCTGCAAGAATGCAGCGCTGAATCGGGCCTGCACCGCGCCAACGGGGCAGCAGGGACGCATGAAGATTGACGCAGCCGTATTTTGGCAGGTCAAGAATGGTTTTCGGGAGAATCTGTCCATAGGCGATGACCACGATGAGGTCAGGCTGCAATTCCTGCAAAATGCGCAGGGATTCTTCGGCTTCTTCGCCTTTTCGGAGTGACTGCGGCTGATACACGGGAATGCCGAGTGCCGTTGCCGCTTCCTTGACAGGGGAGGGGCGAAGTTTATTGCCTCTGCCGCGCGGACGGTCAGGCTGCGTAAAGACTGCCTGTACGTTGCATCCTTCTGCGGTCAGACGTTGCAGTGTCGGGACAGAAAAATCGGGTGTACCCATAAAAACAACGGAAATGCTCATTATTCACGCTCCGGTTCTGCATATTCTTCGACCAGTTCCGTGAACAGATGTCCGTCCAGATGGTCATTTTCGTGGCAAGTGCAGCGAGCGCCCAAATCGGAAAGCTTGACTTCATACTGTTCGCCCTTGCGGTTATATGCACGCAGAACCACAGTTTTCGGTCTGGTGACATAGCCCCATTTGTTCGGGACAGACAGACAGCCTTCCAGGTCGCGGACTTTGCCGCTTTTCTTGATAATTTCAGGATTGATGGCTTCATAGATCTTGTCATCCAGATCCATGACAAAAATTCTGCGGAGGATGCCGACCTGCGGTGCAGCTAAGCCGACACCGCCGGATTTTTTCAGCGTGTCGATCATATCGTCAATGAGAATGCTGAGCTTTTCATCAAATTTTTCAACAGGTCTGCATTTTTTGTTGAGTACAGAATCCCCGACTTTTACGATGTTCCGAATAGCCATTTTGTCTTCATACTCCTTTGTGATTCATTATGTATTTATTGAGAAAAACCATTGTTCCAGCGGCGCAGGTCATCTGCATGGAAGGTGTAGCTGGAAAGGCATATGGTTTGTTCTGCAAGCTGTGACTGCGTGTACCATGGGGATTGGCTGTCCGCAAAACCACAGATAATATGCGCACTTTGTGAGGGCATGAAGCCCTGTGCAATCAGGAAACAGCGTTCGCCTTCTGCATTGACGGCTTCATCTGCAAGCAATACCACATGACCGGGCGAACCGCCGTGACAGATGATATCGCCCGCGTGGGCATCTGCGGCAGAAATGGTCACAGATTCGTCTGTCAGAGAAAGCGTGCCTGCATAGCGCATGACCTCCGAGAGGTAATTGTGCATTTGCTGTGCATCCGATTGCGGAAGCGAAAGGGGAAGCCATGTGCAGAAATCGCCGATTACCAGTACCCGTTTTCCACGCTTCCATGTGTCATAATCGCAGAGGAAGCCATTGGTAAAATGGAAGGCAAGCTTGTCGGTCTGCTGCTGTTCCCAGAAATATTCACTGTAAAAGCGGATAACAGTATCCGCGCATTGCTGGAAATTATCTTTTCCCAGCGACAAGTCATAGACAGCCGCCGCGCCAACGGATGGGCTGCTGCCGCCAGCCGCATAATAGATGTGGCTGCCATTGGGGTAGAGGGGCTGTTTGCGCATGAACGCAAGAAAACTGTCCTCCGCTGCTTCGACCCGTTCAAATCCTTCGGGCGGGAGAATGCGTGTTTCCTGTGTCATGCCATCGGGGACAATATACGGATTTTCCTTTGTCTGTGAGATTTCCATTTCGTGTGCCACAGGTTCCCAGTGCGGATCGGCACGGTAATTCAGTAGGAAAAATCCTGCAATCAGCAACAGAATCAGCAAAACGCTTCTGATGATGATTTGTTTTCGCGTTAATTTGAAAATCTGCATAGGTGCTGCCTTTCTCAGATGCCGCAGTCGCCGTTCATGTCGGCATAGATGCTGACACCGTCAAAGCGTTTGTCAGCGTAGCATTGTGTCAGGACACTGCGAATGAAATCGCGCATCGCAGCGGTGTTTTTGCATTTTAAAAGGACACGTCTGCGATATTTTCCATTGATTTTGCCATAGCTTGCTTCGACAGGGCCGAGTACACGCAGCGGCAGCTTGAGTCCTTCGCTGCGAATCGTTCCCTGTAAAATCTGCACAAATCGGTCTGCGGCAGAAATTGCCTTGTTCTCCCAGATTGAGGAGATGCCGATAACACAAAGGTCGCAAATCGGCGGAAACATCAAGGCACGGCGCATGGAGATCTCTTCCGTGTAGAAGCGGTCATAATCCTGTTGTGCGGCAAGATTCAGCACATAGTGTTCGGGCATGGCGGTCTGGAGAATGGCACGTCCTGCGGATGCGCCTCTGCCGCTTCTGCCAACGACTTGTGTGATGAGGGAAAAGGTGCGCTCATAGCTGCGAAAATCGCCGGCGTACAGCGCTTTGTCGATGGAAACGACACCGACCAGCGTGACATTCGGGAAGTCGAGTCCCTTGCCGATCATCTGCGTACCGCACATGATATCGTATTCGCCCCGTGCGAATGCCTGAAAACCTGTTTCGTAAGCGGTGCGTGTCATGGTCGTGTCTGCGTCCATGCGGAGGATTTTTGCGTCAGGCAGAAGTGCCTGCAATTCTTCTTCGAGTTTCTGTGTACCGAAGCCCATCTGACGGAGTTTTTCGTTGCCGCAGGAGGGACATTTCTGTGGGACAGGCTGTATATGTCCGCAGTAATGGCACATCAGGCTGTTATTTGGCTTGTGAAAGGTCATGGGGACGGAACAATTCGGGCAGTAAACGGGCGTGGAACACTTTGTGCATTGCAAAAGTGTGTGGTATCCGCGCCGATTCAGCAGCAGGATGCTTTGTTTTCCCGCAGCGAGATTGTCTTTGAGGGCATCTGCAAGCGTGACGGAAAACGCACTGCTGTTGCCGTTCATGCGTTCCTGATTCATGTCTACCACTGTGACAGTCGGCAGGGGCGCATGGTTATAGCGCTGCTTCATCGTCAGCAGGGTGTAAACGCCTTTTTCCGCAAGATAGCGGCTTTCCAAAGAAGGCGTTGCGGAGGCAAGTACCAGCGCGGCGTGGTGGGTGCGGCAGCGTTCTTTGGCGATGTCCGCCGCATGAAACCGCGGTGCGCTGTCAGATTTGTAGGAATGTTCGCCCTCCTCATCGAGAATGATGAGTCCGAGATTGGGCAGCGGGGCAAAGACCGCACTGCGTGTCCCGATGACGATGCTGACTTCCCCGCGTCGAATCAGCTTGTCGGTATCGAGGCGCTGACCGAGGGAAAGTCCGCTGTGAATCAGTGCGACCTGATTGCCGAAGCGGCTTTCGAAGTGGCGCACGATCTGTGGTGTGAGGGCAATTTCGGGAATCAGTAAAAGCGCCTGCCTTCCTTGTCGGAGAGTCAGGGCGATGAGTTGTTCAAAAACGGCAGTTTTACCGCTTCCGGTGACACCATAAAGTAAAAATGCGGCTGCTTTCTGTATAAGGATGGCATCCGCGACCGCATCGTAGGCGGCTTGCTGTTCTTCAGAAAGAACGGTATTTTCGGGCGGCTGTGTGACCTTCGCATCCCGCGGGACACGAAGCAGTTCGATTTCGAAGCGTTCGGCAGCGCCCGATTTGACCAGATTATTGAATACTCTGGTGATGACCGCTTCTTTTAGACCTGAAAAATACGCACATTCCTTGACAGAGAGCATCTCGTGCTGTGCAAGGATGTCGAGAATGGATTTTTGCTGTGGTGTGGGGGCAAAATGGTTTGGGTGAATGCGGTATTCCGCAGACAGCCGCAGCATTTTCTGCGATTTGTCTGCCGCTGCTTTTTTGCCCTCCGAGATTTCTGCCAGACAGCCTTTTTCGACCAGCTTGTCCCGTACTTTTTTGCGTTCGGGATTGCCGTCAGGCTGAAGCAGGAGGTCTTTTTCGCGCTGTGTGACAGCCTGCTGCAAAAGTGTCAGGTAATTGCGTTCCTCCTGCGTGAGGACAACGCCTTCAGGCGGCGGAACGGGAACATAGTTTTCCTGCAGGCGAAGCTGCATTCCGCCGGGCAGTACGGCGCGAATCGCATCGAACCATGTGCAGAAGGTGTGCGCATGGAGGTAATGTACCAGCGAAAGCAGTTCAGGGGTGAGTGCAGGTTCTTCATCGAGAATGCCAGCCAGCGGTTTGAGCTGAATCAGTTCGCCGTTGTCATTCAGCAGGGGGGCGGTCTGTTCTGTGCATTCCAGAATCATGCCGACTCTCCTGCGGTTACCAATGCCAAACGGCACGGCAACGCGCATTCCGACCTGTACGGTGTTCGTCCATGCATCGGGGACCGCATAGCTGTAACAGCGGTCGTAGGACACAGCCGCGGCATTCAGCGCAACCTGTACGATTTTATGCGGCGACAGACTTGGCATAGACGCACCCCCGTTCGATTGTATTTGTGTGATGCAGAATTACTCGTTGTTGGAGCTTGGCTCTACGATCTTGAACTTCTTTGCGGCGAACTCTTCCACTGCCGTTTTGACGGGTTTTTCTTCGAGTTTCTGTTCATGCTCATAAAGGTCATCTGCGATCTGACGCGCACGTTTTGCAATGCCGATCACCATTGCGTAGTAGCTGTCATTTTTGCCGATGATTTCGTTCATAGCAGGTCTTAACATGATTCAAACGCTCCAATCTTCTCAGTCATATTTTCATATTTCAGCGATTCTGCGTGAATAATTGTGCAGAAATCGTCAACGGCGGTTTCAAGCGCATCGTTGATGACGATGTAGTCATAACGGGATGCGAGGGGGAGTTCTTCCTTGGCGCGGGCGATGCGCTGTTCGATGACGTCCGCAGTTTCCGTGCCGCGTTTGGTGAGTCTTCTGCGGAGTTCCTGAATATTGGGCGGCATCGTGAAGATGAGGACGGCATCAGGACATTTTTCCTTCACCTGCAAAGCGCCCTGCACTTCGATTTCGAGAATGACATGGATGCCCTGTTCCCGAAGCTGTTCGACCTTTTCACGGGGTGTACCGTAATAATTGCCGCAGTATTCGGCGTGTTCGAGCATGAGGTCATCTGCAATGCGCTGTTGGAATTCCTCACGGGACAGAAAGTAGTAATGCACATCGGGAATTTCGCCTGTACGTGGTTTGCGGGTGGTTGCGGAAATGGATACCGCAAAGCCGCCGCGCTGAAGAATTTCGTGTACCATCGTACCTTTTCCACATCCGGACGGGCCTGAAAGAATAATCAGCATTCCTTTATTCTTCATTTTCGTCCTCCTCATCATTTGCGGTAGTGCTGCCCGAAAGTCTTGCACCGATGGTTTCGGGCTGGATTGCCGAGAGAATTACATGGTCACTGTCCATGACAATGACGGCGCGGGTACGTCTGCCGTAGGTTGCATCGATCAGTCTGCCGCGGTCTTTCGCGTCCTGTACGATGCGCTTAATGGGGGCAGATTCGGGGCTGACAATGGTGATAAGGCGGGAAGAAGAAATCATGTTGCCGAATCCGATGTTGATAAGCCGCATAAAAACGTCCTTTCTGCCAGAGGCAAAATTATTCGAGATTCTGGATCTGTTCGCGGATCTTTTCGATTTCAGATTTCATATCCACGACCAGACGGGTGATGGAAAGGTCTTGCGCCTTCGAACCGATGGTGTTGACTTCGCGGTTCATTTCCTGCACGAGAAAATCGAGTTTTCTGCCGACGGCTTCCGTGGAAGCGAGCATTTCACGAGCCTGTGCGAGGTGGCTGTGCAGGCGGACGGTTTCCTCATCGACTGCTGTTTTTTCTGCAAAGATGGCAGTTTCGGTGAGGATGCGCTGTTCGTCGATGTTCTTATCGGCGAGCAGTTCCGTGAGTTTTGTGTAGAGGCGGCTGCGGTAATTTTCCGCGACACTCGGCACAATGGCTTCGATTTGCAGGAGCATCTGTTCGATGCCGTCGAGTTTGCCGCAGAGGTCATCAGCAAGGCGTTTGCCTTCGACTTCGCGCATGGCAACGAATGCATCGAGTGCCTGCTGTGCGCAGACAGAAACGTCATTCCAGATCTCGTTCTCATCGTCCTGTTCTTTGGTCAGGGTAAAGAGTTCGGGAAGACGGAGCAAGGAAGAAAGCGTGATGTCATCTGCGAGCATCAGGTCCGCATTGACTTCACGGAGTGCGTTGACATAGCCTTCTGCCACGGAACGGTTGACGGAGATGGTAGCGTCTTTGCCGTCAGGGCGGGTAATGGTGACGGAAACCTCCACTTTGCCGCGGGTAATTTTGCCGTTGAGGAAGGATTTCAGTTTCTCCTCAAGGTAGAGACAAGTACGGGGCAGCCGTGCGGAAAATTCGTAATAACGATGATTTACGGCACGAATCTCCACGAGAATATCGCGGCCGTTTGCGAGCTGCTGGGATCTGCCATAGCCTGTCATGCTTCTTGGCATCGCGGTAGCCTTCTTTCTGCTTTCTGATTTAATGATATATATAAACATATTGCGGATAATCCATCTACTTATTATAACATATCGTGCGCGGAAAATCAAGGGATAAAAGATACAATTTGGCAACAATCGCACAAAAATCCCCCTGCCGCAATGGACAGGGGGATTGTGGTTCAAACATCAAAACGAGATGATGCTGAAAATACGATTATTTGCCGAGTTCATCGTAGGAGATGAGCTTTGCAATGTACTGGAGGATCGCAGTGATATCCTTCTGGTCGATGGTGCTGTCAGCAACGCAGTTTGCGTTGACCAAGCCCTGATCGGTCATATCCTTCTTAACAGCGGGATCTTCGGAAACATAGCGGGAGAGGAGAACTACGTCAGCAACATCAACGTCGCCGTTGCAGTCTACGTCGCCCCAGCTTGCCTTTTCAGTAGTCGTGCCGCTGGTGGTTGTGGTAGTAGTAGTAGTAGAGCCACCGGAAGTAGGATACGGCTTAACATCCGGATAGAGTTCAGCCATAGCGCCCATAGCCATCAGAACGTCGCCTGCGTGCCAGAATCTGTGGTAGTTCAGGGTAACTTCAGCAACATTCTTGAACTGGCTGGTATCGGAGGTTGCATCGTCATACTTTGCACCTGCTGCAACGTCCTTTTCCCAAGCAGCCTTCAGTTCCTTGTACTTGTCGTAGTCTTCGTACATCGGACGGAGGTCGCAGAACTTGGAACCGTTCTTAACAGTGTAGCCATACGGATACTTGCCTTCTACGCCGGAAGGAATGTAAACTTCCTGCTCGAAGAAACGAGTCAGAGAACCGTTGTGCTCCGGACGGGACATACCGATATCGTCACGGCCCTGATACCATGCATAGGACATGAGCTGGTTCGCCATCTTCAAAGCCTTTTCAGCAGAAGAAGAACCGCCGTTCATGCCTGCATCAGCAGAAACGCCTTCAGCAGCAGCATAGTAGATCAGAGTGTCAGCCAGAGAGGTGACGCAACCGAGGTCGGAGTTACCGGTAGCGGTGATCTTGCAGGTCAAGCCGCTGTTAGCAGACTCGCTGTAAGTACCGGACCAGGTCTTCGGCTGACCGGACCAGTCGAGGGATGCAGGAATCTCGAAGTCGCATTCATCTTCGTCAATCTTAACATTCTCAAGGAAGAAGTCAACCCACTTCTTGAGCATGGTTTCGAGAGCGGATTCCATGCTGACACCGCCCGGCTTGATGCTGGAGCCGTTAGCGCCCTTGTCAACCTGCTTGATGACATAGTAGAGCTCTGCCAGACGCTGCGTAGACCATACCTGGTTACCAATCCAGTGGTTGGAACCCGGGTCAGCGTAAACAGGGTGCTCAACATAGCACATATCATAGAAGGTGGAGAGGTCAGCAGGATACTTGGAGTAGTCGCCGTTGTAGCAGTTGGAGCAACCGCCTGCGAACATACCGTCAGCAGACTGCAGCCACTCGTACATTTCGAGCTGACGCTTCAGGGATTCTTCGTAGTCCTTCTTTGCGCCCTCAGCCTTCATAGCAGAAGACAGACCGGAATCGTAAAGCAGACCGTAAGCAGCCAGCGGGTTCTGATAGAACTGGTGAGAGTGAGAGCAACCGATCTGCCAAGCCCAAGAGCCGTCAGCAGCGCCGCCCCATGCGGTGTACCAGGACATCAGGAAGTGCTGACCATCAAGACCGCCGCCGTTGGAGTCAGCTTCGTAACTCTGGCAGCCGATGGTCTTGTAGTATTTATCGAACATATCGTTACGGAGTTCGTCGCCCATCTTACCAGCAAGTGTGGTAACGCTGGAATCGCCGACACCCCAACGGTTTGCTGCGTAAACAGCCTGAATAGCACGGTCCTCAGCGTCAGGAGCGTTGGTGTAAGACCAAGACTTTGCTGTGGACTGCTGGAATGCGAACTTCATGCCCTGTGTAGAGTTACCGTATTTGAGGTCTTCCACAGCCGGATGCGGGATGGTCTCGAAGCAGGATTCCTGGTCGCCGCGCTGGAAGGTGTTGATGAATGTGAAGGTACCCTTGGTGCCCTGTGCAGAACCGCCGAATCCATACCAGTCATCGACGTCAGCCAGCCAGTGCAGGAGGTATTCGCCCTTGTCGCCGGAGTAAGCGGAGGTGAACTTGGAGTGGATCGGGTTCTTACCAACGTTCTGCTGGTTGCCCTCAGAAGGATATTTGGTGATGTCCTTCGGGTATTCCTTGGAAACCTGAGAAGACAGTTCGCTCTTTGCCCAGAAACCGCTCTGTTCGGTCGGGATCATGACTTCCAGAGTGCTCCATGCCTTTGCGAGGTCGCTGGTAGCGGAAACGCCGTCGATCTTGCCGGCATACTTCTTGGTCAGGTTGTCTTCCATAGCAGCGATCCATACGATGTAGGACATAGCTTCGGAAGTGGTTTCATGACCGTAGTCAGGAGCTTCGCAGATGACTTCTTCGACAGAGTGGTACGGAACGCCGAAGCCGCTCTTGCCCTTGTTGTTTTCACTCAGGTAGCCATTGGTGACACCGTTCGTGATAACATCGTCATACATGGAAAGAAAACGCTGTGCATAGGTCTCATCGCCGAATTTTTCAGCTTTGGTGCGCGGGTTTTCGTTCGCTGCGGATGCGGTACAGGTCAGCAGTGCGCTGGATGCCATTGCGGTTGCGAGAACAACTGCGAGGATGGCTCTGTTCTTTTTGAATTGCATTCTTTTTTTCCCCTCTCGTAAAAATTAGGTTTGAATAATGCACGGACATTGCCTGCTATGGGGCAGGTGTGGTCATGCGCTTGTCAGGAATGAGCGATTCAAGGCGATTCCCGTGCGTTCGCGTCTTTCCTCGCTTTGCAAAGCCGTACAGGAGAAGCGAAGGCTTCGGCTGCTTTTCGTGCGGCATCGGATATATGTATTTCAAGTGACGCGCTGTTTTCTTTCACGGCACAGACACGAGATTATCACACATAAGACCGAAACAGGACAAAAAGCCCTATACCATTCCTGCTTTTCATTATAGTGATTCGGTTTTGATTTGTCAAGCCTTTACTGGAAAACGAACACGGATATGAAAGCATTTTGGATGCTTAGACAAATTCGGGACTGCTGCTTTGTGCAACCTGCCATATCCTGTCATAGGACTGTCATATCGTCATATCAAGCTGAAAATTTAGCGAAAACGAATCTGCACAGGCTTCTCAGTCGCCTGACACAAGGCTGACACATTGGGCAGATAAAATGGAGTTCGGCATAGTCTGGGATTCCGTATATTCATAGTATCGTTACAGTTTGTTCATCTTCTGTTCATCTATTTTTGCAATAATATAATGGTATGGGCTTTGATGCAGATGTGCTGTCTGAGAAGTCTGTTTTTCGCTGAGAGGGTGCATAAAAGGGGGCATTTTTCAGCGGAGCATAATGCATGACCGCTGTCTGTGAGGTACCGCTTCGGACGGCGGCAAGGAAAGGATACTATATAAATATGGTAGAAATCAAGAATCTTACCAAGTATTATGGCGACCATCCTGCCGTTCAGGATATTTCCTTTACGGTCGGAGACCATGAAGTGCTGGGCTTTCTGGGACCGAACGGTGCCGGAAAATCCACCACGATGAACATGATCACGGGTTGCCTGCCGTCCACATCAGGTACCGTGCTGGTGGATGGTTTTGACATTTCCAAAGATCCGCTGGAAGTCAAGCGCCGCATCGGCTATCTGCCCGAACTGCCGCCTGTGTATCCCGATATGCGCGTGCGCAATTATCTGGAATTTGCGGCGGGCTTGAAGGGTGTCAAGCGCGGCGACATTCAGAAGCAGGTCGAGAACGCCATGGAGCGTCTGAAAATTACCGATGTGCAGAAGCGTCTGATCGGTAATCTCTCGAAAGGTTATCGGCAGCGTGTCGGTTTTGCGCAGGCATTGCTTGGCACACCGAAATTCCTGATCCTCGATGAACCGACCGTTGGTCTTGACCCGAAGCAGGTCATGGAAGTCCGCAACCTGATTCGTGACCTTGCGAAAGACCATACTATTATATTCTCGACACATATTCTGGCAGAAGTCAGTGCCGTCTGCGAGCGCGTTGTCATCATCAACAAGGGACAGATCCGCGCTGTGGATACGATCGCAAACCTCGAAAAGAGCGTGTCGAACGATATCGTACTGCAAATGAAGATTGAGGGTGACATCACCAAGGCAACAGAGGTCATCCGCAGTACAAAAGGCGTGATCGAACTGCGCGAAGTCGAATATCAGTCGGCGGGCGTCAATACATACACCATCGCCATCGAGAATGAAGATGTCCGCAAGCCGCTGATGACGGCTTTGCTGGGTGCGGACTGCATGGTGCTGGAAGTCAATGCAGTTCATGCAAATCTGGAAGAAATCTTCGTCAAGCTGACCTCTGCACCGCGTGAAAAGACACGCACAGAGATGTTTGAGGAACTCGGCAAAGAACTTGAAGCCGCGCGCGATGCCGAAATCCAAAAATCGGCAGAACCTGCAGAAAATCCGTATGACAGCAAAGACGGGGAGGGCGAAAACTGATGTTTGCACTGTATAAAAAGGAAGTTCAATCCTATTTTTATTCACCGTTTGCCTATGTCATCAGCGCACTGTTCCTGATGGTATTTTCACTGAGCTTTGTGAACAGCATTTCCAATATGGATTCGAATGTGCTGAAATTCTCATTCTCCAACATTTTCTATAATAACTTCTTCTACTTCATTTTCATGATTCCGCTGCTGACGATGCGCACCTTTGCGGAAGAACGCAAATCGCACACGGAAACGCTCTGGCTTTCCGCACCGATCACGATTTCCAAGGTAGTCATGGCGAAATATTTCGCAGTTGTGACTGTTTTCCTTTGCATGATGGCACTTTCCCTGTTCTTCCCGCTGGTTGTCTTTATCAAGGGCAGTGTCATGGGCGCAAGCCTGTTCTGCGGCTATATCGGCTTTTTGCTCTGGGGCATGGTCTGTATCGCCATCGGTATGATGATGTCTGCACTGACTGACAGCCCGATTCTGGCAGCACTTCTTGGTGAAGCTGCAATGATTCTCGTCATTTTCCTCGACAACTTTACCAAGAGCGACCTGATTCAGTCGATTCCGTTCCTTGCAAAGATTTTCGAATTCTTCTCAACAGAAACCAGATTTTCCGGCTTCTCACAGGGCTTGTTCAGCCTCTCGGATTTGGTATTTTTCATTTCCCTGTCCGCAGTCGTGGTCATCTGGACGATCGTCATTATTGAGAAGCGCCGTCAGAGCCGTGCATAATTGAACGCACGCAGTCAAAAACGGCAGCCGAAATATTATCTCGGAGGAAGATTGAAATGAGTAATGCTGACAACAGCAAAAATAAGAAGTATACCGCGCTGGCATGGTCGCTGGCGGCACTGGTGCTTGCCATTGCGATTCCGCTGAACCTGATTTTTGAGCGCCTGAATGTCACTTTTGACATGACACCCAACAGCCTCTATACCCTGACGGATACTACAACGAAGCTCCTTTCGCAGTACGATGCAGAGGGCATTGTAGTGGATGTGTATTTTCTGGGTGAGATGAAGGAAATGGAAGAAGACCTCGAGATGCTGGCAATGTACCGTACCTTGCTGGAATATCAGGAATTCTCCTGCTTCCATCTGATTTCCTTTGACCCTGATACCCAGCCGCAGCTCAAAAAGGAAATTGACCCGGACGGTGTTTACAACCTTTCGAAGTACGATTTCATTTTCAAGTACAATGACATGGTGAAGCGTATTCCTGCTTCGCTGATGTATACCTACGAAACCGAACAGGATTCCAATGGCAATACCAAAGTGCTTTCGGCAGAATTCCGTGCAGAAGGGTACTTTACGGGCGCGATGTATTCGGTCATTACCGGTGAGCGTCCTGTGGTCTACTTCCTGGAAGGTCACGGCGAACATCCGATGTCGGACTTCACCCGTCTGCAAACGAACCTTGCTAACTACAACTACGGTTCTGAAACGCTGAATCTGATGAATGCGGAAGCCGTTCCTGATGATGCCTGCATGATTATCATGGCAGGCCCGAAAGTGGACATCACCGAAGACGAATTCAACAAGCTGAATGATTATCTCGACAAGGGCGGTAATCTTTCCCTGCTGATGACACCGAATTCCGACAAGACCAGTTACAGCTATCTGGAATCCATCATGTACACATTCTGTATCGGAATGCACTATGATACAGTGCATGAAACCGATGCGAAACGTCATGTTTCCAACAACAATCAGATTTACATGGTTGACCTTGTACCTGCAAGAGAAGAAGCAGAATACGACCTGACATCCGGTCTGCTGCGTGACAGCACACTGATTCCGTATATGCCTGCTTCCCGTAGTTTTTACAGCATTTACAATGAAAACTATACGACAAACCTTTGCAGTGACCTGATTCGTACCGCAACGACAGCAGTGTCTGAACCATGCGGCGGTCTGTTGGCTGACCCTGAACCGATTGAAGGTTCTCAGCTTTCTCTGGCAATGAGTTCGCAGAGTGCCGTCCGCAACAATGCAAAGCTTGCGGTATTTGGTTCTGCGGAATTCATGACGGATGCCATTCTGAACACCGATACGGGTGCATATTTCATTTCCCCGATGTACCTTTATATTAGTACCATTTCGTGGATGTACAACAGTGACGTGGATATGAACATCGACAACAAGTCGAAAACCTACGATGAACTGCCCATCAACAGCGATGATTCTGCAAAGGCATACATGATCGTGTTCCTTGCACTGCCTGTATTGGTAGCGATTGGCGGCGTGGTTGTATGGCTGAGGAGGAAAGATGCATGACCAAGCAGCTGAAAATGATTATCGGCATGGCTACGACAGCGGTTGTGCTGGTGGGCGTGTTCATTGTTGTGAATGCAAAAATGACGAAAAAAGAGGAAGAAGCCAATATCGGCGGCCCGAAAACGCTGTTTTCCTTTGACAGCGCCACGGTCAATACGGTCACGATTGACAATGAGGAAGGATTTTTCCGTTTTGACTGGGACTACGAAAACACCATCTGGAAGCTGACTTCCGAAGAACAGTTTGATATCAACACATATGCGATTTCCAGTGTTTGCAATTATATCTGTAATCTCTCCACGGAAAAGACCGTTGCATTTGACTGTCAGGACACGGCGGCATTCGGATTTGAGCATCCTGTGACGCTGAAAGTATACACGACAGAAACAGGCGAGGACAATCCGTATATTCTGTATGTGGGTGATGCAACGCCGACATATGATGCATATTATGCAATGGTAGAGGGTTCTCCTGATGTTTACACGATTGATTACACGTCAGGTTCGGTATTCTGTCTGGCGAAGGATATGTTGAAAAACGTATATCTGTTTGACGTATCGGGCAGTAATGTGACCTATGTGCGTGTAGACAGAAGTGATGAAACGGTCATGGAATTCGAGCGCGATGCAGATTATGCATGGCAGCTGAAAAAGCCGACAGGTTTTACGGTCATGAATTCGGAAGTAGATGTCATGATTCAAACGCTGATTCGTGCAGAATACACGGGCTTTGTGGAAGAACATCCGAAAGATTTTGCGAAATACGGATTGGACAAGCCGACTGAGAAGCTGTATGTCAAGGGTACGCGCAACAACATCCCGCTGGAGGGTGAATTCTGGTTTGGAGATTCGGTATCTGCGGCAGAGAATGAAACGGACATTTACGGATACAGTGTAGCATCTGACCAGATTTTCAAGATTCATCGTGGAGATGTATATTTCATCAAGGAAGATGTAGGCGATTACATTATTCCGTATGCATTTTCTGCGGAGATTCAGGATATCAAGGCAATTGATGTTGATTTTGGTGACATTTGTGATGTGAAATGCACGTTGAATGTGGAATACAAGAATGGCAAGGCGAACTTCCGACTGGATGACAAGACGAGCAGTCAGGAGAACAGTGACTTGCAGCTTTTGTATGATAATTTCTATCGTTCGGTGACGACGATGAAGTTTTCGACGATTGAGTTGGGTGCAAATCCGGAGGGAGAAGCGGCAGCCAAAATTGTGTATCACATGACAGACGGCAGTACGCATACGATTTCGTTTATACCGCAGGCAGAGAATAATTTCTATGCGATGGTGGATGACAAGTATAATGGAATGACGTTCAGATTGAATCGTTTCACGGGTGACATGGGTGTATTGACGGTATACAATGCGTTGTTGAACGGATTAAAATAAGGGTTTGCGCAATTTTAGCGCATCCCGCGCCCAATCATGAGGATTCCAAAGGGAATCATTCCCTTTGGCGGAGTCCAGAGGCAGCGCCTCTGGACGCAAACAGACTGCAAGCAGTCTGCACCGCAGTCGGCGAAACACCCCTGTTTCGTCCAAACGAATCAGGAGGGGGTAT
>JAZUJW010000012.1:0-2361 GCA_045642925.1 Oscillospiraceae bacterium
ATCGTGCCGGGTGGCGGAGATAATCCCTCGATTTTTGTAGTCATATATCTGTTTGCGGTTGTGGTCATGTTCACCCGGTCACCGCTTTCGTTTTCGAGGATAAGATGAAAAAACATGGGACACCCCCTTGACTATTTTACATTTGTATGTTATACTAATCTCATTGAATGATATTAGTGGAGGAATTATGGAGAACTTGATAAAGATTCTGACTGATCCGATATCAAACAGAATCATTCAGCAGATTCGTAAAAATCAGAAAATGACCGTTTCAGAGATACTTGCAGTAACTCCGGATATTCCAAGAGCTACTGTGTATCGACGGATCGAACGAATGACATCTGCGGGTGTAATAGAAATCGTGGAAACACACAAGGTCAGAGGACAAGCCGAGCATACCTATTCCGTGAAAAATATCTATATTACTGCTAAAGATAGCGGTGAGAATGGAATGGAGATCATGACTGCCTCTTTTGTGCAGATGTTCCGTCTTTGCAGTGAATACTTCAAAAGCGAAAATACCGATGTTGAACGTGATAAACTCTTTATTCTGAACTATGCGATACGTTTGTCGGATCATGATTTTTCGGAAATGCTAAAAGAAATTTTAGCAGTTGTTGACAGGTATCAAGGCAAAAATATACCGAAAGACGCTAATACACGCAATCTATATCTGATGTCATTACCTGCGGGAGGAGATACAAATGAGCCGTAAACAAGAAATTCTGCAATGCTATACCGAAAAGGGCATATGTCTGTATGAGACACCGGAGATCAATGGTATCCTGCAATACATTCAGATCAGAGGTGCTGATAAAAAAGCTCCGCTGATGCTGTTTCTTCATGGTGGTCCCGGTGGTTCTATGGCTGGACTGTGCCATGTCATGCAGCCAGAATGGGAACAGCATTTTACAGTGGTCAATTGGGATCAACGAAATGCTTGCAAGACCTATCTTGCAAACAAAAGCAATGCTGCTGCAATTTCTCAGTCCGGCACACTTGAGGACTATATGGCTGATATTGATGCTGTTATCGCATATCTGCACACTGTATATGATTTTGAGAAAATCATACTCATGGGATTTTCATGGGGAAGTCTGATCGGTGCGGAATATGCCAAAAGACATGGTGAAACGGTCTCACACTATATTGGTGTCGGTCAGTTTATCCATTATATTGATGGTCTGCATTATTCCTGCGAGTGGCTCAGAAAAGTGGTAAAAGACGCTCCTGCGGATGTCGAAAAGATAAACGCCTTTGAAAATTCGATTCCTGATCCGCCGCAAATGAATCCTGCGTTTATGAACTCCTTGCGGGGATTTTCCATGCTTGGTGCAAAGTATATCGCAAAAGACGGCAGAGCTTTCCCAATCAAATCACTGCTGACCTCGCCGTTTTTGAGATTCGGTGAAAAAATGGCAATGGTGTATGGAAATCCGAAGCTGTTCTCAGGTACATATCAAACAATGTTGTCACATGATTTCCGGAACAATTTGCATTTTGATATGCCGGTACTGTTTGTCAGCGGCGATGAGGACTTTGTGTGTCCGAATGAACTTCTGGCACAGCATTTCGGACAGATCACTGCACCGCAGAAGAAAAATGTTGTAATTTCCAAAGCAACCCATACCTGTTTTTACGATCAGCCCACTGCGTTTCTGGATACAATCATTGATTTTACGAAATAACAGGGCAGGCAAAAGCCCACCCTATCACACTTTCAGCGCATTCCGCGTCATACGATAAATCTCCAGCCGCGACAGCGATTTCGGACTATTATTGGTCTGATTCACTGTGCGGCTGTTGTCGTTGTGGACGTTGTTAATGACAGTTGTGCTTTCGCCGCCGTTCATCATCGCACCCGAAATGCCGTCAAGCTTCATGTTGAGGTCTGATTTCATCGTAATCCGCATGGTTTCCGCCACACCAGAAACCGCTGTTTCTACATACTTTTTGCTTTGGTTGATACCTTTTGCCAGACCTTTCATAAAGTCGGGCATCCACGCTTCAAAATCGGTCAAAGGGCCTTCATCCGGAACGGAAAAGTGCAGATAGCTCTTGATTTTGTCCGCAACTCCCGATACCGCATCGCTGACTTTACCGATACAACTTTTTATGCCGTCCACAATTCCGTTGATGATGTCTGCCCCCCAGTTCCATGCCTCGCTTGCAAGCCCCTTGACGAAACTGACAGCCGCATTGAAACCGTTCACAACAGAATCCTTGATTGCCGTTATCTTCTGGGTAACGGCATTTTTTACGCTGTCCCAGATGTTGGAGACAGTGGTTTTTATTGCGTTCATTACGGTGCTGACTGCATTTTTAATGCCGTTCCAGACAGAAGAAACAACGGAAGAAATG
>JAZUJW010000013.1:0-69512 GCA_045642925.1 Oscillospiraceae bacterium
CTAAATCCGCATGGATGCCTCCGATCGGAATCGAACCAATGACACGGGGATTTTCAGTCCCCTGCTCTACCGACTGAGCTACAGAGGCAAATCGAAGTTTCAAAAGAAAATTCGGAACATTCCTGTTCCGAATCTTTCGAATGGAGCGGATTACGGGGCTCGAACCCGCTACCTCCACCTTGGCAAGGTGGCGCTCTACCAGATGAGCTAAATCCGCATATGGTGCCTCCGATCGGAATCGAACCAATGACACGGGGATTTTCAGTCCCCTGCTCTACCGACTGAGCTACAGAGGCATCGAAGTTTTCAAAGAAATGGCGACCTGGATGAGACTCGAACTCACGACCTCCGCCGTGACAGGGCGGCGTTCTAACCAACTGAACTACCAGGCCATTCCTTTCCACTTCCTGTCGCTCTCGGATTTCGTTTCCGTTACCCTCAGGCGACTATGTTATTATACTCCATTCTCCCGAAAAAGTCAACCCCTTTTTCGAAAAAAATTTCAATTTGTCGTTTTGTGCATGATTATTTAAATAATTCGGTGAATATTGGCAGAACTGCTTAATTCAGTCCGTTTTCGCCATTCTTTCGGAACAATTGCAGTACCGCCAGCCGCAGTGACGCATAATGCGGCGATTTCAGTTCGGGATCTGTCGTCAGGATTTGTTTCGCGGCAAGCTGGGTTTCTGCAATCAGCGGCATATTGCCTGAAAATGCTGCCTGCATCATCGGCGGCATTCCGTGCTGGGCACTGCCAAAAAAGTCTCCCGGCCCACGCAGACGCAAATCTTCTTCTGCGATCTCAAAACCGTTCACAGTACGACTCATCACCTTCAGACGTTCCCGCGCTTCCTCATTTTTCGTTTCTGTCACAAGAATGCAGTAGCTCTGTACGCTGCCTCTGCCGACTCGTCCGCGCAGCTGATGCAGTTGTGCCAAACCAAAACGGTCTGCGTCCTCCACCAGGATCATCGTTGCATTCGGCACATCCACACCGACTTCCACAACCGTCGTACATACAAGCAAATCAATTTCATGCGCTTTCATGGCGGTCATAATGCGTTCTTTTTCCTGCGGTTTCATGCGTCCATGCAGCAAACCGACACGGTAATTGGCAAATGCACCTGTTTTCAGCTTTTCCGCATAGCTTTCCGCAGCCTGCAAATTCTCCATCTGTTCAGATTCCTCGATCATCGAGCAAACCAGATATGCCTGTTCCCCTGCATCCAGATGCTGACGGATAAAACCATATGCCCGTTCACGGTAGCCACCTGTGACCGCAAAAGTCTGTATCGGCAGTCTGCCTTTCGGGAGTTCATTCAGAAGTGTAATGTCCAGGTCACCGTAAATAATCAGTGCCAGTGTGCGCGGAATCGGCGTTGCGGACATGACCAGCTTATGCGGATGCCCGCCCTTGTCAGCAAGTGCCACGCGCTGTCCGACACCAAAACGATGCTGTTCATCTGTAATGACCAGTCCCAGCGCAGCAAAGGTCAGGTCACCTTGCAGAACTGCGTGCGTGCCAACCACCACCATCGCTTTTCCTTCTGCAATCTGTGCCTTGATGAGCCGCTTTTCCTTTGCTTTTGTCGAACCCGTCAGCAAAACAGGCTGGATGCCGATGGGCACAAGGAAATCCGTCAACGTCTGCAAATGCTGCTGCGCCAGAATTTCAGTTGGCGCCATCAATACCGTCTGGAAGCCGTTTTGTGCCGCAAATGCTGCCGCCGCTGCCGCAATAACCGTTTTTCCGCTGCCGACATCGCCCTGCAAAAGACGATTCATCGGTCTGCTGCCGCAAAGATCCTTCGTAATCTCGGCAATGGCATTTTGCTGGGCGTTCGTCAGGGAAAATGGCAGTCCTTCATAAAATGCTGCAAGAGATGTTTCCGCCGCCATTCTGCATACCGCTTCCATATTACTGCGGTAACGAAGCATTTGCGTGCCAAGCTGAAACAACAACAGTTCTTCGAACGCCAGCCGCCGCCGCGCCGCAAGCATCTCCTCCAGGTCATGCGGACGGTGTATGCCGTGAAGCGCATCCGCCAGCGGCATCAGGTCATACTGCACCCGCAATCCATCGGGCAGTGTTTCAAATGCATCCCGCTGCAAAAACGTCAATGCCTTCTGTATATTCGTGCGCATCATGGTACTGGTCAAGCCCACGGTCTGCGGATAGATGGGCAGCAAAAGCATAGCTCCGCCCACCTTCTGTACCTGCGGAGACTGCATTTCCCGCCGCAGCAGACCGCCCGCGAGTTTGCCATAGAGGTAGTATTCCTCTCCCGTCTGCATGGCACGATAGGTGTAAGGATTGTTATAGAATGTGACCACGAAATCAGTTTCCCCATCCGTGGCAATCAATTTGAAAATGGCAAGTCCTGCGCGGATATGTGCTTCGGGCTGTTTGCGCACAATCGTACAGCGCACCACGCAGTTTTCCCCGACAGGTGCTTCCACAACAGATACAGTCTGTGTGAAATCAATATAGGTGCGCGGAAAATGATACAGCAATTCAAAAGGTGTCGTAATGCCCATTTTCCGATATTTCTGCGCACGCTTTTCGCCAACGCCCGCAAGCGTTTCAATCGGCTGATAGAGTTCGTTCATTTCATCACCTGTGCGATCAAGCCGCCGCCAATGACACGTTCACCTTCATAAATGACCGCAGACTGTCCCAGTGTCATCGCCCGCTGCGGAACAGCGAAATGCAGCACTGCCGATTCCGTCCCCATTCCATCCACCGATACAGCGGCTTCTCTGCGGCTATACCGAACCTTGGCAGTCAGCGCCGAACTGTCCTGCGGCATAGAAATCCATTTGCAGTCACGCAGAACACATTCCGTTCCGAACAATGCTTCTTCCCGACCGACTGTGACTGTATTTGCCGCCGCATCCTTCGCCGTGACATAAACAGGATACCCGCACGCAATGCCAAGTCCCTTGCGCTGTCCGACTGTGTACTGCCATTGCCCCGAATGTTTGCCGATGACTGTACCATCTGTCAGCAGGAAGTCCCCTGTCTTTGGCTTCATGCCATATTCCTTGGTCAGAAAGCCAGCATAATCGCCATTTGGCAGGAAGCAAATGTCCTGACTGTCTTTCGGCACCTGCGGCATAATGCCTGCTTCTTCTGCCAGACGCCGAATCTCTGTCTTTTCAAGATTCGCAAGCGGCAGATGCAAAGCCCCAAGCTGTGCCTGTGACAGACGATAGAGCATATAGCTCTGGTCTTTTGCGGCATCCTGTCCGCGCAGGAGTTCATAGCATCCGTTCTGTTCGTTTTTACGGATATTCGCATAATGTCCCGTCGCAATGCCGTCGTAGCCGAGTGCTTCCATCTGTGACATCAATGCCGCAAACTTGACATTCGGATTGCATACAATGCACGGATTCGGTGTTTCGCCGCGCTGATAGCAATTCGCAAAATCATCCAGTACAAATTTGCGGAAGGATTCCGTGCAGTCCAACACCGTGTGAGAAATCCCAAGGCGCTCTGCAACTGCTGCCGCACCATCAATATCGGGCGGTGCATCTGCTTTCACCAGCAAGGTCACGCCTGCGACCGTATGTCCCGCCTTTTGCAGCAGATATGCCGCAGCAGCGGAATCCACACCGCCGCTTAATCCAAGTACAATCTTCATATTGCTCCTATTCTGCGATATCATTCACCAATGCATCCATTTGCGGATCGTGCCTGTAAGTTTTTCTGCGGTTTTGCGGTGTGTCGCCGCACTCGGATGCCAGTCTACAGCAAAACCGTCTGCCGCCGACTGATTTTCAAGATGCAGGACAGCAATGGCATCTGCACCAAATTCTATCCGAAAAGCATCCACCGCATGACAAACGGCGTCCCAAAGCACATCTCCCATCACGCCCAGAATGCACAATATCGGCACATTCGGATTATGGGCAGTCACCTGCCGCAAAAATGCAAGATATGCCGCAGAAAATGCTGCCTGCTTTTGGGCATCCTCTTTGGTATAGGATGCATCATTCGTGCCGAGATTGACCACGATCAAATCCGGTCGGACAGCAAAATCCCATCGGGATTCCTGCATTTTCCTTCCATGCTCCAAAACAGTTTGGGAGTAGCCCACAGTTTCGTACCACGGCGGCAGAAGTTCCCTTTTGTTTTGCGAACCGTCTGCGGAAAATCCAGATAATATGCCGTAACCGCTGTACGCCACCATACTGTAATCCGCATGAAGCGCTTCTGCGGTCTGATAAGCATACGAGTGCAGAACATTTTCCGTTCGCGTCTGAAAGCGGGCTGTCGGGCATTCCTCGTCCACGCCATAGCCGCAGGTAATGGAATCTCCAATAAATTCAATGAGATGTGATGCGGTTTCGGTCGGCTTGATGCCGTCCGCATCCCAAACAGCAATTTCCCGTATTCCCATGCAGGAAAAAGCCGCTTCCGAAAGCTTGATGATCCGCACAACGATCGTCTGAACCGAATCGCTTTCCCAGACGCAAATGGTCTGCAAAGGGACAAGCAACTGTGCATCCATCGTCTGAATGCCGTTCACATAAACAGCATAACGTGCGGCAATGTCCTCACCATATCGTACAGCGGAATCCCCGCACAGCGTCACAGCGCATTTGCGCCCCGTAAACTGAAAAGAAATTCCCGCACCCGAAAGCGCAAGCCATCGTGTCTGTGTCTGCGCATCGTAAGATGTGCGTCCGATTTCCCGCACATTCTGCAAAATCGGACAAAAATACTGCGGGACAGAACCATCAGATAATTGCATGGTCAATCCTCCTCTCTCCGTGGTTTACAATGCTATTATAGCAGAAAGTCTTGCAAAAAGCAATTCTTTATGGTATAATTATTTTATGCTTTTCCTGAAACAGCCTTCATCGGCGCAAAACACCCCCAAAAGGAGGTCTACTATGATTCCGCTTTCTCCGCGTCTGCTTTGCTGTGCTTCTATGGTGCAGGGCGATTATGCCTGCGACATCGGCACAGACCACGCGCTTTTGCCGATTTACCTCATCAAAAGCAACAGATGTGTTCAAGTTCTCGCAACAGACATCAAAGAAGGGCCGCTTTCTGCCGCACAGAAAGGCATCTCCCGCTACGGTGTACAGAACGCCGTGAAGCTTTGCCTGTCAGATGGATTCGATAAAGTGCCGAACAAAGGCATTACCGATGCCATTATCGCAGGCATGGGCGGCGAAACCATCCGCGATATTTTATCTGCGCCCTCTGCCAAATGGCTGGAGCGCGGCACCAATCTCATTTTACAGCCCATGACACGCAGTGAAGTCCTGCGCGTATGGCTTGCCGAACACGGTTTTACCGTCACAAAAGAAACCGCAGTCAAAGATGTGCACCTTTACACGGTCATGCAGGCACACTATTCAGGTGAATGCCGCACCCTTTCCGAAGTGGAAAGCCATATCGGAAAACTCAGCCGCACTGAACCGCTGACACGCATTTATCTTGCCACAATTCTCGAACGACTGCACACGAAGCTTCTTGGTTTACAGCAAGGTGACAATGCAGAAGAAGCCCAAAACGTACAGATTGTGATAGACGGCATCAATCAATGGCTGCAAGGAGGAAAACGCACATGACCGTACAGGATATTTACAATATTATCGACGAAACTGCGCCTTTTTCCACGCAGGAATCCTATGACAATGCAGGATTGCTGGTCGGGGACGGTACACAGGAAGTCCGCCGCATTCTGCTGACGCTGGACATTACGATTCCCGTTGTCGAAGAAGCCGCCAAAAAAGGCGCTGAACTGATCCTTTCCCATCATCCCGTCATCTGGGGCGGACTGAAATCCGTTTCCCCAGCACATCCCGTGTGGCATCTCATTCAGCACAACATTTCTGCCATTTGTGCCCACACCAATTTTGACATCGCACCAGCAGGACTGAATACGGTCATCGGTGAAAAAATGGATGCCGTGCTTTCCTTTGCTTCTGCATGGTCTCCGCTCGAACAGCTTTCGGGCGGCAGAACGCTCGGCTTCTGTGCAGACCTCCCCGATGCAATGACAACAGAATCCCTTGCCAAAGCCCTTGCCGCAGTTTATACAGGTCATGCACTCCGCTATTATGACGCACAAAAGCCCATCCACCGCATTGCATGGTGTTCGGGTGCAGGCGGCGACCTGATCGCAGCTGCCATTGCACAGGGCGCAGATGCGCTCGTTACGGGTGACTGCAAGCACAGCGTTTGGGCAGAGGCACAAAACCGTAGCTTCACGCTGTTTGACTGCGGACATTTTGAAACAGAGGTGTTTGCAGTAGAGCGTTTTGCTTCGCTGCTGCATGAAAAAGCGCCTTCTATCGAAACCATTCGCTCCGAAATCGGCACACAGCCGTTTTTTCAGACCATTGAATCTCTTTCGTGAGGATACTGCATTGAAAATTGACAAGCATATTTATCCGTCTGTACACCGCGGCATTGTCCGTGCAGCCTATTATCTGCTGAAAGACCGCATTCCCGATGCCGCCTCCTTTTTTACAGATGCAGATTTACGCATCATGATCGAAGAAGCCGCCGCACCTGATGTCATCGGCGACCGTCAGCAAGGCAGAGGACTGCACTATTTCTGTGCCGTCACGCCAGAAGGAAAACCGCAAAAACAAAATGCCGTCTTATTCTATCCGAACGGCAAAGGGGCATTTGCGCCCTCTCCGCGCACGATGTTTGAAAGCGAATTTCAGACTGCCGTGATGCTGCTGCGTGCAAACAAGCGAACTGCCGCGATGCAGAGCCTTTCCCGTGCAGTGCATATGATCGCTGACCTTTGCTGCCCGCCGCACGTCAGCGGACTCACCTATTTTTCGAAGTACGGCATCAACCACAAACGCTATGAAAGTACAGCGGCGGCTTTTTTCTGGGGAACAGAAACCGTCAGAGAAGAAGTGACCGCCGCAAAGCATTGGGCATCCCGGATCACGGATGCGCTGCCGACAAAGGCTTTCTGCGATGCACTCATCCCTGCACAGCCCGACCTCTGTGAAGTCTGTGCGGACAAGTCAGAGAAACTCACATCGCTGTTTCAGCAGATCGCCGCAGAATCGGCGCTCGAACTGCCAATTGTTCTTGGCGAAAACATCCCCGCATTCCAGAAGTCCATTACCCGCCGTATTTCGGCTTCCATCTGCAATGCGGCTGTGGTGCTGGAAGCCTTCCGCACCCTCATCCTTCGCACATCGGTCGCCTACCTCCGCGAACACCAGCCATATGCGCTGCGTGCAGCAAACAGCACCAAGCCACTCACAACAGATACCGTCACCGTCCGCTTTGATGATGACGGAATGTTTGCACTCTGCGATAAAAACGGCAGATTTCTGACCGTCAATGCCATGGGACACGCCATCATGCAGACACAGTGCGGCGGTTCGAATTCAAAATTCCGCCTTGGACGCGAACCATATCCCACGCTGTATATCGGCGGCGACATGAACCGTGTCCTCGGTGTGCGGCACGATGCGCTCGGCGTCCTTGACCGCCGTTTCCCGCTGTATGCGTCATCCTATTTCCAGTCAACGGATACGGTTCTGACTCTCCGCAAAGCTGAATAATAGGAGGCAGTATATGCATTTCGTTGATGCAAAAGGCATTCTGTCCGCACAAAACGGCATGAACCTCTATCGCGGCTGTTCCCATGGCTGCATCTACTGCGACAGCCGCAGTGTTTGCTATGGTTTTACACATGATTTCGAGGATATTGAGGTCAAACAGAATGCCCCGCTGCTTTTGCGGAAAGCACTGCGTGCCAAACGACGACACTGCATGATCGGGACGGGTGCGATGTGTGACCCCTATCTGCATCCGGAAGAATCGCTCGGTCTGACACGGCAATGCCTCCGGATCATTGCAGAAGAAGGCTTCGGTCTTGCCATTCAGACCAAATCCGACCGCATTCTCCGCGACATCGACCTGCTGGAACAAATCAATCATCAGGCAAAATGTGTCGTGCAAATCACCATCACCACCTATGACGAAGCATTGTGCAGCATCATCGAGCCGAATGTCTGCGGCACGTCAAAACGCTTTGCAGTGCTGAAAGAAATGCAGAAGCGCGGCATCCCAACGGTCGTATGGCTGACTCCGATTCTCCCGTACATCAACGATACTGCGGAAAACATACAACAGATTCTTGAGGGCTGTGCTGACGCAGGTGTGTACGGCATTCTGAACTGCGGCATGGGGCTGACGCTTCGGGAAGGCAACCGCGAATATTTCTACGCGGCACTTGACCGTCATTTCCCGCAACTCAAAGAACGCTATCAACGCGAATTCGGAAATGCCTATGAGATCCTCAGCCCGCATCATGCTGCACTCTCACAGCAGTTTCATGCCTTTTGCCATGCACACGACATTGTCTGTGACTGGAATGAGATTTTTTCCTTTCTGCGCACATTTCCGCAGGATACGGAACAATTGACACTGTTCTGACCACGCCAAACGCCCCCGATTGTTTGAGGCAATACCGCACAGAACTGGTGGTACAGGATGCGTATGGTCAAACGAGTTTGACCTGTCAATTTTTTCGTCAGATTGTACAGAAATGACGCCGCTGGGCTGACGCCCAGCAAGGAATTTCTGTGCAAGATGGCGGAAAATTTGCAAGCAGATGTGCCGCCAAGCCGCAAGGCGTGCTTTGTGCGGTGTTGCCTTGACAATATTTCCTGCATGGAACATCATACAAGCCCCGATGCATATACTGCTGCAAAGGCGGTGACAGTATATGCTAGGTATTTTTTCGGGAATGTTCGCCCATCTGACCTGTTTTTTTCTCCATGCCGACCACACTGCGGCGTTTCCACAGCCGTTTACGCAAGAGGAAGAACGTGAATGCCTGCAGCGGCTTGCTGCGGGAGATGCGGCGGCAAGACAGGAATTGATTGCCAGAAATCTGCGGCTTGTTGCACACATGACAAAAAAATTCTACAGTCCCGACCGTGAACAGGATGAACTCATTTCCATCGGCACACTGGGACTCATCAAAGCCGTTTCCTCCTTCAATGTCGGAAAAGGCGCAAAATTTGCGACATATGCCAGCAAATGCATCGAAAATGAAATCCTCATGTATTATCGTTCCCGTAAAAAGAATGCCAGTGACATCTATTTCGACGAACCCCTCGAATACGACAAGGACGGCAATGCCCTGACACTCATGGACATCATCAGCGATGAGCACAACCTTGAAGAACAGGTTGAACAGGCAATGCAGGAAAAACAGCTTTATGATTATCTTCAGACACGTCTTTCTCAGCGGGAATGGACAGTCATTGTACGGCGCTACGGACTTTATGGCAGAACCCCTGAAACACAGCAGGAAGTCGCCAAGGCACTCCGCATCAGCCGTTCCTATGTATCCCGCATTGAAAAGCGTGCGCTTTCCGTTTTACGAAATGCATATGAAACTGTTGACAATTCACACAAAATATGTTAAAATATAGTTATTTCATTAAAGGAGGAATGTTCCATGAAAAGAAGTAAAATAATTGCTGGTATCATCGCAATGAGTCTTTTTCTGACAGGATGCAATTTTTCTGAATCTGAATATTCTGCCCCGGATTTACAATTAGAGCGCTATGACGTTGCCAAACTGCATACCCTGATTGATGGCATGAGCAATTCATGGAATATGTCAAATCAGGAAGAAGCACTGCTGAAAGATACCGAATCCGTTTTAACGGAACTGGATATTGCAAGTGAAATTGCGACCAAAGCAGAAATACAGTATTATGCTGACTGGAACAATCAGAAGAAAAAAGACTTCTACGATAAAGCAACAGAAGACTATTATGTTGCCTACGAAATGGCTGCATGGGCATTCACAAATGGTGCTGCCAAATCCATGTATCAGGACATTTTCAAAGACTATGCCGATTGGGAATACAAGGATTACTACATGGCATACAGCCTGAACAAGGTCATCGGACTGGCAAAATCTCAGAATCACAGTTCCGAGAAAAAAATAGATAACTATTTTGACACTGCCTATGACAACTCAACGGATACCGAAGACCCAGAAGAACTGTCCGATTTGAATGCAGAATGCGCTCAGATTTATCTGGATGTCCTCGAAGGCTACGATTTGTCAAACTGTCTGTATGACTCCTATAACCGTGACTACAAAGCGGAAGAAATCTCAGCCATCTATGATACTGTCATGAAGGACATCTATCCGCTGTATGCAGCATACCGTGAATCCATCGAAGGAAACGAAAAATATAAAGATCTGGATGCAAACAAAATCTATCTGACGGGTAATCTCTTTACGAAGCTCTCAGAATATGCACCGAGAATCAGTGACCGGGTCGGTGAATCCGCAAGAAAACTCTGTGATGAACAACTGTATGTCATTGCCAACGGCAAAAAAAGTTATGACGGAAGCTTTACCGTTTCCTTCCCGCAGAGTCAGAAGGCCATGATTTATCTCTGTCAGTCCGGTTCCTATCTCGATTTCAGTGCGGCTGTTCACGAATTCGGTCACTTTAATTCCGATTGGCGCGACACAACACATATGTATCTGCAAAGCCTGAACAGTGATATCGCAGAGGTGCAATCACAGGGAATGCAGATGCTCTATACCCAGTTCTTCGATGAAATTTATGATGATGCCGCTACACTGATGGAAGAAGTCGCTTTCTATGACATATTGGATTCCATCATTTCCGGTTTTGCAATCGGTGAATTCGAATACCGTGTCATGAAAGACTACGACAAAATGTCACCAATGAAAGTAGTCGATATCTACTACGAAATCGCAGATGCCTGCGACCTCGACAGAGATCTGTACGAGATCACGCATCTCTATCAGCAACCGGGCTATTACATCAGCTATGGCGTTTCGGCACTGCCTGCGCTGGAAATCTATACCCTTTTGCAGGAAACGCCCGAAAAAGCCGCTGCCCTTTACGAACAGATCAGCGAAATTTCGTCTGTATCTTCGGAATTCGGTTTTCATGAAGCGCTGACGAAATGCGGTTTCACCGATTTCTTTGACCCTGAACAACTGGACACACTGATACAGAAAGTCCCGAATCGTGCTGAATAATGCCGTACATACAACAAAAACCATGCTCCATCTGAAACGGAGCATGGTTTTTTTATTGTGCGGAATCTGATTCCGATTGATACAAGTCCCAAAGATGTTTTGCCAGAATAGAACGAAACAGCGGTGTTTCCAGCTTATATGGAAGCGGATAATCCGTATCGGGACACGAATTTGCCTGCGGTAACGCATCTTCCAGCAGCATAATGGTCGCATTTCCCGCCGCCTGCTGCAATTTCGCCAGCAAGTTGTCCGAAGCCTGATTCAATTCCGCCTGCCGTACAAACAACAGTGCATAAGGCTGCCTCTGAATCGCTGCATCTGCCAGCATGACAAATGCTTGTTCAGTTTCATCGACCCAGTCTGTATGCATTCCTGCTTCCTGAAGCATTTCGGTAATGGCATTTGCACATTCCTGTTCGCTTTCCAGAATCAGCGCGTATTTCCCATAAAAGTAAAGCTGCGGGAACAGACAAGCGGGTGCTTCGGCATAGCGGAATGGGATACGCACAGTCACTGCGCTTGCACCATCCGGCAGTGTCACAAAATTCAGCGAACCATTCATCATCGCAACCAGCTTCTTGCTGATATGCATACCAAGATTCTGTTGGGTAGCATCCAAAAACATGGAACGCTCCATGCCTTCGGTATTTTGCAGCGTATGCAGCGGCGCACAAAGCCGTTTATGCCAATCCTGCGAGAAGGTATCTCCAAAGGAAATCAACGAAAACTCATAGAGTGCAATGGATTCTTCCGCATTCTGCGGTTTCTGCATCAGGCGCAGAATGATTTTCGAATCCGCAGGCAGACAGCGTATCAGATTAATGAAAATATTTTCAAGAAGCTGTTCCACACGCGCAGAATCGCAATAGATCATCTCATTCTGCACATGGCTCGTATAAGCGATCAAGTCAAGATGTTTTCCATGGAACGTATCTGCTGCCTGCTGTTTCAGTTTCCGCAGCAGATTCGGCAGAGAAGTTTTCTCCTGCAGCAGCATCAACTGTTCATTCTCCAGCATCAGAATATCTCTTGCACGCTCCAGCAGTTTATCCAGATGGATGCCTGCATCCCGCAAGCCCTCAAAGGAAGAATCCGCTGTCTGTTCAGGCAATTCTTTTTTGATTTCTGCCACAGAACCAAACACACGATTCAGGTACAGCTTGGCATCTGCTACAATATTCGAGAAAATATGTGCTTTTCGAATACGTGTCTGTTCATTCATGCGCAGCATGGACTGCAATCGCTCTCTGGCTTCCTGCAATTCCTGAAGCTGTTCCTGTTCCGCTGTGATCTGGGCATGGATATCCTCGATATAACTCATCAGGAACGCTTTGCCATCGGCATCATGCGAAAACCGCACGACCAGATTACACCAGAGATACTGACGGCTGCCGTCCAGATCCAAAAGCAGACGATTTTCAATTTTCGATACATTCTCACGGGAAGCATGAAGCAGACGTGCATATGAAAATTTCTTTTCAAAAATCTGACGATGGTCGGGATAAACAGAACTCTCGGCAAACGACCGCGCCAGTTCACTGAACGGCGTTTTGTCCTTGATGGTGACAAAATCGTTCTTTTGCAGGGAATAATGATAGATGACGTTATTATCCAGGTCGATCTCACCGATGCGGATATAGGAATCCTGTACGGTCAGACCAAATTTGCGGCGCAGTACAAGCTGCTTGTGCTCTGCATTTGCCACCGCATCCATACGCTGCTTTTCACGGTCGATATTACAGATATAACAAAGTGAACGCAGATTCTCATGCGCATCAGACAGCAAGTCCATCTCAATGCGCATCCATTGAAAACCATCATCCATCCGCATACGGAATTCGGACACGATTTTCTTCTGACCGTCATGAAATGCCTGCCGAACAGGTTCCGGCAGAAAGATCGTAGCCAGTTTCTTGATATCTTCCGGATGGCAGAATGGAATCAGTACCTTCTCAAACAAACGTGAAAACGGACATTCCATATACTGCGTAATATTATCACGGTCAATTTTCCAGACAACCGCACACTGTGCGCTGTAATCGCTGTCAATGAACCAGAGATAGCGGTGCTGAAGGAGCATATGGAACTGGTCTAGGAAGGTTTTCTGCTGATTCTTTGCTTCCAGTTCCATCATTTTTCGTTCATGGACATCCTGTACTGCATAAAATGCTTCTGTCGGAACACCGTTTCGAAAATTCCGCAAAATAATCACCGAACGTGTCCATTTGACTTCCGGTTTAGCGTCCAGTCCTTTCGGCTGTGACATCCGCCGGTACTCAAAAGAGAAGCGTGTCTGTCCGGATTGTGCGGCAGAACGCAGATTATCCATTGTGGAAAAAGCACGAAGCGGCTCAACATCATCCGGATGTACCAGACGCAGCAGCGTTTCAGTGATCTCTGAGAACGAATACACTTTGTCATATGAAAACAGCCGCGAAAGACTCGGATGCAGACAACAGATCAGTGTATCTCCCGTGGTAATATCCAGATGCAGCATTAATCGGAAAATATCGGAAATGCAGGATAATGTATAGCTGTTGCGCAAGGACAGCGTTTTCAGTTCCGTTTTGTATTGTTCCGTGCGTTCCTGTTCCAGATGTTCTTCGTTGACATCTTCGCCGATGAACAGTACGGTTTCTTCGTCCACAGGAGAAAGCGAAAACCGCGCCCAACTGTACAGTCCGTCATGCATCCGCCGTACTGAAACGGCAGATGTTTCCTGTATCACAGCACAAGCCTGAAGGCGCTCTTCCGAAAAAGCATCCAAAAAGGCTTGGCGGTCTGCGGAATGCAGAGCGATCTGCGCATAGCTTTCAAAAAGCTGTGCATACGAAGCATAGCAGGCATGGGCAGAGAGCATCGGGCTTTGCGCGAAAACGACTGTCACCGTCTGACGCTTCAGTGAGATCTCCAGAATGGCAAAATACTGTTTTTCCAACAGACGCATCAAAGCGGCAGAAATCGTCTGCTGCGGAAGAATATCACGATTCTGCAAAGAAAGCATGACCACCTCACGCCCTTCCCAAAGCAATGGGACAGCACAAAGTGTCAGCGTCATTTCAGCCATCGACAGCGTTGTTTCCCTCGATTCGGATGCAGTATGTACTTCGCGCAGCAAAGATTGCACTTCGGGAATGGACAGCAGCGTCATCATATCCTTATCAGGAGATTTGAGTAACAGATCTTTTGCAGCCTGATTCTGATAGATCACCGTCATTGTATCGACTTCCAACAAAACTGCCGCATCCATTCTGGCTTCCAGCAGGGTTCGTTCCGCTGACATATCCCACATACAAAACACCTCTTTTCACTTCTGCTTTTGCCAAGTTTTCACAAGATAATATATCTATTAGTATAACAAATTGTACGAAAAATGTCAACTATTTTTTCGATTCTTTTTGGTTACAAAATCGTTTTTTCTGAAAAGAGTTCCCGCAGGAGAGAAAGCATCGCATTCGGCGTATCTGCGAGCATTTTCGCGCCGTTCTCCATTAAAGCCGAACGGTCACGAAATCCCCAGCTCACAGAAATGCACGGAATTGCTGCATTATTTGCAGTCCGGATGTCCACTTCAGAATCTCCGACATAGACACAATCTGCCGCTTCTGCCCCTAGCTGATGCATAGCGGCAAACAGCGTATCCGGTGCAGGCTTGATACGAACGCCTTCTGACTGTCCGATTGCCGCAGATATGGTATCACCGAAGAAAGTACGGCATAACGCTTTGACCTGTGCGTCAGGCTTGTTCGATACGACACCGATTTGCCAGCCATCCGCCTGCAATTCCGAAAGGCTCTCTACAATATGCGGATATGGCGCAGTCTGGTCATTACAGTGCAGCGCATAATCTGCACGAAGCTGTTCCACGATTTTCTCAAACTGTGGATGCGCATTCCCGCCTGCCACTGCCCTTGCCACCAAATTCGTCAGCCCATTTCCTACAAATTGCCGCACTTCTTCTGTTGTGCGCGGCGGCAAACCGTTCTGCGTCAGCACCCGATTCAGGCTGTCCCGTAAATCTGCAAGCGTGTCCAGCAGTGTTCCATCCAGATCAAAGAATACGACAGGAGATCGCATGATTCTTTGTTCTCCTTTCATTTTCGCGTAAATACGATTGTTCCATGTGGAACATCATTGGTTTTCAACATAACGGCAGCCCTGCGTCAACCCCTCATTCACCATGCGGCGGTCGATCGTATACAGGATCAGATCCCGCTGTATGATCCAGTCAGGTGCAACCAGTAAATGCCGCAGACAATTCCCTGTCAAACGATGAATCACCATGTCAGGTGACAGCCGCGTGAGACAGTCCAGCGCCCATTCTATGTATTCCTGCATGGTAATCGGCGTAAATTCTCCATTTTGATACCATTTTTCCAGCATGGTGTCCCGCATGACGAACAGGCTGTGAATTTTGACCCCGTCCACATGAAGTGCATTCAGCACATCCACCGTATGCCGCACATCAGCCAATGTTTCCTGCGGCAATCCCAGAATGATATGCACGATCACAGGCAGACCATGTGCCTTCAGAATCGCAACTGCCTTCTCAAAGCAGGCAAGGTCATAGCCGCGGTTGATGCGCTTTGCGGTATCGTCGTTTGCCGTCTGCAAGCCCAGTTCCACCCAGACTTCATACTTTTTGGCATATTCCGCCAGCAGGCACGCCACTTCTTCATTGATGCAGTCGGGACGTGTACCGATATCCAGAATTTTGATGCGGTCATCAATCAGTGCGGCATCATAGCGCTCTTTCAGCACTGCCACAGGCGCATAGGTATTTGTAAAATTCTGAAAATACAAGATCCACATGGAATCCGGTGCGGCATTTTCCAGCCGTTGCTCTACCTGCTGCCGAATCGTTTTCGTGGCATCCAACTGTTCCCCTGCCCCGCGTTCACCGCAGAATGCACAGCCGCCATATCCGCAGGTGCCGTCACGGTTCGGACAGGTAAATCCGCCGTCTACACAGATCTTTCGGATTTTCTGCCCATATTTCTGCTGAAGCATCTCATTGGTCGTATGATACAGATGCTTCATTTCTCATTTGCCTCGATCGCATCATACAGCGTATCTGCAATGATCTGATGTCCCTTCGTATCCGGATGCGGATCGGCGATCACCATGTCATCGTCCTCTTTCTTTCCCTGGATCGGGACGGTTTTGCATTCTGCAAAAGCTTGCGCAATATCGACCAGCACAATATCAGAATGTGCATTCGCAAATTTCTCGATCACGGTATTGCAGCGGTCAACCTGTTTCTGTGCATAATCAGCCATATTGTCATCCATATTCGGTACTTTCTCTTTTTTGTAGTCCGCATACGGATTGTAAATATTCATCAGATACAGCTTTGCTTCATCCGTTGTATTGCGTTTCCGGATCCAATCGTACATCGAATCCAGATCCGCTTCCAGCGTTTTCAGCCCATCATCCATCCCCTGTTCCATTTTCTTGACAGCATCTTTTTTGTCCTGAGATGATGCTTTTGTATCCATGACCGTCTGCATATATTCTCCGAACGGCCCAAGAAGATTGTTTGCACCAATACAAATGGCGATCACATCTGCGGCAGGCAGACGGATGGCACGTCCGTCATCAAGCCGCTGAAGCAAATCACTGCTGTCATCACCGCTGACAGCGTAATTACAATCCCGCCACTCATTTTTGTCTTTCTTCACCAGACGTTCTGTCAAAAGTGCCGAATAGCGTTCCGTTTCAGGATTTTCCAGGCCATAGCCCGCAGAGATCGAATCGCCCAGCGTTACCAGAATTTCCGCTTCCGCATAGCTTTTTTCCTTCGAAGACTCTTCGGATGACTGTTCCGCACCACAGCCGGTCAAAGTAAATGTGACTGCGGCAAGCAATACTGCAATTGTTTTTTTCACATGAATTCCTCCCAATCTATCATTCGCATCACAAATTTCGGACGGCATTACCGTCTGCGGATATTATGCTGTTATTATAACATAATCAGCCACAGAATGCAAGCACTGAATTACAGGACAGCACCTCCTGTTCTGTACAGCGCTGCCTCAGTATCATCTTGACATTGCATAATAATTTATGGTATACTGATAAAAAATCAATTCATGCAAGGGAGTCTTTTTATGAATCAGGAAAAGAAAAAACAACTGCTGCCGTACTTGCTCCTCATTGTGATCATCGTTCTGCAGCTTGTCTGGACATCATATGTTTTTTTGAATGTGAAACAAGGCTACCATTCGGATGAGATCTGGTCTTACGGTCTGGCAAACAGCTACTATAAACCGTTTATTTACCTGAACCCCGGCGTCAATATTGATACCCCGACTGCGGATGATTACGATAATATCCACGAATGGATCACAGGTGAAACATTCAAAAACTACATTACCGTACAGGAAAACGAACGCTTCACATACGGTTCTGTATACTCCAACCAGACCTATGACCACCACCCGCCACTCTATTATTTTCTGCTGCATACACTCTGTTCGTTCTTCCCCAATCAGTTTTCATTCGGATATGCTTATTTTCTAAGCTGTCTTTTTCTGATAGGCACACAGATTTTCCTGTTCCTGCTTGGAAAAGAAATAACGCACTCCAGTGCGAAAGCCCTTCTGCCCTGCTTCTTTTATGCAGGCACCAACGGCGCTCTCAGTACCTTTATTTTCCTGCGGCAGTACAATCTGCTGACTATGCTCACCGTCATGTTCATCTATTTCTGCGCCCGCTACCTCAATGATCTCAGCAACAAAAAAATACTCATTCCTGTGTTTATTACCGCATTTCTATGCTTCATGACACATTATTACGGCATCATTTTTGTTGGTGCATTTACTGCCTGTGTTTGCCTGTACCTCCTTCTGCGCCGCTTCTTCAAGAAAATGTTTGCCTTCGGGCTTGGCATGGTCGGTACACTCGGCATTTATTTTGCAGTCTATCCGGCAGCACTCTCTCAAATGTTGAACAACCAAAGAAGCAGCAGCGATGCACCCTATTCGTTTGGTGTACAGCTGCGATGGTTCATCAGCTACACTACCCGTTCCCTCTTTGCATATGAATTTCCCGTTTTTTCGACTGGAAATTCAAGCATTGTCCTCGCTGCGATCATTCTCGCCATTGTTGTCATCATTCCGCTTTGTTTCCTGTTCCGCAACGAAACATGGTTTCAAAAATTCCAAAAGATGCTTCGGACGAAGTGTGAAAAGGCTCTCGCTTCCCTGAAAGCCGCAAATTATACTCCGCTATTTAGTATCATTGCTTCTGCCGCACTGCTTCTGGTCGTCAATGCGATCGTTAACACGTATCTCATGGGATTATACTCTCTGCGCTATATTTTCGTGATTTTCCCATTTCTGTGTTTTGCCGTCGTGCTTATCTTTATGCAAATCGTTTCATGGATTCCAAAATGCAAACGATTCCTGCTGCCCATCACATCACTCGCTGCAGCCGCGCTGATCCTGACGCAGAATCTCACACAGACCTCCTATTTTTTATTTTCCCATTTTGAAAAAGAAAAGAACACAGATTACGCCGAATTATTAAAGGATCAGAACTGCATCATCATCCAATCGGAAAAGTACGCCTGCTTTTTACAGGATTACGCCCCGTATCTGTATCAGGCGGATAATGTCTATGTTTCAGGAGAATCGAATGAGAACGTAGACAATACGCAGCGGATCCTTTCCAAAAATATCCCGGTCAATTACATTTTCACGAGAAACCTGCCAGTTTTGTCTGAAAGTCAGGAAGCACAGCTTCAGGATATTTCCGGTACTGTTTCGGACGATTCGGCAGATACAACAGATGACAGAATGGAAGCTTTTTTGCAAGCTACTGAGGAACTTCAGAATACAACCAAGGATAGCATAACCGAAATCATAAAAGCCATTGATCCCGACATGGATTTTGAAATCATCGGAAAACTGAATATATTAAATAGCTATACATATTTGCTGAAAGTCCACTAATGCGCAGCGGCAGTGCTTACACAGATAGTGCTGCCGCTTTCCTGTCCCACCTATCCTGAAAGGAGCATCTGCTATGATCTATCTCTTGGAAGATGATGAAAATATTCGTGATTTCACCGTATATGCGCTGCAAACCTCCGGTTTTGAAGTGCAGGGGTTTGCATTACCGTCCGCATTTCGGGCAGCCGTTGCCGAACACATCCCTGACCTTGCACTGCTGGACATCATGCTGCCGGAAGAAGACGGGCTTTCCGTTCTGCGATGGCTGCGAAGCCACTCTGCCACCCAGAAAATGCCTATCATGATGCTGACTGCCAAAAGCACGGAATTCGACAAGGTCACGGGACTGGACAGTGGTGCGGACGATTACCTTGCAAAGCCGTTTGGTGTCATGGAACTCATTTCCCGCATTCGTGCCCTCCTGCGCCGCAGCACCCAGACGGATCCACCGACAGAACTCGAAATCGGAACCATTATTCTCGATCCGACACGCCACACGCTCACAGTGCACGGAGAACCCGTTTCCCTGACGGTCAAGGAATTCGACTTGCTTGCTGTACTCATGCGCAACCGCGGACTGGTCATGAACCGTGAACAGATCTTGCAGACAGTCTGGGGCTATGACTACACGGGCGAGAGCCGCACGGTCGATGTGCACATCCGTACTCTGCGTGCAAAACTCGGTGAAGCAGGCAATCAGATCGAAACGGTACGCGGTGTCGGATATCGGATGCAGGATGGGGAGGATGCAACATGACTGCGGAACAAGAAAAAATCGCTGCGCTGGAAGCAAAAATCGCAGAACTCGAAGCCACTCTGGAAAGCCAGCAGCTTCATCTGAACACACAACATGAACGATTCCGCGTTTTGATTGAAAATATGCGCGAAGGTCTGATTCTGATCGGAGAATCCGGTTCCATTCTGACCTACAACAGCGCCGCATTGGAATTGCTGAATGCAGAACCGCCTACGGAAGGCATGACTGTTTTCGATTTGCATGAAAGCACCGCCGTCCGCGACACAATTTCCAATGCGATCAAAGGCATTCACGGCGAAACCGTGCTCTATATCGGTGATACTGCCTGCCAGCTCATCGCCAACCCCGTTTCAAGCGGTACGCTCAAAAGCGGTGCCGTTCTGCTTCTGCTGGACATCACAGAACGTGAAAAACGAGATGCCCTGCGCCGTGAATTCACATCCAATGTCTCCCATGAACTGAAAACGCCGCTGACCTCCATCTACGGGATCGCAGATATGCTCGAAAGCGGCATGGTGCGTTCGGAGGACATCAGCGGCTTTTCCCGCCGCATCCGTACAGAATCCGCACGCATGATCGCACTGATCGAAGATATCATCCGTCTTTCACGGCTGGATGATGAAAGCTTCACTGAAGAAACCATCCCGATCGACCTTTATGATATCGCAGAAGCCGTCAAAACACAATTGACTGCCGCAGCAAATGAACGCAGCATCACGATCACACTCAGCGGTTTTCCCATCTATCTGCAAGGCGTTCCTGTCATTGTTGAAGAAATGGTCTACAACCTCTGCGATAACGCCATCAAGTACAATGTCATCGGCGGAACAGTCAGGATCAATGTATCAAAACGCGGACAATATGCCGCCATTTCCGTTGCCGATACAGGCATTGGCATTGCACTTGCCGACCGTGACCGGATCTTCGAACGCTTTTACCGCGTCGATAAAAGTCATTCCCGCCAGATTGGCGGCACAGGACTTGGTCTTTCCATCGTCAAGCACGGCGCTGCTTTTCATAATGCCAAAATCGAACTGGAAAGCCAGCTTGGCAAAGGAACGACCATGACCTTGCTGTTCCCGCTGGAAGTCAAATTGAAACAATGAAATTTTACATGAACTTAACATTCCGCATACAAAGATTTGATTTATATATGTTATGATGCTATACGGAAAAAATTGAAAGAGAGTATGTAGAATGAGTATTGCAAATGTAATCGCGTTGTTTGGCGGCGTGGCATTGTTCCTGTTCGGCATGAACCTGATGGGTGACGGTCTGAACAAAGTCGCAGGCAACAAACTGGAGATCGTGCTGTGGAAACTCACAGGAACACCCATCAAAGGCATTTTGCTGGGTACGATCGTGACAGCGGTCATTCAGTCTTCCTCAGCGACCTCCGCAATGGTCGTCGGTTTTGTCAATTCGGGTATGATGACGATTCCGCAGGCAATTTCCATTGTCATGGGCGCAAACATCGGTACCAGTGTCACAGGCTGGATCCTATGTTTGTCGGGCAGCGGAGATGGGACAGCATCCGGATTTGCTTCCCTGCTTTCCACCTCTACGCTGACTTCTGTCATCGCCCTCATCGGCATCGTTCTTGTGATGTTCAGCAAATCGCTGACCAAGAAGCGCGTCGGAAACATCATGCTCGGTTTTTCGGTACTGATGTACGGTATGAGTGCCATGAGCGGCGCAGTCGCTCCACTGAAAGAAAGCGAAAGCTTCAAGCATCTTCTGACCATGTTTGATAATCCGATCCTCGGCATTCTGGTCGGTATCCTGATTACTTCCATCCTCCAGAGCAACTCCGCGTCGGTCGGTATTTTGCAGGTCATTTCCGTGACGGGTGCCATCAGCTATGGTGCCGCTTTCCCCATGATCATGGGTATGGGCATCGGTGCTTCGGTTCCTGTACTGGTTTCCGCCATCGGCGCCAGCCGTGACGGTAAGCGCACCGCAACGGTTTATCTGCTGATCAACATTTTCGGCACAATCGTCTGCACCGTACTGTTTTATGGTGCAAATGCCATTTTCCACTTCCCGTTCATGGCAGAAAAAACCGCCATTGGCATTCTCGGCATCGCTGTCATGAATACCCTTTACCGTATCGTTGCAATCATCGTCCTCTCCCCGTTTACAAAACATCTCGATCGCATGACGGATGCACTCCTGAAAAAGGATAATTCCCCAAAAGCGAAAGATACTCTCGATGTGGATCGTCTGGAAGAACGCTTTATCGAACACCCTGCACTCGCAATTGCCCAGAGTCAGGAAGCACTGTTCCACATGGCAAACATTGCGGAAGAAAACCTGTTCCGTGCATTTGACCTGCTGCGCAATTACGATGAAGCAAATGCAAAACTGGTCGATGAATCGGAAGATATCGTTGACCGCTATGAAGATAAACTCGGCACCTACCTCGTCAAGCTGACCGGATGTGCGCTCGACCACAAACAGACCATTGACGTTTCCATGTTTCTCCATACCATCGGCGACTTCGAGCGCATTAGCGACCACTCCGAAAACATCATGGAAGTTGCAAAGGAACTGAATGAAAAGAAGATCCAGTTTTCGAGTGAAGCCAGCAAGGAACTGGAAACACTGGAAGCTGCCATTCGCCGCATTGTCAGCATGACTTTTGAAGCGTTCCAGAACAGCGATCTGGAAGCCGCATATCGTGTTGAACCGCTGGAAGACTGGATCGATTCCCTCTGCCAGACCGCAAAACTCAACCATGTCGCGCGTGTGCAGGCGCAAAACTGCACCTTACAGCAAGGATTCGTGTTCAGTGATCTGCTTGCAAACTGCGAACGTGTTGCTGACCACTGTTCCAACATCGCAGTCGCACTGATCGAGTTGAATGCAGATTCGTTCGACACGCACGAATATCTCAATGAGGTCAAGAACATCAACAACGAACGCTTTACGGAATACTATCTTGAGTACAAAAAAGAGTATTCGTTCTCTCATTCATAAACTGCAAAGCAGTCTGTACCGATTAGACAGACTGCTTTTCTTGTAAGAATGCACAGTTCGCACAATGTGACTTTGTGTACTTTCCTGAATCTTTCCGCACAGCATTGACCGCCATTTGCAAAAATGTTATACTAATAATCACAATTGCGCGAATGACAAAAATCATCTTCACAAAGAGAGGTATTACCATGCTGATTGATAACATCACATCACCAAAGGAACTGAAAGCCCTCAACATCACTGAACTGAATGCCCTTGCCGCTGAGATTCGCAGCGGACTCATGAACCGTCTTTCCAAAAGAGGCGGTCACTGCGGGCCGAATTTCGGCATCGTGGAAGCAACGATCGCCCTGCATTATGTATTCAATTCCCCTGAGGACAAATTTGTATTCGATGTTTCGCACCAGTGCTATACGCATAAAATGCTGACAGGCAGACAAAATGCGTTCTTCCAGGACACGCTGTTTGAAGAAATTTCAGGCTACACCAATCCCGATGAGAGCGAACACGATGTATTTCAGGTCGGACATACGTCCACATCCGTCAGCCTTGCCAGCGGACTTGCAAAAGCAAGAGATCTGCGCGGCGGAAAGGAAAATGTCATCGCAGTCATCGGTGACGGCTCTCTCAGCGGCGGTGAAGCACTCGAAGGACTGGACTTTTCCGCAGAACTCGGCTCGAATTTTATCATTGTCGTCAATGACAACGAAATGTCCATCGCCGAGAATCATGGCGGACTCTATCAGAATCTCAAAGCCCTCCGTGAATCCGGCGGCACTTGTCCATGCAATCTGTTCCGTGCAATGGGGCTGGATTACCGCTATGTGGAGGAAGGCAATGATATCGCAAAGCTTTGTGAAGCATTCCGTGCCGTCAAGGACATTGACCACCCGATCGTCATGCATATTCACACCCAAAAAGGCAAAGGCTTCGCACCTGCTGAAAAAAACAAGGAAGCCTTTCACTGGGCAATGCCGTTTGAGCCGGAAACAGGCAAGCCGAAATTCACCGGAAACGGCGAAGATTACGGCAGTATGACCTGCGAATATCTTCTGCGGAAAATGAAAGCAGATGCGTCTGTTGTGACAATCACCGCCGCAGTTCCCGTCTGCATCGGCTTTACGGAAGATAAACGAAAAGAGGCAGGCAAGCAGTTCGTGGATGTCGGCATTGCGGAAGAACACGCTGTTGCTATGGTTTCAGGCATTGCGAAAAACGGCGGCAAACCCGTCTTTGCAACGAATTCCAGTTTCTTCCAGCGCACTTATGACCAGATTTCACAGGACTTATGCATCAACCGCAGTCCTGCAACGCTGCTGGTCAACACGGCTTCCGTTTTTGGCATGAACGATATTACGCATCTGGGCATTTTTGACATTCCGATGATGGCAAATATCCCCAACCTCATCTACCTTGCGCCAACCAACTGCGAAGAATATTTCGCCATGCTGGATTGGAGCATCGAACAAACACAGTATCCTGTCGCCATTCGGATGCCCTGCAACGGTGTCCATCACAGCAATGTACCTGCTGCAGCCGATTACAGCGAATGCAACCGCTTCCTGACAACACAAAACGGAAGTGAAATCGCCATTCTCGCACTCGGCGACTTCTATCAGCTCGGTGAAGCGCTTGCGGAAGGTATCACTGCAAAAACAGGAATCGCCCCAACGCTCATCAACCCGCGCTATATCACAGGTCTGGATGTGGAACTGCTGGAATCTCTCAAAGCGAACCATTCCAAAGTCATTACGCTGGAAGATGGCATTCTGGACGGCGGTTTTGGTGAGAAAATTGCAAGATTCTACGGCACATCGGATGTCAAGGTATATAATTATGGTCTGAAAAAAGCGTTCATCGACCGCTACAAGGTCAATGATATTCTGCGTGAAAACCATCTTACACCCGAACAGATCATCTCAGATATTCTGTGAAAGAGAGTGCCAAACGCAAAGGCAAGAGAACTTCAACCGTTCTCTTGCCTTTTTGATTTGCTTATTCCAGCAACGCCTTCCGCGTCATCGGGCCGCAAACGCCATCCACTTCCAGTTTGCGGTCAAATTGGAACGCAAGCACCGCACCAAAGGTTTTACTGCCAAAATCGCCGTCAATATGGTCATAGTAATAGTATCCGCGTTCGGAAAGCCTCGTTTGCAGCCATCGGACTGCCGCACCCTGTTCCCCTCTCCGAACCGGTGCGGTCGGTACAATGATATCCGTATTTTCAGGCAGATAAATAAATCCTTCAAACTGGTATGCGGCTGACTGTCCCCAATTGCCATCTGAACCCTGATAACGTGTTGTCATCCAGACTGCCTGATTACTGTTGTTCCAGCCCGATTCCGATGTCACAATATGATTTCCGTCCATTTCCACAACAAATCCTGCATGACCGGCACCATCCGCACCGTTTCCGACTTCTCCGTTGCGCCAGCAGATGACTGCACCAAGTTTTGGCGTATCGCCGACAGAAAGTCCCTGCACTCTTGCCGTATTGACAAAATTTTCCGCATTGACGGATGCCAGCAGCGGCTTGCCTGCGCTGCTGCTGAAGCAATACCACACCCAGTACACACAGTTCTGTACGCGCAGAATACTCCCCTGCGGTCTGCGAATGCACGGATTCAGTCCGCCCGCCCGCTGTTCAATGAAATAGGGGTCTTTCAGCGTTTCTGCGGTGATTCTCTTATATTTTTCCTGCATGATCCTTCACTGCTCCTTTCATGATAGAGAATGATACGGGCAAAATTCCCGCCTGCTTCTATTCTATGCGGCAACAGCGCATTTCGTGACTGTTGTTCTCATGGAGTATTGTACATATTTGCATAGAAATATTGACATATCATATATCATACGTTATAATAGTAAGTAGCTTTTCCGATTTCTCATTCTATCTAATACGAGAGGTATACGCATGGAAAAACAGTTTATCAAACCGCCTGTGGAGATCCGCTATGCAGACGAACTGGAAGCGCTCAAACAATCTGACAACGGAAAAAAGCCTGAAAATTGGGTTCTTTCGCCCCAAGCCGTCCGCACATTTATTCTTGGCGGCAAAGCCGAAACCCCCAATGGCACAAAAATCATTGAGAAGAAGTATTTTGGCAATGATGCCCTGGTCGAACGATGCATCATTACACTTGCAGGCAGCCGCGGGCTCATGCTGGTCGGTGAACCCGGAACGGCAAAAACCATGCTTTCTGAACTGCTTTCGGCAGCCTGCTGCGGTACGAGTACCAACACCGTGCAGGGCACGGCAGGCACAACCGAAGATATGATAAAATATAGCTGGAATTATGCGATGCTGCTGGCAAAAGGCCCAAGCCGCGAAGCACTTGTTCCCGCCCCACTCCTGATCGGTATGGAGAAAGGCATCTTCACCCGTTTCGAGGAAATTACCAGAACGCCTGCGGAAATTCAGGACAGCCTGATTTCCGTAATGAGTGACAAGATCTTGAATATCCCCGAACTTGGCGATGACGGTCTGGTGCTTGCACGCGCAGGATTCAACATCATCGGCACAGCCAATACCCGCGATAAAGGCGTAAATGAAATGTCAGGCGCACTGAAACGCCGCTTCAATTTTGAAACCGTCGAACCTGTGCGGGATATCAAACTGGAAACCCAGATCATCATTCGGGAAGCACAGAATCTTGCTGCTGCAGGACATATTGATATGCCTGTGGATGTCGATGCCGCAGAACTGCTTGCCGTGACATATCATGAACTGCGGGAAGGCGTTGCCATGGATGGCACAATGGTAGACAAACCCGCGGCTGTCATGAGCACCGCAGAAGCCGTTTCGGTCTTTTATCAGACCATGTGCCACGCATGGTATTACGGTGACAGACACATTGCACCAAGCGTCCTGACAGAAAACCTTATGGGCGCAGTCTGCAAGGAAAACAAGGATGACCTCGAAAAACTCAAAAGCTATTTTCGGACGGCCGTACAGCGAAAAGGTGACAAGGCAGGTGGATTATGGAAAGAATATGCCCTGACAGCGAAACTGCTGAAATGATCCCTTATCAGTTGGATGCACCGTATCTGTTGTTTCCGGTGCGCCATCACAGCCCTGTCTGCTCGTTTCATCTGCTGAAAACGATTGCAGCATACAACCCTGATCTGATTTTAATAGAAGGCCCTGAAAATGCGAATGATCTGCTGCCTGCGCTAACAGATGAAAATACTGTACTTCCTGCCGCTATCTACTATTTTTATAAAGATGCCAAAAAACTTGTCAGTGCGGAAGCAGAAGATTATAAATGCTATTACCCGTTTTTATATTCCTCCCCTGAACTGCGGGCACTCGCAGAAGCAAAACGGCGCGGCATCCCTGCAAAATTCGTAGATTTGCCGTACAGTGAGATTCTGATTGCGACCGCAAACGGCAAAGGCTTGCGGAAAGATGCCGATAAGCATTCCTATGCAGATGATTCTGATTTGGCACGCGGCAGATTTCTGCAAACGCTGTGCGAAAAAACAGGACTGCGCAGCTTTGAGGAATTCTGGGAGAAGTATTTTGAGATACGCGGACTGCATCTGGAAACGGAAGCATTCCTGCGGCAGCTTCATACCTACTGCATCCTGACACGTCAGGATGCTTCACAGGAAGAATTGAAAGCTGATGGGACACTTGCAAGAGAACAGCACATGGCATTCCGTATTCGGGAAGCGATGGCATCGTATCAGCGCATTCTGGTCGTCACCGGCGGGTTTCATTCCATCGGCATTGATCGTCTGCTGCAAAGTGCATCGCTTTCCCCTGTGAAACTGCATACCTTCCCGCCCAATACGCACGGCTGTTATCCAATGGCATATTCCTACGAAGCGGCAGATGCCCTGCATGGTTATGCATCCGGCATGAACTATCCGTACTTTTATGACTGCATCATGCAGCGGCTTCTCGCAGAAGAACCACCGCAACAGGTGTACACGGAAGAAACCCGTGCACTTCTCGTACAGACGGCGAAAGCATCGGCACAGAAAGACGTTGCCGTATCCATTTCGGAAATTTCTGCCGCATTCAGCATGATGCAGGGACTTGCCGCACTCCGCAATACGCCGCAATGCGGCATCACGGAATTGTTCGATGGCATTACCGGCACATTTATCAAGGGCGAAAAGACCATTTCTTCGTCGCTTCCGCTGGAACTGCTTGCAAAAAGCGCAACAGGAACCGTCATCGGCAAAATCGGCTTGAAAACACATATTCCCCCGCTGATTGCTGACTACGAAAGACAATGCGAACGTCTTGGACTGCACTGCACCTCTGCACTGCCGAAAGAAATAGAACTCTCCCTGTTTGGATCGGCAAAAGGAATGGAACAAAGCCGCTTTTTCCATCGCATGAATTTTCTGGAAACCCAGTTTGCCATAATGCGCAAAGGCCCTGACCTGTACAGCCATAAAGACCGCAACCGTGTCCGCGAAGCATGGCGATACAAGCGTACACCACACCTTGATGCGGCATTGATCGACCATACGACAGACGGTTTCTCCATCGAAGAAGCTTGCAGTGTCTGTGCATCCCGCTCCCTTCGGGAAGAACAGACCTGCGCCGCGGCTGCACGCATCGCCGTGGACTGCTTCCGCATGGGACTGCCCATGACACCTTCTGATACAGCACAAATGGAAGCCATCCTCAGCAATGACGGCGACTTCTTCTCCCTTGGTGAAGGCATTGCATCATTCGAGATTCTCTGCCATATGCAGTCCCTCTATGAAATGACGGACGAACACCCGATGCAATATCTGAAACGCTGTTTTGAAAAACTCCTCATCCTGCTGCCGTCCATGGCAAATATTTCAGAAGACAATGCGGATGCCTGCACAAACGTCATACGCACCATGAACGGCATTGCAAGCCGCATTCTGCCTGACGCCTTGCCTTTACTGGAACAGGCACTCTTGACACTGACAGAAGCACCCGACAAAGAACCTGTCGTTTACGGCACAGCAATCGGCATTTTATACGCAATGCAGCCTTCCCGCAGTACCGATGCGGAACGCATCATGCAGGGCTATTTGCGCGGCACCGTCGAAATGCAGAAAAAAGGTGCAAAATTTCTGATGGGACTGTTTCACAGTGCAAGAGATATTCTGTTTGCAGACGGACAGTTTCTCCGCATGACAGATGCGCTTCTGACACAGCTTTCTTATGATGATTTCATGGAAATTCTGCCTTCTCTGCGTCTGGCATTCAGCCGATTCACACCGCATGAAATACAAATGATCGGCGAAAATGCGGCCGCAATACATCAGACGAACAAAACTGCCTTGTTTGATGCCGCAGAAATCAATGAAGCACTCTATGCATTCGGCAAAGAACTGGACAGCGCCGTTTGCAGACAGCTTGGAAAGGAGGCGCTGCTCCATGCCTGAATCCATAGACGCACAATTTGCTTGCAGCCGATGGCGTTTGGTACTCGGCAGTTTTTCACAGCGCAGTCTGCCATTCGGCGGCACAAGTCAGGAGATCAATACCTTCCGCAACATGGAACAGCTTCTCGATTATCTGTACAGCCGTTCACAAGGTGATGATGTCCGCCTGGAAGAACGCGAAGGCGGTCTTGGCGAAAGCGTTTTGTCTGCGGCGGAATGGATCACGAAAGTACGCACTCTTTTCCCGCAGCAGACTGCTGATGTGCTGGAAAAACAAGCACTCGAAGAATTTCACATGACCGAACTGCTGACAGACAAGAAAGTTCTCGAACAGATTCAGCCGGATTTCAATTTACTGAAAACGATCATGCAATTGAAGCATCATATGAACGGTGAAGTCCTGCAAACGGCAAGACGCATCGCAAAAGAGGTCGCAGACCAACTGCGCAAGCAGATCGAACAGGATGTCAAACGGGCTTTGGTCGGCAGACTCGACCGCAGCACGTCCAGCCCTGTACGCTCTGCCCATAATCTCGATATCGAGAAAACCATTCGCCGCAATCTCAAACATTATGATGTGGAAACACAGCAGCTTGTCCTGCAAAACGTCTACTTCAGCAGCCGCATCAAAAAATACAACCCGAAACACATTATCATTGCGATTGACGAAAGCGGTTCTATGACAAGCTCCATTATTTACAGTGCAGTCATGGCACAGATTTTCGCCTCGCTTTCGTTTACTGATATCAAGCTGGTCATTTTTGACACAAGCGTTGTGGACTTGTCTGCCTTTGCCGACGATCCCGCACAAATTCTGATGAGCGTTCAGCTTGGCGGCGGCACCGACATCGGAAAAGCCCTGCGCTACTGTGAACAATTGATTTCTGTTCCGTCGCAAACGGCTGTCATCGTTGTCACTGACCTTTATGAAGGCGGGAAACGTGAGATTTTGCTGAACACCAGCCGCAATATCATCGGAAGCGGTGCAAAACTCAGCTTTCTGACGGCACTCGATATGGATGCAAACCCTGCCTTTGAACGGGTACTTGGACAGAAACTTGCCGATATGGGCGCATTTGTCGGCGCAATGACACCACAGGAACTTGGCGGCTATATCGGACAGATCTTAAACTGAAGGAGGTGCTTCGATGAACGCTCTGAAACAAGCCGTATTCGATGCCTCGGAAGCATCCCTGACCGCACTTGCCAACAAAGGCATCTATAAACGCGCCTGCAAGGATATCGAAGGCATCTCAGCGGACATTTCGCTATCCGATGAAACAGCTTCCGTATCGGTCGGCGGCGAAACCGTCACCCTGAAACACCCGCTTGCCGAATGCACCTGCACCTGTGTTTCCCGTACCATCTGCCGCCACATCATTTCTGCAATTTTGCTTGCAAAGAATGCACTGCCCGCAGATGCTTCTCCGACATCTGCTGCATCTTCCCCGCCGCCCGTGCCATTACAAGAAGCACCGCAGGCTACGGAAGTCGTGTCTGCGACCGCCCCCGCCACGACCGAAACTGCACTATCCGAAAAACAAATTGCAAAAATTCATCAATGTGCGTCTGATGCGCGTGCAGCACTCGAAGACCTCCTGCGAAACGGTCTGGTTCGCATTCCCGAAGCTGCCGCTGATGCGATCGAGATTGCAGCAGTACGCTGTCATACGCTGAAAATGGCAGAAGCAGAACGGCTTCTGCGTGACCTCAGCGGACGGGTGCGTGACTGCACCGAACGGCGTGCCTCATTCGATATCAATTTATTTACGAAGAAATTCTGCGAATGTCTGCAATTACTGGAACAGCTTTCCCGCGATGACCTTTGTGCGGAAGACCTTGGTGTGTTTCGGGAAAAATACATCCCCTATGCAGGAAAACTCACGCTTCTGCCGATTGGTCAGCGTCAGATCACAGGCGGTGAATACGAAGGCGATGTCTATTATTTTCTCAATCCCGATGCCGACGCAGAACAGCGGTTTCTTTCCGTTTCGAATGTTCGCCCGACATTTTACAATACACCGAATGCACGGCGCTCATCCATTGCATTTTGCCCATGGGACTTGAATTTTTCGCTTATGCGCATGATGAAAACCACGATGGTACTGGAAAATGCAAAAATCAACTGCGGCAGGCTCTCTACTTCCAAAGAAACGCGCGTCACACACAGTTCCCCCGTGAATCTGGACTGTCCTGCCATTCAACAAATGATTTTTCAGGATTTTCAGGAAATGCTCTTTACCATGCAGGCAAAAAATCCGGAAAACGAACTTGACCGTCTTTGCTTTCTGCACCCGCAAAAATGTGTATCTGCTGGATTTGATACACAGTCACAATGCTACTGCATGACACTCGAAGACATTGGCAGACGACAGCTTTCCGTCAAAGTCCGATACCGTGCCGAACAGAAAACCTTCATCGAACAACTGGAAGCTGTCGGCACTGAAATGCTGGAACATCCGGAAAAACCGTATGTTCTGCTGGCACTCGCCTTCATCGAAAACGGCGAACTATTGCTATATCCCATCGAATTTTACGATTTTCTGACACCACCGCCGATTTCCGCCCCTTCGCAGATAGCATACCCCAACACAGCGTTCGCATCAGCGCTGCTGGAATGTCTGGACGAAGTCCGCAAACAGGTTTCGCTGGTCATGCACTGCGGCTTGCAGTCAGGTATTGCCCGAAACATTGACCTCGAACAGCAAGCTGCCAACTGCGGTTTGCTGGGACTATCCCGATTGTTGGCGGCATTCCAGTCCGATGCAGAACACTATATTCACAGTAATTCCCGCAAAATCAAGCACCTGACAGACGAGATGACCGACATTTTGCAGTACCTTGCGGCTGCATCCGCAAAACTCGAACTCATGACTGCCTTACAGGCAATGAAAGGATGATAAAAGATGATTTATTCCAATGATGCGCAAAACACGGCTTCCCACGACAAGCTGCATTCAATATTTCATGAACTTTGCGATGTCCTGCACGAACACAACGTTTCAGATGACACCATCTCCAGCGTATGCGAATTTCTCGATGTCAGCAAGGAACGGGATCTTTCCTTGCTGGACGGCATTTCGACTTTGCCGCTGGACATTACCTGTTATCGGCAGCAAAGTGAAATTGAAAGTGCATATCGGAAAGAAATTCAGAATGCCAATGATGCGGAACTAACCACAAGGTATCTTCTTGCAATGTACAAATTGTTTGGCTGTACTTGCCATGATTTGACGCCTGTATCCCAATACGGATATGGCCGTGCATTTCAGTCTCACTGGCATCAGGCACTTTTGGAAATGTATCCGCCGCAGGAAGCGAATGCCCGTTATACTGCCATCTTTGTAAATACCATTTTCAAAGAAAGAATCGGTTGGTATGAGAACAAGAATGAAACGGCATTTTTCAAAGAAATATCTGAAAAGTCCAGCGCAGAACTGCTTGCGGCAGCAAACAATGCATTCTCCCAATCCCCACAAACTGCTGCTGCACTTTGCATCTTCCTGCTGCAACAAATGCCCATCCCACAAAACGAACATGACATTCCGCAGGACGCGCAAAAGGCTGTTGCCCTTCTGAACACGATTTGTCAGCAAGCGATGGACGGAAAGAACGATGCCAATGACATCATTGCCATTGCCGCCGCTGAAGCCGCCTTTTTCTCTCCCGTGTTCCATCAGAATCTTCCCCAGATACTCAAATCCCATCCGCTCAGTTTTTCCATGGGCAGAATGCTCCATATTTCTGAACGCGCATTTGACGTTGTTTCCGCAGTATCTTCGTACATCACCAAGAATTACATTTTCAGCATTCTGAATTATGAGCGCGGAAATCGCTATCCTTCCCTGGAACATCATCTGGAAACCATCGTTGCCCATTATCCTGTAATCATTCGTGAAATCACAGAAACCACAAACGACCTTGCAGATAAAACCTTCCTGAATTCCCTGCTGAAACGGTTCAACCCCGATTTTGCCATTGATTCAAATGCAATTCATCAGGAAGCCGTCAAGGAAATGGCTACCAACATTGCTTCCGTCTTTCCATATTCCGCAGAAGTGGAAGACTATTTGCGCGGAAACATCTCCTTCGAAGAAGTATATCCTTTCCTTGAAAATCAAAAAATGGGCATTGTTCCCTATTCCACAAAAAAATCTGAATATTATCAGGCATACGGCAAAGATATCTATATGTGCCGTGCGTATCTTGTAATTTTGCTTTGCAGCGAATACTTCCGTTCAAATTTGGAAAAACTCACCGGACATGACGGCGGAACCATGAACCAGCCTGAGATTGAATTTTTGATGCCGCTGAAACTGCCGAGTGCAACCGTTTTCCATGCGTTGGGAAAGTTTCAGGAGCAATACTATTCCTGGAACAGCGAAGCTCCCAGAATCGGACAATCACTCAGCCCTTATGCTGACATACTCGCGGATGCAGATGTTTCCAACGAACCCATTCCTGTCCGTCAGCTTTACCTGCTGATGCTGAAAGCAAACCCTGCACCATATCATGATAAGATCATGCCGTTTGCAAATGATTCCAGCAAAGTGATTCAAGTCATTGTGTCTGAGATAATGATCCAGCAAAAATGGATCGACGATGCCGTGGCACTGCTTTCTTCCAAGAAAGCTTCCGTGCGTGATATTGCAATGAAGGTCATCGAAGAACTGGGCACAGAAGGTTTGACCGAGACACTCCAAAAAGCATATGAATCTGAAAAGTCTGCCAGCATAAAACAACGTATCGGCAAGTTGCTCGGCATTGAAACGGCGGCGAAACCGAAAGAAAATGATACAGCAAAAGAAATGGAGCAACTTTGCTCTCCTGCGAAAACCAAGAAACTCGACTGGCTGTTCACCACGGCATTTTCTCCTGTCAAACGCACGGATGGCACTGAAGCCGAAACGAATTTCCTCAAAGGTCTGATGATGTGCTATACCGATGGCATTCAGAAAATCAATCACTTGGCAGAAAAATTTGCCGCACAGCTCGATGCAAATGACCTGAAACGATTCAGTGCCGAAGTGTACGGCAAATGGATGGATCTGGAAGCACCTGCCAAAACAAAGTGGGTTCTGAGTTTCTGCGCTGTATATGGCGGAAGCGAGATGATTCATACTATCAAGCAATGCATCAAAACATGGGCTGAGAATTCGCGTGGCTCGCTTGCGTGTGATGGTGTTTATGCGATTACCATGAACGGTTCCTCCGAAGCACTCATGCTGGTTGACCATATGTCACGTAAATTCAAGCAAAGACAGGTACGCGATGCGGCAGACGTTGCCCTCCAAAATGCTGCCCAACATCTTGGCATCACGCAGGAAGAACTTGCAGACCGCATCGTGCCTGACCTTGGATTTGACAAGAAAATGTGCAGAGTCTTTGATTACGGTTACAGACAATTTCAGGTGTTCCTCAATTCTGCACTCGAACTGGAAATCCTTTGCGGCGAGAAAAAGATCAAGACCATTCCAAAACCCGGCGCAAATGATGATGCAGAAAAAGCATCCGCGGCATACGAAGCCTTCAAAGACATGAAAAAGCAGATGAAAACCGTCATCTCCACACAGAAAGAACGTCTGGAATATGTACTTCTTTGCGACCGTAAATGGACTTGTCCCCAATGGAAAAAGCTGTTTGTTGACAATGCAGTGATGCACTGCTTCGCCATCGGCTTGATCTGGGGTATTTATGAAGACGGCAAACCGGTCACTGCCTTCCGATACATGGATGACGGCAGTTTCACCACTTCTGATGAAGAAGAACTCGAACTTGCTGACAATGCACGCATCGGTCTGGTGCATCCGATCGAACTTTCCGAAAATGAATGCAAGCTTTGGCAGGAACAGCTTTCCGATTACGAAATTACACAGCCGTTCCAACAGCTTTCCCGCCCCATCTACCGCGTGAAGGAGGAAGAAAAGAATTTCCTCTCCCTGAATCAGTATAGCGGCGTGAAAATCATCAATCAGGTCTTGGTCAGCAAATTGCAGAAATTCGGCTGGGAAAAAGGCGCAGCGCAGGACGCAGGGTGCTTCTATGAATTCTACCACAACGACATCTCCGAATGCATCAAAAATGAGGATGGCTCTTTCACATACAAAGGATTCATCACAGAACTGCAATTTTCTGGCACATACATCGGCAGTTTCATGATGGATGCCGAAGAAGTGAGCATTGAGGAAGCCTATTTCTATCTGCCCTCCCAGACGAAAAATACAGCCATTCCGCTTTCCGAAGTGCCGCCGCGGTATTTCAGTGAAATTCTGTTCCAGTTGGACAGCATTCTTGGCGAAAAATAATATCCCCATTCATACATGAAACGGAAGAAATCAAACGCAATGCATATTCGATATTTGTCAACGGCTGATGACAGAAATGCCATCAGCCGTATTTACGAAGAAAGTTGGAAAACTGCATATCAGGGAATCATTCCGAAAGCCTATCTGGAATCCATTCCCTCAGGACGCTGGGCATCCAAAGTGGATCTGCCCGACCGTTCCACGCTGGTCTGCCTCGAACAAGGAAAAATCATCGGGACAGGAAGCTTTGGCGCTTCGCGTTTTCCTGCATATCCGAACTGTGGTGAGATCATCTCACTCTATCTTCTCCCATCCGAAGTCGGGAAAGGCTACGGCAAGGCATTGCTTTCTGCTATGGTTTCGGAACTGCAAAAGCAGCACTATCCGTCACTCTTTTTGTGGGTGCTGGAAGAAAACGACCATGCCAGAACATTTTACGAGCATTTTGGTTTCCGTCAGACGGACAATATTCTGGAAGACTGCATCGGTGGGAAAACAGTACGGGAAATGCGATATGTATATGATACGGAAAAGGAGCAAACACATGGAAACCGAAAATAACAAATGGATCCTGCACGGATGTTCTCCGCAAGACCCACAATGCATCCAGACAGCAGAACAACTGATAGAAAAGATCGAAACCATCGGTTTTCTGCCGCTGTTTCAGAATGATATCCCGCAGTTTTCCGTGGAGGAATGGACAGTCCCCGAACGCTGGTGGGCGGAGGACAGCCGTCTTGACCCGTGGGCATGGCGGGAACGCATTACTGCGGAAGGAAACATTGCCTATGGCAAATTTTTCGGAAAAAAGGCCGGATTCATCGCAAAACGATGGATTCCGTACTTTGCAAATGCCCGCCGTGACGGATACGATTTTGATGCACTCTGGGAGGAAGGAAAAGCGCCCAAACGACAAAAGCAGATCATGGATATCTTCACAGACCACAGTGAAATGATTTCCTACGAATTGAAAAATGCCGCAGGATTTGGCAAAGGCGGCGAAAAGAATTTTGACGGCACACTGACTGCCCTGCAAATGCAGCTTTATCTGTGCGTAAAAAGCTTTCGCAGACGCATCGGCAAAAATGGTTTGCCATACGGATGGACGATTGCAGTCTATGCAACTCCCGAATCGCTTTGGGGATATGATTTTGTGACGAGTGCATATGCCGAAGAACCCCAGAGATCCCATGAACGCATCTGCAATCAGCTTTTGGCTCATTTTCCAAACGTCACGCCAAAACAGCTTGTCGGATTCTGAACTGCAACTTTGCCCAATGTGCACGAAAAAGCATCATGCAGATGTATAGTTGCAAAATCAAGCACAATGTGGTATAATATCGTTATACTTCGAAATAAAGGAGGCAATGTTGAATGCTTTTTGATAGTGTCATTGAAACACTATGGGAGCTCAGCCCGATTCCGCTGACGATTTTGTGGCTGACGACACTCTCAAAGAAAAAGAAACAGCAGGAATTGCTGACTCGCTTAATGCAGGAAAAACGTCTGCATCCATCTGAAATGATCCATGCGAAGCTCGATGTCCCTGAACAGATTGCGATGCAGTATGCACCGCCATATTCCCCACCGCCGCAAGCTTCGCCGCCGCCGATGCCGCAGCAAATGAACGTGCCTTCCGCAGCACCGCCGATTCCGAAGATGACTTCCGATGAACGCTCTCGTATGAATCCACCGCAGGACGTTTTCGAAGAACCGACACCGCCGCCCAAGACATTCACTGCCTCCGAAATGGTACAACAGCCATCTGTTCCGACAAAAACGGATACACCGAAACAGAATGCAGTGTCCCCGCCGTCACCACCATCGCCACCGCAAGATGCATCCCGTGCTTCCTCCATTTCCACGCTTCTGGGTGTCGGTGTCGGCTGTATCATTCTCGCAGCACTGATTTTTGTACTGACAACATGGAGTTCCTTGTCTGATTTTGGACATCTGCTTGTTCTGGGTGCGGGCAGCTTCCTCTTTTTCGGGGCATCTGCCATTGCACACAAGCTTCTGCACGTCCGCCGCACCGGTACGGCATTCTTCATTCTCGGTGCCGCCTATCTGCCGATCTCCATATGGGCGGCAGGTGCGTTCCATTTGCTCGGTGACGGTCTGGCTGGTGCTGCGAATCCGTTGCTGCTTGGAATCTCTGCTACAGCATTTACGGGCATTTCCATACTGGCAACACGTCTGTACAAGCATTCAGTCTGGTCATATCTGTCATTATCCGGCATGGAACTGGCAATCATTTTCCTCAGCCGCGGCATTTTCTCCGAAAGCTGCTTTTTCCAGCTGACTTCCACCGCAATTCTATGCGCGTACTGCTATGCTGCTCCGCTTCTTGCAGAAAAAACGCCCGCATACATCTCCAGAACTTTGCAGCCGTTTGCGGTGGCTTCGGCATTTGTATCCATCGTCCTGCTGTTCCTGACAGATTCCTTCAGGGAAATGCCGCTTGGCTTTGCCGCACTGCTGAGTTCTGCCTGTTTTCTTGCGCCCTGTGTGGCTGAAACGCTTTCCGCTTTCTCCGCATTCTGCATGGGCGGCACGGCTTTTCTCGGTTTCTGCTGGATGTTCTACCCGCTGCATACTTCCCTGCTTCCGATGAACACAGCCTGCTTCTACAGCGTGACGGCAATCATGACTGCAATCGTTTTGCTTGTGATGATGCTTTCTGACCGGCTGCCGGAACGTACAGTCATCGGCTACAAAATCGTGTTCTCCATTGCAGAATTGTACGCCTGCATATCCACATTCTTCCTGCTGGTCACCGATGAATCCATTGATACCCTCTGCGTTTTTGCACTCGGCATTCTGACTGCCGCTGTCCTGATTCCTGCACTGCGGCAAAAAAGAACGCTTTTTCGTGTTATCACGGCAGGAAATATCTGTGTCCTGACTTTTTCTGCCATTCAGAAATGTATGACATTTTACATTTCCGAAGACGAAATGCAGTTGATTTTTCTTGCGATCACCATTGCTTCTTTCCTGCTGTCCATTCTGTTTATTGCTGTGAAACCGCTGCGCAGTCTGTTCTCCGATATTCTCTTTCCACTGTGTACAGGAATTTTCGCCATTGTGTATGACGATTTCGAATATGACCCAACCCACTTGAGCTACTCGCTGTTGTTTTTCCTGATTCTTGGCAATACCGCCGTTTTGTGGTATCAAGCGATGACAAATGGTTCACGCAAAAAAATACAGTGCATCCCTGCGCTGTTGTGCCCGGCTTCACTCTTTCTGGCATTCGAACTTTGTGTACCGTATTCCTTCATGGAAGACTGGGACGATGCCCCATCCATCGGAATTTGGATGACGCTCAGCTTTCTGCTGGGCTTCCTTGCGTATTTCCTGACCAAACACCGTTACAGAGGCGTGCGGCATTTCTTGTCCATTGTCATGATTGTCCCTGCACTGTTTGTCGGACTCTTTGCATTTGAATATACAAGTGACTATGAACCGATTCCGCTTTGCTTCATTGCGGCAGCAGCGTCAGGCATTCTTTGGCTGATTTACGCCTCCCATGGCAAAAAAATCCGCAGCGTCATCAGCTTCCTGCTGACAATGCTGCTTCTGATTCATCCGACCTACTATTTCTTTGATTCACTGGTGTTCGAAGAAGAACAGACATTTCCTTCGCTGATGTTTGCAGGTGTCTGGATTCTGCTGGCGGGCATTGCGGCAGTATTCGCACAGCGCAAGACCATCTATTTCATTGGTGACCGCGCACTTTGCAACAGTATGGCGGTTTTCACGCCGATTGCAGCAATTTGTTACAGTGTGCTCCTGCATTCTGTCAGCACAACCGAATGGTCTACGCTGTTCCTGCTGTTTGCACTGCTTCTGTGCATTCTGGGATGGCTTGTTACCAAACCAAAACAAATTCTCCTCCCGACACTTGCCGCAGCATCCTCTCTGGTCTGCTTCGATGCACTGCATATGAACCTCTCACCGATGCAGCCGACCGTCATTCTGATTGTCTGTATATTCCTTGCAATGGCAATGTTCTGCTATCTCGGCATTATCTGTCATGAATCCGGTCATCGAAAGGCATGGTCATTGACCATTACAGGCGGTCTTGTACCGTTCTGGTTCATGTATGCCCTTTCAGAATCGTCATGGCTGCTTTCGTGGAGTGATATTCGAAAATATACATTTCTCATCCCGCTGATGTTTGCTGCATACAGCCTCCACTTCCTGTTCCTCCTCAAGAAACCCGAAACACGCAGAACGCTCACAACCATTGCAGGCTTCTTCCTGATGGTGACATTGTGGATGCAGCCGTGGATCAATACCACAGATACATATTGGGATGGAAAACTGCACCTGATTCCCCTGCTGGCATATGGCATTCTGCTGCGTTATCTTTACAAAAAACCGACAGGTTCCGTTTGCTTCTTTGTCACCGGCGTATATTCCCTCATTCGCCTTGGTATTGCTGCCATCTCGACCAAAGAATTCCTCGACCTGACCACGATCATCATTGTATCTGTCGGCGTTCTTGTCGCGGGCTACTTCTGCAAAACGAAAAAATGGTTTATGCTTGGTATCATATCCATGATTTGTGTCGGCATTTATATGCTCCACGGCGGATTGTTTGAGATTCCGTGGTGGGCAGACCTCATGCTCATCGGCATTCTGTTCATCGGTATGGCTGCAACCAATGAAATTTGCAAGCAGCGCGGTGAAACGCTTGGCAAGAAAGCAGGCAGATTCCTGGAAGACTGGGAATGGTAAAATGATACCATAAAAAAATCTCCCGCCGAACGATTGGTGTTCGGCGGGAGATTATTTATTTCTTTGCGGTAACAGCAGAATGTTCCTTGATGTACTTCGTCCACTTGATATAGCCATAGGTCGTATTCGTAAGGTATCCTGCTTTCAGCACAAGCAACACGTACTGTCCTGAAAGAATATTGATAGCAGTTTCCAGTAAGGCACTCAGATACCATGCGACCCACTGTTCCCGATAGCGCAGGAGAATGAACACGCCATTGCAAATGCCGACCGCAGTCACACAGGCATCGAGATAGCATACGATGGTTTCCAGTGTTTCGTTGCCATTGAACAAATCGGTGGTGATGGGAATGGTTGTGGTGAAGTATCCGACAACCACAGTGAATACGACGATGCCTGTGAGAATCAGTACCTCCATCCATCCGGAAAGCTTACGGACAACCGTCAGTTCCTCCTGCACTTTGTCAGGATGCTTATGCCAGTTGAAGAAGCTGATAATGTCGATCGGGAGCCAGAAAAAGAGCGTGGAAGCCATCGTGCTGAAACGGTAGGAAAGTACCACGCATATCAGGATCTCCGTGATTTCGACAAAAACAGAAACGATAAAGTTCCATTTACTTTGCTTGGAAATCAGCAGTTCACAGAGAATATTGAGAAATGTGTCAGCCAGATACAATCCCATGATAAGCGAACCGTTGACACCATTGACATCCTCTTCCGGAAACAAAAACGCGAAAATGACTGCCAGAACCAAAATGCTGAAAAACCAGATCTTTTCATAGAGAGAAAAGAAATGCCAGAGGTTTTTACAGCGCATCGAAAAAGACTTTTGGGTATTCAAAAAAAGACCTCCATATATGTTCGGGAATCAGAAACGAACAGTAATGTCAAGCAAAATATTGTTCTCATAATGAAAGTCGATACTCTGGCTGTCACTCACACGGTAATATACATAACCATAACCCTCTTTGAAGTTGAGCGGAATTTCTGTCGGGTCACCCAGCAATTTTATCATGGTGGCGTAATGGTCACCGATGGTAATGCCGCCGACTTTCATATCGCCATCTTCACGAATAGAAAATTGGGGATCCAGTTCAAAGGTGCAGAACGGTGTGGTCTGGAGGGCTTCCTCACTCAGTTTTTCGGTGGTACGGTATTCCAGTGAACCGATTTCTACGCCCTGATACGAGAGAAAATACACTGCGATCTGCAAATTGGCGTCCACATAAACGCTGTTCGTATCCACCGTGAAATCTTCGCCGAGGTCTGCAAGTGTGCAGGGCATCGAAATCGTGCGGTCACGAATCTGAATATTAGAAATGATATCCTGATAGCGTTCATCATTGAAAACGTTCGATACAGTGGAGGAAACATCGCTGCCCGATGTATCAGGTGTATAGTTTTTCCCGTCGCCGCATCCTGTCAGCATACAGACAGCGGTCAGTACGGCAACAGAAATGCCGCAGATTCTTTTTTTCATACAATACCTCCGAGTTTTGCCTTTAAAAGGAAACGAATGTCTATATTATAGCAGTTTTCTCAGAAAAAGTCAAGGATTCGCAATATCTGGCAGGTGAAGATGTGAAATAGCAATTTATTCTTGCCCGAAATAGAAAGAAACGCAATAACTGATAATCTCATTCAAAATACCGCAATAATTTTCTTGTGATTGCATCGCAGAAATGATACAATAACAATGTAAAGTTCAGATCATGATTTTACAAGGATGCATTGTTTCCCATAACCGAAGGGAATCATTGAAATCTGAAAACCTTTTTCTATCTCCATTTCTTATACAAAAGCGCCGCACGATTTTCGAGCGGCGTTTTTGTTATTATTTGATAAATCATTCTGATAAATGCCATTGTTCGTCCATGAACGCGACACGCTTTTGCAGCCATTCTTTCAGAAATGCAGCTGCTTCTTCTTCCGTTTTGCATTTCGCAGCAGGCGCAGAAAGCTCCTGTGCAAAGGCTTCATTATGGCGGATATTGTCCCATTTATCATAGTTACGGGTAAATGCATCTTTGTACTGCGTGCTGTCCGATTCGATCATGTCGACTGCACGAGAGAAAGCACCGCTGTCATACACTTCTGTCCATGTTTTGCGGATAATATCCTGATACCAGTCTTCATACATAAGAACAGCAAGCCATGGGTTGATGGTCACATATGCGCCGCCGTTCTGCGGGCCGCCATCCACATCAGGCACAATGTTCGCGGCATAGAATCCATCGCCGTCGATGCAACGGTCTTTGTTGCCCATAGAAGAATCAAAATCCCAAGGTGCTTCAAACGTCAGTTTTTTATTTCCCTCTGCGCTGAAATCGACATCCATATAGAAACTCGACCAGTATATATCCGCATCGCAAGTCAGTTCACTGACAAGGTACATATCTGCAAGGGACTGCACATCAATGACCTGTTCGACCGCCTGCTGCGGCGTGAGGTCTGTTGTCTGTTCGATGGCGGAATAGTCCGCATTGAATACATATGCAGTGTCTTCATATGCCGCCGAATAAAGGATCTGATACACGTTATTGACATACGAAGCGATAAAATCATGCTGTTCCTGTGAATAAATTTCGTTCTGAATGGAAATGCCGACATCTTTCTTGGGATCCGAATGAATCTGCGGCAGACAGGTGATTTTTCGTTTGCCATCATTTCCGCCGTTGCCATCGTATGGAATCAGCGAAGCATTGTCAGCATACTCCACATGGAATTGCTGAAGCGGATCTTCATTATAAAAATAGCCGTCAAATTCCAGCAGATAGCCGATATCCGTTCCTTGATAATCCTTTTCTGCTTCTGCAATATCAATACGTGCAGAATGGATCTGCTGCTGTTCGGTCAGAAGATACACACCATAATACTCCTGATTAATATACACTTCCACAAACTGCGCATCTGCCGCATACAGACCATGCGGTTCCAATATTTCACGGGCAATGGAAAGTGCTGTTTTATCTCTCAGCATAGATGCATCTTTATATTCTGCAAGCAAAAGCCAGTTTTTACACTGTGCGCCGTCATTCATGCCAAGAAGATTCTGTTTCTCCGTAAATTTCAGACGCAGCGGTTTTTTGTCATATACAGTTGTCCAGTTGCCGCGCACTTTCACTTCCGCTTCTGCGTTTTCCAGCGTACAATTATTTTCTGCATCAGTCAGCGTAATTTTGCAGGATTCGTAATATGGGGCAGGTGGGATTTCATAATCAGGTGTCCACGAAGCAATGGCTTCCGCAACGTGTGCCGCAACGGGTTCTGTCACAAACTTCATGACATTTGCATCCTGACTTACAGTTTCAATCGAGATCACAGGCAGTTGGGCATCTGTCTGTGCAGCGGATGACTCTGCGTCCCCGCGGCTTTCGTTCGTAGATGATGCAGTGGTTTCTGCGTTCTGATTCGATGACTGACCGCTGTCATTCGAAGACTGCTGATTGCAGCCACAGAGCAACAAACTCAGCACAGTGGTGACTGCAAAAAAAGTATGCCGTTTCATAAAAAGATACTCCCTTCAGAAAATGAGCTGTATTTCGATTATACCATGAAACGGTATTGATTTGCAAGCTTTCAGCATGATTTTTCAGATAATTCACACACTATGAGAGGCTTTATGAGGTATGCCTCAAGCATTATGCAGAAGGCGAATCTGCTATGGCAGCATTTTTCTCATAAAGATAAAAGAACATAATCAGATTTTCTCTTGTAGAGTAATTCTTCTCTGTCATTACAAGATGATAGTTTTCAGAATCACAATAGTCATGTGTGACAACAAAATCGGCTTTCTGATTGTCCAGATAGTCTTTGTTCATTTCTTCGATCTCATCCAACTCAATATTATAGAAACAAAAATATCGTTCAGGCGGATACACATTTGCAGCCCAGTAAAGTCCCGCATCAGAACCTTGATAATTCAGGATCACAGGATTCTCAATTCCTGTACTGCGAATATATTCTGCAAATTTATACTGCGCATATTGTTCTTTGGGGCGCAAAATCTCAGCCGCAGAGGGATTGACATATCCAAGCATGATGCCGAGAAAGAGCACACATACAACACCAATGAAGATCGGACTGGTTTTCTCTTTTTGTTTGCGCTGATGAGCTGACTTCTTTTTTGCAATTGCTGCCATCAGCCGTTTTCGGTTGGTACTGCAATCCTTTAAGGCAAGAATGAATACGAATACAGCAAATAAAGTTGAAAGTGCCTCTAATTGAAATTTTTTATACAAAATCAAAATTCCAATCATCAGCAAAGAATATTTGAACGCAAAGAACAATGCTCTGTGCATTTTTACGATTTCTGACCTCATCATTCTTGTACACAAAAGGTCAAGACCATACAAAAACAAAATACAGACCAACACAGCGATGATACAAAACAGGAACGAATCTTCCATTCCCCAACACAGTATCACAATGCAGGAAAGGATCAAAAGGATATGTCTTTTGCGTAATGCGGTATTCTGATGCATCCTGTCACAGAAAAGAAAGAATTCATCTGCCAATTCCTGATGTTTACAAACAATCAGCATATAGCACTGGGCAAGTGCATACGGCAAAAAGACCATCATCGGCAGATAGGCATAGTCCCATCCGGCAGCAATTGCAAAGAAACAGCAATCCGCTGCGATCATCGCATACAAAAGGATCTTCTCATTGAGCGGATTGCATTTTCGCGGAGAGATTGTCAGCAATGCAATGCTCGGAAGCACAAAAGGAAAAGCATTTAATATATTTGCAATGAGATCGAGCGTAAGTGTGCGGCTGTGTTCTGTACTATATCGAAACAGCAAATTATAAAAATACACTTCAAACAGTGAATCAAATGCTTTGTATCCGGCAAAATACAAGATAACAGGCAATGAACCCAGCAGCGTCCCCAACAAAAACAGTCCGGCATAACAAAACAGGTCTTTGAGCTTCTTTTCACGAATCTGAATTATGCAGAGCGCCACGACCATTCCGAGGAAAAAACCGGTCACAGTATACTTGATCCAAAAGCAGACTGCAAAACAAATTCCAATCGTAATGACAGCCCAAGGCTTGATTTTAGCCGGATGTTCTTTTCGAAAGTATTTCAGTATCAAATAGAAAGAAACAGAAAGAAACGCCAGCACCAATTCTTCACACTGTCCGCCGTTGCACCAATGACTGGAGCAAGCGGTCATCAGCATGGAAAAAGTGGTAATAAGCCAACAAATACGAGGATCATCCACATAGAGTTTTACGATTTTATGCGAGAAGAAAGTAAAAGCGCTGAACAAAACACTTTCTACAAGATAAATGCCGACAAAACTGCGCTTCGAAATCCATAAAGCGATCACATACAGAAAATAATGCATCGGGCCTTTATGTTCATATACATCTCTGTAAAGGACATCACCGCGTAACATACATCGGGCTGTGGTAACAAAACAATTCAAATCCATATTGGAGTTAAATGAAAATAAAAAGGAATTCTTAGAAGTAAATGCAAGCAGAAAAAAACTAAGAAACGCAGAAATGAAAAGTGGGATTCCAATATTGCGCATTTTATTGTTGGTCATAATATAAACTTACCTCGCTGCATTTTGATTGAGCATTTGCAGATAATGCTCTGTTTGTTCAAAGGAAAGGCGCGTGACTTTTACATCCTGATGTCGTTGTTCCCGCTTCCGTAAACCGAAAAGCTGCTTCAGATACTCTTTTGTTACTTTCGAATTTAATTTTGATTCACCAGCATTTCGCTTGGCAAAAGTATACGGGATTTCACATACTGAATCATAGTCTGCCAAAGCCAGCACTTCGATCATGATTTTCCAGCCGATCGGCTTCAAATCAGAATGTTCAATTGCAGTTCGCCGAAACATAAACAAACCACTGGTCGGATCTGAAAGCCTTCGGAGAGAATGCAGCATCGCTTTTCCAATATACCGTGCAGTGCCGGACACAAATTTTCTGTAAAGATTCAATCCACCATCACTGCCGCCGGGAATAAATCTGCTTGGTACACAAAATTGAAATCCACTGGACACAACTGCATACATTGCGCGCAAAATTGCAGGCGGGTGCTGAAGATCAGCATCAATCACAGAAAAATAATCACCTCTTGCAAGAGAAAAACCTTTCAGCACCGCGGTGGCAAGTCCTTTTTCATTGTCACGATGGAATAAAACAACATTGTCGTGTTCATCTGCAAGCTTTTGAATCACCTGTGGAGTATTGTCACGACTGTCATCTACAAAAATGATCTCGTGAGAAATGCCTTGCAGTGCCTTCGTAATCTGTTCGAAAATCGGATTAATATTTTTTGATTCGTTGAATGTTGGAATAATAACACTAAGCTGATACATATTCTAATCCTTTCGATAAAAGTGATATACTTTTAGTGCACATGTTACCAAAATCAGTATAACATATTTCATACAATTTGTCAATAAACAGAATCAATTGAATGATAAAGCTGCGATCACTGTCATCGCTGCCCGTTGTCCTGCTTGACAAATCATCGAAAATACGATATACTGAAAGATATTGATGAAACGAGGAGAAGCATGAAACAATATCATGTGACAGGAATGTCCTGTGCGGCTTGTGCAGCAAGAATCGAGAAAGCTGTTTCACAGGTGACAGGCGTAGAAAAAGTGTCAGTCAGTATGCTGACAAACAGCATGGGCGTAGAAGGCAGTGCCTCCGCAGAAGCAGTGATACAGGCAGTCACAGCAGTCGGCTACGGCGCATCACTGAAAGCAAAAAAGACTGCATCTTCTGACAAAAACATGGCTCCGCAAGAGCCATCATGCCATATCAGCAGATTACTGCTAAGCATTGTACTCTTGCTGGGACTGATGTATTTTTCGATGGGGCATCCGATGCTTGGACTGCCGCTTCCCGCATGGTTTGCGGGCAATCCAACCGCACAGGGGCTTGTACAAATGCTCCTTTCGGCATCGGTCATGCTCCTGCACAAACGCTTTTTCATATCTGGTTTTCGCGGGGTAATGCATGGTGCGCCAAATATGGATACGTTGGTTTCGCTGGGTTCTTCGGCATCATTTGTGTGGAGCGTCTATGCACTGTTTCAGATGACAAATGCGCAGGTGCAAAACGGAACACAGGCTGCCTTGGCATGGCGCAGCGAATTCTATTTTGAATCTGCGGCAATGATCCTTGTACTGATCACCATTGGAAAAATGCTGGAAGCGCGGAGCAAAGGCAAAACGACCTCCGCTTTGCAGTCATTGATGCAGCTTGCACCACAAACGGCAGTGATATGCAAAGACGGAAAAGAGCAAATCGTTCCGATTGCCAATGTACAAAAAGGAGATATTTTCCTTGTCAGACCGGGAGAAAGCATTCCCGTGGACGGCATCGTACTGGAAGGCGATTCCGCAGTAGACGAATCAGCGCTGAATGGAGAAAGCATTCCGATAGACAAAACACAGGGCGACTGCGTTTCGGCTGCAACCGTCAATCAATTCGGATTTCTGCGCTGTCAAGCAACCAGAGTCGGCGAAGATACGACACTTTCGCAAATCATACAAATGGTCAGCGACGCCGCAGCAACCAAAGCACCCATTGCAAAAATCGCAGACAGAGTATCCGGTATATTCGTGCCGGTGGTAGTTGGCATTGCACTGGTCACATTCGCAGTGTGGATTTTACTTGACAAGCCACTTGCATTTGCTTTGGCAAGAGCGATTTCGGTACTGGTCATCAGTTGCCCCTGCGCCTTAGGACTGGCAACGCCTGTCGCAATCATGGTTGGAAACGGTGTTGGTGCAAGACACGGCATTCTCTTTAAAACGGCAGTTTCACTGGAAGAAACAGGGAAAGTGCAAATCGTGGCACTGGACAAAACAGGAACGATCACAAAAGGTCAGCCTGAAGTGACTGCCATTCTTCCCGCAGAAGGCTGCAACGAAGAAGCATTACTGGAAGCGGCATATGCACTGGAACAGAAAAGTGAGCATCCACTGGCAAAAGCAATTGTACGAGCCGCACAGCAGCATGAAATGCAGCCTGTAGAAATCACACAATTTCAGATTTCCGCAGGAAATGGTCTGTCAGGTACAGTAAAAGGGAATACGATTTACGGTGGTTCAGTCCGTTTTGTGCGCACAAAAACAACACTGCCGCCTTCTGTGACGGCGGATGCCGAGAAACTGGCAGATCAAGGCTGTACGCCAATGCTTTTCACACAAAACGGCAAGCTGCTGGGAATGATCGCTGTTGCAGATACCGTCAAGGAAGAAAGCGCGGAAGCCGTGCGGCAGCTGAAAGAAATGGGTGTACAGGTGGTCATGCTGACAGGTGACCATCCGCGCACAGCAAAGGCAATCAGTCAGCAAGCGGGCATCGACCATGTGATTGCAGGCGTTTTACCTGACGGCAAAGAAGCTGTGATTCGAAAATTACAGACACTTGGCAAAGTTGCAATGGTTGGGGACGGCATCAATGATGCGCCTGCCCTGACTGCGGCAGATATGGGCATTGCAATCGGTGCGGGTACAGATGTCGCCATAGATGCGGCGGACGTGGTGCTGATGCACAGCCGCCTGACGGATGTTCCTGCGGCAATTCGGCTTTCGCGCGCGGTTTTGCAGAACATCCGTGAAAATCTATTCTGGGCATTCTTTTATAATGCGCTTTGTATTCCGTTGGCAGCAGGTTGCTATATCGTTTTATTGGGCTGGGCGCTGAATCCGATGGTAGGGGCAGCTGCAATGAGTTTATCCAGCTTCTGCGTGGTTTCAAATGCACTGCGGCTGAATTTATTCTCAATGCAGGCAAAAAAGCGGAAAAGAAAGCAATCTCACGCATTATCAGCAGATGCAATCCATCCGCTGATTGCAGAAATCAATGAATTACTGGAGGAAAAGACAATGACGAAAACGATGAAAATTGAAGGCATGATGTGTCCGCACTGTGAGGCACACACGAAAAAGGCGCTGGAAGCCATTGATGGCGTTGCAAGTGCACAGGCAAGCCATACAGAAGGCACTGCAATTGTGGAACTGACGAAAGCAGTTGATGATGCGATATTGAAGGAAGCCGTAGAAGCGGCAGGCTACACTGTCATTTCCATCGCCTGAATCAGCAGGAGAATTCCATCTCTGTGCATTCCAAAACAAAAAAAAAGATGGGGAAACCGATTCATAAGGTTTCCCCATCGTTTTTAATCCAAGAACTGTGCGCTCAATTATTCGTTTTCAGACTGAATCTGCTTTCTGGATTCCAGTTCAGCAAGTGCATCCTTGCGGGACAGCGAGATCTTGCCCTTAACATCGTCAATTTCCATGACCTTGACAACAATTTCATCGCCCAGAGATACAACATCCTCTGTCTTCTCAACTCTGCCCTTGTCCAGCTTGGAAATGTGAACCAGACCTTCCTTGCCGGGAACGATTTCAACAAATGCGCCGAATGTCTGGATACCGGTGACTTTACCCTTATAGATTGCACCGACTTCCGGACCATTTGCAATCGTATCCACAATCTGAATTGCCTTCTGTGCGCCGGCAAGATCCAGACCGGATACAAATACATTACCGTCTTCGCTGATATCAATTTTCACATCGCACTCTGCGGAAATCTTCTGGATCACCTTTCCGCCGGAACCGATGACTTCACGAATCTTGTCCACAGGAACACGCGTCTGAAGCATTTTCGGTGCGTAGGTGCTGACAGTATCACGCGGTGCCGGAATCGCTTTCAGCATGATCTCGTCCAAAATGTACAGACGTGCTTTGCGTGTCTTCTCAAATGCTTCCTTGATGATAGCGGGCGTCAGACCGTCAACCTTGATATCCACCTGAATCGCAGTGATACCCTTATGCGTACCGCCAACCTTGAAGTCCATATCGCCGAAGAAGTCTTCCAGACCTTGAATATCAACCATGGTCATGAATTCATCGGAATCAGGCTTCGTAATCAGACCGCAGGAAATACCTGCAACAGGTGCCTTGATCGGAACGCCTGCATCCATCAGTGCCAGCGTAGAGCCGCAGATAGAACCCTGAGAGGTCGAACCGTTGGAGCTCAATACTTCGGAAACCAGACGGAATGCGTACGGGAATTCTTCCACAGGCGGAATGACAGGCAGCAATGCGCGCTCTGCCAATGCGCCATGACCGATTTCACGACGGCCGGGACCACGGGACGGTTTGGTTTCGCCTACAGAATAGCTCGGGAAATTGTACTGGTGCATATAGCGCTTGATTTCTTCGTTTTCATCCAGACCATCAATGCGCTGTGCATCTGCAACAGGACCAAGGGTTGCAATGGTCAAAACCTGCGTCTGACCACGGGTGAACAGACCGGAACCATGTACGCGGGGCAGCAGACCAACTTCAGCAGCCAGCGGACGGATCTCATCGATCTTTCTGCCGTCTACACGCTTGCCCTGATACAGCCATTCACGAACGATGGTCTTTTGCAGCTTGTAGATGCATTCGTCGATCATCAGAATGCGCTCTGCATTTTCAGCATCGAACTTCTCATGAATTGCGTTTTTGATCGGAAGCAGTCTTGCTTCACGAATGTTCTTATCATTGGTGTCCAGAGCAAATTCAACGTCTTTTCTTGCAAATTCTGCAATTGCATCGAACAGTTCGTGGTCAACTTCCATCGACTCAAATGCAAACTTCGGCTTGCCGATCTCTTTCTGGATATCAGAAATGAATGCAACCAGCTTCTTGATCTCCTCATGCGCTTTCAGAATGCATTCCAGCATCAGGTCATCAGGCACTTCGTTTGCGCCTGCTTCGATCATAACGATTTTCTGTGCGGTTGCAGCAACAGTCAGGTTCAGGTCAGATTTTGCTCTCTGTTCCTTGTTCGGCATCAGAATGATCTCGCCGTCTACCAGACCAACAGAGCATCCACCGATCGGGCCGTTCCACGGAATATCGGAAATCGAAATGGCAACGGATGTACCGATCATGCCGCAGATCTCCGGCAGGCAGTCCTGATCGACAGCAAGAACCGTCATCACGACAGCGACATCATTGCGCATATCCTTCGGGAACAGCGGACGAATCGGACGGTCAACACAGCGGGAAGTCAGAATTGCTTTTTCACTGGGCTTGCCCTCACGCTTCATGAAGCTGCCGGGAATTCTGCCGACAGAATACAGACGTTCTTCATAATCGACAGAAAGCGGGAAAAAGTCAACGCCTTCACGCGGCTTTTCGCTTGCAGTGACGTTTGCCATCACAACCGTGTCACCATAGCGAACCCAGCAGGAACCGTTCGAAAGTTCACAGGTCTTGCCCGTTTCAACGGACAATTCACGACCGCAGAAAGTCGTCTTGAAAATCTTGTGCTTTTCAAACATAACAGTATATGCCTCCTCAAATACAAAATAGAAAAAATCAGAATTGACAGCGAGGATTAGCACAAAATCCTGCCTCACGGCAAGAAGCACGATTTCATGCTAATGTTCTCGCAATGCCAATTATTGGCAGCGCCGGACGTATGAACAAAAAGGCAGAGGGAAAGGCATCCCCCTGCCTTCATGCACGTACGCGAAATTACTTACGCAGACCAAGACGCTCTACCGTTGCACGATAACGCTCAATATCCTTCTTCTTCAGGTAGTTGAGCAGGTTACGTCTGCGGCCGACCATCTTCAGCAGACCACGATAGGAGTGAGTATCCTTCTTGTGCTCCTTCAGGTGTGCATTCAGGTCATTGATACGACGAGTCAGGATCGCGATCTGTACCTCAGGGGAACCGGTATCGCCCTCATGAGTTGCATTTGCGAGGATGACCTCTGTCTTTTCTTCCTTACGCAGCATTTCATTTCACCTCTTTAATAACATATTACCGTAAAACGCAGAGAAAGGATGGTGAAATTCCTGATGTTCACAGGCAATGCCCTAAGTCCGCGAAATCGGCAACCATATTATAACATACATTGCCCTCTTAAGATGTGAATTAATAATGAACACTTTGTGAACATTTCATTAACAATAGGAATATATTGCATGATGTAGGAAACATTTATGATTTTTAGCACAATCAGTGCTGAAACGATTGACAATGTATTAGTTGTATGATATAATAGAAGTCAAGAATTTCACCCGGATGAATGGAGGTTCTATACCCTATGGCTGTGAAACAGCAGGATCGCATTACCGATGAGATTTCAGACGATATCGTCGAAATCACTACACAAATCGCACGCGATGAGGGAGCACACAATGTCACTGTGCGCAAGATCATCAGCCGACTTGGTGTCACCAACCGTGTCTTTTATAACCGATTTCACAATGCAGATGAAGTGCTGCGGATCATTTATGAAAACGCCGTATTGAAGATGCGGGAAAGTTTTCGTTCGGATTACAACAGCAGCGAAGACTTTTTTGAATATGCAATGGACATCGGCACGAAGGTGCTCATCAATACCTATGACATCAAAATGGAATTCAGCAGTTATATGTTTGAACACGATTCGCTCACAGAAGAAAACCGTATGTGGTGGACACAGACGATGAAAAAGTCCCTGGAGGAAGCAAAAGCAAGAGGCTTCATCAAGGACATCGACACGGAGATGCTCAGTTATTCGATCTGGTGCTTCTGCCGCGGATACAATGTGGATGCCGTCACGAGAAAGCTTTCGAAAGCAGAAGCAGTGAAGTATTTTCAGTTTGCATTCGGATATTTTCTGGAAGGCATCAGACGATGAGCACCATTCCCCCACAGCAAATCAGTATGAAGGCAGCACCGCAGAGTCAATCTTTGTGTGGTGCTGTCTTTATTTTTCACTCAATGCTTGACAATCCATTCACTGTATGATATGATATATCTATTCGTGTTATGTATTCGAATTCCATGAATAATATCGTCTGACAGGAGATAAAATATGCTCAAGCTGCAAGAAACAAAAAATGAATTTGGACTTGACATTATTCGCATTTTTGCAATGTTTTCCGTCATTGCACTGCACTACTTTCTGCATAGCGGATACTATGACATCGCCGTTTCCGATCCGTCTACACTCCTCCATACGTCCTTTCGTTCCCTATTCTATGAATGTGTGCCGCTGTTTCTGATTCTCACAGGTTACCTGAAACGCAACGCCAAATTCGAAGGCAGACATTTTGTCAAACTTGTCCCTATCCTGCTGAATTCTCTGCTGGTTTCCATCATCACCATCGTTTTCAAGATCCTCTATCTGCATGAGAAATGGCCATTCCTCACCTGGGCAAAAAGCGTCTGGACATTCAATCAGCCAAGCTATGGCTGGTACGCGAATATGTATCTTGCACTTGCTGTTTTCATGCCCCTCATCAACGGCGGATACCAATCGCTGAAAACAAAAAAACAAAAACTTGCCGCCGTCATCACTGTTGCCTGCATCACCACACTGCCCGATGCCCTCAACCGCATCCGTTTGCCGGAAGCATGGGGTAGTACACTGTCGTTCCCGTTCGGATATTTCGGATCCATGTGGCCGATGGCATACTACCTCATCGGCAGTTACATTGCTGAATTCCGTCCGCATCCGCCCCGCATTCTGACAGCACTTGGTGCAGGACTCGGCTGTTTCCTGCTGGCACTCGCCAACCACCTGACCAGAGATGGCAATTTCTATACAGGCTACAACATCGAGAACGGAGATTTGCCTAATATCATCATTGCGACACTGCTGTTCCTGACATTCTACAATATTAATGTCAAGAATCGTGTGGTCAGATGGTTTGCCGCAAAAATCTCTGCGCTCTCCCTCACCTGCTACCTCATGTCCTATATCATAGACGTACTGTTTTACGAGCATTTCCGCCCGCAATTCACAGGAGAATATAAATCTGTATTCCCCTTCTTCTGGAAAATCGTCCCGCTTGATTTTCTGCTGAGCGTCCTCGTCAGTATTCCCGTTTACCTTGCCTGCCACTATCTCGGCAAACTTGTCATGTGGCTGGTTTACGGCAGAAAAGAACAGAAGCCCGCAAAAGCCGCTAAATAATAGAAGCCAATCGAATCACGAAAGAAAGGAACGCATATGCTGAGAACTGAAATCGCTGAAAAAGACACCTGGGATCTGTCCCTTATTTTTCCATCCGAAACTGCATGGGAAGAAGCCTTTACAAAGACGGAATCCGACCTGAAACAAATTCCTGCCATGGCAGAAAAAATGCAGGCTTCCGCACAAGGGCTTTTCGAGACCGTGCGCGATATCATCCATGTACGGGAAGACATCAACCGCATTGCGAACTACGCCCATTTGCGCTTGAGTGAGGATACAGGCAACAGCACCGCACAGCGGCTGTACGGCAAAGCACAGAACCTTGCCGCCGCCTATGGAGAAGCAACTGCATTCTTTGATTCTACCTTGCTGCAAATTCCCGCAGATACATTCGAAACATTTCTCAAAGAACATGAAGGTCTGCGCGAATACGAGATCACACTGCGGGAAATCATGCGCGAACGTCCGCACACCCTCTCCACAACAGAAGAAACCCTGCTGGCTTCCTTTGACAAAGAACGTGAAACTGCCGCCAACACCTACAATACACTGGTCAGTGCCGATCTGAAATTCGGAAACATCACCGATGAGGACGGCAATCAGACTGAACTCACCAGCACCAATTACGCTTTATTCATGCGTTCCCAGAAAGCATCCGTGCGTGAAGAAGCATTCCGTACCCTCTACCGCACCTATGAGCAGTTCGGAAATACCTTCGCATCCCTCTACGCAGGAGAGATCGAAGCGGAAATGGTTTGTGCAAAGGTGCGGCATTTCGATTCCGCACTGGAACATTCCCTGTTTGCAGACCACATGACACCGCAGATCTATCAGAATATCATTGACGGCATTTCGGAACGTCTGGACGTACTGTTCCGCTACTACCGTCTGAAAAAACGTGTCCTTGGTACGGAAACACTTGCGATCCACGACATCTATCAGCCGCTGATCGCTTCCTTCCACAAAAAATATACCTATGAAGAAGCCGTGGAAGAAGTATTGGCAGCGCTGTCCGTACTTGGCGAAGATTATGTCCGTATTCTGCGGGAAGGCTATGCCAAGCGCTGGGTAGATGTCTACCCCAACCAAGGAAAAGTCGGCGGTGCATTCTCCAGCGGCTGTGCCACGACAGAACCCTATATTCTGATGAACTTCATCGGCATGGACGAAGATGTGGAAACACTGGCGCACGAATCCGGTCACTCGATGCACAGCTATTTCACCCGCAAAAACAATCCTTTGCAATATGCCGACTACCGCATTCTCGTGGCGGAAGTCCCCTCCACGGTCAACGAACTGCTGCTTTCCTATTACCGTCTGGAACACGCACAGAGCAAGGATGAAACGCTCTCAATTCTCAATTCGCTCATGGAACTGTTCAAGTCCACCATCTACCGTCAGGCAATGTTCGCGGAATTTGAAGCAAAAACGCATGAATTTGCCGAACAGGGTGAAGTGCTGACAAAAGAACTCCTCTGCAAGACCTACTACGAGATCAATGAAAAGTATTTCGGCGGGGAAATCGTTCTGGATGAGGAAATTGCCTGCGAATGGATGCGGATTCCGCATTTCTATTATCATTTCTACGTCTATAAATATGCCGTCGGGCTGAGCGCTGCCGCACACATTGTCAAGCGCATCCGCAGCGGCGAGGCAGGCGCAGTCGAGGACTATATGCACTTCCTGAAACTCGGTGAAACCAAAAACCCCATCGAGTCTTTGAAAATCGCCGGCGTTGACATTACGAAAACAGATGTCTTTCATAGTGCAGCAGACCTGTTTGATGACATCATCACCCGCTTTGAGGAAGCGTACAATTCTTGAGGCAGCACCGCACAAAGCACACCTTTCTGTACAATCTGACGAAAAATCTGACTGCACATCTATGCCACCAGCTCTGTGCGGTGTTGCCTTAACCGTACAACCGATACCAGTATATAGATATCTCCGATTTCAAAACGAAGTCGGAGATATCTTTTCCTTTGTTAATAAAATTGTCTGTACATAGATGTACCTCCTCAAAATAGTCCACAGAAATGTCATTACAATTTCGCGCTACGTTATGATTTTACCATACAGCTTCACGTTTTTCTCCATGCAGAATGCGCCCCTGATTTTGTCAAAAGCACACTTTTTCTCGGTCGTTTTACATGAATTTCGCAAAATAATAAACACAGATTGAATGATTTTAAACAAACATCATTGGAAATTGCCTTCATAATATCCACTTTTTCTCCATATTTGAACTTGTATTGTTGTACTGCTTTTGCTATACTTGTGATGATGAATTACTATTTCTTCTGCTTTGCCCCTTCAACAAGACTTCTGTCATTCCACAACAGCAGATGTCTTGAAGAATATATGCCGTGTCCCCTCACGGCACCAAAACAATATCCATACCTTTGGAAAGGAGTGGTCACTGACAAGACAATTTTTTGGGCAGTGAGAACTGCCACCGGCGGAAATCGTCTTTTCCGTTCTCATCCGATCCGTTTTCCAACAAATCAAAACCATCATATACGAATAGAAAACATTCGTGATAGGGGGATTTACATGAAGCAAAAAAGAATCATGGCGGTGGTTACCGCACTTGCTTGCTCCGCAGCAATGCTGACGATTGTACCGATGAATATGTCCGTACAAGCAGCAGAGCTGGTGAGCAACGACTTTGAATTTGAATATGAGGGATGGTGCGCAAGTGCCGATACGGTTCAGCTTTCGGCTGAAGAATCCATTGGTACAAACGGCTCCCGCGGAATGCTCGTTTCCGGACGTAAAACACCTGAAGACGGCGCTTACTCTTTCAAGGGACTTTATCTGGTCGGCGGTCAGGAAAATACCTACAGTATGCAGGTTTATTCCGAAACAGACCAGATCTTCCACTTGACGCTGACCATCACAGACGATAAAACTGAGGAGTCCCAGACCGTTGAACTTGCCTCCAAGAAGGTCAAGGGCGGTCAGTGGACTGAACTCAAGGGTGACTTCTTCGCACCCGCCGGCAGCTATGATTTCAAAATCGCTGTCAATAACGAAAGCACTGAAGATTTCCGCTTCGATGATGTGAAAGTCATCGGCGAAAAAGCGGCTGAGACCGTTTCCGCTACCGACACCGGTCTGAAGAATATGTTCGGCAAATACTTCCGTGTCGGTAACATCCTGAACGGCGGTACTATTAAGAACAGCTCCATTACTGCAAACATCCTCAAGGATTGCAGTTCCGTGGAATGCGAAAACGAAACCAAGCCGGATGCTACCATGAATCAGGGCGCATCCAGCGGCAACAACATCGCTGTTTCGCTCAATAGCTGCGCTGCTATCATGGACTTCTGTTCCAAGAACGGCATCGGCATGAGAGGTCATACGCTGGTATGGCATTCCCAGACACCTGAATGGGTCTTCAAAGAAGGTCTGAACAAGAACAACAACTGGGTCAATGCCAGCACCATGGATGCCCGTATGGAAAGCTACATCAAGAATATGTTCCAGGCAATCCAGACGCAGTATCCGAACCTTGACCTGTATGCATACGATGTCTGCAACGAGTGCATCTCTGACGATTCCAGCCGCACCAGCAACGGCAAGGACGGCGCAAGAGTCGGCGGTATCGGCAACGGCGCTTCTCCTTGGGTACAGGTTTACGGCAACAACTCCTTCATCGAGAAGGCATTCACCTACGCAAGACAGTATGCACCGAAATCCTGCAAACTGTTCTACAATGACTACAACGAGTACTGGGATCACAAGCGCGACTGCATCTACAATATGTGCAAGAACCTCTACAACAAGGGCATCCTTGACGGTGTCGGTATGCAGTCCCATATCAATGCTGACTGGAGTGGTTTCTCCGGTATGTCCGCTTACGAAACTGCTATGAGAAAGTACGCTTCCATCGGCTGCGAAGTACAGGCTACAGAGCTTGATATTTCGGTCGAAAGCGGCAAGTTCTCAGATCAGGATCAGGCTAAGAAGTATGAAGCTATCTTCAAGCTCGGCATGGAAATCCCGAACGTGACTGCAATCTGCGTCTGGGGCCCGAACGATGCAAACTCCTGGCTGTCCGCAGGTTCCAATGGTCTGCTGTATAACAGCAACAACCAGCCGAAGGCAGCTTACACCGCACTGACCAAAGTCGTTCCGCAGAGCGATTGGCTCACCGATGAAGAAATGTGGGCAGCCGTCAGAGGCGGTTCTTACACCCCGCCTTCCTATGATCCCGATGAAAACGGCTACTACTTCCACAGCACATTCGAAAGCGGCGATGACTCTTGGTCCAACCGCGGCAGCTGTACCGCAGCAGTCAGCAGCAGCAATGCTTTCGAAGGCAGCAAGTCCCTGTATGTTACTGAACGTACCGATGCATGGAACGGATGCTACACGGCTTTGTCCCCTGCTTTCAAAGCAGGCGAAACATACAGCTTCAGTTCGAATGTCATGTACGACACGGGCAGTTCAACCGATACTTTCTACATGAAACTCCAGTATACGCTGGACGGCGAAACCCAGTATGACGGTATCGCAGAAGGCACCGCAGTCAAGGGACAGTGGGTACAGCTTGCAAATGCAAACTACACCATCCCCGCAGGTGCTTCCGATATTCAGCTTTACATCGAAACCGCTGAATCGACGATTGACTTCTATGCAGATGATATCATCGGTGCAGTCAAGGGCACACAACCGAAGGGCGCAGGCGAAGCAAAGAAACCGCTGATCGGTGACGTTGACTGTGACGGTTCGCTTTCTGCAAGCGACCTTGCACTCCTCAAGCGCGGCATCAAGTCCGGCAAGTATGAAAACTCGATCGCAGAGTTGAATGCTGACGTTGACCAGAACCGCGAAGTCAATGCGGATGATGCAGCTGCACTCCGTGATTTCCTCATCGGCAAAATCAGCGAATTCCCTGTTGTTGCTCCGAAGGTTGACTTCTCCGCACTCGAAAAGAGCTTCTCCGGCGTTTCGCTCGAAGACAGCTGGAAGAATGACGGCGAAAACAACCCGCTGTATACACAGCGTTTCGGTGCTGACCCCGGCTGGATGGTCTATGACGGCAGACTCTATGTCTATACCACCAATGACGCATTTGAATACAAGAACGGTCAGCTTCAGGAAAACTCCTATGACGTTCGTACCATCAACTGCGTTTCCTCCGCAGACCTTGTAAACTGGACTGACCACGGCGCAATTCCTGTTGCAGGCAATGGCGCAGGTGCAGCTCCCAACGGTGCACAGTGGGCATCCAAGTGGGCATCCCGTTCCTGGGCTCCTGATGCTTGCTGGAAGAATATCAACGGCAAAGACAAGTTCTTCCTGTACTTCGCAAACAACGGTTCCGGTGTCGGCGTTCTGACTGCTGACAGCCCGACAGGCCCGTGGACTGACCCGATCGGCAAGGAACTGATTTCCAGAAACACCCCGAACTGCGGTAATGTTACTTGGCTGTTCGACCCGGGCGTTTACTACGATGAAGCTTCCGGCAAGGGTTATCTTGCATTCGGCGGCGGCGTACCTGACGGCAAGGCTGCTGACCCCGGCACAGGTCGTATCGTTCAGCTTGGCGATGACATGATTTCCATTGTTGGCACACCGACCACTCTGAATCCTCCGTATCTGTTCGAAGACTCCAGCTTGATCAAGATCGGCAACCAGTGGACATACTCCTTCTGCCACAACTGGAATGTTCCCGGCGGACAGCAGTTCAGCAATGCCGATATCGGCTACATGGCTGCTTCCAACCCGCTTGGACCGTACACCTACAAGGGCGTCTGCTTCAAGAACACTGCAACGCAGAGTCTTGACAAGGGCGGTAACAACCACCACTCCATCATCGAGTTCAAGAACCAGTACTATGTTCTGTATCATACGCGTGTCGTTGAAAACCGCATGGGTATCAATCAGAACTACCGTTCGCCTTCCATCAGTGCTGCAACCGTCAGCAACGGCAACGTATCCTGTAATGGTAACCACAAGGGCGTAACGCAGGTAGAAGCACTGGATCCGTTCACCAAGGTTCAGGCTGAAACGATGTCCAACCAGTCCAAGAGTGTCAGTGTGACCGGTCTGTATGACACGGTTGTCAACGGCAAGAAGGGCAGCTGGTTCTCCGTTTCCGGCGTTGACTGCAAGAGTGCAACAACGCTGACCATGAAGGCATCCTCTGCAAGCGGCGCAGTCATTAAGGTTTGCGCAGGCGGCAGAACCGGTACCGCAGTTGCATACATTGACATTCCTGCGGGCGGTCAGATGTCTGAGATCAGTTCTCCTGTACTTGGTCTGTCTGGTAAGACTGACCTGTACTTCGAATTCAGTGGCGATGCAACCCTCGACTACTGGGTAATGAAGTAAGCAAAACGAAAAACCGCAGTGTAGCAATACACTGCGGTTTTTTTGAGGATTCCCAAAGTGGCTATGCACGCGAAGCGAGATTAAAGTTTTACTCGATTTTTTTCAAAAAATCGCGAAGTCCAGAGGCAGCGCCTCTCGTCCCGCTCCGCAGAGCGCGAAATTCCCTTTTCGTTCAAACGAATCAGGAAGGGGTCTGGGGGAACCCTATTAAGGGGTGCCCCCAGTGCAGTACCCGATTGAAAGACAAAGAGGCAAGAGAACTGGTAATCGCAGTTCTCTTGCCTCTAAATTTATGTCAGGTACGACACGAAGGGAAACCCCTTCCTGATTAGTTTGGACGAAATGGGGTGTTTCGCCGACTGCGGTGCAGTCTGTTGGCGTCCTGAGGCGCTGCCTCTGGACTTCGCCAAAGGGAATCAATTCCCTTTGGAATCCTCAATAAAATAACCATTTCATTTTTAGTATTTCAGCTTGTTGTACGTTGCATCATATTGTACCACTGAATATTGCTCACGCGCTTCATTGATCGCATCTACTTTGTTTTGATACAAACTCGAATATGCTGCCGCTTCAAACGCATTTCGCTCATTGTCCCCTACAAAATATGCCGCAACCGATGCGTTCGTCGTCATGAATACGCCCGTATCTCCAGCCTTTCTCGCCTTGTCAAATGCCCACTTATGCAAATCTTCTCCATATGTCTTCGTGTTGAACGAATAACCACTCGCCAATCCGCCAAACGAATACGTCATCAAATCACCCGAATAGTCTTTCGCATATTGAGCAAATAATTCTTCGCCGCCGCCTTCCGACTGCCATTTGTCCAGCAATTCCTGCGCACTCGCCATCGCATCTTCTTCTGTGTCATACTTCGATGCTGCCAGACAAATTACACGCAAATCGACCGTATCCGATTCATCCAGCGTCGGCAGTTCTATCATCATGTATACAGTGAATGTTTTGAGCTCCTTGTTTTCCACAATATAGGTGTCATTGACTTTCGTCTTTGCCTTGGTCATCCAGTGAATCATTTCATCCGAATATCCATCCATCGTGCTGCTGATCAGACAAGCATCAGTGATGTTCTGCGCGGTCTCTTCATCCTTATTTTTCACTTCAACAAGAAAATCATAGACAAAATCCAGAAAATCGGCTGAATTTTCTGTCTTTGCAAGGTTTTCTGCAACGCCCTTTGCCTGTTCATAGTTCAAGCGAACCGCAGTTTCACCTTCTTCTGCCACATCCGTTTCATCTGTCCATGCAATCGAATAACACAGCGTCTTGCAGCGGCGATAATTGTTAATGTGGCTTTCACAGTATTCCTGCAATTCATCTTCTGAAATGCTGATATTGTCTACTGCATAGTTGTAATATGCAGAGGAAAGCTTCTGTAATTCCAGTGTGCTGGCGATGTCTTCTGCCTGTACACCCTTCAAAAGCGTGTCGCTTTGATACGCTGCGGCTTCTTGCTTGCATTCTTCCTTGATTTCGTCCGAAAGTTCATATCCTGCCGCATACGCATTCTCACAGGCTTTCAGCGTATTTTCCAGTCCGTACAGCGATGCCTGCATGAAGTATTCATACCAGGTTTCATCCTCTGTAAACTGCTGTTCTTTCAGCGAACGGGATGTATCAGGAAGATTGGCATTTTCCGCGCCTTCATTCGCCTTCATAAAATTCACATATGCGTTGTCAAAGTAATAGCCCAGCATTGCATTGGTCACATAAAAATGTTCCGATTCCAGCGCAATGCTGTTGCGAAGCTGATAACCGTCCTTTTCAATCAGCTTGACAGCAGCAAATACCGTGCCGCCAAGAACCACCGCGCCCGCAGCACAAAGCGATACGACCGTTACAAGTTTTTTCTGCTTGCTTTTTTTTGCATTCTGCTTGGCTGCTTCACGCTTTGCAAGCTGTTTTTCAGTGGGTGCAGCCTTCTGCTGCTTGGCATTGTTTTTACCCATGGGAAAGATTCCTTTCTGTTTGAAAAATACCAATACTGTCAACTGTACACAGTCTATCGCAGTAAGGTGAAAAATGCATGATAAAAGGCTGAAAGCCATCGGATTCCGACGGCATCGCACATATAAACAGTATAGCATATGGCGGCAGAGATTGCAAGTATTTTTTGAAGAATCCCTTCATTTATAAATGCTGACGTATATGATACATTTGCGGATGAACAAAAGTGTTCGCATTTTTGACGTTCTTCACAATCATTTGCATAGAAAAATTGTGATTTTGCGAATTGCATTTCTTGAACATCCATGCTATAATAATAACATCGAAAGCGAGTGAAATGAATAAATCAAACAGTTGCTTTCCGTAAAATTGCCAAAACCAAAATTATATAGATATAGGTTTTATCATGATGGATACCGCAGACCCAAAAATAAGGTCTGCGGTAATTCATTTACAAATGAAATTTTTATTTGCGATTTCACTAGGATACTTGACATTGTAGAATAAATATGTTATGATATATACAGAAATTTGTCAAAGAAACTTCACAACTTCCCTTTTCTCTCATAAAACGCTGTAAAGGACTGATTTTATGCGCAAATATTTAACCGACTATCTCAACCATCTGGAAATGCTTTTGAAAGAAGGTAAGGATTTAAACCTCGACGAGCTCATGGAGGAACACCTGCATAAAATACAATTCATGCAGCATGAACGTCTGATTCACTTTCTGGTAACAATGCTGTTCGCAATCTGTTTTTTTATCACCATCGGTTTTTTACTGATTGTGAACGACATTTTGCTGGTGCCGCTTCTGGTACTGATACTCTCTCTATTGATTCCCTATGTTATGCACTACTATTTTCTCGAAAACTCTGTACAAAAAATGTATATGCTCTATGATGAGATCCTGCGGCGGATGCAGGATGCGAAAAAAGAATAATTTCGCTTTATCCTGAGCAAATACGAAGAAAGTGAGGTTTATTCCACCATGGAACTATTCAGACCTGTTTCCGCAAAAGAATATGAAGCAATTGAAGGTCAAAAATTTGAAGGATTTCCAAAATGTCCGCATGGACAGCAGCTTTTTACGGCACTGCTTTCCGAATACGGCGCAAAACAAATCGCACGTCATCTGAAACTGGCACAGAACCACGGCAATATGGTCTATGTGCTTCGGTTTATGGTGGAAGATGCGTATATTCGGCAGTATCCTGTACAAAACGCCGATGACCCTGAGCATCAGGTCATTTGGATTGATGCCGAAGAAATGAATATTCTGAATCAACATCTTGTCGGGAAAATCAATGTTGTTGAAACCTACAACAACTATCCCGAGATGTGTGACACATTTTTTGCTTAATCGAAAGGAGCAAACGCAAACATGGCAATGACCATTCTCTACCCCGTCGGTCAGCATCTTTACGTCAACCTGACCAACCAATGTCCCTGCAATTGCACGTTCTGTATCCGCCAGAATGGAGATGGTGCATATGGTTCGGACAGTCTGTGGCTGGAGCATGACCCGACTGTGGAGGAAATCAAAGCTGCATTTTCTGCGTGGAATCTCGCTGATTTTACGGAACTGGTATTTTGCGGCTACGGCGAACCAACCATGCGGCTGGAGGTACTGATTGCAGCAGCAGAATATGCCCGTACACTTCCGCATTGCCCGCCCATCCGTCTGAATACCAACGGATTGTCGGACAAGATTCACGGATGCCCCACCGCAAAACAGCTTGCAGGCATCGTAGATACGGTATCCATCAGTCTGAATGCAGGCACGAAAGACGCTTATCTGGCAGTTACCCGTCCAAAATGGGACGATGCCTTTGAAGCATTGCAGGCATTTGCACAGGACTGCAAACAGTATGTGCCGAATGTCATGTTTACAGTGGTCGATGTGATTTCCAAAGAGGAAATTGCGGCAGCGCAGGCAGTGGCAGATGCCGCAGGCATTCCGCTTCGTGTGCGCCCTTACGATAGCTGATATTCATTTCCCCCTCAGAGATGAGGGGGATTTTTATTGCCTTTACATGGTATTTGCTGTATATTTCCGTAAAAACTGCCGAAAATAGGATTGCCGTGTTTCATCCTTGACATTCTTTCTCAGATGTGATACAATATTAATTGTATGTGGTTCCCATAAGGGAAACGGCGAAATCATCAGAAAAGAGGAAAGAGCATTTCATGCTGAAAATTCAGAATTTGCAATATTCTGTTGCGCAGGAAGGTAAACAGACAGGCATCCTGCGGGGCATCGACCTTCAAGTAGAAGAAAACCGGTTTCTTGTTATTACAGGCCCGAATGGCGGCGGCAAAACGACGCTTGCAAAATGCATCATGGGACTTGTGCAGCCAACGGGCGGTTCGATTCAGTGGAACGGCGCGGAGCTTTGCGGGCTTTCCATTACAGAGCGTGCCAAACTGGGTGTACGTTACGGTTTCCAGCAGCCGCCGCGTTTCAAGGGCATTACCGTCCGTGATTTGCTGACAGTTGCCGCCGGCAAAAAACTGACGCATGGTGAGGTATGTTCTCTGCTGACACAGGTTGGTCTGTGTGCGAAGGATTATCTTGACCGTGAAGTGGATACATCGCTTTCGGGCGGTGAGGTCAAGCGTATTGAGATTGCAAGTGTACTGGCAGGCAATGCATCCCTTATGATTTTTGACGAGCCGGAAGCGGGAATCGACCTTTGGAGTTTCACCCGTCTGACGGAAACATTTGGTGAACTTCGTGACAAGCGCAATGCGACCATCCTTATTATTTCGCATCAGGAGCGTATTCTCTCGATGGCGGACAAGATTGTGATGGTATCGGACGGATTGATTTCGGGCATGGGCGACCCCGCAGATATTTTGCCGCAAATCACTGGTGAAACGGTTTGCTTCTGCAAGGCGCTGGAAAAGAAAGCTTGACGAGAAGGAGCGCTGCATGAACAATATGAACGAAATGGAAAAGAATCTTCTGGCAGAGATTGCAGATTTGCATGAAGTGCCTGAAGGAGCATATAATATCCGCCTGGACGGAAAAAGTGCGGGCAGAAACAGCACAGCAGATATTCAGATCGTATCGAAAACGGATAAAGACGGCATTGAGATTCACATTGCGCCGCACACAAAGAAGCAGAGTGTGCATATTCCTGTGATTCTGGCGGAGAGTGGGCTGGAAGAAACCGTTTACAATGATTTCTTTGTTGGTGAAGATGCGGATGTGGTAATTATCGCAGGCTGTGGCATTCATAACTGCGGCAAGCAGGACAGTACGCACAGCGGCGTTCACACATTTTATGTTGGAAAGAATGCTCATGTGAAGTATGTTGAAAAGCATTATGGTGAAGGCGATGGAGAAGGCGGCAAAATCATGAATCCGCAGACGGTTGTCTATTTGGAGGATGGCGCGTCGATGGAGATGGATATGTCGCAGATTCGCGGAATTGATTCTACGAACCGTAATACGCAGATTCATGTTGGTGCAGGGGCAGAGGTTGTGCTGACGGAGCGTTTGCTGACGCATGGAAAGCAGCAGGCGGAATCGCGGGTAGATATTTTTCTGGATGGAGAAGAATCGTCGGCGCGAATTTTGTCGCGTTCGGTTGGGCAAGATGAATCGGTGCAGACATTCTTCCCGTGCATGACGGGTAATGCGAAGTCATTTGGTCATGTACAGTGTGATTCGATCATCATGGGAAATGCGAAAATCAGTTCGATTCCGGCGATTCGGGCGAACTGTGTTGATGCACAGCTTGTGCATGAAGCGGCGATTGGAAAGATTGCGGGTGACCAACTGTTGAAGCTGATGACGCTTGGGTTGACGGAAGAAGAAGCAGAGGAGCACATTTTGAACGGCTTCCTGAAATAAGCACTAGGATTTCAAATCAGGAGGGGGTTCCCCATAACATCTCCCGTGATAAACAAAGGAAGGCAAGAGAACGGTATGAAGCGTTCTTCCTGCCTTCCTTTATTTATGTCGGGTACGACACGAGGGGAAACCCCTTCCTGATGAAATAGGACGAAAAGGGTGTTTCGCACTCTGGACTCTGCGATTTTTTGAAAAAATTAATTTTGCTTCGCGTGCATAGCCGGATCGTTACGGAAAAATTTTTCCTTCATGTCAGCGCGGCTTCTTCTGATGGTAACTTGCAAAGTCAAACTTCACCAGACTGTTAATGAACATCAGCATATCACTCGTCGTGATAATTAACTCCGCTGCCGTCTCTTCATCCATCTGCAAAAGAAAGTCAGCAGGATAACGCGCTTCAATGTAAAATTGGTTCATCTTCGTCGTCGCAGGCAGCCATTTCACAAAATGTTGGTCATCCTGCATCGCCTGCTTGCAAAGCCATGGCAGGTTGTGCCCATCATATAAATGATGCCGCTTCCATAACAAATATCCCTTTATCGCCTTTTCAATGCACTGCTGACAATGAAACGCTACCTGATTATAACAGTGCGCATCCTCCAACAGTACCTTCGCACAACGCAGGTCTATCGCTGCATAATACAGCCAATCAAAATATCGTCGGCTGTCGCCGTCACGGTATCCTCTAGCCATACAGCACCTCCCCTGTCTGCGCAATTGACCACGCAAAAGTCCGCGAATCTTCTGAGAGCGTTTTCCATTCTGTTTCTTTATAGACAACCAAATCATACGGGCATTCGCAGTCAACCGCCGTATATAGAAAGCACTCCAATTCTGATACGTTCGCCGTGTCATCACCAACAATCAGCGCCAGCTTGAAACTCCGCAGTGCGCCTGTCTGATGATTACTCTTGTGGCTGATGAGATAAATCTTCTTTGGCTTTCCAAGTGCCGCGATTTCATTCGCAGCCGTGCGGATTTCAGGAAAATTCATGATTGATTCGCTCCTTTCAGCTTACAATACCGCGCTTGCATGACGTGTCACATGACAGCCGACATTCACCGCAATCGGCAATCCTGCAATATGCGTCGGCGCTTGTTCAATGTTGACAGCCAGCGCCGTGACCGTTCCGCCGAATCCCTGCGGGCCAATGCCAAGTCGGTTGACTGCCGTCAGCATTTTTTCTTCCAGTGCTGCATAACGCGGGGTTTCATTGCGCAGTGCAACATCTCTGCAAAGTGCTTTCTTCGCAAGATATGCACACAGCTCAAAGTCACCGCCGATGCCGACTCCGACTACGATCGGCGGACATGGATTGCTTCCTGCCTTCCGAATCGTATCTGTCACAAATCCGACCAAATCTTCCTCTGTGGCAGCAGGCGTAAACATCCGCAGTGCGCTCATGTTCTCACTGCCAAAGCCCTTCGGACAGACATCAATGGCGATCTGGTCGCCTGAGACAATGTCCAGATGCAGGACAGCAGGGGTATTATTGCCCGTGTTGACGCGCTCCAAGGGGTCGCCGACCACGGAACAGCGCAGGTAGCCGTCCAGATATCCTGCCGCGACACCGCGGTTGACTGCTTCACGCAAGTCACCGCCAACCAAATGCACATCCTGACCGATGCGCATGAAAATGACTGCCATACCCGTATCCTGACAAATCGGCAGTCCGGTTTCCCGTGCCGCATCCAGATTGGCACAGAGGTCATCGAACACACTTTTTCCGGCGGCAGATCGTTCCTTGTCTTTGCCGCAGCGAATGCAGTCCTCCAGCGACTTCGGCAGAACGGCATTTGCCTGCATACAAAGTTCGCGTACCTTTGCAGTAATCGTATCTACATGAATTTCGCGCATGATTTCAGCTCCTTGTTATTTCAGTATGTTTCCATTTATCATCACCCACTGCGGCATTGCTTCGAGTGCCAGCGGGTTTACATTCGGTGCATAAAGCTGCAAATCGGCATCGAGTCCGACTTGCAGACGACCGACACGGTCTGCGATACCTGCGATATCGGCGGCATTGGCAGTCATGGCAAGCAGGGCATTTTCCTGCGAAAGACCGCCGTTTTTGGCGACAATGCCGGATGCGGGCAGATATTCGATGGGGACTTCGGGGTGGTCGGTGCAGATGGCGAGCGTGACACCTTTTTCCTGCATTTTTGCGGCGTTTTCGATGCACATACCGCGCAGTTCGGGTTTACAGCGTGTACCCATCAGCGGGCCGACGATGGCGGGGATTTTATGTTTTGCGAGGGTATCCGCAATGAGATAGCCTTCGGTTGCATGGACGAGCACGAGCCGCAGGGAGAATTCTTTTGCGATGCGGAGAGCGGTTGCGATATCGTCTGCGCGGTGGCAGTGGAAGAAGGCGATTTGTTCTTTGCGGAGAATGGGCAGGAGAGCCTCACATTTCATATCGAGTTCGGGCGGAGTGAGGTCGCTGTCTTTCTGAGCGGCTTCCAGGTCTTCCTGATAGCGTATGGCTTTCTGAAAGCCTTCGCGGATGATGGCGGCGGTTGCCATGCGGGTGACGGGTGTTTCGTCGCGGTGTTCGTAGACGACTTTGGGATTTTCGCCGAGAGCGAATTTGACACCGACGGTACGAATTGCCATATCATCGACGATAGAGCCGATGGTTTTGAGGGCGAGGATAGAGCCACCGCAGGGGTTAGCGCTGCCGGGGGAGGCGAGGATGGTAGTGATGCCGCGTTTTTGGGCATCTTTGAAGCAGGAATCGAACGGATTGATGGCATCAATTGCGCGAAGATGGGGCAAGAAGGGATCGGTGGCTTCGTTGCAGTCATCGCCTTCGAAGTCCATGCCGTCCTCGATGATACCGAGGTGGGTGTGGGTGTCGATGAAGCCGGGGAGGAGGGTACCGCCGCGTGCGTCGATATCTTCGGGAGTTGAGGTGCAGGGGCCTTCGCCGATGGCAGTAATTTTGCCATTCTGGACATCGAGCCAGCCGAGGGAAGGGGCAGAGCCGTCCATTCGCAAGAGATTGGCGTGATAAATTCGCATATCCGTATCGCATCCTTTCGTGATATAGATATTATAGCACAAAAGGAACAAAAAGGCAAGTATGAAAACGCAGGAAAGGCGAAAGTATCTCCGTAACGATCCGGCTATGCACGCGAAGCGAGAATAAAGTTTTACTCGATTTTTTTCAAAAAAACGCAGAGACCAGGGGCAGCGCCCCTGGTCTCTGCCA
>JAZUJW010000014.1:0-87415 GCA_045642925.1 Oscillospiraceae bacterium
GGGGGAACCCATTCCTGATTCGTCAGGACGAAAAAAGGTGTTTCCCGCTCTGCGGAGCGCGACCAGGGGCGCTGCCTCTGGACTTCGCGATTTTTTGAAAAAAATCGAGTAAAACTTTCATTTCGCTTCGCGTGCATAGCCATTTTGTTTTGGAGAAATCTCCCTCTGAACGCCTCAATAAATGAGCCGCTTTTGTCGGGAATACTCAATTAGTCTGCTATCGGCAGCTTCGCTATGATACACAATATCGCTGTGATATCATTCGCGTTCAATACCTCATCCGCAATCACATCTGCATTCATCTGCCCTTGCGCACTCACCGTCACTGCCGTATCCTCCGATACGTACCGCGATAACAATACAACATCCCCAACATCAACCGAACCATCTTCATCTACATCCCCACGCATCGTCACTTCCATCGGTGCTTCCGTTGTGGTGGTTGTTGTCGTTGTCGTGGTAGTCGTTGTGGTCGTAGTTGTGGTGCTTGTGGTCGTGGTTGTCGTAAGTACGGGAATCTCCTTGTCCTCTCCGTCCTGATACAGCTCCATCTGGTAAATGTTTATGCCGCTTGCCGCAGATGTCAGATAATAATGCCCCTCCGCAGGAATCTCAAATGAATACGCCTTCAACACCGTTCCTGTTACGTTTTCAACACTGTTGACAACATTGCCTTCTGCATCCAGCAACAACACCGTGCGGTCACTCTCACTGTTCGAGGACATCATATATACCCGCAGACTGCCCTTGTTGTGCGCCGTAATCTGCACAGAGCGATTGTTCGCATCCCCTGCACCACCCATTTTAATACGGTTGGTCGTGGTCACAGCACCGTCTTCGCTGGTCTTACTGCCGCTGTCTACCGTTATCACAGCATCTGCATTGTTGGCTCGCAATGTGAATGTATCATTGTACTTATAATCCTCGGCATACGTTCCCTGCGGCACTTTGTCCGCATTCAGCGCGGATTTCAACTGCATCGTGGACTCCGGCGGAAGTTCAATGCTGCTGCCGCCTTTCGCATCGAAATAATACGGCTTCCATCCGCCAAGATAACTTTCGCGGGACTCATTGCAGCTTCCCAGTACCGTACCGCCGACACGACCACTCGTATTGACACCGCCGCCATTGACCGTTTTTGTGTTGTATTCGCGGAAAGTCGCCTGCCACGGTTCAACACCACTCATGGAAGTCCAGCCCGCTGATGTGATGATATTCGCATTTTGCAGCTTGGTGTTATAAAACAACACTTTCGCAGTTTCTTTCCACGGTCTGCCATAGTATCCGGATGCACCAATCAAGCCGCTGTTCTGCGTAACCGTGCAGTTATAGAACAGATATCCCTTGGTCTGCTGACGCGCCGCAGTAATGTAGCCGCCCACGCCTTTGTCCGAATAGCCTGCAAAGCAAAGTTCGCATTCATCGAATACCACATCACCGCTTCCGAAAATGTAATCGGTGTTGCCCTGAATCTTGCAGGAACGGAAATACGCAGGATTTGCGGTGTACAGCGTATCCTGACTGCTGAGGAACTGACAATTATAGAATTCAGCATAATCTGCTTCCACACAAATGGCTGCCGCACGTTCTGTGGCAGTCTTTGCTTTTGCATCAAGCCACTGATTGCGCTGTACGGTAATGGTTTCACCTGTAGATTCCACGCCGTCTGCGATTTCTTCGCTGGTGACATAACGATTGAAACTGTTCTCGAAGGTGATGTTCTCTGCACGGAAATACTTCGCACCACTGCGGACACGTACTGCTGTACCCCAGCGGTCTGCTATGCCCTTTGCCGACTTCGCCTTTGCATCTGCGGCACTGTAATAGTGCGTACTTGCGGCAGAATAATACTTATATCCGATGCCGTAGTACCATGTCAGCAGGACTTCACCGCCGCTTGGATTGCTGTTTGCAAAAGTGAGATACGGCGTAGAAATCAACACTTGTTCACGGTAAGTGCCCGGTTCAATGGCAATCGTAATGCGGTCATTTTCCGAACTCGGATTCATGGCGGCTGCGGCATTTACTGCATCCGTGACCGTACGGTATTTTCCGTTTTTGCCGACCGTCAGCGTGGTGGCAGCAGCGGCAGCGGGCAGTGCCGGCAGGGACATTGCGGCAAGCGAAAGACTCATCGTCAACAGCATTGCCGTTGCTTTTTGTTTCATGGTAATCATTTCAAATCCTCCTAAAAATCATATCGACTCACTAAATATGTCTGTATGTGAAATCACCTGCCGCAAATAATTGGGCAGGTGTTTCATTCTATATTTGGATTTTCCCCCTAAAGTGAATCGACTATCGTTATCATAGCATATTTCCCGAAAAATGTATATACCAATCTGGGAATTGTTATGCGAAATTGTCACCAATTTGCAACAATGTTGCTTATTTGGTGTTTTTCTCCTCCCGAATCCATGATTCCCATGTTTTTGTGCCGTCACCGACAGTGGCTTTCTGTCCGTTGCGGACGACAGGCGTGCGAATGAGCGAGGGGTCTTCCAGAAGCTTCTCAAACTGCGCATCCGGAAGCAAATACTTGACAAGTGCAGCATCGGGATGTTTTTCGTCCAAGAGGGCTTCGATGCCGCCGACACCGCGCATGACACTTTCCAGTTCGCGTTTGCTCATGCCTTTACTTGGCAGGTCAATGGACTGGAATTTCACACTGCGCTCCTTGAAAAAGCGCTCGGCTTTTTTCGTATCGAAGCATTTGGATTTACCGAAAATCTGAATATTCACGCACATTCTCCTTTACAGCGGAATGATTCTGCCGACAGGACGACGGTTCAGCGGCGAAGGAATGCGTGCCAGCAGCACAACACAGTGCGCCGCAATGCCTTCTTCATTGCCTGTGAAACCGAGTTTTTCTTCTGTTGTTGCCTTGACGCTGACCTGCGAGAGGTCACAGCCCAGCTTGGTCGCCAGTTTTTTCCGCATCTGCGGGATATATGGTGCAAGCTTTGGTGCCTGCGCAAGAATGGTGGCATCGACATTGCCGATTTGCCAGCCTTTCTGCTGAATCAAACCGTTGACGTAATAGAGAAGCTTCAGGCTGTCTGCACCCGCATATTTTTGGTCGGTATCGGGAAAATGCTGTCCGATGTCGCCAAGCGCAAGTGCGCCAAGCATTGCGTCCATGACGGCGTGCGTCAGGACATCCGCATCGGAATGCCCTAACAAACCGAGCGTGTGCGGGATCTCTACCCCGCCGAGAATAAGTTTCCGATTTTCGGTCAAGCGATGAACATCGTAGCCGTGTCCGATGCGCATTTGATTCACCATATTAAGAGTCCTCCGTATTTGCGCGATTTCTTTGCAGAAAGGCTTCTGCAACTGCAAAGTCTTCAGGGGTTGTTAATTTGATATTGGTATAGTCACCGCAGGTCATTGCGACCTGAACACCGAGCGCTTCTACCAGTTGGCAGTCATCGGTATAGTCCTTGCCCTTTTGTCTGGCATCTGCCGCGGCTTGTTCATACAGACTGCGGCGAAAGACCTGCGGGGTTTGGGTAAGGTAAAGCGAACTGCGGTCAGGCGTATCGGTAATGAAACCGTCCGCCACAACTTTGATCGTGTCCTTGACGGGCATACCGAGCGTTGCCGCACCGTGTTTCCGTGCCGCCTCTATGACATTTTCGATGTCCACAAGCCGCACCAGCGGGCGTGCGCCGTCATGAATGGCGACATATTCCGCATCGGCAGAAATTGCCGCAAAACCGTTCTGGACGCTCTGCTGACGGGTGGCACCGCCTGCGACCAGTTTCAACGGCAGGGAAAGCTTCATGTTTTGCGTAATGGCATGAAATTCGTCCATATCCTGTGGTCTGCAAACAACAATAAGCTCCGACACGTTTGCGGACTTGCAAAACGTGCGGAGCGATTGTTCCAAAACCGTGGCATCCCCAAGAGGGTGCAGGATCTTATGGATGCCGCCCATTCTGGTGGCGTTTCCCGCGCACACCAGAAGAACAGCAGTATCTTTTTTTTGCATTAGTTCAGGCCAGGAGCTTTTGTGCCACATTCAGCGCAGAATACTGCGTCAGCAGCAAGTGTTGCGCCGCAATTCGGACAGACGTTGTTTGCAACAACAGTTGCGTTGACAGTTTCAGCACCACCGACGCGATTGCCGCAGGATGCACAGAATGCTGCACCTGCTGCGAGTGCTGCACCGCAGGTCGGGCAGACGGTTGCTGCGCCGACAGGCGGAATCTCAGGCTGCGGAACGGTCTGACCACAGTTCGGGCAGAACTTTGCGTCCTTTGCGATCGGCTTGCCGCATCCGGGGCAGCTTACCGTGCCGTCCAGCGCATCGAGTTCCTTCTGTTTTGCTGCGATTTCATCGAGAAGCGGGCCGATGCCTTCAAATAAAGCGGCGTATTCCTCAGGAACATTATCCTTATTGTTCTCGAAGAACAGTTTGCCGATATCGCAATAACGGTTGCGAAGTTCATTTTCGCAGTTATTGATATCCTTCTTGATACGTGTCTTATCAGCAAACAGTTTTGCATTGTCGGCGGCTTCACGCGCACCCTTTGTTACGGTTGCGGCGATGTTATCAAAAAATCCCATTGGTATCGTCCTCCTTTATTCGCGCAATCATTTGCGCTTTCGTTGATTATAACACAAAAACTCCAATTTGTCAATATAAAAACAGTGACGGCAGATGATAAATCATGCAGAAAATAATATTTTGTACAATTATTCGGGGATGCAGCTTGGTTTGGCAGTACGATGTCAATTTTCATGTACTGATTTCATCGTTGGTGAATGCATTCTTGGGGATAAATCGGGGATGTAGGGAAAGTATGAAACGTGTTTCTGCATCAATTATCGAGCGTTCTGTTTTCAACCCATCAGTTTGACCATGACAGCCTTCTGCGCGTGCAGACGGTTTTCAGCTTCCTCAAAAATCTCGTTTGCGTGTGCTTCGAAGACCTTCTCGGTGATTTCCTCGCCGCGGTGTGCGGGAAGACAGTGCTGCACCATGCATTCAGAATGCGCAGCGCCCAGCACTTCATCATTGATCTGATAGCCTTTGAAAGCGATCTTGCGCTTTTCGGCTTCATCTTCCTGTCCCATGGAAGCCCAGACATCCGTAAAGATGACGTCAGCATTTTCCGCTGCAAGAACCGGAGATTCTGTCATGAAGAAACCGCCGTTCTGATTGGCAAAATCAAGTACCTGCTTGTCAGGCTGATAGTCCTGCGGGCAAGCGATGCTCACCTGCATTCCGACCTTCAGACCGCCGACGATCAGGGAATTTGCCATGTTGTTGCCGTCACCGATATAGCACATTTTCAGACCATTGAATCCGCCCTTGAATTCGCGGATGGTCATAAGGTCTGCAAGCACCTGACAGGGATGGCAGAAATCCGTCAGACCATTGATAATCGGAATCGAGCCGTACTCTGCCAGATCTTCCACTTCCTTCTGTGCAAAGGTACGGATCATGATGCCGTCGAGATAACGGGAAAGCACTCTTGCGGTATCCTGAACCGGCTCACCTCTGCCGATTTGCAAATCGCGGGAGGAGAGGAACAGCGGATAGCCGCCAAGCTGTGTCATACCGGTTTCAAAGGAAACACGGGTACGTGTCGAGGATTTCTGGAAAATCATGCCAAGCGTTTTGCCTGCCAGATGGGGGTGCGCAATGCCATGTTTGCGCTCATATTTCAATTGGTCTGCCAGATTCAACAGGTCAATGATTTCTTCTGTTGACAGATCCAGCAGTTTCAAAAAATGCTTCATTGGAATCGCGTCCTTTCTGAAAAGATATCGTGATTATGTCGAGATGCTCTGCGGCTTGATGCATTCAACTGTCGCAATCGGCATCAAAGGAATATAATCGTCAAAAAATGCTTCTTCGATTCGGATATCGAAACGATATTCGCCCTTTGGAAGCGTGATCACTTCCATGCGTCCGACTTCATTTCTGAGGTGGTCGGTAATATGGTATCGAAGATGGTTGGGATCATCGGTCTTGATGACGATGAGAATATCGCCACTTTCGAGTTCCATGCGTGGATCTACAAAACGCGAAACGCAGCGCAGTTCCGCCGCCGGCTTATCATTCAGCAAAATCTGATAGACAGGGTGCCGATCTTCCGAACCAAGGGAAAGCTCATACAAATCATATTTATTTTCATCACGGATAATGTAGGTACCGCGCAGTTTTTTCTTAATTGTGTACATTGTGTGGTTCTTCTCATCTGTTACAACATATTTTCCATGTGTTGGCGTAATCATCAGTCGCAGCATAAAACCACACCTCCGTTCTTCGGTGCGGAAGTTAATTTTCGAGCAACGGCAACAGAATTTGTAATCCCCGCTCAATTTCCGCATCGGAAATGGTCAGCGGCGGCAGCAAACGTACTTTTTCCTTTGCTGTCAGCACCAGCAAACCATTCTCTCTTGCTTTATCCATGACTGCATGAGCATCTTGTGTCTTGAGGGTAATTCCAATCATCATACCCAATCCCGTGACACCGGCAACACCGCCGCATTTTGCAATTGCTGCACGCATCTTTGCGGCTTTCTCCTGCACACCTGCAAGGAAGCCTTCTGCCGTCACCTGTTTGAGAACGGCAAGCGCACCTGCACATACAACGGGGTTTCCGCCAAAGGTAGTACCATGACTGCCGGCATCAAACACATCAGCATGGGCTGCATCCGCAAGACAGCATCCGATCGGAAGACCGCCGCCCAATCCCTTCGCAAGGGTCGTGACATTGGGGTGGATACCGTACTGTTCGGAAGCGAGGAATGTTCCTGTTCTTCCGACACCGGTCTGCACTTCATCGACCATCAGCAGAATGTCATTTTCCTCACAGAGCTTTGCGACTGCCTGAACATAGGCTTTGTCCATCGTACAGACACCGCCTTCGCCCTGAATCAGTTCCATCATAACGGCACATACAGTACCATCGAGTTTGGATTTCAGGTCATCGAGGTCATTGGGTTCGGCATAGGCAAATCCTGTAGGGAACGGGAAGAAGTAATTGTGGAACACATCCTGTCCCGTTGCGGTCAGGGTCGCCATGGTTCTGCCGTGGAAGCTGTTCTTGAGGGTAATGATCGTGCCGCGTCCTTCGCCGTATTTGTCGAAGCTGTACTTTCTGGCGAGTTTGATGGCACATTCATTGGCTTCTGCACCGGAATTGCCGAGGAACAGTCTTGCATAGCCTGTCAGGTTGCAAAGCTGTTCGGCGAGTGCGGACTGGGATGCAACGTAATAGTAGTTGCTGGTATGCTGAATGGAACGTACCTGCTTGCAGACTGCATCAGCCCAATCGTCATTTGCATAGCCGAGGCTGTTTGTGCCGATGCCGCTGCCGAAGTCCACATACTGTTTTCCGTCCTCATCGGTACAGATACAGCCGTGACCGCTGACAGCTGCAAGGGGCTGTCTGCCGTAAGTTTTCATGAGGTACTGTTCAGAGGCTTCAATGGTATTCATTGGATTCATCCTCCTTCTATATTGTAACAAAATCCAAAGAAAAAATCAATACATAATTTATGAACATATGAAAACTATGTCCAAAAGAGTTCACACTTTTTTGTTCAATATACACTAAGAAATTGTGTTCCAACACCCTCATTACTGCAAATCTCCACGAGAATGGAGTGTGGAACTCTGCCGTCAATAATAACAGCCTTGCGTACACCGCGTCGAATCGCTTCAACACAGCAGTCAATTTTCGGGATCATGCCGCCGGAAATGATGCCCTGACGCTTGAATTCCTGTACTTCACTGATATTCACAGAGGGAATCAGCGTGGAAGGATCATTTTTATCGCGGAGCAAACCTGCGATATCCGTCATGAGAATGAGGTTTTCTGCGCCGAGTGCCGCAGCGATCGCTGCCGCAGCAGTATCCGCATTGACATTGTAGACCTGACCGTCAGGGCCGCAGGCAACCGTTGCAATGACAGGAACATAGCCGTTGTGCAAAGCGGTAAGAATCGGCTTCGTATTGACACCGGTGATCTCACCAACAAGTCCCAGATCAGGCTTGGATTCTTTCTTTTTGGCTTGCAGCAGTGCGCCGTCAATGCCACTCAGACCAAGCGCCTGTCCCTGATGACGGGTGAGGTGCGCGACCAGTTCCTTGTTGACCTTGCCTGCAAGTACCATGCGGACAACATCAGCGGTTTCAGCATCGGTATAGCGCAGTCCGCCGATGAATTTGCTTTCGATGTTCAGACGGCTGAGCATATCGCTGATTTCAGGGCCGCCGCCATGGACGAGCACCACGCGGATGCCGACCAGCGACAGCAGAACGATATCAGACATGACGCATTCTTTCAGCGCCTCATTTGTCATGGCGTTGCCGCCATATTTTACCACGATGATTTTGTTGTTATAGCGCTGGATATAGGGCAGCGCGTCAATCAGGACTTGTGAACGGATCTGCGTCGAAATGGTTTCTGGAATCTCCATGTTTTGCATCATAAAAATGATGGCACTCCTTTTGTCTATGAATTTTCGCGGAAATACGCGAGATTAACTACGGTAATCACCGTTGATCTTGACATAGTTGTAGGTGAGGTCACATCCCCATGCAACGGCTGCTTTGTCGCCGCTGCCCATGGAGATCAATACCTGAATTTCATCTTCCAGCAGAATTTCCTTTGCTTTATCCTCAGAGAACGGAACACCGCAGCCATTGCGTGCAACGGCAATCTTGCCCTTCACGGAAGCAAGGTCAACGTCTACCAGATTCACGTCATATTCGGTATTGGAATAGCCCATTGCACAAGCAATTCTGCCCCAGTTTGCATCTGCACCGAACATTGCCGCTTTGAACAGACTCGACATAATGACGCTCTTGGCAATGATTTCAGCGGTTTCTTCGCTTGCGGCATTGGAAACGACACACTCGATCAGCTTGGTCGCACCTTCGCCGTCTGCCGCACACATTCTTGCAAGGTTCAGCAGAATCGCATAGAGTGCATCGCGGAACATCGCATAATCTGCGCCCTCTTTGGTGATCTCGGCATTGCCTGCCAGACCGTTTGCCATGACACAGACCATGTCATTCGTGGAGGTATCACCATCCACGGAAACGCGGTTCAGCGTCAGACGAACGACCTCAGAGAGTGCCTGCTGGATCATTGCGGGTGCAATGGCACAGTCTGTGGTGAGGAATGTGAGTGTCGTTGCCATATTCGGACGAATCATGCCGCTGCCTTTCAGCATACCGCCCAGACGGCAGGTCTTGCCCCCAACGGTAAATTCCACAGCGATTTCCTTTTCGCGGGTATCGGTGGTCATGATCGCGTGCAGTGCTTCCTTGTTGCCCGTGTAGGAAAGACCTTCGGCAAGCTTGGGAACACCTGCTGCGATGGGTTCAATCGGGAGTGTCTGTCCGATGACACCGGTCGATGCGACAACAACATCAGACGGATTCAGTTTCAGCGCATCTGCCGCAAGCTGACACATTGCAGTCGCTTTTTCCACGCCGTCAGCGTTGCAGGTGTTGGCATTGACAGAGTTAACAATGACCGCCTGTGCATGACCATCCGCAATATGTGCTTTGGTGACGAGAATCGGTGCGCCCTTGACCTTGTTGGTGGTGTAGACCGCTGCAACATTGCACATTTTGTCAGCCAGAATCAGTGCAAGGTCGTTCTTTTTCGGTGCATCATCGGTCACGCCGTTGGCAGCAAGATTCTGTTCGGATACTGCCTCATCGGTAAGTGCCTGATGGCGCAGACCGCAGCAAATGCCGTTTGCCTTATAGCCTTTGGCAGCGCATACGCCGCCTTCGACAAATTTATAATTTTCAAAACTTTGCAGTTTCATATGTATTTGCTTCCTTTCTGTGGGATACTCCGCGCTCTGCGGTACAGGTTAAATCAGTCCCGTTTCTTCGGGTGCGCCTATCATAATATTAAAGCATTGCAGTGCTGCGCCTGATGCGCCCTTTCCAAGATTGTCCAGACGCGATGCAAGCAAGATCTGCTCGTCATTGCCGCAGACGAAAATTTCCAGCAGATTCGTGCCTGCCAATGTGTTTGCAGGCAGGAAGCCGTTTTCCAGTACGTCTGTTCCCTGCATTGCACGCACCTGCACAAACTGCTGTCCCGCATAGTGCTTCGCAAACATCTCATATACCTGTTCCAGTGTCGGCTGTCCGTTCAACAAACGGCGATGCAGCGGCACGGATACCACCATACCTGCGAAATAATCGCAGATCAGCGGATTGAACATCGGCGCATAGGTCAGTCCCGTGATCTTCTGCATCTCAGGCAGATGCTTGTGCGTCTGTCCCAGCGCATACTGTCTGGGGCTGCCGTACTCTGCGGGACGGTCTGCCGATTCGTATACGGCGATTGCATTCTTTCCGGCGCCGCTGTATCCCGATACTGCATGGGAGGTCACAGGATAATCCTTCGGCAGCATTCCGCTTTGAATCATCGGATACACCAGCGAAATAAATCCGGATGCATAGCAGCCCGGCACTGCCACGCGCTTGCTCGTCTGAATGTTCTGACGATGTGCCGCAGAAAGTTCCGGAAAACCATATGCCCAATCCGGGTTCGTGCGATGTGCGGTCGAAGCATCGATCACGCGGACATTCGGATTCGTGATAAACGACACCGCTTCTCTCGATGCCGCATCGGGCAGGCAGAGAAACGTCACATCGGATTCATTGATAAGCCGCGCTCGTTCGTCATTATCACGATGCTTTGCGGGGTCAATGGTCAGCAGCGTAATGTCGTCACGATTCTTGATGCGGTCGAACAGCTTCAAGCCTGTTGTGCCTGCCTGTCCGTCAATATACACCTTTGTAGTTGTCATTTTCTTCTTCCTCCTTAGCTTTTCGGTCTTCCCGAATAAAGTGGCGGATACTCCATACACAGGCTCCGCCAAAAATAGCGACAATCCATATTTTTGCGACTGTCATGCTCAGACCGACAGAGATGATGATGATTTCTCCGATCAACCAGACGATAAATGCGACCAGAGAAACCAACACCATATAGACGATGTGGCTTTTGCTCATAATTTGATTTCCTCAATCGCGGCATTTGCAAGGGCAAGCTGTTCCCGTACTGCCGATGCGGAAGGGCCGCCTTCCGAAATGCGTCCATTCAGGCAGGTTTCCAGTGCGATCGCTTCATACACATCCTCTGCAAACTGCGGTGCTGCTTCCTGATAAACGGAAAGCGGCAGGGTTTCGAGGGTGCAGCCATCCTGAATGCAGCGGGCAACCAGTCCGCCCGTGATTTTATAGGCATCGCGGAACGGCAGACCTTTTTTCACGAGATAGTCTGCGCAGTCCGTGGCATTGATGAAGCCCTGTGCCGCTGCTGCGCGCATCTTTTCCTTGTTGACACGCATGGTCGCAAGCATCGGGTCGAAGGTTTTGATGCAGAGTTTTGCCTGGTCAATGGCATCAAAAATGGCTTCCTTATCCTCCTGCATATCCTTATTATATGCAAGCGGAATGCCTTTGAGCATCGAAAGCAGCGTGGTCAGGTCGCCGATGACTCTGCCCGTCTTGCCGCGAATCAGTTCCGTGACATCGGGGTTCTTTTTCTGCGGCATGATGGAAGAACCCGTTGCATAGGCATCGTCCAGTTCGATGAATTTGAATTCCCACGAGCACCAGAGAATGATCTCTTCGGAGAAGCGGGAGAGATGCACCATCAGCAGCGAAAGTGCATTTGCCAGTTCCACGCAGAAATCACGGTCAGAAACGGCATCGAGCGAATTCGCCACAGGTGCGGTAAAATCGAGAAGCTGTGCAGTCTGCTTGCGGTTGATGGGATATGTTGTGCCTGCAAGTGCGCCTGCGCCCAGCGGACAGTAATTCATACGCTTTGCGGTATCAGCAAGGCGGCTGTCATCGCGCAGGAGCATCCAGACATAAGCAAGCAAATGATGCGCAAGGGTAACAGGCTGTGCTCTCTGCAAATGTGTGTAGCCGGGCATGATGGTTTCGGTATGCTCTGCGGCAAGCTTCGTCAGCGTTTTCAGCAGAGAAAGCAGCAGTTTTCGGATTTCCGTAATCTCATCACGCAGATACAGGCGCACATCGAGTGCGACCTGGTCATTGCGGGAACGTGCCGTGTGCAGACGCTTGCCTGCGTCCCCGATGCGCTTGGTGAGTTCCGCTTCCACGAACATATGGATATCTTCCGCGGTGGGATCCATCAGCAGAGCGCCCGATTCGAGGTCGGCGAGAATGCCGCGCAGACCGTCGATGATCTTTTCTTTGTCCTCTGCGGGAATGATGCCGCAGTCGCCGAGCATCGTTGCGTGTGCGATGCTGCCGCGGATATCCTGTGCATACATTCTGCCGTCAAAGGAGATGGAGGAATTGAACGCATTGACAGTTTCGTCCACTTCCTTCGAGAATCTTCCTGCCCACATTTTAGCCATTTTACGAAAGTCCGTCCTTTCCTGAAAAAAGCAGAGGAGGCCGACTGCAAAAATTCTGCATAGCCCCCCCAATCTGTAATTTTTGTGAATTTATCAGCCGTTGCGCTTCTGTTCGAGTTTTGCCTTTACCTTGATCGGCAGACCGAACAGGTTGATGAAGCCTGCGCTGTCCTTCTGGTCGTATACATTGTCCTCATCGAATGTAGCGACTTCCTCATCGTAGAGGGTGTCGGGAGAGGTGAGGCTTGCGGTGATGATGTTGCCCTTGTAGAGCTTGAGTTTCACCGTACCGTTGACGGTTCTCTGGGTGCTGTCAACGAAAGCATCCAGTGCCTCACGCAGCGGAGTGAACCACTGACCGTTGTATACGATATCTGCATACTGAATCGCGATCTGCTGCTTCATGCGTGCAGTTGCCTTGTCGATGCAGATGGTTTCGAGTGCATCATGCGCATAGTAGAGGATCGTGCCGCCGGGGGTTTCGTAAACGCCGCGGCTCTTCATGCCGACCAGACGGTTTTTGACGATATCGGTAATGCCGATGCCGTTTGCGCCGCCCAAAGCGTTCAGCTTGCGGACGATATCACTGCCCTTCATCTTTACGCCGTCCACAGCGACAGGCACGCCCTTTTCGAAGTCGATGGTGACATAGGTCGGGGTATCGGGAGCCTGTTCGGGGGAAACGCCGAGTTCGAGGAAGCCTGGCTTATTGTACTGCGGCTCATTTGCGGGGCTTTCGAGGTCAAGACCTTCGTGAGAAATGTGCCACAGGTTCTTATCTTTGGAGTAGTTGGTCTCGCGGGAGATCTTCAGAGGAATGTTGTGTGCTTCTGCGTAGTCGATTTCCTCATCACGGGACTTGATATCCCAGATTCTCCACGGAGCGATGATCTGCATATCAGGGCAGAATGCCTTGATGGTCAGCTCGAAACGAACCTGGTCGTTGCCCTTACCGGTGCAGCCGTGGCAGATGGCATCTGCGCCTTCTCGCATTGCGATCTCTGCGATACGCTTTGCGATGATAGGACGTGCAAAGGAGGTGCCGAGGAGGTATTTGCCCTCGTAGACTGCGCCTGCTTTGACGGTCGGGAATACATAATCGGTGATGAACTCATCCGTGAGGTCTTCGATGTAGAGTTTGGAAGCGCCTGTTTTGAGTGCCTTTTCTTCCAGACCATCGAGTTCGGTACCCTGTCCCACGTCACCGGAAACGGCGATAACTTCGCAGCCCGGATAGGTTTCTTTCAGCCACGGGATGATGATGGAGGTGTCCAGACCGCCCGAGTAAGCGAGTACAATTTTCTTCGGGATTTTCTTTTCTGCCATAGTAATCAAATTCCTTTCTGCAACGGCAGTATCAGAGCGCCGTTTAATATCTTCTTCTATTATACACCACTTTTACGATTTGTCAAGGGGAATTTTGAAATTTTCGCGTATAAAACATGAATTCATCTGCATAATATGCAGACTTAACGTATATTTCATGAAAATTTCATACAAAAATCAGATGTTTTTCAGGGGATTTGCAGTCAAAAACAAGGATGTTTCCGACCAAAATAAACAGCATATTTGTCTTCTTGGATAAGATTGCCAAATCCTGCAAAGCGCCATATGGTGAATATGTCAATAAAGGAGAATCTCAAAAAAACTTTGTGAAAAAGTGTATGCAAACGTACACTTTTTGCCCGATTTCGGGGTATTAGTGAAAGCGGTTTTTCAAAATCTCTCCCATCCGAGAAAACCCTCTGCCGCTTTCGCAGATTTCATGTGACGAAAGGAGGTTTTGCGATGCCGACTGTGATTCCCACGGAACAGCGCAGACGTTTCTGCCGCCTGTATCATGCGCTTGGTAATCCCGCAGAAGCCGCTGTTCGGGCGGGCTTTCCGCCGTCAACAGCCGCAGACGATGCCGCACGGCTGCTGCAAACACGATCCTGCCGCAGGTATCTTGCCGCCCTCACGGCATCCCCTGCGCTCCCGATGCGTACCCGTATCCTGTCAGGACTGTTTCGGCTTGCCTTTGGCTCTGCCCGCGATGCCGTCAAACTGGTCTTTGCGGAGGAACTGCCGTCCGATGCCGAACTGGATGCGCTGGATTTGTTTCAGGTGTCCGAAATCAAGCGGGTAAAGGGCGGCGGTGTGGAGGTCAAGCTGTTTGACCGTCAGAAAGCGCTGGAACGCCTGTTGGAATGCGTCAGTTCTGCGGATGCGGATGCCGCCGCACAAGCACTGCTTTCCGCGCTGGATGCCCCGCAGGAGGAGGCGAATGAACTGCATGATGAAGCCTGTACCGTTTTCCCCGAAACAGCGCCGTGTCCTTAACTGGTGGATGCAGCCCGAAACCTGCCGCCGCGATGCCATCATCTGTGACGGTGCGATTCGTTCCGGCAAGACAACGGCAATGTCGCTGGGCTTTGTCATCTGGGCATCCGCACAATTTCATGGGCAGACGTTCGCATTCTGCGGCAAAACCATTACGTCCCTGCGCCGCAACCTGATTCGTCCGCTGGTGTCGATGCTGACACCGCTGGGGTTTCAGGTGGATGAAAAACCGAGTCGTGCCTATCTTGATATCACCTTCGGCGGACACTGCAACCGCTTCTACTGTTTCGGCGGCAAGGATGAAGCGTCCGCGTCCCTGATTCAGGGCATTACCCTCGCGGGCGTGCTGTTGGATGAAGTCGCACTGATGCCGAAATCTTTCGTGGAGCAGGCGCTTGCAAGATGCTCTGTGCCGCATTCGAAGCTGTGGTTTTCATGCAATCCCGATAAGCCCTCCCACTGGTTTTATCGGGAATGGATTCTTCATGCAGAGCAGAAAAATGCGCTCTATCTGCACTTTACCATGGAGGACAACGCATCGCTCACGCCTGCCATCCGCAGACGCTATGAACGGCTCTATGACGGCGTTTTCTATGACCGCTATATCAAAGGACTGTGGGTGGCATCGCAGGGGCTTGTCTACCCGATGTTTTCTCCCGCACTGCATATCGCACTGCCGCCCTCTCTCTGTGAACGCTACGTCATCTCCTGTGACTACGGTACAATGAACCCCACATCCTTAGGACTTTGGGGATTATGCGACGGCATCTGGTACCGCATTGCGGAATCCTATTACGATGCCCGCAAGGTCGGTATGCCGCGCACCGATGAGGAACACTATCTCGCCCTTGAACGCCTCGCCGCCGATTACCCGATTGAACAGGTCGTCGCAGACCCCTCTGCGGCAAGCTTCATCGCCTGCATCCGCAAACACGGACGCTTTCCTGTGATTCCTGCAAAAAATGACGTACTTTCAGGCATTCATCGTGTTGCCGATGCCCTGCGTGCGGGCAGCATCCGTATCAGCCCGTCCTGTACCGATACGCTGCGGGAATTTACCCTGTATGCATGGGACGAAAATGCAAGCCATGATACGCCCATCAAGGAGCACGACCATGCTATGGACGACATTCGCTATTTTGTTGCCACGGTCATGGAAAACGCTGCGGCTTCGTCCTTTTTCGTTGCATCCATGCAGCGATGATGATGAAAGGAGGATTCTATTTGCAATTTCCGTTTTCCCGAAAAAAGCGGCAGGCGGTCACTTCGGCTTCATATCCGCTGCTGCTGGCGCCCAAACGCGCTGCCCCTGCTGCGGCAAAATCCATGCCGCTGCCAAACCCGCCGCCGCCCTCCCCCGCTGAATGGCAGCTTTACGATGCGCTGCGGTATGCTGTACCCGTTGTGGATGCGGCACTGCACAAAATCGTGCGGCTTTGCGGTGGTTTTCGGCTGACCGCAGAAACCGATGCCGCGCAGCAATTGCTCGACCGCTTTTCGGATACTGTCCCTGTGAATGCGGCGGGCTGTGGACTGCATACTTTCACAGACCAGATGCTTGACGCACTGCTGACTTATGGCAATGCGGTCGGCGAACTTGTTTGCGATGCCGACACAGGAAAACCACAGGCATTGCTGACCGCGCATCCTGCCATACTGGAAATCCATGCAGATTCAGCGGTTTCATGCAGATATTATCTGCGGGGCGATACCGAGGAAAAGCGTATTCCGCTGGCGTATCCCGAACGCATTCTCTTTGCGGCACTTTCTCCCCCGCCCTCCGGCATCTACGGCGTGTCCGTTCTGCGCGGACTGCCGTCCATTTCCCAGATTCTCCTACGAATTTATGAATGCATCGGGCAGAATTACGACCGTGCGGGAAATGTGCGCTATGCCGTGACCTATCGTCCCGATGCAAACTCCGCCGCCTTTGCGCAAAGCCATGCGAAAGACATTGCACAGGCATGGCAAAGCGGCATTCACGCCGCCGCCTGCGGTGAAGTGCAGGATTTTGTGGCGGTCGGTGATGTGGATATCAAGGTCATCGGTGCGGAAAATCAATTGTTCGACACGAATATTCCCGTGCGTCAGCTTCTGGAACAAATCGTGGCAAAGCTTTCCATTCCGCCGTTCCTGCTTGGCTTTTCGTGGTCAACCACAGAACGGATGTCCGCACAACAGGCAGATATTCTGACCTCTGAACTCGAATATTTCCGCCGAATGCTCACACCGATGCTCCGCAAAATCGGCATTGCCGTCCTGCATGACGGCGGCTTTGCGGAGAATGTGCGCGTCGAATGGGACAACATCAACTTGCAGGACGAGCGCGAACTCGCGGAAGCAAGACTGAAAAATGCGCAGGCGCGTCAAATTGAGGAAGCGCTTTCCTCTGAAAAATGATTGTCTGCGGCAATGTGAAAGGAGTACAGATATGTACGATTCTGTAAAACTTGAAAAAGGTATGTATCATCTCGCAAATATGTCTTTTTCGGAAGCACTCGAACAGGCTGACCCTTCCGAACAGTATGCGGGGACACCGCTTGCATCGCTGGATGCTTACGAACGTCAGCTCAAGCGTTTTGACATTCATCTCAGCGGCGAACACTGCGACAAGGTCGAAAAGTTTTTTGTCACGACCGAAAGCGCGGTACTGTTTCCCGAATTTGTGCGCCGTGCGGTGAAGCAGGGCATGGAGGAATCCATTCTGCCTGAACTTTGCGCGGCGGTCACGCACGTCAACGGCACGTCCTACAAGGGCTTTTCGATTGACGAAACGGATGGTGCATATTCCGCTACGACTGCGCAGGGCGTTGCCATGAAAGTGACTGCCATTACCGAATCGACCACAGCAATTGACCTCAACAAATACGGCAGAGTCATTACTGCATCGTATGAGATTGTGCGTCAGCAGCGTATTGACGTGTTTTCCGTGACGCTTCGTGCGATCGGTCACAAATTGGCGGGAGCAATCGCGGGCGTGGCGCTGGCAAAGCTGAAAGCATCGGTCACGGCGACTTCGATTGCGGGCGCATCGCTGGCGTATGTTGACCTTGTGACATTGTACAGCAAATTCACGAATTTTGATATGACCACGGTAATTGCGTCCCCGACGAATGTGGCGGCGATTCTTGCGATGACGCAGATGGCGGATCATGTTGTGGACAGTGAGGGAAATATTCGGCTGCCGTTTGGTGCGAAGCTGTTGAAGGATGCATCGGTTGCGGATACGGTGGTGATTGGCATTTCGAAAGATTTTGCGTTGGAATGCGTGACGGGTTCGGATGTGTTGCTGGAGACTGACCAGCTTATCAACTGTCAGCTTGACAGAATTGCGGTATCGGTGCGGGTAGGGTTCCAGCCGTTGATGGCGGGAGCGGTTGCAGTACTGGACTGGACATCGAGTAACAAATGTGCGGGCGGACGATATAAATAAGGTTTGTGGTGGCTAATTTAATGAGGAGTCCAGAGGAAATTGATTTTCTCTGGACTCCGACCGCGAAACACCCCTGATTCTGCAAAAGGAGGCTATATATGAATTCTTCTGCTGATGTCTTACTTCCCATTCTCAACACGTTTACCCGCCGCAATCACACGATGGAGGAAGTTTACCTTTTTGACATGGTGCTTTGCGACAACGAAATCGACCGTGACGGCGAATGCTTTTCCGATGCCGCATTGGAATCGCTGCAAAAGCTGTTTGTCGGCGTAACAGGCATTTTCGACCACAATCCGCAGGCAAATAACCAGAATGCACGAATTTTCCGTACCGAAGTGGTCACGGACGAAAGCCGCACCACCAAAACAGGTCAGCCTTACCGCTATCTGAAAGCAAACGCCTACATGGTACGTACTTCCGCAAATGCCGACCTCATTCGTGAGATTGACGGCGGCATCAAAAAAGAAGTCAGCGTTTCCTGTGCCGCATCCAAACAAATTTGCTCCATTTGCGGCACAAATAAACTGGAACGCCCGTGCTCTCATGTCAAAGGACGCAAATACGGCGGAAAAGTATGCTATTGCACATTGGACGGCATTTCCGATGCTTATGAATGGAGCTTCGTGGCGATTCCCGCACAGCGACAGGCTGGCGTGACAAAAACCATGGGCGGCGTGCATTCGGATGCCGCCGAAACTGCGGCTCTCTGCAAGGCGCTCGATGCCGCAACCGCCGCGCTTGACCGTCTGACCGATGACTTGCGGCGGGAAGTCGTGCGGCTTTGCTATCGTGACGGCGACACTGCCTGTGCAAAGGCTCTCGCCGATTCTGCGGCACATATGGATGCAGATGCATTGCTTGCGCTGCGCGGCACATTGCTCGCAGGTACGTCTAAATCCGCTGACCTTCCCTCTCAGCTTTTCCCGAAACAAAAACCACTTGCCGCACCCGAAGCATATGGCGCATTTCGTCTGCGGCACGGAGAAAAGGAGGCGCACTGAATGAATGCTGCGGAATGTATGCGCTTGTTTGTGAAATTCACAGGGCTTGCGGACGGCACGCCGTATCAGCATTTGGTTGATGGCGCAATCACGGAAGTTTCTCACTTGCTTCTGCCCGATGCTGATGCAGAAGATGCGCGGCTGAATGCATATGCGGCGGCAATTGCACATCTGCATTTTGTGCAGTTTTTGGCGGCAAAAGCCGAATGCGCTCCGACCTATGCGGGAACTGCCGCACAGCAGCGTGATATGCAGGCGATTTGTCATGCCGCAGAAACGCTTGCCGCCGAATACCGAAGCGCCGCTGCCGATTTGCTGCAAGACCCGCATTTTGTATTTACAGGCGTGCGCTGAAAAGGAGGTGCCTGATGGGATATTACACGACCTTTCTGGAACAGGTAGTAACAAAACTGCGTGCCGCAGGCGTGGATGCCACAATCGAATACCCGAATCGTCCCATTCCATGCTGTGGAACGCAGACATTTTGTACCGTTGCATTGCAGCGCGTTCATTACGATGCACCGATTCGCTGTCGGCTGGGCGGAAAGGCGTTCAGCGTAACACTCGGTCTGCGCATCAAACTGATGACTGCACCGGAACGCGGGGTGTATGCCCTGACGGGACTGCTGGAACAGACCGTACTGCCGCTGCTTTCCGACGGCAGTTACCGCTTGACCGAATTGAATGCAGACACACCATTTTATGATAAAGACATCGGGAAACTGGTGCTGCAAACCGAATGCACACTGGACGGCTTGGTCATGCAGCCGCCAATGGAGGAGGATGAACGTCATGAAAACCGTCAACACACTTGATATACAGGAAGCACCCCTGCCGATGCTGCTGGGCGACTGTCTGTTGTATGCAGAACAGTACAAGCTTTCGGTGAAGCGTCCGACCGTGCGGCAAACACTTCTGGACGGTACTTATGCGGAAACGGTACTTGCCCCGCTGCCATGCAGTCTGGAAGTGACAGCACGTTTTTGTTCGGAGGATGCGGCGGCATTGCGCGAAACACTGCGCACGGCACTGACTACGCATATCGCCTATGCATTTTCGCTGGACGGCATGGCATTTTCGGATATGACCGTATCGGAATACCGATTCCGAAAATCCGCAGATACGAAATTTTTCACGGCAGAACTTCTATTTTGCGGTGTCCATGACGGAGAGGAGGAACCATCTGCGTGAGTACACAGGCAATGCTGACAATTTCCACAGTAGACGGCAGAGTGCTGACCGTACAGGAATGCAGGCAGTTTTCGCTTTTGCGGGAACGCTATCAGCCGTATTCCCTGCTGCACGCTGTCTTTCTCTGTGATGATACGGATTACCGCGGCGCATACCGTATTCAGTTTTCGCTGAACGGTGCAGCGCTGCATGACGGCATTCTGCGGAAAATGCAGGTGCAGGAGTGTAAGAACCAGAAAGAACTGCACATTGAATCGCATGGATTTTCGGAAGTTTTGCTGCATAATCAGCTTGTTCCGGGGCTGTACCCGAACATTACGCTGACAGATTTGATGACGCAGTACGCCTTGCCGCATCTGACCTATGAAAGCGGCGTAACGGCGACAAACTATATATATGTAAAAGATAACACGGCAATGTGGGATGCGTTGTCGGCATACAATTATAAACTGAATGGGAATGTGCCGTATGTAACGGTCTGCAATCATTTGCGGGTGACGGGAAAAGAGGGGGCAGACAGTATTATTCTGCCGCAGGATGTGCTGACCGACCATGTGATCATCGGAGATACAAATGCGATGATCAGCCGCATTGATATGGCGGACATTGATGGAACATACGGAACGTACACAATGAGCAATGCAGAAGCAGCGGCAAGAGAAATCGTGCGCGTGAAGCAGATTTTGATGGACAAGCAGTTTTTGTATGATCCAATGGATGCATTGGCGTATCGTCTGTCGCTGAGCAATCGGCGGATGGTGCAGGAGCGCGTGACATATCTTGGGTATTGCGGAGAAGATCTGGAGGACATGGTAGAATGTGAGTCGGTCATGGCAGGTCATGTCAGTCGGATATTAGTTGTGGGGGATGGCAGCGGGGTACGCACGACAGATACGTTATATTATGATGATTTTTGCAATGCAACGCAACAAATGCAGTAACCGACAGAAACAAAGAAAGGCAAGAGGAAGGCATCATCATGCCATCCTCTTGCCTCATTTTCTTTTCAGGAGATTTACCTGATATAAAAACGCTCCTGCTGCAATAATTTCTCATACTGATCGTGCGGAAGCGGTTTGTCAAACAAATATCCCTGCGCCATGTTGCACGAGATCTCTTTCAGGAATTCTGCCTGTTCCGTGTTCTCTACACCCTCCGCCAATACTTCCATCTGCATATCCTGAATCATCTTCACAATATTCTGAATGAAAGTCTTGTCCGGCTGATGATCACGGTTCGGCTCCATCAAGCGGTCAAGGAATGACTTGTCCAGCTTGATAATATCTGCCTGAAATTTTCGCAGCATATTCAGCGAAGAATATCCCGTGCCGAAATCATCAATGGATGTCGCAATTCCATACTCCCGCATCCGCTGTCCGAATGCGTGCATCGAATCTGCATCTTCCATCGTGACCGTTTCCGTCAGCTCAATTTCAATCAAGTTGCTGTCGATCTGATAACGCTCCATGATCTCAATGATCTTTTCGGCAAATGACTGATTCCGCAGGTGATGCCGTGAGAAATTGCACGAGATCCGCAGCGGATTCAGCCCGCGGTCGATCCAGTCGCGCAGATCCATACATACCTGTTCCAGTACGTAAAAATCCAGTTCCGTAATCGTTCCGTCCGTTTCCAGCACACGGAGAAATTCTCCCGGCGGTATGACTTTTCCGTTCTGGAACCAGCGTACCAGCGCCTCACAGCCACAGAGATGATAGTCATTCAGTGTGACCTTCGGCTGATAGTAAACAATAAATTCCCGCCCCTCCAGCGCTTTCTTGAAGCTTGCAGCGATTCGCTGACCGCGCAGGAGCTTTTCCTGCATTTCAGCGGCATACCGCACCACAAGTCCTGCATTCGGGGTTCGCTTTGCAAAGTCCTGCGCAACATTTGCGCCGGAAAGCATATCTTCCAGTTCATCGTTTTCCTGTCCGTCATAAAGACCGATACGGGAATAAACATCGAAGGTACGTTCCATGCCATAATGCACAATGGAAATTTTCGTCGGATTGATCTTTGCAAGGAAATTGTCAACATTTTCCTTTCGAAGCAGGATCACAAAATTATCGCCGCCCGGACGTGCAATTTTTTCATCCGGCCCAAGAATTTCCATGACACCTTCTGCAAAAGAACGCAGCATTTGGTCGCCGTTTTTGGCACCGACATAACGATTGATTCCTTTGAAGCCTTTCAGATTGAGCCAAAGGAGAGAAAAATCCATCGCATTCAGATGATTGTGCTGCTGTCCAAATAATCGGTGAAGCGCCGTCATATTCATCGCGCCTGTTGTGTAGTCCGTAAAGGCGGCAACAGAGAGCAGTGTGGACATATTGGCACGTCCTGTCACACCGAAAATATATTTGAGCACGAATGTGATCTGTTCCAAGATCGTATCAGACCACACAGCACCTTTTCTTGGATACGCTGCGGCATAAAAAGAACCGTCCGCACCTGTGGATTCCTGAATTTCGGCAACCTGCTTCACCTGATAGCCGTGTTCGTAACGATACAGCACATCCTGTTTTGCAAACTCTTTGCTGAACGGATTGCGGGGTGTGCGTACATGGATGGTAACCAGACCAATGTCAAATGCGTCTGCCATTGGCGGCAATGCTGCGATGATTTCCCGCACGGCAGTCGCCATATTGGGGAAATTCGGGGTGAGCCGATTGGCGAATTCGTAGAATGGCTGACTGAAAAGCAATTGTTCGTTATTGTCGGAAAACGAATTTTCGTTTTTCATTGAACAAGCCTTTCTCATGTGTCTTTGTCAGACTGTTTCGGAGTGAACGGCATCAGCGTTCACTATGTCTATTGGCAATATTATAACACAACATCAAAGATTTTGCAATATCATAAATCGAATTTTGTATAGGTGAACAAACATAATGGAAGCATCTCTGGCAGATTGACGATAAACAAAATACAAATATGTGCAATGTGTTTGGAAATTGTAAACTTTTATGCAAATTGCGTACTTTTGGCAATAATCAGAACGAATTTCCATTGACAATTATCAAAATATATGCTATGATAAATTCATAGTCCAATATTTTGAACGTGTTATATATAAAGGAGTATCTGATTCTATGAATGAAAAATTTACCGTTTTGTTCCGGCATGACACCATCACCGCCCGCATTGCCGAGCTTGCTGAACAAATTTCCGCAGATTACAGCGGTCTTTGCACCGAGGATAATCCTGCGCTGATTCTCTGCACGCTGCGCGGTGCTGTTTTTTTCTCAGCCGACCTGACGCGGCAGCTTACCATCCCCTGTGAACTGGATTTTCTCAAGATCCACTCGTACCACGGTACCCGTCCCGCAGGATTCCCGATTTTTGACCTTGGCGACAAGATCTCCGTCACCGGCCGCCATGTTCTGATTCTGGAAGACATCATCGACACAGGACACACCATGGAAGCCATGCTGAACCGCTTCCGCAGTCAGAATCCCGCAAGCCTCAAGGTCTGCACGCTGCTGGACAAGCCCTCCCGCCGCGAGGTCGAAGGCATTATTCCCGATTACACAGGCTTCCCCATCGACGATCTGTTCGTCATCGGCTGGGGACTCGATTATAATGAAAAGTACAGACTGCTGCCCGACATTATGGTATATCACCCTGAGGCAGAAGCATAAAATCACACTGCAAGCCATCATTTTTCATCACAGAAAGGAGCATTAAAATGACGTATTTCATGAAAAAAGCCATTGCAGTCAGTACGGCTGCCATCTGTTTGCTTGGAAGTATGCTTCCGTTTTCGGCATCTGCCGCACAGGAGTATCTGCTCGGCGATGTCAATATGGACAGTCACATTGATACAAAGGATGCCACCATGATCTTGCAGGAATATGTCAGAAGCTCCATTCTGCATGAAGGCAGTTCTTCGCTCAGTGACTTCCAGAAAGCCCTCTCCGACATCAGTCAGGACGGCGGCATCACCGAAGTCGATGCGATCTATGCCCTCAAATACTACGGGCTTTCCATGCTGGGACAAACGCCAAACAATTGGCAGCGCTTACAGAAACCTGCCACATCCAATGGCATTGCCGTCAGCATTGGCGGACGCAGTCTGCAAATCGGTATCCCTGCGGATACACTGACTGCACAGCTTGGACAGCCCGCTGCATCTTTTTCGGAAGCCCGCAAATCATATACCCTGACATACAACGTCTACGAACCTGCATCAAAGAATATGCTGATTTCCATTGCGGACGGCGGCACAATCGTCGGCTATTTCGGCTTCGGGACAAGCATTTCCGCAGGAGAAGGCGTCAGCATCACGCAGTATACCGATTCTCTCGGCACGAAAAAAACATACTGCGGTCTGGTACTGAAATCAGGCTATTCCCTTGACTACTCCCTGCGCAGCAACCTCACGGATTTTCAAGATTATTCTAAGCTGTGCTGGTATGTCACCAATGGCGTGCGTGCGGTCAACGGCTTATCCGAAATGAAATGGTGCGCCGATGCCGCAGGATGTGCCACGACACACAGCAAGGAAATGGCACAAGCCAACCAGCTTGAACACAACAGCCCGAACGGCACGTCTTTTTCCCAGCGGCTTTCCAATGCAGGCATCAACTGGCGGGCGTGCGCAGAAAACATTGACGGCGGCTATTCCACTTTCATTGATGCTGTGGACGGCTGGTACAACTCCAGCGGACACCGCAAAAATATACTGACAGAGTATAAGCATCTTGGTGTCGGTTTTGCATATCGACAGGATAGTACGTACAAACTTTACGGCACACAGGATTTTTACACTGCCATGAACGAGTAACGCAGGAGCAGAATGCTGATTCTCCTGCATGAAAGCCGTATCTACCGCGAGTAGAATGCACGCAGATATGCAGATTCTCCTGTAGAGTTCTGTATCTTCCTTCCGTACAAACAGTAGGTTGCATTTTTCACCGTTTTCGGGTATACTGAATGCAGCAAACAAAAGTTGCGGAAAGGAAGCGGTCTTATGACAAGCGTACAGCGTACCCCACTGGCAGAACGAGTACTGCCGGATTACACCCGCGGAGAAGAACGTCTGAATGTCATTACACACATTATCGGTGCGGCAAACGGACTGGCGATTCTCCTGCTTTCTCTGCTCATCGGCATCGCCCATAAAGATGTCTGGGCAATCGTCAGCGGCGGCATTTACGGATTTTCAGCCGTTGCCCTGTTCACGGTTTCCAGCGTCTACCACGGCTTGCAGGACAGCATGGCAAAGCGCGTCATGCAGGTAATTGACCACTGCACCATTTATGTGCTCATTGCCGGCACATACACGCCGATTCTGCTGACAGGCATTCGTCCGATGCAGCCTGCTGCGGCATGGAGCGTATTCGGCATCGAATGGGGCTGCGCACTGGTTGCAGCAGCATTCACGGCGATTGACCTCAAAAAATACAGCCGCCTGAGCATGATTTGCTATCTGGCAATGGGATGGGCGGTCATGGCGGTTTTGAAGCCGACCATTGCAGCAATGACAATGGCTGGATTCGGATGGCTGTTGGCGGGCGGCATTTTCTACACGGTCGGTGCATTGCTGTACGGACTGGGCAAGAAGCATCGGTATGTTCACGGTATTTTTCATATTTTCGTAGATATCGGGAGCATTTTGCAGGCGGCAGCGATTCTGTTCTATGTGTTATAATGAAAATCTCCGAACGATTCGATTGTGAAGCGTTCGGAGATTTTTTAGGCAGCTCTGTGCATTGCCTTAAGGCAACACCGCACAGAGCCGGTGGTGCAGGATACGTATGGTGAAACGAGTTTGACCAGTCAGATTTTTCGTCAGATTGTACAGTAATGATGCCGCAGGGCTGACGCCCACCAAAGAATATCTGTGCAAGATGGCGGCAAATCTTCCAGTAGATGTGCCACCAAGCCGTTAGGCGTGCTTTGTGCGGTGTTGCCTTACAATAAAAATAACAATTCGCGCTGTCACGCATGATTTTTCCGGGCAGCGCGATTTTTTATGCCAGCAATATTAATATTTTTCATGTTCTTAATATTTACGAAAACTTATAAAATATTGTGCTCATATTTTTATACAAAACATTCAGTTCAGACCATGAAAAATCATTCATATTTTGTCATTTCACACAGTTTTATACAATGTTAACAAATTTTATTCGTTAGTTGATTAATTATTTCTTAATCTTGTGTGAAACCTATTGACTTATCAGAACGCAAGATATATAATGAAAATGCGGAAACACAAAAAAATATATAGTTTTTCGCATGAATGGAGGAAAAATATGAAAACAAAAAATGCACAGCAACCCTTGCAGCCATTGCAATTCTGGCAAGTGCAGTGCCTGCACAGCTCACCCCGCTGTCCGCCTCTGCGGGCAACCCGTGTTCCAGCGCGGTACTCCTGACGCATGATCCGATCTGTCTTGAGTTCCAGGAAGAACACGGGATCTACAACAATCTGGTCTACATCAAACACGCCAATTTCGTGGAGATCACGTACTGCAATGACGCAAGTGTGAAATCCATCGAAATTCCCGCAGAAATCGACGGCGTGCCTGTGACCAAGATTCACCCACTGGCTTTCTTTGCTTGCAGCCGCCTGAAAGACATTATCCTGCCGGAAACCATCACCGATATCACGAGCCGTTCTTTCGAAGGAACCCCGTGGTACAGCCAAATCGAACAGCAATCCGACAATATCATCATCAATGGTGTTCTGCTTCGCGCACAGAAAATGACATCAGAGAATGAAATTGTCGTACCGGATGGTGTCAAGAACATTGGACAAGACGCCCTTTGCATCAGGAGTGATTTGGAGGAGATCGTCATTCCTGACGGTGTTGAGATCATTGGCGAAGGCGCATTTGCCAACAAAGAAGGCATTCGTTCTGTTGTCATGCCCGACAACGTCAAGCAGATCGGAGATCTTGCGTTTAGCGGATGTGCCGATCTGGAAAACATCACATTTTCGAAGAATCTGGAGTCAATCGGCTTTGGTGCACTGCAATACACTGCACTGAAATGTCATGATTCACTTGATTGCGAAAAAAGCTGAATTAGAATGGAGGATTACTATGAAAAGAAATAAATTTACAGCGAAACTAGCGGCGATCGCCCTGATGATCAGTGCCATTCCCTCCCTCCCCGCAACCATCTCTACAGATATTCCTGCATCTGCATATAACATCTTCACATATCAATACCATGAGTCCATTGATAAAGAGATGCAGACGCACGATGGTCAGATCGATAATTTCCATTACATCAAATACCCCGATCATGCCGAAATCTTCCGTTGTGACGTTGATGAGACCGTCAACCGCATCGAAATTCCTGCAACGATCGAAGGCGTACCCGTCACTTCACTCAGTAGTCAGGTCTTCCGCAATTGCCCGCAGCTGAAGGAAATCGTCCTGCCTGAAACCGTCACTGATTTCACCAAAGATACCTTCGGCGACTCCAAATGGTACAAGGAACAGAAACTCAACGCGAAAGACCACTGTGTCATCATCAATCAGGTTATGGTCGATGCTGTTGGATTGCATAACGAAAAAGAACTCATTATTCCTGACGGTGTCAAGCGCATCAGCAAAGATGTACTCTATGACTGTGGCGCTTCATCCCTCGAACGGATTGTCATCCCTGACAGCGTCGAACGCATTGACGAACACGCCTTCAACAATTGTCATTCTGTTCAGGAAGTTGTCATGCCTGAAACACTGACCGATATCCGTTATGGCGCATTCAAAGACTCCATATGGGAATCCTCCGATTTGGTCAACGGCTGTAAAGTTGTCAATGGTGTCCTGATTTATGCTGAACCTGCGAAACACGTTGACATTCCGGATGGTGTAAAAATCATCGGTGAAGGCTCTTTCGACTATTGCGATGAATTCGAGTCTGTTACCATGCCCGATTCTGTCACACAAATTTGCAATGCCGCATTCAACCATGCGTCAAACATTTCCGAAATCACGCTTTCCAAGAATCTGGAATCCATTGGTCTGGCGGCATTTGCATATACCAAAATCGAAGAATTGCATCTGCCTGCCTCACTGCGCTCCTGCGTCGGCGGTCTGGAAAATATGTACCATCTGAAAGCAATTACCATGGATGAAGATAACCCTGTATTCTGTGTGCAGGACGGCGTCTTGTTTGACAAAGACATGGAAACGCTGATTATGTATCCGTTCTCTCGGGAAGACACGACTTACATAGTGCCACCTACTGTGAAATATCTGGAAAACAGTGCATTCAGCACCCTTTACCTGCAAAAAGTCGTACTGCCGGAAGGATTGCTGGGCATCGGTCAGTACTGCTTCTTCCTCAGTTCGGAACTGAACGAACTGATTGTACCGAATTCTGTGGAATACATCGGCGAAAATGCATTTGACGGTTTGCCAAAAGTCACGAGGGTCAGCATTTCTTCCAGTGCAGACACCATCGAAAAATATGCATACTTCGGATGCAGCAGCCTGACGGATGTTGAAATCCCTGAAGGCGTTACAACGGTCAAAGACGCAGCATTCGGCTGCTGTAAATCACTGCAAACGATTCATCTTTCTTCCACTGTATCTGATTTTTCGCCGACGGCAGCGGTTAGCTCCGGCATTACCGGTTATACGGTTGACGAAAACAACCCTTACTACTCGGCAGTGGACGGCTTGCTGCTCAGCAAAGACGGAACTGTACTGTGTGCATATCCGTATGGCAGAACCGATGAAACCTTTACCATCCCTGCTTCGGTCAAAGTCATCGCGCCGGAAGTATTCAATGAAAATGAGAATCTGAAAAACGTGATCTGTTCGGAAGGACTGGAAGAAATTGGCGATAATGCGTTCAACACCTCGGAAATCGAATCCATCACCATTTCGGATACCGTTCAGAAACTCGGTGACAGCGCATTCTATCTGTGCCGCAACCTGAAATCCATCACAATTCCCAAGAATGTGACGGAAATCGGCGACTTTTGCTTCAGCCAGTGTGCTTCCCTCAAAGAAGTTGTGATTGCTGCAAACATCAAATCGCTTGACCTCAAGAATACGTTCAAATATACGATGTCCATAACGGATTTCACGGTTCTGAATGATGACTGCGCACTGGAAAACCTTTCTGAATTCGCTCAGGAGCTGGAACAGCCGATGACCATTCACGGCAATGAAGGCTCGGAAGCACAGAAAGAAGCAGAACAAGCCAATATTTCATTCGAACTCTGTCCGAAGCATTTGACTGCACTGGAATATGTCGCAGGCGATGTGAATGGTGACGGTACGCTGGGCGTGGACGATGTGATCTTGCTCCTGCGCTATGTCAACGAAGATAACGGTCTGGACTGTTCACAGGTGAATCTGGATGTCGCTGACTGCGATGGCAAGGAAGGTCTGACCGCCGAAGATGCAAACTGGATCATCAAGAAAATCGCAAAAATCGACTGATTTCGCCTGAATTCTTTTTTTCGCGTTCTCATCCCATGCTTTCCGCCGGTACGGTTTCCCAAACCGTATCGGCGGCTTTTTGTATTCGGAAGCGCTCCGAAATGACAATTGAAAACGCAATACTATATCGAGAATCAAAAGATATTATGTCAATGTTTAATTCTTTCTTAAAGTTGTTAAAATCCTATTGACTTTTCAAATTCTATAATATATAATGAAAATATAGAGAGGCAGAGCATTTTTTCGTGTTTTCTGCTTATTTAGGAGAGGTATCATGATTGAAAAAAGACTGCTTTCTGCGATGACTGCCACTGCAATGATTGGAACTGCACTGCCTTTTCTGCAAAATGCAGACCACGGCACACTGTCCGCATCTGCCGCATCTATTACAAAGACCCATGAGTTTCTCATAGCCCCCCAAGATGAAACAGGCGAAATCAATAACCTGTGCTATATCAAACATCCTGATTACGTGGAATTCACAGAATGCACTGATACTTCTATCACATCCATAGAGATTCCAGCCGAAATCGACGGTGTTCCTGTCACAACGCTTCGGGATCACCTATTTCGTTCCTGCAAAAGATTGAAAGAAATTTCAATTCCCGATACTGTCACGCATTTGTCAAAAGCGACATTTTCAGACACACCATGGTATAGCACGCTCCGTCTGCAGTCAGACTTCGTGATCATCAATCACGTACTGATAGATTATTCGGAATCTGATACGGAAACAGAACTTCTGATTCCCGATGGTGTTGTCACCATCGCTACATATGCGATCAGCCCCTTTTATTGCAAACGAATTGTCATTCCTGACAGTGTTCAGCATTTGGAAGCAGAGTCCATCACATCTTGCTACGAGGCAGAGGATATTGTCATTCCTGAAACACTCACGGATATTCGGTATGGAGTATTTTCGGATTCCCCATGGCTGGAAGCGGATCTGCAAAACGGCTGCAAAATCGTCAACGGCGTTTTGATTTATGCAGAAGAACAAGAAGAAATCGTCATTCCGGATGGTGTTACGACCATTGGTGAAGGTGTTTTTTATAATCACTACAGTCTGGAATCCGTGACCATCCCTGATACGGTAACATCCATTCAGGATTCCGCCTTTTTTTATTGTATGTCGCTCCGAAAAATCGAACTTCCTCCGAATCTGACATACCTCGGTCGTGACGCATTCGCTTATACTGAAATTGAGCATCTGCATTTCCCGGCTTTTTTGACTTCAGCCGAGACATCATGGTTCGGGATGACAGCTCTGAAAGAAATCACCGTTGATTCGGAAAATCCCGCTTATACTTCGTCTGACGGAATTCTATATGACAAAAACATGGAGACGCTGTATTGTTACGGTCGTATGAACAAAGCGACTGAATATATCATGCCATCAACGGTCAAGGAGATCTACTGTGTGGCATTTGAAAATAATTCATTTCTACAGACAGTTGTTTGTTCGGATGTTCTGGAAATCATAAACGCAGACGCATTCTCCAACTGTTTTTGCTTAGAGAACATCGAGCTGCCGGAATCCTTAAAATATATTGGAAACAGCGCGTTTGATTCCTGCGATGTCCTGCAAAAAATCGTCATACCAGACCAAGTTGCCTATCTTGGAAAATCAGCATTTTCTTTATGCAACAGCTTGTCTGAAGTCATTCTTCAAGGCGGTCTGAAAGGAATTAATAGCTTGACATTCGCTTTTTGTCCGAATCTGCACACGATTTATATTCCCGACACAATAGAGTCCATTGATTTTACTGCATTTCTTTATACAGGCATTCAGTCATTTGATGTGGATGAAAACAATCCGGTTTACAGTGATGCAGATGGTGTGCTGATGAGCAAAGACCAAACGATCCTGTATTTCTATCCACCCGGAAAAATCGGCTCAACCTATGAAGTTCCTGCCACTGTCAAAATCATTGGTGCGGAATCATTTATGGATGTCAGTCAACTGAAAGAAATCACCTTTCACGAAGGATTGCTGGAAATTGAGCAAGAGGCATTTGCTAACACGTCCCTCAGCAATCTTACGCTGCCTGATTCGTTGCGCGTAATTGGGTGCGCCGCATTTACAGAGTGCGATGAACTACAAAGTATCACGCTTCCCAAATGGCTTTCTTCTGTCGGTGACGGATGCTTCGCAAATTGCAGCAGTTTAACGGAAGTTGTTATTGAGATGGCAGTAAACCATTTGAATCTGCAATCCTTGTTCACAAGATGCGGGTGTCTCTCTGACATCACGGTTCTGAATCCTGACTGTATCCCGCAACACGTTGCAGAACTTCAGCAAGATGATGACTTATTTCTCACACTGCACGGATTGTCGGGTTCTGAAACAGAAATCTATGCCGCTGAATACGGAATCCCATTCACAGCGTGCGAAAAGCCGATTGTTGAGCAAAACTACATCCAGGGAGATGTCACCGGAAATGGCGTTGTCGATATCTGTGATGCTATTTGGGTTTTGCGCTATATCAATGAGGACAGGGACTTAAATTACGAAAATGTTCAGTTGGATGCCGCTGACTGCGACGGAAGAGAGGGCCTGGACGCAGCAGATGCCAACTGGATTGTCAGCAGAATTGCCAGACTAAATTGAGGGCAATGCCGCCTTGGGGCTTGAAGGTACTGAATGTGCCTTCAAGCCGGTGCGGTAAATAACAATGATGCATCCATTCCTTGGTTCATAATACATTTCGCCGATATGGTTTTCGATGAAGCCATATCGGCATTTTTTGATTTGACAAAATACAAGGAATTTGCTATAATAGAAAGGTATTTTCTCAGAAAGGTCGTCTTTCCATGCAGCACGCTTTTCGCCGCGGTCTGCGGCACGGCATTTCCATTGCACTGGGATATTTGTCTGTATCCTTCAGTTTCGGTATTCTTGCCGTCCAGAACGGATTGACCGTCTGGCAGGCAGTATTGATTTCGCTGACAAACCTGACTTCTGCCGGACAAGTCGCCGGTGTCGGACTCATTGCCGCCAATGCCTCTATGTTTGAATTATTTGCAACAGAATTGGTCATCAACATCCGTTATGCCCTGATGAGTCTTGCACTTTCACAAAAAGCTGACGCATCATTTCATTTGCCGCAGCGCTTGCTTGCCGCTTTCGGCATCACGGACGAAATTTTTGCAGTCGCCTCCGTACAGCCCGAACAAATCAAACCGCGGTATCTCTATGGAATGATTCTGATTTCGTTTGTCGGCTGGGTGAGCGGCACATTTCTCGGGGCGGCGGCAGGTGCAGTCCTGCCGACCGATATCACGAATGCACTGGGCATCGCACTCTACGGAATGTTCCTTGCCATTATTCTGCCGCCTGCAAAGAAATCCCGCGGCATTGCGGTCACGGCGGCTTGCGGTGCTGTGTGCAGCATCCTGCTGAATCTGTTTGCCAAATGGATGTCCGGCGGCTTTGCGATGATTCTCTCTGCAATCATTGCTGCTGTGATCGGGGCGATCTTTTTCCCCGTGCCGCTGCAGGAGAAAGAGGAGGTATCGTCATGAAAATTCTGATTGCGATTGCGGTCATGGCACTGACAACCTATGCCATCCGCATGATCCCGTTTGCTTTTTTCCAAAAGAAAATCCAGAACCGCTTCGTACAGAGTTTTCTGTATTACATTCCATATGCCGTACTCAGTGCCATGACCATCCCGTCCATCTTTTTTGCCACGGGAGATACCGCATCTTCCGTTGTTGGTGCAGTCATTGCAGTCGTGCTTGCTTATCTGAATCTCCCGCTGATCGTTGTTGCACTGGCGGCAGCATTGGGTGCATATCTTACAATGCAGCTTTTCCCATTTCTTTCGCAATGGTTCTGACATTTTGCTGCCCTGCGATTGAAATCTTTTCAGAACACACCGGATATTCCGCCCAAGCTGCGGCAGATTGTGCATGGGAAGCGGCTATCCATCTATAAAAATGAGAATCAATAAAATTGCGGCGACCAGAGGCAATGCCTTTGGCCGCCGCTTTCACAAAGCAGTATCATATATTGAAAGAATGATGATGCGTTATTTGCTTGCGGCATACACAACAGGAGTATTGTAGTATCCGCCCTCATTGGCAAGAATCACGCTGTCCCCAATTTCAATGTGCGGATAATCCTTTCGATAACAGCATACATTTTCATATACCTGCCCGTTAATCTCTACTGAACAATAATAGAATTCGCCGACGGTCTGGAACAATGTGTACTTGTGTCGATAAGTTCCGATTTTCTCTGTTTTTTCAAAGGGCATATAAAGATTGCCTTTCCCTGATAATTTGGCACAGCGCTCATTTTTGGCGGTCACAACGCCATAGCAAGCGATTGGTTCGGGTTCTCTCAGCATTCCAATTGTCATCGGCAAACAAAGACAGCCAAAGAACAAGAGATAAAAAAGCGGAAATTCATCGCCCCATATCAATGAATATACAATGACAATCAGCATGATCACTGACAATATCGGAAAACATATTTTCAGCGCTTTGTTTCCGTTTTTCTTTTGTATCGCTTGTATTTCAGCCTTTGTGACTTTCTCCTCCTGCCGTGATGCAAATATTTCTATATTCATAGCAACAAGCTTCATGACAACCACCTCAACACGCATTCTTTCATTCATACCATGCTATCGCTCATACCTGCATTATATTCAAGGAAAGTCAACCGAAAACAGGTAGATACCTCAAAATTGAAGTATCCACCTGTTTTTTACATATCCGTGGAAAGCATGGCTTTCCGAATTGGAATTACTGTTTCATTTCTGCCTTTACTGCATCAAATTCCGCTGTGACCTCTTGTTCCGGTGCAGCAGTCAGAAGCGATACGACGATATTGACGATGGTTGCAAGGACGAAAGCAGGCAGCAGTTCGTAAATTCCAAACGCACCGCCCAGATTCGAAATGCAGAATTTCCATACGAATACCATCACACCACCGACAATCATACCGAAAAGTGCGCCCCATTTGTTCGAACGCTTCCAGAACAATGCCGTCAGCATGACCGGCCCGAAGGTTGCGCCAAAGCCTGCCCATGCAAACGATACCACACGGAAAACAGAACTGTCAGGATTCCATGCCAGCACAACACCCAGTACAGCAATGACCAGCAGTACCACACGCGCCACGAGCATAGAAGTCTTGTCGCTCATTTTGACCTTGAACACACCTTTCAGCAAGTCCTCCGACATACTCGAAGATGCTGCCAAAAGCTGCGAATCCGATGTGGACATGGTACAGGCGAGAATACCCGCAAAGACCAGGCCGGCAACAACCGCAAGCAGCACGTTCTTTTCACTCATGAACATTGCAATTTTAATGATGATACGCTCAGAATTGCTGCCATCCAGCGCTTCGACAACGCCGTTTGCAGAAAGCACGTTTCCGATAAAACCGATGAAAATAGCAACTGCCATCGAAATGACAACCCAAATCGTTGCAATTCTGCGGGAAGTCTTGATTTTTTCCTTATCCTCCGTTGCCATAAAGCGCAGAAGAACGTGCGGCATACCGAAATAGCCAAGCCCCCATGCCAGCAAAGAAGCAATTGTCAGGAGGGAATACTTGTCAGCGGCTCCCGTTTCGACATTGTGAATATTGCTAAGAGAAAAATATCCCGCAAGCGACTTCGCATTGTCGATGACATTGTCCACACCACCTGCATGGCTGACACCAAACAGGACAATGCAAACCAGTGCGATCGTCATGACAATACTCTGAATCAGGTCGGTGAAGCTTGCTGCCAAAAATCCGCCGGAACAAGTATAAGCGATAATGACCACCGCGCTGAAAATCATGGCAATGTGATAATCCCAGCCGAACAGCGTTTCAAACAGCTTACCGCACGCAGAGAAGCCCGATGCAGTATACGGCACAAAGAAAATCAGAATGATCACTGCCGCAATCCCCTTCAGGATCCCCGCTCTATCATGGTAACGTGCGGAAAAGAACTCCGGAATCGTCAGCGAATTCGTCTTTTGCGTGTAGATACGCAGGCGCTTTGCCACAAGCAGCCAGTTCAGATACGTTCCGATTGCAAGACCGATTGCCGTCCAGCCGGCTTCTGCACCACCGGTCAGATATGCAACACCCGGCAGTCCCATCAACAGCCAGCTGCTCATGTCGGAAGCTTCTGCACTCATTGCAGAAACCAGTGGGCCAAGCTTTCTGCCGCCAAGGTAAAAGTCACTGACGTCCTTGGTTTTCTTGGAATACAACAGACCAATGATCAGCATTCCGGCAAGATACGTGATGATCGTTGCCATAATGGCAATAAACGAACTATTCATTTTTCAAAATTCCCCTTTTTTTGATACGCCACCCCAAACGGCGCTTAGAAAAGACCGGAAATCTTTCCGTCCGCATCGACATCAATTTTCTCTGCGGCAGGTACCTTCGGCAGACCGGGCATCGTCATGATATCACCCGTCAGAACAACAACAAATCCTGCACCCGCAGAAACTTTCACATTCTTAATGGTGACCGTAAAATGTTCCGGTGCGCCGACAACGCCCTTATCATCGGTGAAGCTGTACTGCGTTTTTGCAATGCAGATCGGCAGCTTATCGAAGCCGTTTGCAGTCAGCTGGTCGATCTGTTTCTGTGCTGCGGGCAGAATATTGATATCATCGCCGCGATAGATCTTCTGTACAACTGCACGGATCTTGTCAGCGATCGGCAATTCCGTGTCATAGGAGAAGGTGAAGTCACCCTGTTCTTCTTCGCAAAGACGTACAACTTCCTGTGCGAGTGCTTCGCCGCCCTTGCCGCCTTCTGCCCAGACCGTAGAAAGCACTACATTAACACCCAGTGCCTTGCACTTCTCGATGATCAGATTGATCTCGGCATCGGTATCGGTCGGGAAACGGTTCACTGCGACCACAGAAGGCAGTTTATAGACCTCTTTGATATTGGAAACATGGCGCAGGAGATTCGGGATACCCGCTTCGAGCGCTTCCAGATTTTCTTCTGCCAGTGCGTTTTTCGGCAAACCACCGTGCATTTTCAGCGCACGTACCGTCGCAACGATGACGACCGCAGAAGGTTTCAGGCCAGCCATACGGCACTTGATATCGAGGAATTTCTCTGCACCGAGGTCAGCACCGAAACCTGCTTCCGTGACGGCATAATCACCCAGCTTCATTGCCATTCTTGTAGCAAGAACGGAGTTGCAGCCATGCGCAATATTTGCAAACGGGCCGCCATGAACAAGTGCAGGCGTGCCTTCCAGTGTCTGTACGAGATTCGGCTTCAGGGCATCTTTCAGCAAAGCCGCCATTGCACCGACTGCATTGAGCTGTCCTGCGGTGACAGGCTTTTCATCATAGGTATATGCCACAACAATGCGGGAAAGACGTGCTTTCAAGTCCTCAATGGAAGTTGCCAGACAGAACACTGCCATGATTTCAGAAGCAACCGTGATATCATAGCCGTCTTCACGCGGAACACCGTTGATTCTGCCGCCAAGACCATCCGTGATAAAGCGAAGCTGACGGTCATTCATATCCACACAGCGCTTCCATGTGATTCTGCGCGGGTCAATATTCAGCGCATTGCCCTGATAAATATGGTTATCCAGCATTGCCGCCAGCAAGTTGTTTGCCGCACCAATGGCATGGAAATCGCCTGTAAAATGCAGATTGATGTCCTCCATCGGAACAACCTGCGCATAGCCGCCGCCTGCCGCGCCGCCCTTGATACCGAACACAGGTCCCAAAGACGGTTCACGCAATGCAACCATGACATTCTTTCCGATACGGCGCAGACCGTCTGCAAGACCGATGGTCGTGGTCGTTTTGCCTTCACCCGCAGGCGTCGGGGTAATTGCTGTCACAAGAATCAGCTTGCCATCTGCTTTCTTGCTGTCTTTCAGCAGAGAAAGGTCAATTTTCGCCTTGTATTTGCCGTATTGCTCCAGATAATCGTCTGCGATTTCTGCTGTTTTCGCAATCTCGGTAATCGGACGCATGGGAATGGATTGTGCAATTTCAATATCACTCAACACAGGAAATTCCTCCTCATTTTCGGCATTCAAAAACGCCGTGATAGTAAAATCATACCATAGAATCAGTGGTTTGTCAAGCCGAAATCAGAACGTATAACTAAAAAGGGCGACTCCAACGGAATCGCCCTCTGGGATGAATATACAGTATTACATGAGTTTCTTTTCCACGTTGTACTTGCTGGAACGGTACGTACCGTGATCCGGAGAGAGATTCTTATCTTCAAAGCGTTCGAGGCTTTCAAGATACTGAGCGAACGGATCACCTTTGTATTGGTCATTGCACAGAGCGGATTCAATAAGCGATTTCTGTTCGCAGGTACCGTCTGCCTCGATCATGACATCATGCATTGCCCCGGCAAAGAAAACATCCGTACCATTCACAGGAATCGAAAAGACAAACAAAAAGATGTTTTTATCAAGCTTCTTATACTCTTCTTTCGGCAAAAGCGTATAAATGGCGGCAATTTTCGGTTCTCCGACCTCTCCGCCCATTTTTTTCGCATATGCTTCCTTCATCCATCCGCCGTAACGCTCCAGTAGCGCGTCAAGGTTTTCCTGCGGGATATCGGTCGGCTTGTCTGCATAGCGCGGCAAGCCTTCCACGGTGATCGTCATTTCGCGCCGTGTCACACGATAGCCAAGCTGTGCGATCTCCTCATCAGTCGAATAGGCATCTTTTGCGCTCTGATGAATGGATGTCAGGGTCACGAGCACTTCGTCACCGTTTGACAAATCTAAATTCTTATCATCAGTGGTCGTATTGCCGTTGAAAGTGTAGGATACACGGTATCTGATGTTTTTTTCATAGTCTTCATTCTGCACAATATTCGCACCATGTTCATAGCCCGAAAATTCAAAGTTCATGTGTTCAAACGGATCGAGGTCTTCTAGTTCCCGCAGTCCGCCGACCGTAAACGCCTGGTCGGAATACGACAGCACAACGGAATACATTTTTTCGATATCCTTCACGTTGAGGTCGGTGTTCCATTTAAATGTGATGGTATCCGTATTCGAAAGGCTTTCGTCCAAGTCCAGTGTGCCGATGACCAGTTCACTGAGGTCTGAAACAATGTGGTTCACATCCGATTGGGAATAACCTTCCTTCAGACCGAATGCGGTATAATGGTCGTTAATCATCTGTTTGAAATTAATCTTGCATTCTGCTGTACCAATGGTGTCATTGCCCGTATAGGTGCATTCCAGATAGTCATTCAGGTTGATTTCCGCCTCGCCGCAGCCCTGCAATGTGAATGCAAAAGGCAGCAGAAGCGCCAATTTCCAAAATGCTGTTTTTTTCATAAAATCCTCCTGTTGTTTCTCATTTTTCGAATACAAACAACGGTTACATTGTATCATACGGTGCAAAATATGTCAAGATATATATTCACCAAAAAAAGTTCAACATTAAATTGTCACGGCGTTCGAAATACATAGTCACAAAAATGAGGGTGACTCCAACAGAATCGCCCTCTCAGATGGATATGCAGTATTACATGAGTTCTTTTTCCACATTATACTTCGTATTCGAATATTTGCTTCCTTGCCAATCGAGATTCTTTTCTTCAAATCGTTCCAGACTTTCCAGATAACGGGTGTGATTCTTGATGTATTCATCATTTACGTTGGCAGTATCCAGCAGTTCAGCCAAATCACAGGTACCGTCTGCCTGAATCATCACATTCTTCGCAGCACCTGCAAAATACAACTCTTTATCATCTACCGGAATCGAAAAGACAAACACAAAGGCGTTCTTTTCCCCTGCATCCATTCCCTCTTTCGGCAGAAGCGTATAAATGGCAGCGATTTTCGGTTCCCCGTACTCACCCTCTACCATTGTGGGAAATCTTTCTTTCATATAACTGCCGGCAGCTTCAAGCAATGTGTCAAGGTTTGCCTGCGGGATATCGGATGCCTTATCTGCATAGTATGGCATCCCTTCGATCGTGATCGTCTTTTCCCGCGTGGAAAGCCGATAGCCAAGCTTTGCGATTTCTTCATCCGTCGCAAAACGATCTCTTCCATTCTTGCCCATGGATTCTACTTTCACAAGCACATCATCGCCATTGACCAGATCCAGACCAATTTCCCCATCAAGGAGCTGCCCATTGACGGTATAGGACAGATCAAAGCCATACTCAAAATTTGAGTCACTGAGCTTCATAAGGTTGACATAATGCCCGAATCCATTGATCTCAAACCTGAAATGATCGAATGGATTGATCTCTTCCAGTTCAGTCAGTCCGCTGACGGTAAATGTCTGATCGGAATACATCAGCGACACAGAATACTTTTTCTCGACATCTGCCACATTCATGTCGCTGTTCCATGAAAATGTAATACTATCCGCATTCGAAAGGTTTGACTTTTCATCGAATGTACCGATCAGCATTTTGCTCAGTTCCACAGCAATCGAATCGACATCTGAACGATCATGATTTTTTTTGATGCCGAAAGCGCTGTAGTGGTCTTCAACCAAGCGGACGAAATCCATGGTGTATTGTGCATTGCCAATGGTGTCGTTGCCCTCAAAGGTACATCCCAGGTAGTCATTCAGATTGACTTCTTCTGTTCCGCAGCCCTGCAATGCAAATGCAAAAGGCAGAAGAAGTGCCAGTTTCAAGAAAGCTGTTTTTTTCATAAAATCCTCCTGTTGTCTGTAAGTATATGTATCAAACAACGCCTATTATTTTATCATATACATTCGGAATGCGTCAAGAGGTAGAATCACCGAAAATAGTTCAACAACCAATCGTCATGGCAGACGAAATGCACGAGAATAAAATCCTTTTCGCTTCTCTTCCGTCATGCATCTGTCAAACGCCTGTATTCCGCACTGTACCTTGCCAAACGCCGTCTGCAGCTCTGCTGCGACACTTTCATATGCAGCAGAATCTTCTGCGGTCGGCACGTTTTTACGATTCCAACTGTGATGCATTGCCATTTCTGCATCACTGCACAGAAAACAGGAATGCGTCTGCCGCACCGTATCCCATGTCACATCGACATGATACCATTTTCCATCCAGCCACACCAGATTCCATGCATGGGCAGTCCACCTTGTCCCCTCCTGCAAATAGCCGCTGACGATTCTGCACGGAATCCCCGCACACTGCATCAGCATCGCATAGGCTTCTGCAAAGCCGTCACAAACCGCACGTCCTTCACAGAATGCGCCGAATGCCGTATGCAGGTACGGCGTGTTTTCATCATAGGCTGACGCAAAAGTACACGAAGCAGTCAGGGCATCATGTGCAAGCAGTGCCTTCCCGCATGGAGTGAATCCCGCCGCATACAATCCCTGTGCCATTTTCTGACACGCACATTCAGTTTCTTCGTTCTTTTCCCATACCAATGCGGTATCTACGGAATATGTCCATGTAAAATGATAATAGCAGTCCGCCGCATAAGGCTGTGTCCACTTCTGCCACTGCACTTCTTTCACAAATGCTCTCGCCAATGGATACTCAGAGCGCACATTTTGTATTGCATTATCCAGATCCGCTTTCATGCCCTCGTTCTTGCCGCCGATATAGACCACATCCAATGACTCCAGCCCGTAGCGCATCGCATTTGCAAGCAATTCCTGCACAGACTCCATATGCGCTGCTGTATACACGTTTCGCTCCTGCCACGGCTGATAGGAAAGTTCCAGCCATGTGCAGTCAGCCGTATCGTTCTTTCTGCAATCCCGAAAAAAATACCCAAGGGCAGGCGTTTCCGCAAACGCATCCCGCAGAATCGTATCGCATTCCTCCCCTTTCACCCGCACTTCTGTCTGCCGCTGCATCAGCACATCTGTCATTTGCGCCGCATTCCGCACTGTGCTTCTTCCCTCCAGCCTGTCCGCAAACAACAGCATCAGACACGCTGCCGCCGCCATCCCTGCTGCAAATCCATACTGCCAATTCCATGCCATGGCGTCCGCTCCTTTGTGCAAGAGATATATGTTTTGTATTGTATATTATCTATTATTTGTACAATACAGCATTTTCGACATTCCTCGACATTTTTCCTGTCGAATTGACAGGTTCAGCACCACAGATGCCGCCGCTTTCTTGCATCTCTCTGAAAATACTGCATTTCACTTGACAAATCGCCATTTTTCATGTACCCTAAATCATATACTTCATCGTAAAGGAGTGCAAAATCATGTCAATGATCCCGCCGCCAAAAGATTCCATTCTACAAATTTTCTCCCGAATGCTCCCTGAATCCGAAGCCTCCTCTGCCGCTTTTCAGACCATGTCCTCTGAAGAACTTCGCAGCATTGCAAAAAAGAATGAAGAACGCATTGTCGGCATGATCTTGATGGATTACAGCATTCAGCCGCATATGTTAGGTTACGTCTATCTGCGCTCTGCCATTCTGCTTGCGATTCATACCCCGACTTGCCTGCAAAGTATGAAGAACGACTGCTACGAAGTGCTTGCAGAACAATATCAGAAATCGCCCGATTCCATTGAACGTGCCATTCGCCTTGCCATCAGCCACGCATGGAAGCTTTCCAAAACCATGAAAAAGACTGTGCAGACATCTTACTGTCCTTCCAACCGTGAGTTCATCGCCTTTTTCGCGGAACGCATCAAAATTCAATATTTCTGAATACAGAAAAACACCGCCTGTACTATATATACAAGCGGTGTTTCCTTTTTATGCATTTATTTCAGGGGGTCACAAAGAAATGTGCCATTGACATAATCGATCTGCACGGTCGTTCCCGCGGCAAGCGGACGGGACAGCAGCAGTTTCGCAAGCATCGTTTCAATACGGCGCTGAATCAGGCGCTTCAAAGGTCTTGCACCAAAACTCGGATCATATCCTTCTTCAATGACTGCATCCTTTGCGGCATTTGTCAGGATGACTTGAATATGCTGTTCATCCAGACGCTTTTGCAGATTGCGCACCATCAAATCAACGATTTTTCCGATTTCCTGCTTTGTCAGCGGCTTATAGCAGATGATCTCATCCAGTCGGTTCAGGAATTCAGGACGAAAACGCTTGCGCAGAAGTGCGTGGGTTTGTTCCACGGCTTCCTCCGAAATCGAACCGTCAGACTGAATGCCGTCCAGCAGGAAATCTGCGCCCAGATTCGATGTCAGGATCAGGATGGTGTTCTTGAAGTCAACAGTTCTGCCCTGCGAATCTGTGATTCTGCCGTCATCCAGCACTTGCAGCAGCAGATTGAATACATCGGGATGCGCTTTCTCGATTTCGTCCAGCAGCACCACACAGTACGGCTTGCGGCGCACGGCTTCAGTCAACTGACCGCCCTCCTCATAGCCGACATATCCGGGAGGCGCTCCGATCAGGCGCGTGACGGAGAACTTCTCCATATATTCACTCATGTCAATGCGGACAATGTTCTTTTCATCATCAAACAGTGCTTCGGCAAGCGCTTTTGCAAGTTCCGTTTTACCGACACCCGTCGGGCCAAGGAACAGGAACGAACCAATCGGGCGATTCGGGTCCTGAATGCCCGCACGGGAACGCAAAATCGCTTCCGTCACTTTCTCCACGGCTTCTTCCTGTCCGATGACACGCTGATGCAGCGTTTCATCCAGATGCAGCAGCTTGTCGCGGTCGCCCTGCATCAGTTTCGTCACAGGAATCCCCGTCCAGCGGCAGACGATGCGTGCGATTTCATCTTCGGTCACGCAATCGCGCAGCAAACGGCTTGCGCTGCCGTTCTGTGCGGCTTCTTCGGCATCCTGTAACTGCTTCTGGAGTGCGGGCAGTTTGCCATATTTCAGTTCTGCGGCTTTGTTCAGGTCATATTCACGCTCTGCACTTTCGATTTCTGCACCGAGTTTTTCAAGCTGCGCACGCAGTTCCTGTACCTGACTGATGCCGCCTTTCTCATTCTCCCACTGTGCTTTCATCTGCATGAACCGTTCGTTCAGTTCGGCTAGTTCCTTCTGCAATTCCGTCAGGTGGGCAGCGGAAACGGCATCTTCTTCCTTTTTAAGGGCAGCTTCTTCAATTTGCAGCTGCATGATTTTTCTGGAAATTTCGTCCATTTCAGTCGGCATGGAATCCATTTCGGTACGAATCATCGCACAAGCTTCATCCACAAGGTCAATTGCCTTATCCGGCAGGAAACGATCGGAAATATAGCGATTTGAGAGGGATGCCGCCGCGATCAGTGCCGTATCGTGAATTTTAACACCATGGAACACTTCATAACGCTCTTTGAGTCCACGCAGAATGGAAATCGTGTCCTCTACAGTCGGTTCATCCACCAGCACAGGCTGAAAACGACGCTCCAATGCAGGGTCTTTTTCAATATATTTGCGGTATTCGTCCAGTGTCGTCGCACCGATACAATGCAGTTCACCGCGTGCCAGCATCGGTTTCAGCAAATTGCCCGCATCCATTGCGCCATCCGTTTTGCCTGCACCGACAATCGTATGCAATTCATCAATAAACAGCAATATCTTGCCTTCGGATTTTTTGACTTCCTGCAATACTGCTTTCAGACGTTCCTCAAATTCGCCGCGGTATTTTGCACCCGCGACCAATGCGCCCAGATCCAGTGAAAAAACTGTTCTGTCCCGCAGACTTTCCGGCACATCCCCATGTGCAATTCGCAATGCCAGACCTTCTGCAATCGCCGTTTTACCAACGCCGGGTTCACCGATCAGCACAGGGTTATTCTTGGTTTTCCGCGAAAGAATGCGGACAACATTACGAATTTCCGCATCTCTGCCGATGACAGGGTCAAGCTGATGCTTTCTTGCACGCTCGGTCAGATCGGAACCGTATTTTTTCAAGACATCGTAGGTATCTTCAGGCGATTCGTTCGTTACCCGCGCATTTCCGCGGATTTCCTTCAGCGCATTCATGACCTTTTCCTGTGTCACGCCATACTGCTTGAACAATTCCTGTATGGTACGATCCTGGTAGGAAAGCAGTGCAAGCAGCAAATGCTCCACAGAAACCAGTTCATCCTGCATCTGTTTTGCAATTTGCTCCGCCTGCGAGAAAAGCTGACTGGTTTCATTGGAAAAATACGCTTCTCCGCGATAACCACTGCCGGAAATATGCGGCATGGCAGCCACTTTTTTCAGTGCCGCATCCGCAAATGCCTTGTCATTGACACCGATGCGCTGTAAAAGCTGCGGAATCAAACCGTCTGTTTGCTGTGCCAATGCCGTCAGCAGATGCAGCGGCTCGACTGCATTGTTTTGGTACTCTCCGCAAAGCGACTGTGCATTGACCATCGCTTCCTGCGTTTTCTTTGTCATTTGATTTGCATTCATAATATCAGACTCCTTTTCAGATCATTCGTTTGCAGCAAAATACTTCTGCCGCACCAGTTGACTTGCCGTCTGTGTATCCGGCAGCAGGGAAAAATACAGTTTCAGGGCTTCATCCACGCGCTTGATATAGGCGCTGATGGCTTCGCCTGCTTTCTGCGTATCGCTCGCCAATTCCGGACGCATCAAAAAGGCTCTTGTCCAGATGCCGTCCTCCAGATGCGTATCCTCTGCACTGCATAAGCCATGCATTTGCTCCAGTTTCGACCACAGCGCGAAGAATGCATCCGCATCTTGCAGCAGCGCTTGACTTTGTGTGCGGAACGATGCCTGCAAATATCCCAATGCTTTTTCAGGCTGTCGGTAAAGTTCTACGCGGTAACGAATGGTTGGCTTATAGCGATACCGCAAAGGACTGCGAATGGTCAGCAAACCGTCCGAAGCCTGTTCCTGCAATTGATACAGTCCGTTCATCTGGGCGGCAAGCGTCTGCAAGATCTCTGCCATGCGGCGTTCAGGCGTGACATAACCGACCGTTTCCGCCAAAATCTGGTTGATGAGGTTGGAACGGCTTGTGCCGCGCTGATACGCCATGCGGTCTACAGCTTCTATCACATCTTCGGATAAAACCAGACTGTACACGGCTTTCTTCATGCTCTGCACATCCTTTCTCTTTTGAGTTTCTAATAACATTATATCACGATTATGAAATTTGTCAAGCGGATTATATAGGTTTTCACACAAGTTTCACTTTTGCATTGACGAACCATTCTTTTTGTGCTATACTATATTACTAGAAACGACCATTGTGCCGATTCGTGATCATCATACGAACGGAGAGAATTTACTATGCAAACACGCAAACTTTACGAAACTGAAAGCTATATCCGTGATTTTCAGGCGGTCATTCTGAAATGTTTTCCGCTGGAAAATGCATCCAAACGAACAGATGGCGCTGCCTACGGCATTATCCTCGACCAGACTGCATTCTTCCCTGAAGGCGGCGGTCAGACTGCCGACACAGGCAATCTCGGCAATGCCATTGTTCTTGATGTGCAGGAAATGGATGGTGAGATCGTCCATCTGACAGATATTGCACTGCCCGAAGGCGAAGAAGTCAACGGCATTCTGGATTGGGAAGTCCGACTGCGCAAAATGCAGAACCATACCGGTGAACACCTGATTTCCGGAATCGTGCATCAGCAGTTTGGCTACAATAATGTCGGCTTCCACCTCGGCACGGATGGCGTGACCGTGGACTTTGACGGCATTCTGACCGACGCGGAACTTGCCTTCGTCGAATATATCGCCAACCGCGTTGTCGCACAAAACAAAGCAGTAACGGTTTCCTTCCCCACACCGGAAGAAGCTGCTGCCATGGAATACCGTTCCAAGCTTGACCTCAAAGAAAATATCCGCATCGTCACCATCGAAGACTGGGATGTATGCGCCTGCTGCGCTCCCCATGTCAGTACAACAGGTGCAGTCGGCGGCATCAAGCTGCTGGATTCCCAAAACTGGAAGGGCGGTATTCGTCTGCATATGCTCTGCGGTCTTGATGCACTGGACGATTATCATAAGCGCTACGAAAATACCGTGCGCATCTCCAACCTGCTTTCTGTCAAACAACTTGAGACAGCAGCGGCAGTTGAGCGCCTGATGAAACAAATGCAGGCGGAACACGAAGAAAGCGGCAGACTGCGCCGTGCACTCCTTGACTGCAAAATTGCTTCCCTGCAAAAAACAGAGGGCAATCTTGTGATTTTCGAGAATGAACTTGACGCCAACGGCATCCGCAATCTCGTCAATGCCGGTGTTCCCCTCTGCGGCGGCATCTGTGCGGCATTCCTTGGCAATGAAACAGATGGATTCCGCTATGTCATCGGCAGTCAGAATGTGGCACTCCGCGCATGGGCAAAGGAATTCAATGCTGCCATGAACGGCAGAGGCGGCGGTTCGGATGCCATGCTGCAAGGCACTGTTCATGCTTCCGAAGCTGATATCCGCGCATTTTTTGCATAAAAAACGCCCTGCCGCAGGGTAAGCGGCAAGGCAAAAACAGTTGTGGCTGAATGCGTCACATATGCAAAGGATTGAACAGACATTTTCACAGGATAGAAACACAGAAGCTGCCATTCGCCTGACTCGGATGACGTTCTGCTGTGCTCCATGGCTTCAGTTTATCACAACTGTACTGCAATTACAAGTCTTTTTGAAAAATGTAAACTCTTTGCCTGCGAATTGAAAACAATTCGTCACTCCCCTGCAACTTTTCCCGTAAGTTGTAACAAAATCTGATACCAACGGGGGCGATTGCCTATGATACACTTCTATAAAACCATTGACGGAAAACTCCGTGCACTCGAAAAGGCAGAACCGGGCTGCTGGATTTCCGTATATCAGCCAACAACAGAAGAAATCGAATCGTTGACCAATGATTTCGGGCTGGATGTCGGATTTGTGCGTTCATCACTTGATGAAGAAGAATCTTCGCGTGTCGAACGGGAAGAGAATCAAACCCTGATCATCGTGGATACAGCAGTCGCAGAAGAACAGAAGGAAAGCGACACGCAAGTATATTATACTGTGCCACTAGGAATTATCAATACTCCCAATTACGTATTTACGATATCTCTGCGCCGTAATCTGATTCTTGCCGCGATTGCGGACGGTGTTGTACCGAATGTGCAAACGCAGATGAAAACACGCTTCATTCTGCAGATCCTGATGCGCATTTCGGCAGGCTTTGTCACGTACCTGAAACAGATCGACAAGATCTCCTATTCGATGGAAAAAGAACTCAGCGGTGCCATGAAGAATCACGAACTGATCCAGCTCATGGGACTGGAAAAATCACTCGTCTACTTTTCGACTTCCCTCAAAGCCAACCTCACGACGATCGAAAAAATTCAGCGCGGCAGAGTGGTCAAACTCTATGAGGAAGACGAAGACCTCATGGACGATGTGACGATCGAGTTCAAACAGGCAATCGAAATGGCAAGCATCTACACTGGTATTCTTACTGCAATGATGGATGCATTTTCCTATGTCATAGCCAATAATCAGAACTCTGTCATGTGGCGCTTGACCATCATCACTGTTATCATCGAGATCCCGAACATCATCTTCGGATTCTATGGCATGAATACACACACGCTGCCATTGGTCACAAGTTGGATCTCCCCATTTCTCATTGCGCTTGGCGGAACTGTTATTGCAGCTGCACTTTTGCTGCCGCGCAGACGCTTTTGAATGTCTAAAATGGTCTGATTTCTTACGATTTCAGACCATTTTTTTATTTTTATCTTCCGCCAAAGCTTGACATTTCGACAAATCTATGTTATAGTTTAACTGTGCAATTGTATCCTTATTGTGTAAGATTATCATGAAATCAACAGGAAACGGAGGAGAATCTATGAAGCAGCGTCTTTTAGTCGGCGTCATTTGCTGTGAAAGTGAACAGCTCATGCAGCGCCGTCTGATCAAAGGCATTATGGCACAGGCATTCTCACTCGACATTGATATCGCAGTCTTTTCCTGCATTACAAATGACATCAATATGACCAATGACCAGGCGGCAGAATACAATCTGTTCAATTACATGAATTTTGCCATGCTGGATGGTGTCATTTATCTGCGCGATTCCATCCATACAGTCGGAGAACAGAAACACATCGACGAATTGCTTCTCGCGCAAAAAAAGCCTGTGCTGGTACTGGATGATGTGGATGGACCATTCCCGCATCTGAACATTGATGACCGTAGCGGCGTCTATGCCGTCACCAACCATCTGATTGAAAAACATCACCTGCATGACCTCATCTGCCTGACGGGAAAACCCGAACACTTTACTGCAAAACAACGTGCAGACGGCTTTTGCGATGCTTTGCTGGAGCATAACATCCCGCTGCGTGAAGATGCCGTCATTTATGGTGATTACTGGGTTGCCGCCGCACAAAAGCTTGCCGCTGAATTCTTAAGCGGAAAGCGCCCCATGCCCGAAGCAGTCGTCTGCGGCAACGATGCCATGGCAAAAACACTCTGCAATACGCTGGTTGACCACGGCATTTCCGTTCCGGAACAAATCATCATCGCAGGCTATGACGTTTCCATGACCGATGCACCGAATGTCATTTCCATCACCAGCTATGTCCGCAAAAATTTCAGACTTGGCGCACAGGGCATCCTGAAACTCTACGAAATGATGACCGGCAAAACAGGTTCTCTGGTGGAAACTGAACGCTTCGAAATCATCACCGGTGCAAGCTGCGGCTGCGGTGACGATAAGGGATATGTGCAGCATCAGCTTCGCATTCTCAATGAGCGTGAAACCTATCAATCCCTGTTCCGCACCAGTAACATGGGCATTGCACTCACCTCCCGCGAAACACTCGATGACTGCATTGATGCCATTTTCACAAAGCTCTATCTCATCAATCATCGCAAAGAATTCTATCTCTGTCTTTGCGAGGACTGGGAAGGCGGCGGCGCACTCGAAAATCCCGCTGAATACCGCCGTGTCGGTTTCCCACAGCATATGCTGCTGAAAGCCGCCGTCATTGATGACAATTACCATGTTGTCACAAAACCCTTCCCGACCGCAAAAATGCTCCCGCGCCTTGCTGAGGAGCGTTCCTATCCGACCGCGTATTTCTTCTCTCCCCTGCATCACGATGACCGTTTCTTCGGTGTTTCCGCACTCAGCTTCGGCGACACACTCGAAGTATATGATGAGATCTACTGCAACTGGATCAACCTCATTAATATGGCGCTGGAATTCGTGCGAATGCAGAGCTACCTGAAACGCTTCAATAACCGCATTTATCTTTCCTCTATCCGTGACGCCCTCACTGGTCTGTACAATCACGAAGGCTTCCTGAAATTTTCCCGCGAATGCTTTGAAGCCGCAAAAAATGAGCATCGCCGCTTCCTCATGCTGTACGCAAGCTTCGATGCCCTGCGGCAGATCAATGAAACCTATGGTCACACGGAAGGCGACAGCGCTGTGACCGTTCTTGCCAATGCGATGAACAACAGTTGTACGACTTACGAACGCTGTGCCCGCATCGAGGATGCCGAATTTTCCATCATCGGCTATCAGGACTACGAAATGAACGCAGGTCAGCGCTTTGTCAATTCCATCGCAGGCTATCTTGAACACTACAATCAGAGTTCCCTGAAGCCATATAAAATCACTGCAAATTATGGATTCTTCTGCGAATACATCACACCTGACATGACACTCGAAAGCATTATGGCATTCGTCAGCGAACGCATTGAAGAAAGCCGTGCCATGCGGCAAAGCGAAAAAGCTTCCCCTTATTACCGCGAATTCGTCAACCTGCGCGAACGCATTTACAGCAATCCGCAGGATGATTGGAGCATCGACACCATGTGCCGCGACCTGATTCTTTCCCGCGGTTACTTCCAGAAACTCTATACCCGCTGCTTCGGTATCAGCTTCACGCAGGATGTCATCAACTCACGCATCGAGCTTTCCAAGCGTCTGCTTTCCAGCACAAATTACAGCATCGCCTACATCGCAGACCAAAGCGGTTACAGTAATTACGTCCACTTCATGCACCAGTTCAAGAAAATCGTCGGCATTACCCCAACAGAATATCGCCGTCGAAAGAAACAAGATGAGCAATGATGCTTTGTGCAATGTTACAAAGTTTTTGGCATTTTCCCGAAATACACTTGACTTTTCAGGGCATTTTGACGTATAATATGTACTAATCGAACGATGTTCGCAAGAAAAGCAAAGGATATGTCGCTTCGGTCATCCGATTGCAGAGAGAATGCTGACACGCTGAAAGGCATTTATCGGAACCCGCTGACGGTACCACCGTTGCTGCGTGCATTTGTCGGGAATGAGTAAAACGCTCGGGTGGAACCGTGCGCGTTTGCATGAAAAGCAAACCCGTACCCCGAACAGGTCAAGCTGTTCTGGGTGCGGGTATTTTATTTTTTATCCGCATTCAGGCGAAACATCATTCTATTTTCCTGAAAGGAGCTTTCTCATGAAAATTCAGTTCGAAAGCACAATTTTTGAAGCACCGTCTGCCATGACGGTCTATGATGCCGCCAAAGAAGCAGGCGTTCTCTCCCGCGATGTCATCGCAGCACAGGTGGACGGCGTTTCCTGCGACCTCACTGCCCTCATCGAAAAGGACGCAGAGGTCAAACTGCTGACCTTTGACGATGAAGCAGGCAAGCACGTTTTCTGGCACACCGCCGCACACGTTCTCGCACAGGCTGTCAAGCGCCTTTACCCTGAAGTCAAACTGACCATCGGTCCTGCTATCGAGCGCGGATTCTACTACGATTTCGATTCCGAAATGCCGTTCACTGCGGATACCCTGACTGCACTCGAAGCAGAAATGAAGAAGATCGTCAAGGAAAACATCAAGCTGGAACGCTATACACTTTCCCGCGAAGATGCTATCAAATTCATGCAGGAGCGTGAAGAACCCTACAAGGTACAGCTCATCGAAGAACTGCCTGAGGGTGAAACCATCAGCTTCTACAAGCAGGGCGAATTCACTGACCTTTGCGTTGGCCCGCACCTCTTTGCGACCGGTCTTGTCAAGGCATTCAAGCTGACCGCCTGCACCGGCGCTTACTGGAAAGGCGACCAGAATAACAAGATGCTCAAGCGTGTTTACGGCGTCGCATTCCCGAAAAAAGAACTGCTGGCAGAACATCTGGAACAGCTCGAAGAAGCAAAGAAGCGCGACCACAACAAAATCGGCAGAGAACTCGAATACTTCACGACCGTTGACTACATCGGTCAAGGTCTGCCCATCATGCTGCCGAAGGGCGCAAGAGTCATTCAGCTTTTGCAGCGCTGGGTAGAAGATGTCGAACAGTCCAAGGGCTGTATGCTGACCAAGACCCCGCTTGTTGCAAAGCGCGACCTCTACAAAATTTCCGGTCACTGGGACCACTATCTGGACGGTATGTTCGTTCTCGGCGATCCCTACGATGAAGAAAAGGAATGCTTTGCACTCCGTCCGATGACCTGCCCGTTCCAGTATCAGGTCTACCTCAACAAACAACGCTCCTACAAGGAACTGCCGATGCGTCTGACCGAAACCTCTACCCTGTTCCGTAATGAGGACAGCGGCGAAATGCATGGTTTGATTCGTGTCCGTCAGTTCACGATTTCCGAAGGTCACTACATTCTCCGTCCTGACCAGCTCGAAGAAGAATTCAAGGGCTGTCTGGAACTGGCAAAATATATGCTCGATACCGTTGGTCTGCTGGAAGACTGCACCTTCCGCTTCTCTCAGTGGGATCCTGCTAACCCGAAGAACAAATACGAAGGCACAAGAGAACAGTGGGAAGAAGCACAGCGCGTCATGGGCAACATTCTCGACAAGCTCGGTGTCAAGTATACTGTCGGCATTGATGAGGCTGCATTCTACGGCCCGAAGCTCGATGTCCAGTACAAGAACGTATTCGGTAAGGAAGACACGCTCGTCACCATCCAGATCGATATGCTCCTTGCACAGCGTTTCGGTATGTACTACATCGACAAAGACGGTCAGAAGAAGCTGCCGTACATCATTCACAGAACTTCTCTCGGCTGCTATGAGCGTACCCTCGCATATATGCTCGAAAAGTACGCCGGCGTACTGCCGCTGTGGCTTGCGCCTGAACAGGTACGCCTGATGCCGATTGATGCAAGACACGTTGACTACGCAAAGGCATTTGCTGACAAGCTGACTGCCGCTGGAATGCGCGTGACTGTGGATGCAAAAGACGAAAACATCGGCACGAAAATCAAGAATGCCCGCTTCGACCGCATCCCGTACATGGTCATCATCGGTGACAAGGAAATGGAAGAAAACGGCTTCACTGTCCGTTCCAGAAAAGAAGGCGAACTCGGTCTGCTGAAAGCCGACGACCTCTTTACCAAACTCATTACCGAAGTCGCTACCAAGGCAAAATAAGATTTCCAAATGCAAAGCAGTCTGTATTTCTTTGGTACAGACTGCTTTTTTCTGTAACCTTTTGCATCAGAATACGCTTATCATATTGAAAGGAGCTCAAAGCCATGGAAGATGCACAAATCATCAAATTGTTTCTGCGAAGGGACGAATCTGCCGTTTCGGAAACTGCTGCCCAATACGGCAAAAGACTTCGCACACTCTCCCTGCAAATCACACAGGATGCCATGACCGCAGAAGAATGCGAAAATGACACCTATCTCGAAGCATGGAACCGCATTCCTCCGCATGAACCATACAGTTACTTCTATCCGTTTCTGGCACGCATCACACGTCATCTTGCGATTGACCATTGCCGCCAACAGCAAAGCAGCAAACGAAACGGCATTCTGATGGAACTGACAGAAGAAATGCATTCCGTCTTGCCATCACCAGAAGATGTGGAGTGTATCATGGATGCCAGACTGCTTGGAGAAGCTGTCAGCCGTTTTCTGCAAATGCAGCCGAAAGAAAAACGCATTTTGTTTCTGCGCCGCTATTTCTATGCGGACAGCATCGCAGATGCAGCAGCACGCCTGCATCTCACCGAAAGCAATGCGAAAACCACGCTGTTCCGTATCCGCAATGACCTCAAAGCGTATCTGATACAGGAGGGACTTCTATGAAAAAGGAAGATATTTTGTTTGACAGCATCGAATATGTTGACGATGCACTGCTTTCCGAAGCTGATATGCCAATTTCACGGAAATCGCACAGCACATGGTGGAAATGGGCAGGCATCGCGGCTTGTCTTTGTCTTGTCGGCGGAATTGCTTTTGCAATATTTCACACTGCCCAACCGATTCCGCCTGCACAATCGGAAATCAACATTCCAACGGAACATACCACAGAAAACACCTCGCAAACACAGTCCACTGCCACGCCCCAAACGGCACACACAATGTCGCAAACCACCACAGCACCCATGTTCATAGACAATGAGGAGGAAAGTATCTCCCTGTGGCAGAACAAAATATTAATGAACGGGCTTTTTCAAGCTGTGCAGAATGCAAATAGCGGCGACCTTCTGGAAATCGTCGCACTTTCGCCAAAAGATTATGACTATATCTATCAGGGGATTTCGCTCTACGATTATTATACTGCAATGGGAACAGAACAGGATTTGCCTGATAAACTCGGTCAGCTTCTGAAAGAAGGCGATGCGCTCAAATACGGCACAGCACTCTACGAAACAGGCACGCCCGATGGTGAACAATGGTATCAGTCGCTTTATGAAGAACGCATCGCTTTCTATGGGGACGATATTCTCAGCCGCTATCTGATTGACGGCGAATTTCTGAAAGAGAAGCTGGAACAGGATTTACAGGCTTCCTTCTCTATGCATGAAGCAAAAGACGCTTACCATGAAGCCTTCCACGCCTATCTCTCATCACTTGCCGATGAGATTCATTTTGCACAGCCGTGTGAAGTCCACATGGATGAGATTCTGAATACCGAAACCCTTCTGCTACACTGCACCAAAGACGAATTTTCAGCATTTACGCCTGAAAACATATCTGAATGGATTTTTATGCTTCCACCATCCCCCAATGATTGTGATGAAGAATAGCAGCATTCCTGCACTTGACAATCACACCCGTTTATGTTATAATCAATAACATCAAATTGATAAGGGAGGCTGTTTCTATATGATTTTAAGAACCTATCAACCACAAGATGCTGCATCCATCTGTCAATGGATCCGAACAGAACAGGAATTGTACAGATGGTCTGCCGACCGCTTCAATCGCTATCCACTTTCTGCCGCTGATATTGAAGAACATTATCAGCCGCAGATCCAGTCAGGACGATTCATCCCACTGACTGCTGCGGACGAACAGGACATTCCGCTGGGACATTTTATCATCCGTTATCCCAAAGACGATGACGATTCTTCGATACGCTTCGGATTTGTCATTCTCCGTCCTGATTCCCGCGGCAAAGGGCTTGGCAAGGAAATGCTGCGGCTTGGCATTCAATATGCAAAAGAACAGCTTCATGCCGCAAGAATTGATTTGGGTGTCTTTTCAAATAATTTTCAGGCAAGGCATTGCTATGAAGCGCTGGGGTTTAAAGCATATCAGCTTCGAACCTGTGAAATGCCGATCGGTACATGGGAATGCATTGACATGGAATTGTTCCTGACATGAACGCTTCTGATGAAATGTTTTTGGTTTAAGATACGTCTGCTGTGACATTCTCTTTCCTACCTATTGACATTTCTTATGTAAAATGGTATAATATACGTATAGGCATCTTTGTATTGTCAGACAATCAATATTGAAGGAGGATTCACACTGATGGCTTCAGCAAAAAATATGGTGCTTGCAGGCGATTATGCCGGCTGCCGCATCTTTCGGATGTCAGCAACATTTGCCTACATTTCCGGTACAATGAAACGTATTGATGACGTCCCGATCACCCCCAAAACTGTTGTAAAATATGAGCTGCTGACGGAAAATATCATCCGTTCCGGCAATTCCCTCCTGCTGACAGGCTCGCTCGACCCCGCTTGTCTGACCAGCATTCGTTTTCATGCATCAGCCGAACAGCAGGAAAAAGGCATCTACACCCTTGCGTTGAAATTCTACGATGATAAGCGTTCTCTCATCGAAGTCGATGAGAAGATTTTCAACACAATTGAGCGCAGAATGCAATCCGGCGAATAACAAAACACAAAGCCGTATCTCACCAGAGATACGGCTTCCGTCTGTCCAATGATAACCCATTTTGATACAGGAGGCTGTTTCATGACCCAAATCGACCTGATCACAGGTATTCTCGGTGCAGGAAAAACCACATTTATTCGTCAATACGCTCGTTTTCTGATGCAGCGCGGCGAACGCATCGCAATTCTTGAAAATGATTTCGGCGCAGTCAATGTTGATATGATGCTGCTGCAAGACCTCAAATGCGAACAATGTCAGCTTGAAATGATTTCCGGCGGCGGTGACCCGGATTGCCACAAGCGCAGATTCAAAACGCAGCTCATTGCACTTGGAATGCAGCATTTCGACCGTGTCATCATTGAACCATCCGGCATTTATGATATGGATGAATTTTTTGATACACTGCATGAATCACCGCTTGACCGCTGGTTTGAAGTCGGCAGTATTCTGACCATTATCGACGCAGAAACAGAGGAAACGCTCTCCCCAGCGATGGAATTTCTGTTTGCATCAGAAGCAGCCTGTGCAGGAAAACTGCTTCTCAGCAAGGTTCCCGCTGATGAATCTGCCGCTGACTGCACTGTTCGTCTTGCGGCACATCTCAACCAAGCACTGCACGCGATTCAATGTCCGCGGCAATTTTCGTCTGATGATTTTCTGACGCCGAACTGGAATGCGTTTACGAATGCTGATTTTGAAGCGGCTGTGAATGCGGGATACCGCTGCGAGCCATACGTCAAGCAGTGGAATGCTGAAAGCTTCCGCAGCAATGTCCATTATTTTCTGCATATTCATATTCCGGAAGCGGAAATCGCGCCGACATTGGCAAAGCTCATGGATGATAGCAGATGCGGAGAAATTTTCCGTATCAAAGGTTCATTGCAGGATGACAATGGAGAATGGCTGAAAATCAACATCACACGCAAGAAGGCAGAAATCGCACCTGTTGCGGATGGGCAAGCGGTATTGATTGTGATTGGAGAGCAACTTTCGCTGGAAGTGATTGACCAATATCTCAAAGCTGTAAACACTGACGAACAGTATGCATCCATCTGAAACGATAAATAAAGCATATCCTGCGCCCCATCATGAGAAGTCCGGAGGCAGCGCCTCTGGACGCCAACAGACTGCAAGCAGTCTGCACCGCAGTCGGCGAAATACCCTTTTTCGTTCCAACTAATCAGGAGGGGTTTCCCCCATGCATTTCCTGCGAAAAACAAAGGAAGGCAAGAGAACGGTGTGAAGCGTTCCTCCTGCCTTCCTTTATTTATGTTGGGTACGACACGATGGGAAATCCCTTCCTGAATAAATAGGACGAAAAGGGTGTTTCGCGCTTCGCGTGCATAACCAGAGAGTTACGGAGATACGTTTCCTTTGGAATCCTCCAGAAAATAGCCGCCAAGCAATTCGCAGTTAAAATGTCGCTACAAACGTCACAAGCTGATTTTCACTCGTCGCTGTCAATGTTCCACCCATCTGCTGCACAATGCTCTTTGCAATGCTCAGCCCTAATCCCGAACCATTCGGACTTCCCTCCGTGTCCACCCGATAAAATCGGTCAAACAAATGCGCAAGCTGTTCCTGCGGAATATCCTTTGCCGTATTCGATACCGCAAGCCGTATCTTCCCCTGCGAATCCTTCGAAAGCCCTACTTTGATTTTCGCATTCGGCACTGAATGCAGTACCGCATTATCCAGCAAAATCGACAAAAGCTGCTTCAGATTGTCTTCATCTCCACGAAGCATCACATTGCGGTGTATGACCGTTTCCAATGTCTTCCCGTTTTCAAAGATGATCGGCTCAAATACCAGACATACATTCGATATCAGCTCACTGCAATTCAGTTCAGCTTCCTTTTCTACGCCGTTCTTGTTGTCCATTCGCGCAATCGAAAGCAAATTCGTTATCAGCTTCGACATTCTCGTGGTCTCTGACTGAATGTAATGGATCCATTTGCTCTGCCCTGTCACAGAAGATGCAGGATTTGCCATGATCACTTCCGTATTTGCCGAAATCACTGCCAGCGGCGTCTTCAGTTCGTGAGAAGCATCTGCAACAAACTGCTTCTGCTTTTCCCATGCCGTTGCAATCGGCTTCACAGTCCAGTTCGCAAGCACTTCACTCACAATAAACATCAGCAGCAAGCCAATGACCGCCAAGAAGAAAAACAAAAACATCAGGCGGCTGATAGTAGAAAGTTCCAGCGTGCGGTTCAGCAAAACCAAATGATATGTACCCTGTTCATCCGACTGGTACAAGTAACGGTATGGCACATCGTCCACTTGCAGGATACCTGCACTGTCACCATTTTCCTTGATGACATTCATAGCACGGTTGACCGTTTCCAATGTTTCTTCCTGTTCCATAGAAGTACCGCTTGCTGAAAATGACTCAACATTGCCGTTTTCGTCAATTCGAGCAATCACGGCTTCCGGCAGAAGCAATTCTTCAGAGGATTCTTCTGTTTGCGGAAGATTTTCCGTTTCCTCCGTCTGCGGCATTTCAGACTCCGTAGATGGTGCAGGCATGGTCACAGGTTTGACTGTGGTCACAGTTGTTGCGTGTGTTGCCGATGTCAAAGGAACCGTCGTGGCTGCTGTGGTTACCTCTGTCTGCGTTTCCTGTGGTATTTCTTCCTGCACTGCATCTCCGACCGCTTCCTGCGGAAAATCCTCCTGCACAGAATTTTCCGGCTCCGTGAATACAACTTCGGTTTCAGACGATACACTGCTTTCTTCTGTCACAGCAGTCGTTTCCATCGGCGGCCACTGCCATTGCCAGTCGCCGTTTCCATCCTGTGGAGGCGGGAATTGATTCCAATACCATCCGCCCCACCACGCCGGGTCCATCGGCGGCCAATACGGTGGCGGGAAATATCCGGGATTGCCATACCAGTTTTCATTCGGAATCCAGCAGGATTCACAAGTCGTTTCCGTTGTCGTTTCGGATGTTGTAGTGTCAACAGGGGCAGTTGTGTGTCCCCACTGCCAATCTGCACCGGGCTGCCAATAAGGATTCTCACCGCCGTTTTCATTTTGCGTCAGGTCAAATGCAGTCGGCGATGCCGATGCACTTCCTGCGATCTGTTTCGGCGGCAAATTCGAGTGTTCCAGCATTCGGTTCATGGTTGAATATGAAGATAAGACTTCAGACCGATACAGAATCCCGAACAAAATCGCCAATGCAATCAGCAAAGTGCTGGAAAGCAATGCCATATTGGAAATCAGATAGCGCCGTTTCAATTTTCGAATCATTGCGACTCATCCCCCTTTCAGAACGGATGTGTGCCTTATTCCTTTTCTTCCAGACAGTAACCCACGCCGCGCACTGTCTTGATCCCCACTTTGGAATGGATATGTGCAAGCTTCTTGCGCAGAAAGCTGACATAGACTTCAACATTGTTGTTTTCGGCATCCGATTCAAAGCCCCAGATTTTCACGATCAATGTTTCCTTGGAGAGAATCATATTGCCGTTTTTCAAAAAGAGCTCCATCATCGAAAACTCTTTAAGTCCCAGCTTAAACGACTGCGTCCCGCAGAAAAGCTCATATGTAGAGAGATTCAGCGTCAAATCGCTCCAACGAAGCACGTTCTCACAGATGACATTTGAATTGCGGCGATTCAGTGAACGGATTCGCGCAAGAAGTTCATCCGAAGAAAACGGTTTTGTCAGATAATCGTCTGCACCGACATCCAGTCCCGCAACTTTATCTGCGACCGTATCGCGTGCCGTCAGAAGCAGGACAGGCGTTGCAATCGACTGACTGCGAATCTCCCGCAAAACATCCAGACCATTCATTTTCGGAAGCATGACATCCAGTACAATCATGTCATAGATGCCTGAAAGGGCATTGTCCAATCCGCTTTCGCCATCATAACAGACATCCGCGATATACTTATTTTTATGAAAAATCTGGACAAGTGCATCGGCTAAACCGACCTCATCTTCAATCAGAAGAATTCTCATAGTGCATCATTCCTCCATGATACGTATTATTCCATTGTCATTATACCACATTTTTCCTTGCGATGCAAGTCAATTTTTGCTTTTTCATGCACATTCTTGCTGTTCCTTGCATATCATAAGGTAGTTTCACAACAGAAAGGAGTTTTTTCCATGCCTTTTGTATTTTTAAGTCCTTCCACGCAGGAGTGGAATCAATATGTTACAGCGGGCAACAATGAGGAACTCGTCATGAATCAGCTTGCGGACAAAATGGAACCGTATTTGCGTGCGAACGGCATTTCCTTCGTCCGAAACGATCCCGAACGAAATGTCGGCGGTGCGATTGCAGATTCCAATGCAGGTTCGTTCGATGTTCACCTTGCTCTGCATTCGAATGCCGCACCCGAATCCTATGCGGGCAGACTGCGCGGTGTCGATATCTACTACTCTCCGTACAGCGAATCAGGAGAAAAGCTTGCAACCATCATTGCCAATAATCTGGAAGACATTTACCCGCTGCCTTCCAAATGCGTCCCGCGTCCGACCTCCAGACTCGGAGAAGTCACCCAGACACGCGCAACCGCCGTGCTCTGTGAACTCGGTTATCATGATAATGTTGAGGACGAAGCATGGCTGCGAGGCAATCTGGACGCAATTGCAGGCAATCTGGTCATGTCACTGACCGACTATTTCGGATTGCCGTTCATTGAACCGCAGCCGCCATTCTATGGGACGGTTTCCGTAAACGGCAGTGTGCTCAATCTGCGCAGCTACCCTTCTCTGTACGGGAGTATCATTGCACAGATCCCTGACGGCACACCATTGACCATTCAGGGCACAACGGGCGAATGGTATGTGGTCACGTACAACGGTGTGACAGGTTACGTCAACAATGCCTATGTGTCTGTCTGACACATCACAGCGATGCGGTCAATGATCTCTCTGAAAATCGGTGCAGCAGCCTGATTGCCTGAACCGCCCCGTTCCACGAATACCGTCACAGCATACTGCGGTGCTTCTGCGGGAAAAAATCCTGTCATCCATGCATGGCAGTATTCTGTGCCGTCAGGGGCAAATTGCCCTGTCTGTGCGGTAGAGGTTTTTCCGCCTGCTGTGGTTCTGGTTGGCAGACCATTCTGCTTTTCGCCTTCTTTCAGCACTGCACACATCATTTGCTGTATCGACATGGCAGTATTTGCAGAAAGTACACGTCTGCCCGCTGTTTTGGGCAGTTCTGCAACGGTTTCACCATCCTCGGTGATGCCTTGTACAAGATAAGGTGTATGATAGAATCCATTGTCTGCAATACAGGCAGTCATGGCGGCGATTTGAAGCGGGGAAGCCAGCAGTTTCCCCTGCCCGAAAGACAAATTTGCCTTTTCTGCGTCGATTTGTAATTCTGCTTCCGTTTGAAGATACCCTGCCGCAGAAGATACGCCGTCCGCTAAGACGATTGCTTCTCCAAAACCAAGATTCGCAGCCATCTCCCGAAATGCCTGCGGCGTCACAAGCTGACTCAAATGAATAAAGTACGGATTACAGGAATCGACCAGCGCCGTTTTCATATCCAGCAAACCGTGTCCATCCGCATGATGGCAGCGAAACCGCTGCCCATTGACTGCTGTTTCGCCTGTGCATTCGTACATATATAACGAATTCAAACCGTTTTCCAGTGCAGCCGCGGCTGTTGCCAGCTTGAACACTGAACCGACACTGTAAGCACATAATCCACGGTTCAAAAATGGAGATGCATCATCTTCCATGGCGGCTGCAAGCTGACTGACACGATACGTCGGACGGCTTGCCATTGCAAGCACACCGCCTGTTTTTATGTCCAGCACCACTGCCGCTGCCGGATTCGGGTCTGCCTCCCGCAAACAGATTTCTGTAATTTGCTGGATGGATTTGTCCAGTGTCGTCACCACGCCGCCCTTCGAAATCCCGCTGACAGAAATACTGCGTTCCATGCCGGAAAGGACACTGCCGTTGACATCAACTGTAAAATCTGCGGTCGCAATGCAGTCAAAAGAATGAAGCTGTTCATAGAAGGCACGTTCCAGTCCGCAAACGCCTTCCCCATTCTGACGATACCCCAGCAAATGCTGGGCGGGTACACTGCCTGTATTTTCTGCATTGCCCGCAAATATCTGCACATTCGGGCTGCGCGATACGCTTTCTTTGACGATACAGCAAAACGGTGTCCGATGCTGGATCTGTTCAGTGAGTGCGTCTGCATCCGTCACAATATCCAGTATGGAAGCGATCGCATCGGGTGTAGGGTTGACGATGGCATAGAATGTTTCAGCGCCGCCGTTCAGTCTGGTGAAGTGCCTGTCATAGATCCTGCCTTCCGAAAGCGGAATCTCCATTTTATACTTTCCCTGCTGTGCAGAAGCAGTAATCGCTTCTTCATTATGCAGAATCCGATAGAACTGAAAAAGCAATGCACTTGCCATCAGGAAAAATACTGCGGCAAGCACGGATAGTCTGATATGCGGTCTGTGCATGGCGATACCTCCTTTTGAAAGCATTATTTCCCATACACTGCCCGCTTATACATAAAAAACGCACCACCCGTTCGGATGGTGCGTTTCCTGCATCAGAATACGAATGAACCACTCAGATAATCGTCATTCACAACATAGTAAACCATGCCTTCAGAAGCATTGACATAAAGTGCCAATTCCTTGACATCCGTCAGTTCATTGCCCTTGTTCACCCAGTCTTCCTTTGCACGCTCCAGCAATGCTTCAGAAGATGCGGACTTATCAGACAACTCAATGACAACTTTGCTGGTAATCGAAGCAGACTTTTTCTTCGGAGCAACGGGGGCTTTTTCAGCCTTCGTTTCTTTCGGTGCAGCTGCTTTCTTGACAGCAGTCTTACGAGGGGCTTTTGCGGGCTTCTTTTCTTCGGTAGGCGTTACGGCATCATCAGCAATTTCAGATATTACCATCTGTGTTTGCTCTGCTGCGGTTTCTGCAAGCTTCTTTCTCATGGTTTCCTCCTGTAAATAGTATTATAATTAATTTTCGGGATTGATTTTATCCTTCATGGTCTTGCCTGCTTTGAAAGCAAGAACCTTGCAAGGCTTCGTAGTCATAGTTTCCTTTGTGCGGGGATTAATGCACTGCTTCGATGCACGCTCACGAATTTCGAACGTACCAAAACCTGTGATAGATACCTTATCACCTGCAACCAGTGCATCACTGATTGCTTCCAGAACAGCGTTCAAAGCCTTATCGGCATCTTTCTTCGTGCAATTTTCTTTTGCCGCAATCGCTGCGACGAGATCGTTTTTCTTCATGAGAAAACCTCCTGTGTTTCAAAATCTAATGACATTATATACGAAAATACGTCATTTGTCAATTTCTTTTCAATTTTTCAGATGTTTGAATTATAAAACCGCCGAATTTTGCGCAAAACTTGGCTATTTTTACATATATTTACCCGATTTTCGCGCTATACAGTCTTTTGTATGGCATCAAAGCATTTCAGCGCGAAGTTCCTCACCGGAAAGCGGCGACAGATATGCAGGTGCAATATCAAATACGGTTTTGCAGCCATAAGACTGTTCAGAAGCCAGTCTTGCGATGGCTCTTGCATAAGCAACCAATACATTCGTGGTAAATTCAGGGTTGGAATCCAATTTCAGCGAATACTCAATATGGTGCAGATGTTCGCCGTTTACGCCGGTCTTTCCGTTGCGCATGACAAAACCGCCGTGCGGCAATGCACTGTGGTTCGCTTTCAGTTCTTCCGCACTGACAAAATGCACGATCGTATCATAATCCGCAAAATAGTTCGGCATCGTGCAGATCTCACGCTCGATGCGTTCAAGGTCAGCGCCCTCCTCGGCAACAACAAAGCATTCACGCAAATGCTTCTGACGTGCAGTCAGTTCAGGCATTTCGCCTCTGCGCACAGATTCCATTGCGCCTTCGATCGGAATGGTGTACTGTCTTGCATCCACGACGCCTTCAATGCGGCGGATAGCATCGGAATGTCCCTGACTGATGCCTTTGCCCCAGAAGGTGTAATCCTTGCCGTCAGGCAGAATGCAGCTTCCGTACAGACGTGCCAGAGAGAACATACCGGGATCCCAGCCGCAGGAAATGATTGCGGCGTGCTTGGTTGCCTTTGCGATGGCATGGACAGCAGCAAAATGCTGCGGAATTTTTGCGTGTGTATCAAAGCTGTCTACGACATTGAAATACTCTGCAAGTTCCGGTGTTTGCTTCGGCAGATCCGTTGCAGAACCGCCGCAGACAATTACCACATCTGCATCCGCAGTGTGATTTTTCAAATCATTGTATGCATATACAGGCACGTTTGCGGTTTTCAGCTTTACCGCAGAGGGATCGCGTCTGGTTGCGACAAAAGCAAGCGTGGTGTCCGGATTGCTGCGGATGGCAAGTTCAACACCTTTGCCAAGGTTACCGTAGCCGACGATACCAATTCGAATTTGACTCATAAGAATACCTCCTGAGATTCTTCAATTTGACAAAAATATTATATACCTTTTTTGCGTTAAAGTCAATGTTTTTTCATACACACTCTGCGTGTTTCTTCCAGTTTTCACATTTTCACCCGTAATATGCGCGGAAAATATCATATGACGTTCTAAAAATGATTGATTTCGCCATCCGCCTTGACTTTCCGCGTATAAAGCTGTATAATAATGTTCATTGGTGTGTCCGCGAAAACAACGCCGCAGACATGAAATGATTGAAAAAGGAAGGGTTCTTTTTGAGTATATCCGTTGTATTCGTGCAAATGGTGAAGCTGTTTCTGATGATCTGCCTCGGCACGTTTCTGGCAAAGATCGACATTCTTGATGTGCACACAAAACAGAAGCTCACAAAGCTGGTTCTGTATGTCACCACCCCGCTGATGATCATTGATGCGTTCCATGACCGTCTGCTGATGCTGGAACAGCAGGGCGAAGACACACAAAATCTCGGCGTGGGCTACCTGTTTCTGATGTCATTTTTGTTTTATGCGCTGATGACTGTGCTTTCCTTCGCACTCGTTGCTGTACTGCGCGTGCCAAAAGCACAGAAGCGGCTTTATCTGTTCATGACCATTTTCGGCAATGTCGGCTTCATGGGCTTCCCCGTTGTCACTGCGGTTTATGGCAATGAAGGATTATTCTATGCCGCCATTCTCAACTGTGTATTCAATATCATCATCTACACATTCGGCGTCATGCTGATGACGACGGGAAACGGCAGTCAGACAAGCGTCTGGAAGCAAATCAAGTGGAAAAAGGTACTGCTTTCCCCTGCTGTTCTTTGCAGCGCTGTTGCAGTATTGATTTTCAGCTTCCGCATCCAGCTTCCATCCCTTGCAGCAGATATGCTGGATACGCTCGGCGGACTGACTTCCCCGCTTGCCATGCTGGTCGTCGGCGCAAACCTTGCAGGAATGCATTTCAAGGACTTGGTCGGCAATGCCAAACTCATTGTCTATGTCCTTTTGCGGCAAATCCTGCTGCCGCTTTTATTCTGGCTGCTGATTCGCCTGTTCTGCAAACATGAGGTACTTGCACCCGTCTGGCTGGTGCTGTCAGGAATGCCGATTGCCAACACCACCGCCCTCTTTGCCACAGAGTATGGCGGCGATGAAAAACTGGCATCTGAGGGCATTTTCCTGACCACACTCCTTGCACTGGTTTCATTCCCGCTGATCATCTGGATTTGCTGTTGACATTTCCCTTGATTTTCGCCCAGTATTCCTTTGCAGCCTGTTCATTGCGGTTATCGCCGTACTGATAATACACACGGTCACGGAGGGTGTCAGGCAAATACTGCTGCTGTACATAGTGATTCGGATAATCATGCGGATACAGATAATGCTGTCCTTTATGCTGTACCTCAGCGCTGTCAAAATGCACATTCTGCAAGCATCGCGGGAAATCCCCCGAAAGTCCTGCCTGAATATCCGCTGCGGCTGCATTGACTGCCATATATGCACTGTTGGATTTTGGGGCAGTTGCAAGCAAAATGACTGCATCTGCAAGCGGAATTCTGGCTTCAGGCATTCCGAGTTGGAGTGCAGAATCAACGGCGGCTTTCGTAATCGGAATCGCCATCGGATATGCAAGCCCGACATCTTCTGCGGCAATCACCAGAAGCCTTCTGCATAACGAGAGCAAATCGCCTGCTTCCATCAGTCTTGCCGCATAGTGGATCGCGGCGTTTTCATCCGAACCACGAATGGACTTTTGCAGCGCAGAAAGCAGATCATAGTGCTGTTCTCCGTCCCTGTCATAGCGCATATTGCTGCGCTGTGTCAGGGATTTCATATTTTCAAAGTCAATATTCAGACCTTCCTCTGTCCGCTGCGCAGACAGCACTGCAAGTTCGACCGTATTCACTGCTTTTCGCACATCGCCGCCGCATCCTGCCGCAATATACGCTGCGGTTTCACTGTCATAGTGAATCGGCATCCGGTTTTCCTCTGCAAGCAAATGAAAGGCACGTTCCACTGCGGGTACCAGTTCTGCCGCAGTCACAGGCTTGAATTCAAATACGGTCGAACGGCTGATAATCGCATTAAACACAGCAAAATATGGATTTTCTGTCGTGGAGGCGATCAATGTGACACTGCCGTTTTCGATGTACTCCAGCAGACTTTGCTGCTGTTTCTTGTTGAGATACTGAATCTCATCCAGATACAGCAAAATGCCGTTCGAACCGAACAGTCCGCCGCTTTCTTCCAGAATCTCCCGAATGTCGCCAACCGATGCCGTCGTACCATTTAATTTATGCAGTGAAAGGTCAGTCTGGTCTGCAATAATACGCGCAAGTGTGGTCTTTCCCACACCAGACGGGCCATAGAAAATCATATTCGGTATTTTGCCTGATTCCACGATCCTGCGAAGCGGTTTCCCCTTTCCCAGCAAATGGGACTGACCAACCATTTCATCAATCGTTTTCGGACGTATGCGTTCTGCAAGCGGTGTCATGCAGTTTCCTCCCTTTGCAATCACAAGCGGCACATTCCTTTGGGAATGTGCCGCTTTCGGTTTTGTAGTTTCAATTATTTTTTTGTCGGGCCAAGCGACGGAATCAGTTTTGCAATGAACATCAGGATGGAAGTCAGGTCTTCACTGTTGACTGCATCATCACCGTTGACATTTGCATTTTCGACACCCTGTTCGCTGACTTTCACTTTGGTATCCTCGTTCAGGTAGCGGGACAGGATAATGATATCGTTGATGTTGACCTGCTTATCGCAGTCAACATCGCCGTACAGCACATCGGTCTTGACCGGCTTGACAGGCTGTGTGGTAGACCCGGTCGCGCCAGGAAGCACGTCTTCATCCGGTGCACCTTCCGGTGCAACACCCCAGACCTTTACGCCATCAACATACATGGTGCAGCGGTCATTGAAATCAGGTGCTTCATTCAGCGGAACACCAAGTTCATCGGCGGAAACCAGACCTTCGCGGCTGTAATCATTGCTCGGATCCCAGATGAAGTTGAATTCTTCGTTCTGGTTCTGGTCCATCAGTGCAAACTGCAAATCCAGAGAACCAACAAATTCGTAATCAGGCCACATGAATTCAATGTAGCACTTACCGGACGGATCATACTCAACGATCTCGTAAGTAACAGCGTACTTGTCGCTGGACTTGGAGTTCATTGCATCATAGTCGATACGGACGGTCAGGTCATCGAGTGTGTGTCCCCACTCATAGAGTTCGGAAATGTCGAAGTAGTAACGAATGCGAATTTCATTCAGATAACGAGGCGGAAGCATGGTGTGGGTATCCAGACGGAGCAATACCTGTGTTGCACTGTCATCTTCCTGACCAAGTGCAGCAGCCAGTGTGAATTCAACGATATCGCCCTTCATGTCAATTTCCTTTGGCGGGAAGTTTTCGTCATTCTTCATGTCATCTGTGCCGAAGTAGTAGTACAGACCTGCACACGCACCAACAAAACCAGCGTTGTAGTCAACAGCAACTTCGTTATAAACGTAGTCTTTGGTGATGTCACGGTGCCAGTCGCCTGCATCAGGGCCGCCGACCAGTGCGCCCCACAGAACGTGTGTCTGGGTATCAGGGTGATCCATGTTGAAGTCGGTAGAACCGTGTGCAGCACGGTGGTGCGGATGAGAAGCTGCGGTATCAGACCAACCGACAATGTACGGACGGTTCATCGGGTTTTTGCCCATGATGTATTCCATCTGGCTTTCTGCCCATTCAGCAAAACGCAGCGGATCCTGTTCCTTTTCCTGAGAATACTTTGCATAAACCAAAGCGCAGAGTTCTGCGGCAGTGTTGTAACGTGCAGAACCATATTCGTTCAGCATGGAGAAACCTGCGGGTGTCTTTTTCAGATAAGAGGTTTCCTGCGGTTCGACAGGCTGGGTATCAGGAATGTACGGTTCGTTCCAGATCTCGTCATCCAGACCGGGATCCAGATGCGGCAGTCCAGACCAGAATTCGAGGTTCCAGCGGAAGATATACCAGTCACGCTCAATGTTGGTGATCGGTGCAAGCTTTGCAAATACGCCGCCCCAGACGGTATCCCAGCAGTGAACCCAGATGTTCTGCCAGCAGTTACCGGTATCTTTGATGATACGCTTCATGTAACCGGTGTAGGGGTGCGCACCATTATCATTGGTGGTGGATTCATCAACGTGAATGATCGCGTCAATGTACTTATCGTATGCTTCGTCTTTCTTGGTTTCATCCTGATCGACGGTGCAGAGGTAGAGCCATACAGCCGCCCAAGACAGTTCATCGTAGTCGTAGCTGGAGTCATAGAAACCGCCGTCATAGCCCAGAGAAGTAACTTCCTTCTCGTTTTCTTCGTGCGTTTCGACTGCGAAATCATACAGTGCATACGCAGCTTTCAGGCAATCGGCAGCAAATTCGGGTTCGGTATCTTTGAAGTCCAAATAGCCGATTGCAAGCGCGGCAGCCGTGCCTGCACACATATCCGATGCAGGGGTATCAACGGTTGCAAGATATGCAGGTCTTGCAAAGTCAAGCAGTGCCGTTGTGGACTGCAATTCAGGGCAGATCCAGTAGTTATGGTCGATGTTGCCTTCGCCGACCTGATAGACAAATGCAAGAACCGAACCGTCTTCATCATAATAGGTGGCTTTCAGATAGAAATCGAGGAACCAGTGGAGAATTTCTTCCATATGCTCTGCGTTGCCGGACTTTTCATATGCCTCACGGAACTCATAATAGCCCCATGCCAGCGTAGATGCTGCATACGAACCCGGCAGACCAAATTTTACATGGTCACCTGCGTCATGCATACCGCCGTCGCAGTCAATACAGCCGTCCCCATCGGGGTCGAGAATGTCGATGTGTTCTGCAATGAATTCATCAGAAACATTGACGCCGATAAAATCTTCCCCATACTGTTTCAGCGGAATCTTTCCGTCTTCGGTATGGCAGTCTGCACGCCATTCCAGACGTCCGCCCGTAATGCCGCTGCCGCACTTGTTTGCATCATAGAAATGCAGGGAATACTGCAATCCCCTTGCAAAGTTGACATCCACGTCATCATAGGAAAAGCTGTCAGGATCCGGAAATTTCTTGTCCGCATCATCGACAGTACCGGGGTCCTCGCCCGCTGTAGCGAAAGCAGTCATCGGTGTGCCGCCAATGCAAAGCATAGCAGCCAGACCCACACACAAGCCTGCTTTCAGGGTTCGAAATGTTCTTTTCATGAAAATCCTCCCTCATGCACGCTGACCGTTCTCTGGTGTATGAATGCGGTCAGACGAATACGCCGCATTCCTGCGGCAGGCTTTATCACATTCGGATATGCACATATCCTTCTTGTGAACCGATTTCCGTGTCTTTATACCGAAGCTGTCATTTCTCAAACCAGAAATCAGTATATCAGTATTCCCCACCAGACACGCTTTTTCTGAATATTGGAAACGAAGCGCGTACCGAAACAGTTACGCGCTTCATCCAATCAGCAATCAGTGATTGCTTCCCCCTAAAGTTTTCTATTTTTCTATGATATCAGGATTTCTTCAAAGCGCAGCAATTCTTGTATTTCTTGCCGCTGCCGCACGGACACGGTTCATTGGCACCGATCTTCTTTTTGGAAGCCTGTGTACGGAAGCTGCCGTCACCTGCACCGGCATTCGGTGCATCCGGCTTTGCAACCTGTTCACGTTCCGGTGCTTTGTTGTTTGCAAGCTGGATCGTCAGCAGCAGACGAACCGTATCCTCACGGATGGATTCGACCATCGCATCGAACATCGCAAAACCTTCATAACGGTACTCGATGACCGGGTTCTGCTGACCATAGCTTCTCAGACCGATACCTTTGCGCAGTTCATCCATATCATCAATGTGTGCCATCCACTTGGTATCAACGATTTTCAGCAGGATCACACGCTCGAGTTCACGGAGTTCCTCTTTGCCGATGGTTTCTTCACGAATCTGATACAGTTTCAATGTACGGTCAATCAGCATATTCACGATATCATCGCGGCTGGTTGCATTGAGCTGTGCATCATCGTACTCGAAATCTTCCGGAATCGTGATCCAGTCCATAAAGTATTCACGCAAACCGACCAGATTCCAGTTGCTCTTGTCGGAATCGTCAACAAGGTACTGCGGTACGGTATCACGAATCAGCTCACGAATCATATTGAGGATATAAGCATGGAGGTCTTCTCCGTTCAGCACCTGTCCGCGCTGACCGTAGATAATCTCACGCTGTGCACTCATGACATCATCGTAGTTCAGGACATTCTTACGGATCTGGAAGTTTCTGCCTTCCACCTGCTTCTGAGAAGACTCGATGACTCTCGAAAGCAGTTTGCTCTCGATCGGCGTATCTTCATCCACATCCAGCTTTGCCATCATATTTTCCAGCTTGTCACCTGCAAAAATACGCATCAGGTCATCTTCCGTGGAAAGGAAGAAACGGCTTTCGCCTTCGTCACCCTGACGACCGGAACGACCACGAAGCTGGTTGTCGATACGGCGGGATTCATGGCGCTCAGTACCCAGAATGTACAAACCGCCTGCCGCCTTGACATCGACTGCCTTTTCCTTGACTTCGGCATTGAATTTATCATAGAGTTCACGGTATACCTGACGTGCCTTCAGGATTTCTTCGTCCTCGGTATCTGCATAGCCGACTGCTTCCGTGATGATATCTTCCGGAATCTCACGCTTTCTCATTTCTGCTTTCGCAAGAAATTCTGCGTTACCGCCCAGCATGATGTCGGTACCACGACCAGCCATGTTCGTTGCAATGGTGACAGCGCCCAGTTTACCTGCCTGTGCAACGATCTCAGCTTCCTTTGCATGGTACTTTGCGTTCAGGACTTCATGCTTGATGCCGCGTCTCTGCAGCATTTGTGACAGCAGTTCGGATTTTTCAATCGAAACCGTACCGACCAGAACAGGCTGTCCTTTTTCGTGGCAGGCAAGGATCTGTTCGATGATCGCGGCATATTTGCCTTTTTCGGTACGGAATACGAGGTCAGGCTGGTCGATACGAATGACCGGACGGTTGGTCGGGATCTCGATAACGTCCAGCTTGTAAATTTCCTTGAATTCGTCTTCTTCGGTCATTGCCGTACCGGTCATACCGGACAGCTTCTTATAAAGACGGAAGAAGTTCTGGAAGGTAATGGTTGCAAGCGTCTTGGATTCGTTCTTGACCTTTACGCCTTCCTTTGCCTCGATTGCCTGATGCAGACCGTCATTGTAACGTCTGCCCATCATCATACGACCGGTGCTTTCGTCAACGATGATGATTTCATCATCCTTGATGACGTAGTCGGTATCCAGACGCATGATGCCGTGTGCCTTGATTGCCTGATTGATGTGGTGCAGAAGTGTAAGGTTCTCTGCGTCCATCAGGTTCTCAACATGGAAATAGCTTTCTGCTTTCTGCACACCGCGGCGGGTGATGGTAGCAGTCTTGGCTTTTTCGTCAATAATATAGTCCGCATCCTCGAAGCTTTCATCCTGGTCTTCCTTGTCGTCCATCTCGACAACAGTTGCGGAAGTCAGTGTGCGTGCAAATTTATCAGCCGCTTCATAGAGGGCAGTGGACTTGTCGCCCTGACCGGAAATGATCAGCGGCGTTCTTGCTTCATCGATCAGAATGGAGTCCACTTCGTCGACGATGGCGAAGTTCGGCTCACGCTGTACGCGGTCTTTCTTATAAATGACCATGTTGTCACGCAGATAGTCGAAGCCCATTTCATTATTTGTGCCATAAGTGACATCGCAGTTATATGCGGCACGGCGCTGGTCATTGTTCAGGTCATGCACGATACAGCCGACCGTCAGACCGAGGAAGCGCAGTACCTTACCCATTTCATCGGACTGCGTTTTTGCAAGGTAATCGTTGACCGTAACGACATGAACGCCGTTACCCGTCAAGCCGTTGACATAGGATGCAACACAGGCAACGAGGGTTTTACCTTCACCGGTTCTCATTTCTGCAATACGACCCTGATGCAGGACAATTGCACCGATGATCTGCACAGGGAACGGCTTTTTGCCGAGGATTCTGTCTGCCGCTTCACGCACCGTTGCCAATGCTTCCGGCATGATATCGTCCAAAGATTCTCCGTTTGCAAGGCGCTCACGGAATTCCACTGTCTTGTGTTTCAGGGATTCATCCGACAAGCCTTTGTATTCTTCATCCATATCAAGCACTTTCTGCTTGATGGGTTCAATTCTTGCAAGTTCCTTTGCACTGTACGAGCCGAAAATCTTTTCAAATAATTTCATGGAATAACCGCCTTTTTTGAATCATTACAGGAATACGCTGTACGGGCATATTCCCGTCACTTTACGATTCCACACGATACTAGTTTACTATATCTTCCGATTTTTGTCAATAGGTTTGTGAAAAAAAACATTATTTTCAGCAATTTTTAATATTTGACGTGTGAATCATAAGAATCTTGATTTTGCGTCATCCTTGCCGACAAAAGCACAGAATTCTCACACAAAATCATTCATGATTCCATTGCAAGCTGCTGAAAATGTTCGCCGCGCTTTTCAAAGTTCTTGTAGACATTATAACTTGCTGCCGCCGGCGACATCAGGCAGATTTTTCCTTTCTGCGTGATTTTCTTTGCAATGGCGACTGCCTGTGGAAGGTCTTCCGCATACTGCATCCGCTCCTGCAATGCCGCAGAATAGGACTTTGCTTCGTCAAAAATCCGTCTGCCCGAATCAGACATCAGCACAATATGCGGCACGGATGACTGTTCGAGATATTCCAGCAAGGACATATAATTGATGCCTCTGTCCATACCGCCGATGAGTACCGTGTCGGTATCGGGAAGACTGTTGAGTGCCTGAATACAGGTTTCGCAGGCAGTTGAAATGGAATCATCATACCAGCGAATGCCATGGAACGTGCCGATCGGTGCAAGACGATGCGGCAAGGGCTGAAATGTCGAGATGCCCTCTGCAATTTTCTCTGCGGAAACACCCGCCATTCTCGCCAGCGCATACACCACTGCGCAGTTATAGCGGTTATGCACGCCTGTCAGCGCCGTGTCCGCAGGCACTTCCATGGTTTCCCCACGGAACTGCACGGTATTTCCGCCTGTCAGCGTCACATCTGCCTGTGCATCTTCCATCGCAAGGCGCAGTACCTCTGCGTTGCAGTCCCCTGCCAACGGCAGCTGCGGCACGCCGCAGATCAGCAGATCTCCCGCCTGCTGATTCCGATAGATATTCTCCTTGCAGTAAGCATAGTATTCAAATGTGCCGTAGTGGTCAAGATGTTCCTCATAAAGATTCAGCAGAACCGCTGTTTTCGGCGACATATGATTATATTCGAGCTGATGCACGCCGATTTCCAGCACGATGACTGTTTCAGGCGTGATCTGTTCATACAGGTCTGCCATGGGAATGCCGATGTTGCCGCCCAGAACGGACGGGATCCCAGCCGTCTGCAAGACATGATAGAGCAAGGAGGAAGTCGTGGATTTTCCCTTTGTGCCTGTGATACCGATGCACTGATCCCGATAGGCGGTCAGAAACAGTTCGGTCAGAGAAGTCACGCGACATGGCAGAGATTCCGGCTTTTGCTGCAGGACAATCCCCGGACTTTTAAACACAATGTCGTAAGATGTCATCGCTTCCTGATATGTTTCGCCAATGTGCAGTGTGACATTCTGCGGTGCGTCAGAAATCGGATTCGCATCCGCAATTCCCAGTGCGGCATAGCCGCCCGCCTGTATCATGCGGCGGTAAAGCGCTCTGCCCTCTCTGCCGAATCCCAGCAGCAGAACCCGCTTGTCGGCAATGGTTTTCTTTAATACTTGAAGCAGCATTTCAGCCTCCAAATGTTCGAATTTAAGGCAATACCGCACAGATCAGATGTGCCGCCAAGCCGTCAGGCGTGCTTTGTGCGGTGTTGCCTTAAGTAATATTACAGCAATGATGCGGGAACCGCTCCTGCCATTTTCTCATAAGCAAGCATACTCGGATGCAGATGGTCACCGCTGTCACAGCCATCCGCAAACCTTGCCGGATGGGCAGCATCACAGACCGCCGCGGCAAAATCAATGCAGCCGTCTGCTTCGGTCGTGGTACGCATCCAGTCATTGACTTCACAGCGGAGTACATCCCGAAACGGCTCATAGGTTCTCCAGCCTTCGATTGGCAGCAGTGTTCCGAGATATACGAAAAGCCCATGTTCTCTTGCAATCGCAATATACTGCCGCAAACCGTCGATCATTTCCTGTGCAGTCGGCAGGTCGCTCCACGGTCGGAACGGATTGACCTCCACGCCGACAGGATGGATGATGTCGTTGATGCCGTGCTGAATGATGACCGATTCCGCCCCACACGCAATGACTTCCCGCGGAAAACGAATCGAACCTTTCAGTCCGTAGGAATCATAAGTGATATTATCATACTGCCGCAGAATGCGCGTACCGCAAGCCGCACGGCGAATAATTGCTGTTTTGCCGTCCGAAATTTCAAATGCCCGTGCAGACAGAATGTCAGGCCATGCCTGTGCGGTAATGGAATCGCCATAGCAGATGACCGTTTTGCAGTCAGCATCGCACAGCAATTCGATATCCGTCAGGAAATACAGCATATTGGTTTTTTTCGAGGTGTTGACATCCAGATGTCCCATCCCTGCCTGATTGCCTTCCGCAAAGTATCCGCCCGAAAGCGGCCCTGTGATGACGAGTCCCGAACGCATTTGCGTGAACTCTGCGAAATACAGGCTGACAGCATAGTCTTTTCCTGCTTGAATCGGAAAAGAAACTGCATCCGAACAGACCGCCCCGCCTGCGGGAATGGTCACGCACTCCTTGCCGTCGAATGTCAGCGAAACAGCCGTATCCGTCAGGATACCGTCCCCGCCGCAGCCTTCTGCAAACTGCGCAGAAGTGACCGTGACCGCTTCCGTGCCGCAGAAATTGTCCAGCCGAATACGCAATGCCTGCCCGCTGAGAAACAGCCTGACAGGATACCGCAATGTCAGATTACGGGCATAAGATTCGGGTTTATGCTCTGCGATGGATGTGGCATTGCCCCACGCAGTCACCCATTTTTGTTCCAATGAAATCACTTCTCCTTGTATTCTCTTATCGTAAGAGCCGCACAACAAAGACACCCGCCCCGATCAGACTGCAAAGCGAAAACAGCGTGCCGACTGTAATGATCAGCAAACTGTGGCGGTCATACGCAGTACGGTGTTTCTTTCCTTTGTGAATCAAAATCGTATGCGGCACATCGTTGTAGATTTTCTCCCGTGCGACATTCTCCGCAGGAAACAGGCAGGCATATTCCTCCCCTTCCGCTTCATAAACCGCACGGTCAAACTGTTTCGAATGCGAAAAACGTACAAATTTTCCTTTTGCCTTATGAAAACGCGGCATCATGCAGACAGTGCCCAGAAAAAATGCTGCGATCAGCAAAAGCGCCAGACCGATCAGTCCGCAGATGATCGCAACTGCCCATGACAGGATCACCGAAAACGGAATTCCCACAAACAACAGCAGCAGCACGACGATCACAATGGCAAGCAATACGCCCAGCATGGTTTACTCGTCCTCAGAAAGTTCAGGAAGCAGCGGCGTCAGTCCCAGAATCTCAAACGCCTGTGACTGCTGCCACATCTGCGCAGTAAACTGCACTTCAAAGCCCTCACCCGGTTCGCATACGATTTGCTTCGGATCATATTTCGGCAGACCAAAACACGCGATTGCATTTGCAATGACACCTGCGTGCGTGACAACGGCAACATGGCGCAGGTCTTCATCCATCATCTCCATCAGGATACGGTGCAGTCCGCGGTACGTGCGCACGCAAAGTTCCGCAACGCTTTCGCCTTCCGGCGGCTTCGCATCCATGCCGCCTTTCAGCCATGCATGATAATCTTCACGTCCCATCAGTTCATCCGGCGTTTTGCCCTCAAACTGCCCGAAATGCAGTTCACTGAATTCATCCGCCATCAGGATCTCCCTGTCCGGAAAGAGGATCTCCGCCGTTTCGGTGCAGCGCTGCAATGGACTGCTGTATACACGCTCCACTTTCGGATACACAAAATGGTCGAGTTTGTCATATAATTCTGTTCTGCCTTTGTCGGTCAGCGGAAAATCGGTCGTGCCGATATACGTACCGCTTTCATTCGCAGATGTCTGTCCGTGACGGAAAAAACTGATGTGATAGCTTCTCATAATAGCAGTTCCTTTCTCAAGAGTCCTTGTCGATATCAACAAAAACCGACAAGAAAAATTGTCAGATATTTTGAAGCGAAGGACTTTACAAATTATACTATTTGTTATATAATTATGGTGAACGCGCAATATGTATAACCACGCGCCGCCTATCAATTCCTACTCGGAAGATTGGAGATATATCGTTATGAATTCGGATTTTGCTCGTATCATCACACTTCAGCGCAAAGAACGAAAAATCAGCCAGAAAAAAGCCGCCGCCGACCTTGGGATCTCTCAGGCGCTCCTTTCACACTATGAGAAAGGCATCCGGGAATGCGGTCTGGATTTTCTTGTCAAAATTGCAGATTATTACAACGTTTCCTGTGACTATCTTCTCGGCAGGACACCGGAACCGGGCGGAAAGACCCTCACCATGGAGGAGATTCCGGATGATGACGGCAATAACGAAATGCCTTCCACCGAAACCATCCGCTTCTACCGCAAAGTCATCAATAATTCCATCAGTCTGCTGTTTTCCTTCGCACAGCGTGCAAATTCCGTCACACTGATCCGCGAAGTTTCTGCATATCTGATGCTCTCGGTGTACAAGCTGTTCCGTATCATCTACAACGCCTGTTCCGACAATGACCAGAAATTGTTCCGTATTCCAAAAGTCGTTGCAAACGACAGTGCAAACGGTATTATTTCCCTCAGTGAAGCCAACATCAAAGCGGCTTCCAGCGGTATCGTGATCGGTGCAAACGACTGCGTAAAAGATGCGAGCACACTTTATGTTACCACTGCGACACTTTCGAAGGATTTCTCCGAATACGCTTCCTCATTGCTGAATCTCATCAAGATCAGCGAGGACAGCATTGCCCGTACCCGTGATGAGCTGGAAACCCAGCACCGCCCGTAACGACAATACCAAATCTTATTATAACATGAATATGAAAAAAAAGAAAGCCCTATTGACAAGTTTTTTTGCATCTGCCCTTATTTTCCTCGGCGGATGCGGTTCCGAACCCTATACGGAAACGACCTGTATTGCAATGGATACGCAATTTTCATTGAAAATATACGGTACTGACGAGGACGTGTCCATACAGCAGACCGAAATGTTGTCGCTTCTCTCAGCACTGCTGGACTGCCATATTGAGAACAGCGGCATTTCACTCCTGAATCAAACAGGTTTTCTGACGGACGACACCGGCACGATCACTGACATTCTCACGCAGACACAAGCTTTGCAGGAGGAATTCGGCAATGCGGTACAGCTTTCCTGCCGTCCCCTGACTGCACTCTGGAATATCGGAAATGATGCGGCGCGTGTGCCGTCAGATGCGGAAATTCAAGAGGTACTTCCCAAAATTGATGACTTTCAGATTTCCTTTTTTGATAATACAGTCGCCATCCCCACATACTGCGAACTTGATTTCGGTGCCGTTGCCAAAGGCTATGCCCTTGACCAACTTGCAGAGGAATTCCGTAAAAGCGAAACGCCCTGCGCAGTCGCTGACGCCGCCTCTGCCGTTCTGTTCTATGGTCAAAAGCCCACCGGTCAGCCTTTTTCACTCGGCATCTCCGACCCTGCATCGAATGGGATGCTTGGTACGCTGACCATTTCCAACGCCGACCCGCTGGACGCTGTGTTCATCAGCACTTCCGCCAACACGGAACGCTTTCTGGAAGCAGACGGCACGATTTACGGACATATTTTTGATTTGCAGACAGGCTTCCCTGCACAAAGTGACCTTGCTTCCGTCACTGTTGTTGCAGAGAATGGTCTGAAAGCGGACTTTCTCTCGACCACACTGTTCATCGGCGGCAGTGCAGAGGTGGAAAAATACATTGATGCCGATGATTTTCAGATTCTTGCCGTCAAGCAGGATGGTACGATTCTGAAAAGTGACGCGCTGCAATTCGAGGTTGCTTCATGAACGTGCGCGATCTCGTCTTTGTGCGAAAATCAGATTTTGTGATCCTTTCGGCAGGTTTGCTGACCTGCCTTCTGCTGTGGCTCCTGCCCATACAGCGTCACGGAAGCTTCGCCGAGATCCGTATGGGCAATCAGGTGTTGGCTTCCGTTTCCCTGCAAACTGACCGTGATGCGTTTGCTGTTGCGGGCGCAGACGGTTTTTTGTTTGCCGTCCGTGATGGCGCATTCTATGTCGAAGCTGCCCCCTGCATAAATCAGATCTGCGTCCACACCATGGGCATTTCTCATGCGGGACAGCAGATTCTCTGCGTTCCTGCGGGTTTATACGTCCGCATTTGCTCTGATGCCGCAATGCCCGATGCTGTGCTGTAAGGAGGAGGACATGACAGTCAGACAACTTGCCCGCGACAGCATCCTGCTGGCACTTGCTGCCGCTTTTTCTTTTCTGGAATCGCTGATTCCTTCCCCCGCAGGGATTCGTCTGGGACTTTCGGCACTCATTCTCCTCTATGCCCTGCTGTTTCTCAAGCCCGCAGAAGGCACTGCCATTCTTCTGCTGAAATCCTGCTTTGTCTTTTTCACAAGAGGCGCATCCGCCGGCATCCTATCGCTTTCCGGCGGACTGCTTTCTTTTTTCTGCATGATGCTTTTATTGCATCTGCGTGCTTCCTTGCTGCTGACCAGTGCGTGCGGCGGCTTTTTGCATAATCTCGGACAGCTTGCGGCTGCATCCTGCATGATGCATTCCACTGCCATCTTTGCTTACCTGCCCATACTTGGTACAACGGGCATTCTGGCGGGCTGTCTGAACGCATACTGCTTTTTCCTGCTGCTGCGGGTACTTCCGCAGACGCAAACACCCCTTCTTTCACCCATGAAATCTACTCAGAAAGGCTGTCATTCATGAAACATTTAGGCGGTACATTTCTCAGGCACCGAAAAAATACCGAAAGCCACCTTACAGAACTTCTGCCCATTCCGGCAACCGTCCGCATCCCCCTCTCCATGCATATGGGAACACCCTGCACACCCGCTGTCAAGGTCGGTGACCACGTTTATATGGGACAATGCATCGGTACACCGAACGGAGATTTCAGCGTTCCGATTCATGCGTCCGTTTCAGGCACAGTCACAGCCATTGAAGATTATCTTTGCGTCAACGGCACCACCTGCGATGCCATCGTCATCGAAGCAGAGGAAGAACAGGCTTTTTCCCCCGAAATCCAGCCGCCGATGCTCAAAACCCGCGATGACCTCATTGAAGCAGCACGGAATGCCGGCTGTGTCGGACTCGGCGGTGCCGGCTTCCCAACGCATATCAAGCTTGCGGCAAAACAAAAACTCGATACGCTGGTCATCAATGCGGCAGAGTGTGAACCCTACCTGACTTCCGATTTTCGTCAGATGATGGAACAGCCGGAAGATGTGCTCGGCGGCATTGAACTCATCATGAAGCTTATGAAAATCAAACAATGCCGCATCGGCATCGAGGACAACAAAGCCGCCGCCATTCAGAAGCTTTCTGTCCTCTGCGAAAAAAAGAAAGGCATTGAGATTCGTCCGCTTCCGGCTAAATACCCGCAGGGCGCGGAGAAAGTCATGGTATACCACACGACAGGAAGAGTCATTCCTGAAGGAAAACTCGCTGCCGATGTCGGCGTTCTGCTGATGAATGTCAGTACGTGTGCTTTTTTATATCAGTACAGTTTAAGCGGTATCCCGCTGATACAGCGGCGCGTCACTGTGGACGGCGATGCCGTCAAGCGTCCCTGTAATCTCATGGTTCCCATCGGAACGCCTTATCATGCCTTGCTGGACTATGTCGGGTGCGACTATGAACACCTTGCACAGCTTCTTTGCGGCGGTCCCATGATGGGCAATGCCATCACCGACATTGACAAACCCGTCTGTAAGCCCAACAATGGTCTGATCGCACTGACGGCTGCACCCCATCTCCATTCCTCTGCCTGCATCCGCTGCGGACGCTGCATGAAAGCCTGTCCCATGCGCCTGATGCCAATGGAACTTGAACGTGCCTATCAGAAGAAAGATACGGCAATGCTGCAAAAATATCACCTCTCCCTTTGCATGAACTGCGGATGCTGTTCCTATGTCTGCCCTGCAAAGCGTCCGCTGGCAGAAACCAACCAATTGGCAAAAGAACTGCTGAACAATGCCCGAAAGGAGTCATAACCCTTGAATCTGCTTCATGTTTCTCCTACGCCACATGAACGTGCGGCGATCTCAACACAAAAAATCATGCTCTGCGTCCTGATCTCTCTGATGCCCGCTGCCATTGCAGGCTGCATCCTGTTTGGCGGCAAAGCAGCGGCGGTACTTGGCGTTTCTGTTGCTTCTGCTATTGTCTGGGAAGCCCTTTCCCGTCTGCTGATGAAACGTCCGCAGACCATTGCAGACGGCAGCGCAGCCGTCACGGGACTTTTGCTGGGACTCAATCTCCCCTCTACCATTTCGCTGACGAAAGTCTGTATCGGCACATTCGTTGCCATTGTCATCGTCAAGCAGCTTTTTGGCGGACTCGGTCAGAATTTTGCGAACCCCGCCATTGTTGCACGCATTGTCCTGCTGATTTCATTTCAGGGCGCAATGACCAACTGGCGCCTTCCGCTGACGGATGCCTCCGCTTCCGCAACACCCCTGCTTTCCCGCAACGCAAGCTACATGGAACTGCTGATGGGCAATACTGCGGGATGCATCGGAGAAACCTGCGCCATTGCCCTTTTATTGGGCGGACTGTACCTTTGGCTGCGCGGCATCATTTCCTGTGCTGCCCCCATCGGCATGGTCGGCACCGTTGCCGTATGCAGCCTGATTTTCGGTGAAGACCCGCTGTATCAGATCCTTGCGGGCGGTTTGCTGCTGGGGGCTGTTTTCATGGCAACAGACTATGTCACCACGCCGCTGACCAAAAGCGGCAAATTCATTTTCGGCATCGGCTGCGGCATTCTGACCTTTGTGATCCGCGAATGGGGCGGCTATCCCGAAGGCGTTTCCTTCTCGATTCTGCTGATGAATCTGCTGACACCGTTCATTGACCGCCTGACTGCCCTGAAACCGTTCGGTTCTCAGAAACAGCCAAAGAAAGCGCAAGCCGATGCATGAAGCCGTAAAATCAAGCCTTGTGCTGACGCTTGTCTGTGCCTGTACCTGCGGACTGCTTGCACTGGGCAATGCCGTCACAAAAGAGAAAATTGCCGCCACCGAAGCAGAAGCATTCCAGACACGCCTGACCAAAAACTTCGGAGAACATCTCTACCAGACGCTTCCCCTTTCCTATGACGGCATCTCTCAGATCATCACGGACAGGCAGGGACAGTTCATTTTTGAGATTTTCTCAGACGGATACGAAAAAAACAGTCAGCATCTTCTCATTGGTCTGAATGCGGAAGGGGCTGTCACGAAAATCTGTGTCGTATCCATCACCGATTCCCCGACACAGGCTGAAAAAGTACAGGAAGATGCTTTTCTTTCCCAGTTTTACGGCGTTTCTGATTCTTCTGACGCTTATGATGCCGTTTCCGGCGCGACCAAATCCTCCGGTGGTATCCATTCTGCTGTAAAATTAGCACTCGACACATTCCATATTCACAGGGAGGAAATCAAAAATGGCTGAACATTCTTCACTTTCTCCATGGAAAGAATTTACCAAAGGCATCCTGCGCGAAAATCCCAACCTCATCGGACTGCTTGGAATGTGTCCGACGCTTGCCATGACGCAGGAAGCAAAAAATGCCGTCGGCATGGGACTTGCGACCACATTCGTCCTGATTGGTTCGAATGCGGTCATTTCCGCACTGCGCAAAGTCATTCCGAAAGCGGTCAAACTCCCCGCTTATATTGTCATCATTGCAGGCTTCGTGACGCTGATACAATTTTTGCTGCACGGCTTTTTCCCTGAACTCTACACGGCGCTTGGCACATTTCTTTCGCTGATTACCGTCAACTGCATCATTCTGGGACGTGCAGAACTGTTTGCCTGCAAGCATACAGTCATCCGTTCCGTGTTGGACGGTGCAGGCATGGGCATCGGGTTTACGCTGTCGCTGTTTGTGGTCGGCTCCATTCGGGAACTGTTCGGGGCAGGTACATGGCTCGGCTTTCCGATCGCAGTCGGCTGGAACATCCCGATTCTCACATTGGCACCGGGCGGTTTCTTCGTCCTCGGCATTGTCATCGCTGTCGTATCCAAGCTGAGCCGTCAGAAAGTACCGCGCACCATCGGCTGTCAAGGCTGTCCGCTTGCAAATTCCTGCGCTTCCTCGAAGGGAGGCTGTTCGGAATGAGCGTCTTTACCATTGTCCTTTCCGCCATATTTACGGAAAATTTTGTGCTTTCCAAATTCATGGGCTGCTGTCCGTTTCTGGGGGTATCCAAAAAACTCGGCTCTGCTGTCGGCATGGGTTTGGCAGTGATTTTCGTCATGGTCTGTTCCACCGCGATCACCTACCCGATCCATATGCTGGTACTGCTTCCGCACGACCTTGCCTATCTCCAGACCATGGCGTTCATTCTCATTATTGCCGTATTTGTACAGTTGGTCGAAATTATCCTGCGCAAGGCACTCCCGCCGCTTTATAAGGCACTGGGCGTCTACCTGCCGCTGATCACCACCAACTGTGCCGTACTTGGCGTGACCATCCTGAATGTCGATTTATTCGCGGGCTGTGCCACATTCGCCGAAGGCTACCTCAAAGCCTTGCTCTATGCGGCGTGCGCAGGCATTGGCTTTACGCTGGCACTGATTTTGTTTGCAGGTGTACGCGAACGCCTTGAAACCGCAGATATCCCCACATTCTTTCAGGGCATTCCTGCCACACTCGTGGCGGCATCCATCGTTTCCCTCAGCTTTCTGGCATTCAGCGGAATGTCCTGAATGGGGGTGCGATCATGTTCGAAACATACTTGTTCCCGATCCTGCTTTTTGCGGGCATCGGACTTGCTGCGGCAGTCCTGCTTTCCATCATCAGCAAAGTTTTTTCCACACAGACCGATGAACGCATCACACAAATTGCGGATGAACTGCCAAGTGCCAACTGCGGCGCGTGCGGATTTGCGGGCTGTTCAGATTACGCAGAAGCCATTGTCGGTAAAAACACGCCCACAAATCTCTGCAAGGTCGGCGGAACCCCTGTTGCCGCGAAAATTGCCGCCATCATGGGAACTGAACCGCAGGCAGTCAAGGCAGAAATTGCCGTACTGCACTGTCACGGCACCTGCAACCAGATCACACGTAAATTCATCTATGACGGCATTCACACCTGTTCTGCCGCAAAAAAATTTTACCTTGGCAGCAGCGGATGCGTTCACGGCTGCATCGGACTGGGCGACTGTCAGACCGCCTGCGAATATGGTGCGATCTCTGTTGTGAACGGCATTGCGAATATTCAGCCGGGGCTTTGCCGCGCCTGCGGAAAATGCATCAAAACCTGCCCAAACGGGCTGATTTCCCTGCGTCCCACGCTCAAACACTATGATGTGCGCTGTTCTTCGACCGACAAAGGCAGGATCACGCGCGTCGTCTGCAAAGTTGGCTGTATCGGATGTAAGATCTGTGAAAAGAAATGCATCCACAAAGCGATCCATGTCGAAAACAACCACGCAATAATCGACTACCATCTTTGTAAAAGCTGCGGGATCTGCTACGATGCGTGTCCCACGGGCGCTATTTGCAATTGTGAAGAAATCGACTGAAATTCAGGCAACACCGCACAGAGCCGGTGGTACAGATACGCAGTCAGATTGTACAGAAATGATGCCAAGCAAAGAATTTCTGTGCAAGATGGCGGAAAATCTGCAAGTAGATGTGCCGCCAAGCCGTCAGGCGTGCTTTGTGCGGTGTTGCCTTAATATCATCGGGCAATCATTCTTTTCGCAGAGGGAACACGCATGAGCACGTAGGTGCCAAGCATGGTGAGAATGCATTCAGGAAGCATGAAAGCGCCGTTATAGCAGAGGGAATAGAGCCATACATTTGACCATCCACTCCAGATGGCGAAAACAGTACCGCCGGAAATGACATGGCAAAGGAAACGGAGGAAAATGGCAAGCGCGATGCCGCCAAGCATACCTACAGTACCCTTATGGCGGAAAATGCCGGCAAGACCAAGGACGGTAAAGGCGAGGAGGTAATCGACAAAGATGCAGGCAAGGACGGCTTCACGGGATAAGCCCCATGAAAGAGCAGCACCAAGGTCGAGAAACAGTTGGAGAAGGGAATAGGCGAAGGAGGTACCGATGCCCCATGACACGCCGTATTTGATGGAAACAAGGCAAATGGGGAGCATACTGAGTGGCGTGATGCTGCCGCCGAGCGGCATTTTGAAGATGGTCACCATACTGAGGACGGTTGAGAGGGCAATCATCATGGCAGAGGTGACGAGGCGGATGATTTTTTCGTGTTTCATTCGAAAGCTTCCTTTCTGCGGCAAAAAAACGCCGCGGAGGGATAACTCCGAGGCGTTTGGATACAGAAGGTGTATTTCCCTACGTCGGCATTATCCGAATCAGGTTACGGGTCATCGCGTTTACGCGAAATCTCAGCCTGTCACACAAGCTCCCCTATTGAACGAAAATATTATAGCACAAGCGGAATGGAATGTCAAGAGGGAAAACGGTCGAAAAAAGCGTTTTCGTGGAATGAAAAATCACATTGCCCCAATGCTCTCTCGCACCAATTTCTCAAACATCGGTGCAGCCGCATCTCCTGCCGCTTTCACTTCTTCATGACAAAGCGGTGTCGGTGAAATGCCCGCAGCCAAATTCGAAATGCACGAAATACCACAAATCTCCATGCCGCAATGACGTGCCGCGATCGCTTCGATCGCCGTACTCATGCCGACCGCATCTGCACCCAGCATCCGATACATCCGTATCTCCGCAGGAGATTCATAAGCAGGGCCAGCCGTCTGCACATAGACACCCTCATGCAGCGGAATATTCGCATTCACAGCGATTTTACGGATAATCGCTTGCAGGCGCGGACTGTAGATCGCACTCATGTCAGGAAAACGTACGCCCAGCTTGTCAATATTCGCACCCCGCAGCGGCGATGGCACAAAGCTTGAGATCTGGTCGGTGATCATCATGAATTCGCCTGCTTTCATGCCGTGGCGAATTCCACCCGCCGCATTCGTCAGGAACAGAATCTGCGCGCCCAGCAAATGCAGCAGACGAATCGGCATGACTGCATCTTCCGGCGCATAGCCCTCGTACATATGCACTCTGCCCTGCATCACTGCCACTCCAACACCGTCACACCAGCCAAACACAAACCGTCCTGCATGACCTGCAACAGTCGAAACAGGGAAATGCGGAATCTCACTGTAATCCAGCGTTTCCACGATGTCGATTTTCTCTGCAAATGCACCTAAGCCTGAACCCAGTACCAGGGCAATGCGCGGCTGAAAATGAATTTTCGTTTTGGCAAATTCATATGCTGCATACAGTTTTTCTTCAGTCGTCATGTGTTACGCCTCCCCTGCATTACCGTAAAGATATTCGTGCTGTTCATCCGTCAGCGTGTCGATTTCTACATTCATACTGCGCAATTTGCGCCATGCCACAGCCTCATCGACTGCACGCGGCACGTTGTTCAGCATTGCAGTAACGTCACTGCGATGCTCGATCAGCCATTGTGCACTCAATGCCTGAATCGCAAAACTCATGTCCATGATCTCTGCGGGATGACCGTCACCAGCCGCCAGATTGACAAGTCTGCCTTCTGCAATGACATAAATCGTCTTGCCGTTCGGAAGCACATAGCCCATGATATTGTTGCGGGCGGGGAAACTCTTGACTGCAAGTGCCCGCAGTCCTGCCATGTCCACTTCTACATCAAAATGTCCTGCATTGCAAAGAATTGCACCTTCGTGCATTTTCATGAAGCTTTGTTCGGTGATGACCTGTTTGCAGCCTGTCACGGTCACGAAGAAATCACCGATTGCGGCAGCCTGTTCCATGCGCATGACATGGAAGCCGTCCATGACTGCTTCGATTGCCTTGACAGGGTCAACTTCGGTGACAATGACGTTTGCGCCAAGTCCTTTTGCACGCATTGCCGCACCTTTTCCGCACCAGCCATAGCCCGCAATGACAACATTTTTACCAGCGACGATCAAATTTGTGGTACGGTTGATACCATCCCAGACGGATTGTCCTGTACCGTAGCGATTATCGAACAGGTGCTTGCAGTCGGCATCATTGACCAGCATCATCGGGAATTGCAGCTTGCCAGCCGCAGCCATGGCTTTCAGACGGAGAATACCTGTCGTGGTTTCCTCACAGCCGCCGATCACATTTTCGAGATATTCAGGATATTCGCTGTGGATGAGGGAAACGAGGTCGCCGCCGTCATCAATGATGAAATGAGGCTGTGCCTCGATGACACGGCGGGTATGTGCTTCGTATTCTTCGGGTGTCGTACCATGCCATGCAAAGACATTCAGACCGCCGTGTACCAGTGCCGCTGCCACATCATCCTGCGTGGAAAGCGGATTGGAGCCTGTGATGTACATTTCTGCGCCGCCCGCCGCCATGACACGGCAGAGGTACGCAGTTTTTGCTTCCAGATGAATGGAGAGTGCAATGCGCAGACCAAGCAGCGGCTTCGTTGCCAAAAAATCAGCTTCAATACTGCGCAGAAGCGGCATATTGCCCTTTACCCAAGCAATTTTCTGTTCGCCGCTTTCCCAGAGGTTGATATCACGAATTTCAGACATATCATCATTCCTTTCTTGTACCAATACCATATAATGCTTCGCCAAAGGGAATAATTCCCTTTGCAAGCCTCAATAAAAGATTCTCCTGATAAAAAGATAGCGCCAAATAAGTGAGGGTGAGATGAGGGGGAGAATGCGACCAACTTGTTTGGGAGCTTCTTCCCCTCTCCTGATTAGTCGTAAGGAAACAAGGGGTGTTTCGCGCTCTGCGGAGCGCGACCAAAGGCTCCGCCTCTGGACTTCGCCAAAGGGAATGATTCCCTTTGGAATCCTCAATAAAAGATTCTCCTGATAAAAAGATAGCGCCAAATAAGTGAGGGTGAGATAAGGAAGGGGAAGTCTGGAGGGAAACCTTAGGAGAGGGGGAGAATGCGACCAACTTGTTTGGGAGCTTCTTCCCCTCTCCTGATTAGTCGTAAGGAAACAAGGGGTGTTTCGCGCTCTGCGGAGCGCGACC
>JAZUJW010000015.1:0-7029 GCA_045642925.1 Oscillospiraceae bacterium
CCTGTATAAGCTGGAAGATTTTTGCTGAAAGGTACTAGCGCCAACCATATCCTCTTCAAAGAGCTCATCCAGATTTTCAGCATCTGGATCGAACTGCAAGCCTTCTGATGGGTGTTCAGCATCTACAAAATCAGCCGTTCCAATGCCATGGACATGTTCGTTGTAGATCTTGAAGCATTTCCAGCTAACCGCACCTGCAATACCACTGCCGATAATCGCAGCCATTTTCCATGCATCCCAGTCGCATTTATCGTACCACTTATCAATATAGGTGACATCATCGCTGGAATTCTGAAGCTGGAGCGCGGTTTTTGTCATGGCAACATTGCCGTCGAACATATCAGTTTCCACGCCCTGATAGATGGAAAGCGGTTCTGCATCCTTGCATGCATCCTCATACTGTGTAATCAGCTCGGTATAATCAGCGTTGCTCAGAGCACCCGCGATCAGAATACGGTCGAGGGAAACAAGCTTCATCATGGATTTCTGACCTTCAGAGAGCGACTGGATCAGCGGATAAAGCATTTCTCTGTCATCGCGTTCAGCGAGGTAATCACAGCTTTCGTCTGCGAAAAGATCGAGCAGCGATGTGCCGTCGAATTCACACGTATTCAGCAGCAACGCAACAGCTGAAGACTGTTCCCAAGCGTCAAACTCCGTTCTTGTTGCAGATTCCAGGAACGAATTGACTTCTTCCCCGGAGCTTTCGGGTGTGACATCATAGCTCTCGTATTTCTCGTTGTAGGAGAGCAGTGCAGGGAGGCACTCCGCAAACACCTTTGCGTCACGGTCGTATTCCTTCGTCAGCACGCTGTCATAGGGATAACCCTCATACTCCTCGTCGTAGGGTGTATAGAAGTTGTCATAGGTTCCGAGGGTTTCCAGTCTGGTTTTCCATGTGTCAGCTTCGACATCACAGGCAAACGTGAGATACTGCTCCATCGACAGCAGTACGCCCGTGTTGCCAAGCATCATCATTTTTGTGATGTTCGCCGCTGATTGCTGTTCATCTTCTGAGAGATTCTCCCATTCCTCTTTGGAATACTCTTCGCGGACGGGTTTCAGAAGCAGATCACCCAAGCCGCTCATGGTATCTGAATCGTAGAGGGTATTCAGCATCAGATACGCAAAATTTGCCTTATCTTTGCCTTTTTCATAGTTTTTACGATACTCTTCAAGGGCAGGCAAAAGGATGCTGACATATTCACGCGCATCATTTTCACGGCTTTCAAGCCATTCCTGATAGTCAGTATAGCTGAAATCGCCGTTCATATTCATCAGTTTGAGGTCAGTGATCGCCTCTGAGGCATTACGTGTCGTCTTGTAACCGACATAGACGGCTTTGGCTGAACGCATCCCTTCTGCCTTTTCGTTGAGGTTCTGGTCGAGGATCTTCCAGCCGTGGTCGGTGAGCCACTGCTTTGCTTCTTCAGGGGTATCCCCATAGCTGATCACAATATCACTCAGATATGTGGACGAGGTCGCGGCAAACGCCTGTAACGGCTGCGTGCAGGCAAGCACCGTGCAGGTAGCCGCAGCGATCAACTTTGACAGTATGTGATGTTTTTTCATATCGTTCTCCTTTTTCAGAATCAGCTTACAAATTAAAAGTATTGCGAAAAAAGACGAACGCGGAGCGCATAAAAAATTCGCACCGCGGAGGCTGATGGATTTCATTACACGATCGACAGAAAACTCTGGAAACCTGTCAGTTCAAAAACCTGCATGACTTCCTCGTTGACATTTGTCAGCGTCATCTTGTTTTTTCTGGCGATTGCTGCTTTTTGTGCAGTCAGCAGCACGCGCAGTCCCGCAGATGAGATATACGAAAGTTCCTTGAAATTCAAGACCAGATCTTGCACCTCGCCGCCAATCCCCTGCATCTCAGCGTCAAATTCTTTCGAAGATGTGGTATCCAGACGTCCCTGCAGACTGATCGTCATGGTATGTTCATCGGTCATTTCTTTGCGAATCTGCATGATTTCGGCTCCTTTTAGTCAGTATGCAATTTACTGATTTCATTATACCTTTTTATGCGTTGTTTGTCAATCCCATTTTTAGAAAAAAACCGTTTATTTACAGAATAAATTGCTGAAATCTCTTGAAATATTTGTGAATTGCGTGTATAATATTACCATTAGTTCTAATGACAGAACAAGAGGATACCGCTATGGGATCAGAACAGAATTTCTCACTAAGTTCACGCGCAGTCAAACGCATTCGGCAGGAAGCGGCACGGCAGCAATTCTGAACGTTGCTGCTTTTTCATTTGAACCATACATTAGTCGGTCTCGTCATTTTGGGGAGACCGACTTTTGCTTTTGATGCAATGAAAGGAGCAATAATCGGGCAGTGAATCGCAATATTCTGCTTGAATGAAGCATATCTATTTGATAATATATTATAGGTATTTATATTGCCAAATTTTATGATTAAGACATCACTGCATAAAGACTGCCCGAAGAAAATTCTCTTTGGTACATTCTGAAACCGTCAGATGTGCTTGATGCAGTGCTGTTTCCAAGAAAGCGAGGCAAGCATTGAATGAAAAAAACATCGGCAAAAAATCTCATTCTCATCACAAATGCACTATGTCTGCTCATATACAGCAGCGGATGCGGCACGCAAGATGAAAAATCCAGCACTGCTGAATCGTCCGACAAAGTCATCCAGGAAACGCAACCGAAAAACGAACCACTTGTATTTACTGAAAATATCACGGGTTCGGCTGATGGTTACGACTATGAGCTGTGGAAGGATGAAGGAGACACTTCATTCAACGTGGAACCGGGCGGCGGTTGTTTTTCATGTGAATGGAAAAATATCAATAACGCCCTGTTTCGCCGCGGACAGAAATTCGACTGCACCATGACATATGAGGAGCTTGGAAACATCTCTGTTGATTATGGCGTAGATTATCAGCCTGACGGCAATTCCTATATGTGCGTTTACGGCTGGACAAGAGAACCGCTGATCGAATTCTATATCGTAGAATCATGGGGAACCTGGCGTCCGCCAGGGGCACCTTTCCCAATCGGCAATGTGACTGTCGACGGCGCTGTGTATGATATATATAAGACCACACGCTATGAACAGCCTTCTATCGATGATATCCAGACATTTGACCAGTACTGGAGTGTCCGCAGACAGAAACCTGTTGGTAACGGCACAAAACTCGAAGGAAGCATCTCCGTTTCAAAGCACTTCGATGCATGGAAAAAATGCGGTCTTGAACTGGGTAAAATGTATGAAGTCGCCCTTACCATCGAAGGCTATCAGTCCAACGGCAAAGCGGAAGTATATAAGGACGAATTGAAGATCGAAGGCAATTACTCTGAGGCTCAGGACATTGAAGTTCAGGTCGATGAGGAAGCCATCAAGAAACTTGCGGAATCTGAAACCACAGACGCTCCTGAAGAAGCAGGCTTCTTTGAAAGTACCTTTGAGACAGGTGCTGAAGGATGGATCACCAGAGGCGGTCCGCTGTTAACAATCGACAAAGAACAGTTTGCCGAAGGGGCACAGTCACTTTTCGTCAGCGGCAGAACCGAATTCTGGAATGGCGCTACCATCATGCTCAGCAGTGATACATACAAGCCTGGTGATGCTTATCATTTCCGTGCCAAAGTGATGCAGAACAGCGGTGAAACCGCTACTATGAAAATGACGCTCCAGTATGATCTCGACGGCGAAAACTATGACGAAATCGCACTTGCCGAAGCACCAAGCGGTGAATGGATCACTCTTGAAAATCTCGCTTATACGATTCCGGAGGGCGCAGAAAACCTCCAGTTGTATTTGGAATCCACGGACAGCCTTACCGACTTCTACATTGATGAGGTATCAGCCGCAGAACGTGCTGATTAAGGAACATTCAACAAAGAAGCAGAGAAAAAGACGCTATCCAACTTCATATACCAAAAACAGGACCGCACGGATATCCCCGTACAGTCCTGTTTTTCTGTTATTTCAGGATCAGTTGTTTCAGCAAGGTCATATCTGCCGCAGTAAGACTGCCGTCTCCATTCAGGTCTGCACGGCTCCCTTGTGCCGCAGAAAGCCTACCGACAGTCATCAGATACTTTTGCAGCAGCACAAGATCAGCCATCGTCACCGCACCGTCTCCGTTGACATCACCGCGCAAGACCATGCCATCCGGTACGGTCAAATGTAATACATCGACCGTCTGCTCCATCCCATCCGATGTTATGATTTTCACCGTATAATCGCCGATTTTTTGTTCATTGCTTCTGCCTGAAAGCTGGTAATACGGCGTTTCTGTTTCAGCAATCAGTTTCCCGTTTTGATACCATACGTAGGACACATCGCCCTCCAAAGCGGTTTCCACTGATAACATCGGCACATCCACCAGATCACACGGATAGGAAAGCGGCACGGAATACACCGTGAAACTGCCGTTCAGGCTGCATTCACCTGATTTCACGCTGCCGCAGCTCGGCCAGTTGGTAATGCTCATATCCTGCAAAAATACACGGACATATTCGAGCTTTGTTCCTGCCTGCAAGCCCATCATTTCCCCAAGCGGTATGCGAAATTCACACGCTTGCTCTGTATATTTCATCATACTCCCCTCATATGAGCCGTTGTTGAAATATACAGCACCGTTGCTTGCAAAATACAACCAGTACCATGTATCATTATCCAGATTTTTTAGCTGGATATTGTAAACAGGCGACACCGCAGTATTCTTTATGGTCGCAGATACGTAAAAATACTTCTCATCATTCCAGATATACAGCTTTTGTCCGTCCTCCTCGGCAATCAAGCGATCTTCTGCTGCTTCTCCGTACTGCGACAATATGCCGTCGGTGTTACAGATGCCGTTGATGGAATACATCTGCCCATTCCATGCGGAAACCTCCGATGTCGTTTTCTGCGAGAAATCCATCGAATATGCAGCGGCGGAGGAACCCTCGGAAACCGCAAAGCTGCCCAGATAATTCGCGCCGAGTGCGTCATTCCACACATCCTCGTTTGCAAAGCGGACTGAACGCAGTCCAAGCTGACTTGTTGTATTATTTCCGACTGAAAGTTTCAGATATGCATTCCATTTTCCCGTTTCCAGACAGGACGGAAGGTGCATATCAAGCTTCATGTCACTGATCGAACAGGATGCCCATTTTCTCGAATCTGCGTCAATTTCCGTGCGAATATAATTGCCGTCCTTTTCGAGGATCAGCTCCGCTTTCTGAGGACGGATCGGGTTGGCAAACCCTGTGTTTTCCACCGAAAACGCAAGCTGCAAATCGCCGCCCTGCGGAACAGACTCCGACAAGTCGCTGTCACGCAGCACAAACCGATAACCCAGATGGTCACGCATGAATTTCCAGACATTCTGCCCGTTGTAGGCACTGTTGTCCACATTGGCGATCGGATAAGTCGCTTCGTCAAAAATGTAATCCTTATATAATCCGTAAATATTGCTGTTGATATAGCTCAGGTGGGTGTAGTACATTTCGGGAATCGCATTTTCAGGGAGATAGGTATCGTACTGCTTCGTAAACTCCAGATTGCCTGAAAATTCTCCGCCGTAATAGGATGTCGTCGTTTGGTTATGCAGCCATGTGGTTTCGATTTCACGATTGCCGTAGGTTCCCAGATCACTGTTGGAACCCATATAGCCGTCATTGTAAAGCCCGACACGGCTTGCAAGGCTGTTCGGTTCACTCACCCAGTCTGCCAGTTCCGTGGTCTTAATTCCTGCCCATGACGCGAAAATATTCGGTGTGCGGACGGTCACGGGAATCCCATCGGGAACAACGTCCAGCCACAAATCGAGCAGTTCCCCCTTTGTCGCAATCGAACAGTATTTGCCGCCCCACTGCTCACCGTAGCAACCGACCAAGCCTGATTCGACATACATCAGGATATCCTTATACTCTTCCAGAATGCCGCTGTCCCGAATCTGATATACGTGTTCAAGCATTTTCTCATAGGTTGCAGGCTCAGGATTCGTCGTTCCGTTCTCATCATATCGGAAACGCAAAGCGATCGTACAGCCGTTTTTGCGGCAATTTTCAAATGTCCCGCGCAGTCCTGCAAAAAATGCATCGTCCAGCGGATAGTCTACACCAGTTCCCTCAATGGGATTCTTGTCTGCATCGCGCTCACAGTTCATGCCGGACGAAAACTTGCCGATGTCGATAAACATCAGCACCAGTGCCCCTGTCGGATTATGGACCGGCGTGTTGTTCGGCTCACATTTGTACCAGAGCGTCGAGGTGTAACCCATGCCCGGATTCAGTATCGTTTCCGTCGATTCCGTATAGTCGATTCCCGAATCCACAAGCTTTTCATCCGCAGCAAAGCACGTCAGCGACGGCAAACATCCGACAGCAATCACCTCTGCTGCCAGAATCGCAGTCAATTTCTGTTTCATAATGCCCTCCTCTGTGTGTCATACAATGGAACAACCTACATATATTATACACGAAATGTGCAGCACTGTCAAGAAACTTACACAAAACTTCCATGCCGATAAACAAAAGACTGTACCAAATGTTCAAAAGCACTTGAAAACTAAAAGGACTGCCAGACTGACAACAGGCATCTTGGTGCAGAAAAATGCCCCAAATCGTCTCCAGCGACTTTTCAGTGTTTCCTTTGAACAATTCATATCTTCGCCCTTTCTTCAATACACTGCAAAAAGCTGATGATGATACTGACTTGATTCAGAATAATCCGTTTTGATAATGCAGTTTCTTGTATTCCCGCGGTGTCACCCCGTTGATGCGGTGAAACGTCGCCACAAATGCACTTTGTGAGGAAAATCCCAGCGCAAGTGAAATATCCAGTGAGGAGAGCTCGGAATACCGCAGCATATTCGCCGCAGTATCAATTTTTGCTTTCAACACAAATGCTTTCAGACTGCGATGGATTCATAATGGAGTTTCGCACACTTTTTTGACAGACTGAACGCCGTTTCATCAGATTGAAACGGCGTTATCTTTTTCTTCGTATGGCTTATTCCAGGAACCTATCTCAATCAAATTCCCCTCAGGATCTGCA
>JAZUJW010000016.1:0-24349 GCA_045642925.1 Oscillospiraceae bacterium
TACAGAAATGATGCCGCTGGGCTGACGCCCAGCAAAGAATTTCTGTGCAAGATGGCGGAAAATCTGCAAGTAGATGTGCCGCCAAGCCGTAAGGCGTGCTTTGTGCGGTGTTGCCTTTATGAAAGAAGCAATATTCGGGCAGGGAATAGCAATAATCAACTTGAATGAATCAGATTCATTTGATAATATATATAAGGCAATTCTATTGCTTAAGGCAACAATGCTAGAAAGTGAGGAAAGCACTGAATGAAAAAATCATTGGCAAAAAATCTTATTCTGATTACCAATGCGCTATGTCTGCTGGCGTATAGCACCGGTTGTACGCAAACAGATACCTCCACGACGGCTGAATCATCCGAAAGTATCGCCCAAGAATCGCAATCCGAAGCCGAAACACTTGTATTTACTGAAAACATCACGGGTTCTGCTGACGATTACGATTACGAGCTGTGGAAGGACGAAGGAGATACTGTATTCAACGTAGAGCCGGGCGGCGGATGCTATTCCTGTGAATGGAATAATATCAATAACGCCCTGTTTCGCCGCGGGAAAAAATATGACTGTACGATGACGTATGAGGAGCTTGGCAATATTTCCGTTGACTATGGCGTGGATTACCAACCGAACGGTAATTCCTATATGTGCATCTACGGCTGGACAAGAGAGCCGCTTATCGAATTCTATATCGTAGAATCATGGGGAACATGGCGTCCGCCAGGGGCACCTTTCCCGATCGGCAATGTGACAGTGGATGGCGCTGTATATGATATCTATAAGACGACCCGCTATGAACAGCCTTCTATTGATGATATCCAGACGTTTGACCAGTATTGGAGTGTCCGCAGAGAAAAGCCTGTTGGCGATGGTACAAAAATCGAAGGCACGATCTCCGTTTCGAAACATTTCGATGCATGGAAAAAATGTGGTCTTGAACTTGGTAAAATGTATGAAGTCGCTCTGAACATTGAAGGCTATCAATCCACCGGAAAGGCAGAAATATACAAGAACGATTTGAAAATCGAGGACACTTACACTGAGGCAAAGGACATCAAGGTCGAAGTGGATGAGGAAGCCATCAAGAAACTTGCTGAATCGGAAAGTACAGGCACTCCTGAAGATGCAGGCTTCTTTAAAAGCACCTTCGAAACAGGTGTTGAGGGATGGATCACAAGAGGCGGCCCGCTGTTAACTATTGACAAAGAACAGCATTCTGAGGGCGCACAGTCACTTTTCGTCAGCGGCAGAACAGATTACTGGAATGGTGCTGCAATCATGCTCAGCAGTGATACATACAAGTCAGGAGAGGCTTATCATTTCTGTGCCAAGGTGATGCAGAACAGCGGTGAAACTGCTACTATGAAAATGACGCTCCAGTATAACCTCGACGGCGAAAAATATGACGAGATCGCACTTGCCGAAGCAGCAAGCGGTGAATGGATCACGCTGGAAAATCTCGCATACACCATCCCTGAGGGTGCGGAAAATCTTCAGTTGTATGTAGAATCCACAGACAGCCTGACCGACTTCTATATTGATGAAGTTTCCGGCGCAGAGCGTGCAGATTAAGGCAATACCGCATTTGCAAAATACGAAAGCTGACACCACACAATCTTTGTGTGGTGTCTTTTTTTGTATCGCAGGAATGCGGACACAAGGAAATCTGTAAATATTTTATAACAATATATTGACATTGTAAATAGAATAATGTATAATATGAAATACAAGCTAACGCAAGAATATCATTTAATATACTAATTTTGAGGAGGTCACTATGCCGAATATCCATTCTATTACAGAAGAATTTGTCAGAATGAATGCTGCAAACGCTGCCGCTATCAATAATGCAAAGAAAATCTCAAGTTCTGGCGGCTTCAAAAAACTCTGCAAAACTGCGGATGAACTTCTCATCTTCGGTGACTGCTACGGAAGCGGAAGCAAGCCATATAACGCTTCTGTCGATTTTTACAGCGGTTCACCAATTTTCCGCTGTTCCTGCCCAAGCCGTCAGATTCCCTGCAAACATTGCCTTGGAATTATGCTTGACTGGCTTGCAAATAAAGAGTTTACCGTTGAAGATGCGCCTGAAGATATCGTGAGCAAACGTCAGAAAATTGACAAACGTGCGGAAAATGCAGAGAAAAAAGCTGCCGAACCGCCCAAAGTGAATAAATCCGCTGCCGCAAAAAAACTCAAAAAGCAACGTGAAGGACTGGAACTTGCCGATAATTTCGTGAAGGATATTTTCAATCGCGGAATCTGTTCTCTGAATAAGGCTTCCTGCGAACAGTACAAGTCCTTTGCGAAGCAGCTTGGTGACTACTATCTGCCTGAACCGCAGGCGCTTGTCAATCAGATCATTTCCTCCGCTGAAACGCTTTCAGAGAATCCCGACGACAACGAAACAAATGGAGTGATCGCTCTTTGCGTAAGGCTTGCTTCAACGATCAAGAAAAGCATTGACTATATCGACAAGAAAATTGCATCGGGAGAGGTTCTCCCTGAGGACAATATTTTATATGAGGAAATGGGCGGTGTCTGGAAGCTGAGTCAACTCAAAGAACTTGGTCTTTTCCGTGAAAACTGCCAGCTCATTCAGCTTGCTTTTACGGTTGCAAATGATGCGCCTCATATGGGCGAAATTGACCTCGGCTATTGGATCGACCTGAATTCAGGTGACATCTTCCGAACAGAAAATATTTGTCCTTATAAAGCGGCAAAACACATCAAAAGAGAAGATTCCTCTTTTGACCGCTATGCCGTCAGCGAACTGTTCCTTTACCCCGGTACGCTGAACAGACGTGTCCGCTGGGAAAACGCTGAAAGCTTCCCTGTCACTGAAAATGATTATTCTCAGATACTCTCAAAGGCTGACAGCTCCATTTCTGATGCTGTCAAAAAGGCAAAAAATGAACTGAAAAATACGCTTTCTCAACCCTATGCCGCTGTGCTCATACACTTTGATGCTGTTGCATACACAGCCGATGGAAAAGGCGTATTGCAATGCGGTGACGAAACGATTGCAATTCACCCATCCTCTGATTTTGAACAGACCTGCGAAACGCTGAAACTGATTGCCGGAAACCTCAGCGGCGGTGCAGCGTTCGGGGGCTTAAGCTACGATTCCAATAACCATAAATTCTATTTCAGTCCTTTCTCCATTGTGACTGAAAATTCGATCATCAGACTGTGAGGAACTGCTATGGAAGTAAAAAACAACCCATTCTACGAACTCAGAAGCCGTCTGTATGCTTCGGCAGCCGCCGGCTGTTCACTCATCAGTGAGGATTTCAGACTTCAGCGTGCAATTGATGCTTTCAAGCCAATGGCTGAAACAAACAAAGTCTTTGCCCGACTTTACAATATGTGCAGTTCACTGAGCAAGTCCGCTCAGGCTGCTGCGGAGATTGCCGACTGCATTGCGCTTGCAGATGCGCTTGCCGTTACACAGGGCACTTTTGCCGATCATTCGGAAACGACTCCTGCCGAACCCAACAGCGGCATCATTCCTGCAAGTATCCCATATCTCCAGCTTACCGGATATCAGTCGGAAATCAGAAAATGCAGATATACTAACGGCGAATTTGATGAACAGTTCTACGAAAACATTCATGATCCGCGTTTGCTGAATACTTTTCTGGAACTTGCAGGTTCACAAAGCAATAATGTTGACTATATCGTAGCGGATTTCATGGATGCTTATGGTGAAGCTTTGGTCATGCCGCTTTTAAGTACGGTCAATTTCTCCAATCCGCACGCAAATGGTCAGCAGATCAATTATATCAGTCGGATTGCAGGTGCAAAACAGAATCAGCTCTACGTTTCCATTGCAGAAAACGAAGAAAATCCACAAGCTGTTCGTGTTGCCGCTATCAAAGCAATGTCATGCTCGATAGAGAACGAGGACCTGCTGTTCAAATTCTTCCAGACAGAAAAAGGCAAGATCAAAACGACCGCACTCTGGACACTCGCTTCCCTCGGTTCAGAGAAAGCGGATGAACCGCTCAGGAAAATCCTCAGTAAGACCAAAGAATCGGAGACCGATGTCGAAATCGTTGCCGCTTCCTGCGGAACTGTTTGTCTCGAATACCTCAGTCAACGAATCGACGATCATATTAAACATGATACGCAACTGAACAATGTGATAGATATGCTGCATAATAAAGCAGATGCATTCGATTGCTACATCAAAATTGCTGAGCACATGATCAAAACCTGCGCTGAAAACAAACAGCCGCAATATCGTACCCAGGTAAATCAAACGCTCGTAAATACGATTTCTTGTCATAAAGAGCCGGAATACAGAGCGTTGATTATGAAGCTTTATGAAGCGATCCCTGCATATTTCTACCCTGCAAGAGCCTTCATTGAACTTCTTGAGCATCCGGCTTCTGCCTGCACGACAATGAATGACGGCAATCAGGAGCATATTTATGATATGCTTCTTATTTTGGATAGTATCTACTATCACAAACAGGGTATTTACAAGCTGTCATACAAAATTGAAAGACATTACTATCAAACGGTATTTCATGAAGATATATCTGATACGATTTTCGACTCCATTCCGGATGACATCATCAAATTTCTCACAGATACGACGGGCATTCATGAGGAAATCTGCACTTACGAATGTAATGACGAATATCAGCAGCTTCTTCGAAATGCCAATTGTCGTATAGATATCCTGCAAACGCTTCTAAATAAATGTCTGCCTGCCGACAGAGAACGCATTCTGACTGCCGCAAGCGAATATGCCTGGACTGTATTCAATTCGGAAGCAAAATTTAATGTATTATCGTTCCTCATTCGCTGCTCACAAAAGCCTTTGAATGGCGTGATCAAAAATTGCGTTTATACAGCATTAAAATACAACGGTTCTTCCATTCATATTCCGAACTACTGGTATCGGAACGCTGTACTGACCACTTACTTCTTCTCACAGTTCGACCAATCTGAAGAACTACTGATTGCTGAATTGCAGGAACTTGAAAAAGAGATCCTCGACTGGAAAGATGTGCCGATTGATAGAATAACGGCACAGCTCGATATCATATACAAGGTGCTTGGCAACCATGGAATTGTTTATGCAGGAGAAAAACATGAATAATGAAATTTTAAGAAAGTCGGCTGAACAACTGTATAAAGCCGAAATCGACGCGCTGATCGCAAATGAATCCAATCCTGTACCACTCGGCTGGCAGATGTCGCCGAAATCCGTACTCACCTACATTATGGGTGGAAAAGTCGGAGGTACTGTCATCACGCCCAAATATATGGGTGACAGAAGAATTATTGAGATCTGCATTGCCACGCTTTTAACAGACCGTGCACTGCTTCTGATTGGTGAACCGGGCACTGCAAAATCATGGCTCTCCGAACATCTGACTGCCGCAATCAATGGAAACTCCTCACAGGTCATTCAAGGTACGGCAGGAACGACGGAGGAACAGATTCGCTACTCATGGAACTACGCTATGCTGCTTGCGAAAGGCCCTTCTTTCGAATCCCTTGTGAAAAGTCCCGTCTATCATGCGATGGAAACGGGTACGATCGCAAGATTTGAGGAAATTTCAAGATGTGCAAGTGAAGTGCAGGATGCGCTGATTTCGATTCTCTCTGAGAAAAGGATCTCGATTCCGGAACTGTCTGAGGAAGTGACCGCGAAAAAAGGTTTCTCGATCATTGCGACTGCCAATACCCGTGACAAAGGTGTCAACGAAATGTCATCCGCGCTGAAAAGACGTTTCAATATCGTGATTTTGCCGACACCATCTGATATGCAAACGGAAATCAACATCGTAAAAACCCGTGTTGCCCAGATGTCAAGCGATATGGGACTGACTGCCGCGATGCCGAAGGACAGCGATTTCGAAAAGGTCGTCACTGTTTTCCGTGAACTGCGTGAAGGCAGAACGCTGGATGGTCTGGTCAAAATCAAGCCGACAAGCGGTGTTCTCTCCTCTGCGGAAGCGATTTCGCTGATGGTCAACAGCATGGCACTTGCAGGAAGCTTTGGCAGCGGAAAGGTGACGGATGCGGAAATTGCATCCGCTTTGCAGGGCGCTGTTGTCAAGGACGACACAAAGGATAAGGCTGTCTGGACAGAGTACCTCGAAAATGTCATGCGAAAAAAAGGCGGCGATTATGCTGCCCTTTACGGCGAATGTATGGAGCGTAACGCATAATGGCTGATTTTTACGGTGTCAGACACCTGTCACCTGCCTGTGCTTTCTATGTCAGCGAATTCCTCGAACGGTCAAAACCGAATGTCATTCTGATTGAAGGCCCGTCTGACCTGAATGACCTTATCAGCGGATTATGTGCACCGAGTGTCAGATTTCCTGCTGCGATTCTTGCCTACACCGATAAAGCGCCTGTCAGGACAGTCATGTACCCAATGGCGGAATTCTCTCCTGAATATCAGGCGATGCGTTGGGGATGCAGACACAATATCCCTGTTCAGTTCTGCGATTTACCGTCAGGCTGCCTGCTTTGCGCACAGGAAGAATCGGAAGTGAATGCAGCGGATGAGTCTATTTACGAGAAACTCGAAAAGCATACAGGTCTTGACAACGATACGTTCTGGGAATATCGCTTTGAGCATAGCAGTTCTTATGATGATTTTATTGCTGCTGTGGAGGAATACGGCAAGTCTTTGCGTGAATTTTCCGTTTCTGATGACAGAAATGAGCTTCGTGAAGCCTATATGCGAAAGCGTATTTCCGAAGCTGAAAAGGAATTCGGCAAGGCTGCTGTCATTACAGGTGCATTCCATACCAGCAGCATCAAAAATATTCCGTTTTCGGAGCGTGACAGAAAGCTCGTCGCCACGCCGAACGCTGTCCCATCAAAATCCACCCTCATGCCATACTCATATTTTCGATTATCCTCACGTTCCGGCTACGGCGCAGGCAGCAAAGCGCCTGCATACTATGAAGTCCTCTGGAAAAACCGACTGAAAAACACATTAGAAGACTGCGCTCCTGAATATCTTTCACGGCTCGCGGCTTTTCAGCGTAAAACCGGATTTGCCGCATCATCCGCAGAAGTGATCGAGGCACAAAGACTTGCGGAAGCCCTTGCAAAAATGCGAGGCGGCAGACTGCCGTCCCTCTCTGACCTGAGAGACGCCGCTGTGACCTGTCTTGGTCATGGCAGTTTTGCAGAGATTTCCCTTGCTTGTGCTGATGTCGAAATCGGCACGAAAATCGGTACGCTGCCGGAAGGTTCGGTCTGTACTTCCGTTCAGGAAGATTTTATGCATCAGCTAAAAGAACTGAAACTGGAGCGTTTCAGGAAGGCTTCCGCCGAAGAACTGGAACTTGACCTGCGCGAAAATCTGCGTGTCAAATCCGAAAAATCCGCTTTTATTGACCTTCACCGTTCCTTCTTCCTGCACAGACTTGTACAGGCAGGCGTTCACTTTGGCAAAACGGTTTTCCGTTCGCAGGAGAATGCTACATGGGCTGAAAAATGGGTACTGCAATGGACGCCTGAAACCGAAATTGAAATCGTGGAAGCATCGCTCAATGGTGATACGGTCGAACAATCTGCAAAGAATACAATCAACCAAAAGTTAGATGCGGCAGATAATCTCGATGATACCACGAAACTGCTGTCTGCTGCACTTCTGTGCGGTTTATCGGATTGTGTCAGAACCGCTGCAGACTCCGTTCAGGCGCTTTCTGTGGACTGCGCTTCCCCGGTTGACGAGGGCAAAGCAGTTGGAAACTTATCGTCTGTGCTTACTTACGGAAATATACGAATGCTCGACCCCAAACCGATCATTCCGCTGATTTCTCAGCTTTATCTCAAATTCTGCCTGCAAATCAAAGGGGCTTCCGTCTGTGACAAAAATGCTGCCGAAGAACTGATCACGGCGATTTCTGTCGTGTCAGATGCCTGTCTTGCACATGATTTCCTTGATGAAAACAGATTTACAAATGTTCTTACAGAACTTGCTGACAATGACTTTGTCAATCCCCTGATTTCAGGCTTTGCCTGTGCATTGCTCACGGAACGTGGGAGAATTGCAAACGATAAACTTTCGGAGCTTGTCTCACGCCGTCTTTCTCATGGAACGCCTCCTGCCGAAGGTGCTGCGTGGTTTGAGGGACTTGCAAGGCGAAACCGCCGTTCTCTCATCAGCAGAATCTCACTGTGGGAACGGCTCTGCGAATTTATGAATGCACTGGGCGATGAAGAATTCAAGCCTGTTTTGATTTCACTCAGAAGAACATTTGCAGAGTTCTCCCCTGCTGAAAAATCCGATATTGCTGAAAATATCGGTGTTCTCCTCGGAATTTCAACACAGCAGGCGGCTGAAATCATCGTTTCGGAATTATCCGAAGATGAACAGCAATCCATTGACGAACTCGATGACTTTGATTTTGGAGATATTTAAATTGGATAATCAACAGATACTCAAACGCTGGAGATTGATTCTCGGCGAAGAAGTCCAGAATGATATTGAGAAGCTTTCTCCAATTCAGCTTTCTGCCGAAGAATTACTGATGGATTCTGCCCTGTCACAGATATACGGCGGAAGTACCAAAACATCAGGCGGTAAGCTTGGCGGAAAAGGTGCTTCTGCACCACATATTACAAAATGGCTCGGAGATCTGCGTACTCTCTTTTCACCAATGGAAATCAAGGTCATCCAGAATGATGCCATTGAGCGAAAAGGCTTGAAACAGCTTCTCTTTGAACCTGAAATGCTGAACAGTCTGGAACCTGATATTTCGACGGCATCCCTTCTCATGATGCTCAAAGACCAGATTCCTACCCGCGCAAAAGATAATGCACGTTCCTATATTGCAAAAATTGTTGAGGACATTAACAAACGTCTCTCGGATGATATCAAGCGCTCGGTCACTTCGGCTCTGAACCGTCATGAGCACTCCCCTATTCCGTCCGCATCCGCGCTTGACTACAAGCTGACCATTCGCCGTAACCTCAAGAATTACAATGCTGAACGCAGAACAATTATGCCTGAGAAATTCTATTTCTTTGAACGGGTTTCCAAGTCAGGCTCACGCACTGTCATTCTTGACATTGACCAGAGTGGTTCTATGGGGGAATCCGCGATTTATTCTTCTGTCATGGGGTGTATCCTGGCAAGCATCAGCGCAGTCAAAACGCATATTATTGCGTTCGATACCTCTGTTACCGACCTGACACCACTTTGCAGTGACCCTGTTGACCTTCTTTACGGCATTCAGCTCGGCGGCGGAACGGACATCAACCAATCCGTTGCTTACTGTCAGGAATTGATTTCGGAACCCGATAAAACGACAATGTTCCTCATCACAGACCTGTATGAAGGCGGAAACCGTGCACAGCTTGAAAGACGGCTTGAGGAAATCAAGACTTCGGGTGTCAATCTGATCGTTCTGCTTGCAATTTCCGACAGTGGTTCACCATGCTATGACGCACAGCTTGCGCAGAGAATTGCCGCTTTTGACGTTCCATGCTTTGCCTGTCCGCCAGAAAAGCTTCCTGAACTGCTTGAAGCGGCACTGAAAAAACGCAGTCTAAGCAATTTTAAATAGTCCTGTCCATAAGAAAGGCGGCACCCGCATGAATTGCAGGTGCCCCGGCTTTTTTTATTTGATTTTGCTGGTTTCGTCAAGTTCCGGATCAAAACTGGTCGTTATGACATCATCGCAATCAAATTGCATAATTGTCATTTCAGGACATTCATATTTCATCTGAATCACTCCTTTCAGCTTACAACCTATTATTGTTTGGAGGTATAGCGCACAGCTTCCTGATAATATTTGAACAAAGCTTTGCAGACAGTTGTCAGTTTTTCATCATTTGCATAGTTATTCAAAACGGTGTAAATGTAGTTCATGACGGTCGGCGCATAGATATTCTGCGAGCCCTTCGTATCGATCACACGTTTCTCTGCAAACATTGTCGGAGAGCATTCCATAAAATCAATATAATCGCCATCCGTATAGAGTCGAATCACAACACGGTTTTTCAGAAGCAGCGAGTAACCATCGTAAGTATTACCAAGTGCAGTACCATTATAAATACTGCCGCCTGCGGCAATAAGGGCTGCATCATCATTGGTATCCCATGCAACCGAAACAGGCGCTGCGCCTTCCATATTGAAATAGTACGCTGCTGCATCACAATACTGCTTTGTTGCCTCAATCAGTCTGAGCAACTCGGTATCCTCAGCATAGAATTCTGCAGCGATTTCAAAATACATTGCTACAGAATGTTCGAATGTAACATCAATATAAGATGCTGTCACAATATCCGCATAATTCTTCGCAGCAACAGCAATGGTTACAATATATCTTCCATCCTTTTGCTGAATCAATGCCGTACGCTGGATACCGTATGCATCAGTAATGAGCACAGGTACATTCGCGAGGTCTGTTTTCACCTGATTGACGTCCAAAAGGTCATATACAACATTCAGAGAATCCGAAAGTGTCAGGCCGACCTGAGTGCAGACAATGTCAGGCGAAGCAAATTGGATGTTCTGATCCGATGCAAAAGATTCCGCAGCCGTGCCATTTTTGCCATAGATTATCAGATTTGCATTTGCTTTGTCCCATGCATTTTCCGAAATGGTGTTAACAGAAGGAGGCATCACAAATTTGGTCACACCGGAACAATTTGCAAATGCATATTCAGAAATGGATTGAATCGTATCCGGAATCGAGATCACTTTCAGAGAACTCATCCCTGCAAATGCATACGATGGGATTATTGTACCGCCAGCGATTGTAATTTCTTTCAGGGAAGTCGGAATATTAGACAGATAGTCACGGATATTCACAAAATATGTATTCGCAACGTTCGCTTTACCGAACAGCAGCTGTGTCAACGGAACAGTATTATTGCACTCTGCAGATTCACTCGAATCACCGGCAAACGGCAATGTCACGCGCTCAACTGAATTACAGCCATTCATCAGAGTGATACCGATTTGGTCGGCTTTGCTGCCGATTACAAGTTCTTTCAGGCTTGTGCAGTATGCCAATGCACTTTCGTTGATTTTTAAATTATCGCCAAGAAAAATTGCAGATTTCAGGCTCTCACACTTTTCAAATGCGAGCTCGCCAATATATTGGGCATACATAGCAAAATCAATGTTTCTCAGACTTTTACAACCGCTGAATGCCTTCTTGCCGATGCTGTTCACTTTGTCAGAACAAGTAAATGATTTCAGTGCAGCACAATCCTGAAAAGCACCTTCATAGAAATCTACGATCGAATCAGGAAGGGAAATCGTCTCTACAGTTTTCAGACCTGCAAACGCATAACCTGGGAGGATATCACCGCCCGTGATGGTGATTTTATTCAGGGATTGCGGAACATTCGAGGAGTATTCACCTACAGTCACATAGTAGGTATCCGCAACGTTCGCTCTACCGAACAGCAGCTGTGTCAACGGAACAGTATTATTGCACTCTGCAGATTCACTCGAATCACCGGCAAACGGCAATGTCACGCGCTCAACTGAATTACAGCCATTCATCAGAGTGCAGCCGATTTTTTTGGCATCTTTACCAATTACCAGTTCTTGCAGGCTTGTGCAGGATGCCAGTACACTGTTGCCGATCTCTGCATTTCTGCCAAGAAATTTTGCGGATTTCACGCTTGCACACTTTTCAAATGCCAGATCGCCGATATAAACAGCAGAATTGGCAAAATTAATGTTTGTGAGTGCTTTGCATCCACTGAATGCCATATTGTCGATGCGGTTCACCTTGTCAGAACAAGTAAATGATTTCAGTGCGGCACAATCCTGAAAAGCACCTTCATAGAAATCTACGATCGAATCAGGAAGGGAAATCATTTCGACAGTTTTCAGACCTGCAAACGCATAACCTGGGATGATATCGCCGCCTGTAATAATGATTTGTTTCAGAGCAAGCGGAACATACGAGGCATAACCACCTACAGGCGCATAGTAGGTATTCGCAATGTTCGCGTAGCCGAACAGCAGATGGGACAGCGGAACAGTATTATTGACAGATACGGTCTCTGCCGATTCACCTGCATACGGCAATGTCACGCTCTCAACTGAAGTACAGCCATTCATCAGAGTGTAGCCGATCTGTTTGGCATCGCTGCCAATCACAAGTACTTTCAGGTTTGTGCAGGATGCCAGTATACTGTTGCCGATGGTCACATCTTTACCATAAAAAGATGCATTGGTCACGCTTGCACACTGTTCAAATGCCATATCGCCGATATAATCAGCAAACATGGCAAAATCAATGTTTGTGAGTGCTTTGCATCCACTGAATGCCAGATTGTCAATCTTTTCCACATGATCTGAACAAATGAATGTTTTCAGTGCTGCGCAATTCTGGAATGCAGATGCACCAAATTCTGTGATGGAATCCGGGAGGGTGATCGTTTCCAAAGAACTCATATTAGCAAATGCACTCGGCGGAATGCGGTCGCCGCCTGTAATAATGATTTGTTTCAGAGCAAGCGGAACATACGAGGCATAACCACCGGCAGGCGCATAGTAGGTATTCGCAATGTTCGCGCTGCCGAACAGCAGATAGGACAGCGGAACAGCATTATTGACAGATACGCTCTCTGCCGATTCACCTGCATACGGCAATGTCACACTTTCCAGCTTCAGACATCTCTGGAACAAAGCCACGCCCAATTCCGACACACCATCACTGATGGTCACGGATTTCAGTTCCGTGCAGCCTTCAAACGCATTGGAGGCAATAGACTTGATCGTACCCGGTACAGTCAGTTTTGTCAAAGCGGGAAGATCATTCAAAATTCCGTTGGCGATGAATGTGACATCGCTGCCAAACGAAATGGATGTGACCAGACTTTTGTTCTGGATGATGTCAGCCGTGGATGTTTCCATAGCACCTTTGCCTGCAATCGCAAGCAAACCGTTGTCATAGAGCGTATAGGTGACTTCTCCGCCAAGCGAACCGCTCTCCTTGACCTCCGCAGCAGAAGCGGACAATGAAACGCCAGCACACTCAGCAATAACATTTGATTGCAAATTCGTTTTTGCATCAGCAGAAGGCGAAATTGCAACCGTTGCTGTCAAACAGGCAAGAAAGCCGATGACACCAGCAACAAATTTTCGAGACATAATGGAATCTCCTTTGGTAAGATTATTTTCGAGAACGAAAACATCATTATTATACCACTATTTTCATTAGAAAGCAAGTGTTCTGATATAAAACATCAAATACCGCCAAAGTGCAAAGAGAAAGCTGCGGAACAAAATATGCTCACGCAGCTTTGTACGGATATATCAAATTGCTCTGTTGTATTCTTCATGTTTCGATTTCTTTCCTTTCTGTACTGTGATTCGCTCCTCAAAAATCGTGAGTTATATCAACTGCTGTTCGTTGATCATCAGCTTAAACTGAAGTCCCAGTTTCTCAGCGGCTTTTCGGCATAGTATCATTCTGTCAAGGAATATCTCGAAATAATCCATGACGGAACCGAATTTTGTATCGACAAACAACTTGAGTTTGATGAGTGTATGCGCTTCATTGATTTTCAGCTCTGATTTCTCAACCGAATAATTCACTCTGTCGTGAATATCAAAGCTTGTAATATCCTGATTGCGGACACGGCTGCGGCGTACATCAGATTTGTCAGCAAGAATCAGTGCAGCAGCCACATCGTTGACAGGCTGTCCTGTACCTTCATCATGATTTCCGATTGCTGTGGTGATCAATGCAATTTCCTCAGGCGGAAATCCCAGCTTATCAAGCAAACGAAACGCCATGACTGCCCCGCTTTGACTATGCTCGATGCGGTTGACCAGATTGCCGATGTCATGCAGGTAGCCCGCTATTTTTGTCAGTTCAACGGTTCGCTCGTCATAACCAAGCGTTTGCAGAATATAACCTGCTTTTTCTGCAACCATCGTGACGTGTGCAAAGCTGTGCTCTGTAAATCCGAGTGCAATCAGCGATTCATCCGCTTTCTGAATATAGGTATTGATTGCAGGATCCTTTTTGATCTGTTCGTAAGTCATAGAATACCTCCATATCAAAACATGATTTCCCTGTAACAAGGAATCAATACAGCCTTTGTCTTCTATTCCAGTATAGCACACAAAAAGGAATATTTCAAGCCTTTTCGCATGAATGGCATGATCTGACATTCACTTATTTTTATCCAAAACGAAAAGCGCGCAATATGACAATGGCTTAGCGGATTTATTATCAGGTAAACTGATACCATTCGAGATGCTGGATGTTTTCAGCATGGTATCAATCAGCGGTTATAAAGACGCAGATTTGTCGAAAAATGACAATGCCCTGATGATGCAGTGCATGATTCTTGCACGATATGTGTTATTTTTTGCAGAAAAGTTCATTGCGCATCTCGACGAAAGCAGTTATAATGAATCTATATGATTTTGTTGCAATATTCGGCTCATTATTTGGGAGGATTTTAAAATGAAAAGAAAAATGATTGCCTCTATCTGTGCATTGGCGACTGCCTTATCTACGGTCAGCTATATGCCCTTTCACGCCAATGCCGCATTGCACGGTGACATTGATAGGAATGGGACGATCAATTCGGATGATGTTTATGCGCTCGTCAATTTTCTGACGACAAAACGCGGAACTGCCTCCAATTCCGACATGAACAATGATGGCATCGTAAATGCTGTCGATTTGTCTTTGCTCAAACAGCAGATGCTCAATGGTTCTTCTGCAACGAACGGACTGCGCATCAATGAAGTCTGTTCTACAAACAAGAAATCAATCAAGGCGGCTGACGGGACTTCGCCGGACTGGATCGAGCTTTATAATGCAGGCAGTGCTCCTTGCGATCTGAGTGGTGTCGGTCTTTCTGACGGCGACAAGAACCGTTTCAAATTCACCTTCCCACAAGGATTTGTATTGAAAAGCGGTGAATATGTTATCGTTTTTTGCGACGATACAGAGGCAACATCCGGCGAATTGCACGCGCCATTCAAAATCAGCGCCTCAGGTGAAACGATTTATCTGACGGCTGCCGATGAAACAGAAATTGACCAGGTAACACTCCCTGAGCTGGAGGTCGATGTCACTTATGGCAGGATCGGGGATGACTTCGAACTCCTCAAAGCAACGCCGAAAGCATCCAATGAAACCGCTGAAACGGTTTATCGTGTCGAAAAGCCTGTCTTTTCTGCTGAGGGCGGATTTTATGATTCTGCTTTTGAACTTTCTCTCAGCGGACAAAACGGATGTACTGTCCTCTATACAATGGATGGTTCAGATCCCCGTTCGTCTTCTTCTGCCAAGCAGTATCAAGGCAGCATCAATATCCGAAACAATAACAATGACGAGAACAAACTGGCTTCGATCCGTGACATCTCGCTGCGTGGTTATACGCCCCCTGATTACAGTGTCGATAAGGGCATGATCGTACGCGCAGTTTGCAAAGACAGTCAAGGCAACTACAGTGCGGTCGCAACAAACAGCTATTTTGTCGGCAAAACAGCGTCTTATTACAAAGACATGAAGGTGCTTTCAATTTCAACCGACAGCAAAAATTTCTTTGATAAAGAAACCGGTATCTATATGATCGGCAATCAGTATGACCGATGGAAACAAAGCGGCAGCTTTGATCCGAATCTGGATGTCGGCAGCTGTGAGAATCCGACAAACTATAACATGGAAGGCATCGACTGGGAACGTCCATGCAACATTCAGGTATTCGAACAGGGTGAACTGAAATATACCGAAGATGTCGGCGTTCGTATTTCCGGCAACTGGACGACCGCTTTCCCGCAAAAGAGCATGACTTTCTATGCACGCCGTGATTATGGTGCGAACAAGATGCAGCATGACTTCTTTGAGGGCGGTGCAAGAGATGTTGACGATGCCAAAATCAAAGAATATAAGAAAGTGACGATCCGAAACGGTGGAAACGGTTATGACAACTGCCGCTTCCGCGATGACCTCAACCAATCATTGGCAGAAGGGCTGAACCTTGGCAGACAAGCAAAACAAGACTACATTGTCTTTCTGGACGGCGAATTCTGGGGCTGCTATTCCATGCAGGAAAAACTGGATGAAAACTACATCGAATCCCATTATCATGTCGATGCAGGAAATGTCACGACCGTCAAAAACGGATACGAATATGACGGACAGCAATCCACATATCAGGATTTCCAGCAGTTCTGGAACTGGGCAATGTCCGCTGATATGGCAAACGCTTCCAATTACCAAAAAGTGTGTGAAACGGTGGACATCCAAGGCTTGATGGACTTCGTTGCATTTGAAAGCTATATTGTGAACTGGGACTGTATGCTCAATAACAACAACTGGATGATCTGGCGTGCGGATGAGACTGATGCTTCGAATCCTTATGCGGATGGCAAATGGAGATTCCTCCTCTTTGATACGGAATATTCATCCGGCTATGACGGACAATGCTCTGTCAGACGCAATTATTTCCAGGATATGGACCGTTCCGGCAAGAATACAAGCCTTGGCTCTCTGTTCTTCAAGCTGATGCAGAATTCTGAATTCAAACAGCAATTCCAGAAACGCTATCAGACGATCGTCAAAGAGAACTTCGATGCGAACAAGGTCTCTGAAAAAATTGATACCTTTGCCTCGCTGACAAAGGCTGCGACCAATGACACCTTCCGCAGATTCAGCATTGGCGCAAGCTTTGACAGCAATGTCAAGATTATTCGTAATTTTTATAATAAGCGAAGCGAATATGCACTGCATCATCTGAATGTTCTTTTCGGCATTCAGGACGGCTGGCAGGACGACCCGAACATGATCGATCAGTTCGGATGGACGATATGGATGAACGATGGCGCAGGCTCCATTGATTATAATGACGATGGCAGTATCACGGTCAATGTGACGCGCACAGGTCAGTACGCGCAGCTCAGCAGCAGCACGGTATCGCTTCAGGCAGGAAAAACCTACCGCATGACCTACAAGATCAGCACAAACCAGAACATCAATACCTATGCGATGTTCCAGCAAGGAACCGGCGAATATAAGAGCTATTACTATCAGGATCATATGTTGACGCCGAATGCCCAAACCATTACTGATACAGTGACTATGACTCAGTCTGATGACAATGTCAAATTCCTGATCGGTCTGGACAAAGGCACAGGCACATATCGGATATCAGACTTCTCTATGGTCTGCCTGAATTGATCCCCCGTTTTTCAGTATCCATCTCAAGTGGATTGCTGATAATATGAATTCAAGCCTATCCCTAATTTTATGTGAACCTCCAAAGCAGTGCATCTTTCTTGCAGCACTGCTTTGGAGGCTAATTTTTTGTATTGCTTCTTCAGACATCGTGTATATGTCTTTCATTTTCTCTGATGAGCCGATAATAACGCAGAAATGCTCCAGCTGCAATACAGCATAAGAAAACAGAAAGCATCCCGAAGCGAATGCGCAGAAGCACTAGTTCCTGTTCATATTTCGCAGTACATAATATTTCCGAATTGTGAATCGTCAGTCCAAGCTGCCCGAGCAATGCAGTATCCTGATCTGCCATGCAGATGCGTAATTCTGCTGCATTATGCAATGCAGAAACATTGACAGACATAACGGCTGTAGGCTGCGCGTTCGGTAATGCATCTGTGCAGACAATTTCCGCAGAAAACGGTTTTCCGTCAAGTTCTCCTTGAAACCGCAAAGACTGCGTTTCGGTATCTCCGCAAAATGATGCGAAGGCAGAAGCATTTGCCCAGATCATACGCGAAGAATCTGTGATGCCATAGATGTCTGCCAGATATGCCGCAGAAAGCTGTGTCACATTCAAAGATTTTTCATTCTGCGACAGATACACCGTTTTCTGCTGACTGTATCCCCTGACGGCTGTTAGCTGCATCAGCTGCGAAATATGCTTTTCCGTGTCACCATCTGCCGCACAGATATATTCCGTCGGCGTTTGCAGAAGCACTGCATATGAGATTGCCGCATGAATACAGTATCCGATCAGAAAAGCAGCCAACGCCAAAAGCATGATTGCAGCTTTGATACTGTCATACTGCCGCCACAGACGCAGAATCTTCATGAACGCACCTGCTTTCGGCTGCGAACGAACAAATATGCCGACAAACACAGGACTCCGCCGGCAATACCAAACATAATCCATATCCAGTATTTCGGAGAAACCTGTTCAGGCTCTGTGATGCGTTCACGAAACGGCGATTCCAGTATGAGCGTAAAATCCTGCGTTTCCGTTCTGTCGTTTCCTGATTCATCCGTATATGTGAAAAGAATCTGCCCTGCTGTTTCGCCGTACAGCTCCGCACCACGTTTCGATGTGACCTGCACATTCAAGTTTGTATCAGCAGATGTGCCGCCGCTGACATTGCCGAAAAATGCTGTTCCATCGGGCAGCAAACCGTCACAATGTATTTCTGCACGCACATTCTGTGCCGCCGTTACGCCAAGATTGATTGCCTGCAAATGCAGTTCCAAGCGGTCGGATACAACCGCCTCGGCTGGCAGAATGACCTGTGGGAATGACATTCTGACCGGTTGTGTGATGTCTATGCGAACATTGCCGCTTCCTGCACCTGACATCCCCTTTCCGTATGCAAAATCAAATTGCAGAGGCAGGACATAGCTGCCTGCATCCGCATCAGGTGTTGTCTGACAGCAGAATATCACTTCAAATTCCGCATTCGCAGCGATTTGCTCAAAATACAGTGTATCCGCACTATGCAGCGAAAATGGGGAAGGCGCGGAAGCCGTGACAGTCAGATTTTGCAAAGACTCCGAACGTGAGGTGTTTTTCAGTGTGATATGCACCTGTGCGGTTTCGCCTGCCTGTACCGCACCGCCCGTTACCCCTTGCACCAGTATTTTCGGCATCAGAATGACGGGTTCTTCCCACGGTTCTGACGGCATTTCTATGATTGGTTCAGGTTCTTCTGCATTCGGGTCAATTCCATCGGTGATGGTAACATATACCGTATAGCTGCCAAATTCTGCAACCTGTAATTGAATCGGATAGCATCCGTTTTCGCGCTCTGCCTTCATGGCAAGATGGAATGTAATCAGATAGATTTCCGAAACATCGCCGTTTGCATCCATATGCTCTGCAAGCGGTACCGCCTGTTCGTAATTTCTCATGAGAAACGGCGAATTTGGCGGCAATTCAACGGATACACGCAATGATTCCGGTTTCTCGTCCCCTTCACAGGAAAGCGGCAGGACAATGATTGCATCATCTCCATCGACAAGCGGCGCATAACCTTGCGCATAGCTCTGCTGCATATGTTCGTAAATATGTGTATTGTCAATCATCAGAGTCGGCGTGGTATGTTCTATGTGTTCCGTTTGCGATGATTCATCTGTCTGTTCAGGAAATTCCGTTGCCGATACAGAAATACAAAGCAGACAGCACGCACAAATCAATGCGGCGAAAATAGAAAGCAATTTCATGAAGAATGCACCTCCATTTCATGAACATGGTCGCAGAGGGTGCGAATATCCTCCGCATTATGACTTGCAAGCAGAATGGTTTTTCCCTGCGATTTAAGCTCCAGCAAAAGTGCGCGCATTTGCGCGGTTGTTGCGGCATCCAACGCATTGAACGGCTCATCCAGAATCAGTACATCAGGATTCTCCATGATTGCCTGTGCGATGCCCAAACGCTGCCGCATCCCAAGCGAATATTTCGATACGGCTTTATGCCTCGCGTCATAAAGACCGACACGCCGCATGGTTTCCAGAATCTCCGTTTTTCCGATGATACCGCGCAGAACTGATAATGTCCGTAGATTCCGATAGCCGGACATGGAGGGCATAAACCCCGGCGTTTCTATAATGAGTCCGAGATTCGGCGGAAAATCACAGTCCTTGCCGATGCGCTTTCCGCACACCGTGATTTCGCCGCATTCAGGCTGCAGGAAACCACAAATGCACTTCATCAGTACGGTCTTTCCGCTGCCGTTATTTCCGACAAGTCCTGCAATCTCACCGCGTCTGACTGTCAGTGAAACATCATGCAGGACAGTTTCCTTTCCAAACGATTTTGACACATGGGATACCAGAATCCCCATATTTTCATTCATATTTACTTCTCCGTTCCTGTAAAGCAGAAAGCATATTTTTTTGAGCGCATAAATGCAAGTGTAAACAGGATACAGGCAATCGCCGCAAAAAACAGATATGAGGTTTGCAGACGCGGCAGATTGTCATATCCGAAATTATGCATATAGTAAGTCGCATGGTTCAGCGGTGACAACCACCCGAACAGAATATTCGCCTTGCGTGACTGATAGACTGACAAATGAAACCATTCGGAAATGATATCAGGATTCAGAATCAACCCGAAGCCGCTGAATACGATACCAAACACCATGCCGAGTCGTTCCCGCAACAAATTACCAAGAAACATCAGTGCAGAAAGCGTCATCGAATAGCCCAGCATCAGCAGGAAAACCTGCACAGTACACGGGTATGGATACGTCAGTTCCAGCACTTTCACGAATGTCGGCACGGCAATACTCTGTCCAATCGGCGAATAGCTGAGAATGGCAGCGGTTTCACTCCATTTATTTGCAGGATAACCATACTGTGCGCAGAGAATGCAGCTTGCAGCCAACAAGAATGCTGTGAAAAGCAAGGTTGCAAGCAAAAGATACAGAATTTGTGCAGCCATCCAACGGCGGCGCGTCGTTCGAATCAGCATCAGCGGGACTTCTGCCCCCAGCTGCGGCATATCTGCAAACAACAGCAGCAGACAAAGCGAAATCAGGAGAATGGATTTCGCATCCCCGAATGTCCAGATAAATGGCTCAAACATCTGCATGACCGTCTGTTGTTCCTGCGCAAATTCGACGGTTTTATTCGTCAGTAGAAAACACGCAACGAATCCGAGCCCGAATGCAAGCCGGATTCGCGGACTGCGCCGCCAACGGCGAAAATTCACAGCAGTCAAAAGAAGGATCTGCCGAATCCTGTTACCCACGCGCAATCCTCCTTTCCAGAATGCAGGCATAGACAAGTCCTGTCAGCAATGTCATGCCGCCAAGCATGAGCATGATGCCGTCATGCCCGAATAGCCATGTTCTCTTCGGCGAAAGCCACTCAAACGGATCAATGTACTGACAGTTTTTCCAGTATCGTTCATGCAGAATGACCAGAAAATAGCAGATGACAAATGCGCCGCCGTATGCAGAATATTTGCTGTCAGATGCAGTTGCAAGCAGCGCAGAGAGTCCTGCCCAGAATGCCGCGCACCAGAAAATCAGCCAGAGATTCTGCGGAAGTTCCGTTTGCGTCCAAAGGCTGAAAGCGACAGCGGCAAGCAATTCACATAACCCGCCCGATACCACACAAGCTGTATATTTTCCCGTGATATACCAGAAAACAGAAGTGCGGTGCAGCACAAGTTTTGTGAAGCCGCTGCGTGATTCATCAAGCCATGCGCAGGAAAACGGAAACGTACAGACCAACGGCACACTCATACGGTATAATTCACTGTCAAAGCCGCCGTTTTTCAGAATCAAAAACTGCAAAATGACTGCCAGCCAAAACGGCATCGAACCAATCGCACGACAGAAATCGCCCAACAGGCTATTCATACGCTCACCTCCAAAAAGAAAACTCTGCTATCATTATGATAGCAGAGTTTCATGCATCAAGTATTCAGCGGCGTGTAAACAAAATGTAAAATGACGGTCGTGCCGATATCAGGGGTACTTCGGATTTCCATTTCTGCGCCGTGAAGCTGCACGATTTGTCTGACAATGGAAAGTCCAAGCCCTGCGCCGCCGGCACTCCGGCTTCTGGATTTATCGACCATGTAAAATGGTTCTGTCAGGTTTTTGATTTCCTCCTGCGGAATACCACAGCCATTATCTGCAACGGTGATCGTTCCATTTTCTGCGCTGAGTATGACCGTATCTTCAGCCGCACTTGCCTTGACTGCATTCTCTGTCAGGTTGCAAATTGCATCATGGAGCAAATCAAAATCGCCATAAATTGTGCCCATGCATTTGCTGACCTGCAATCGGATATTCTGTTTCTCTGCAATTGGTTTGCAGGTCGCAAGCACGGCGTCCAGCAGTTCCACACAGTCGATTTCTGCCATTTGCAGCGCTTCTATACGGTCAAGCTGCATCAGACGCATCATCTTTTTGGAAAGACGGTCAAGGCGTTTGCTCTCCGAATAGATATAGCCGAGCGCTTCTTCCTGATCTTCCGCCGAGAGTTTTACAGTGCGAAGCGTTTGCGCATAGCCTGAAATTGCGGTCAGCGGCGTTTTCAGTTCATGCGAAAAATCTGCCATGAACATCGTTTTTCGCTGTTCAGAATCCGCAAGCGTTGCAATTTTCTCCTGTACGGCATCCGCCATTTTATTGAAATCTTCCGCCAGCACTCCGACTTCATCACTGCCTGAAATCACAGCACGTTCTTCATAAGCACCTGCCGCGATTTGCTTTGCGCTGTCTGACAGTGCGCCAAGCGGCTTCAGTGTCCGCCGAATCAGAAGATATAATATCATCATTGCAGGGATACAAACACAAAGCAAAACACCAAGCATTCCAAGCGCAAGCATTCTCTGACGATGTGTCACGGGCGAAAGATCGGTGATCTGATAGAGTATCATAGACCTTGAATGCAACAATTGTGTCGCACACACGACCAAAACAGATCTTCCTCCAATTTTTGAATAGGTGATTGATTCCTTCGTGATTTCCACAAGGTCTGATTCCGTCAGAACCGTCTGGTTATACAATAGCTGATTCTCGTAACAACAAATCACATATTCGTCACCACGCTGCTTAAAGAAGTACGCCACTTCCTGTTCACTCAGTTCGGTATTGTTTTGCATTTGCAGGCGTTCCAAATCGGATTGCAGCGCTGCCATTTGCCGCAGGGCGGTCTGTTCCGCTTCACTTCTGAATGCACGGCGGCAAATCATCCAGATTGCGCCATCACTGATTGCCGCTGCAAGCAAAATGATGAGCGTTGCAATTGCTGTGATGCGTGTGCGCAGCTTCATGGGATCTCCTCCAGACGATATCCGACTTTCGGAACGGTAACGATCGCAATATGTGGAGCGTTTGCCATTTGCAGGCCAAGTTTTTTGCGAAGTTGTCCGATATGCACATCCACTGTACGTGTTTCTCCCTGATAGTTGACGCCCCAGATCATCGCAAGCAAGTCTTCGCGTGAGATCGCCTTGTTTTTGTATTGCATCAGCAAGACCAGCAGTTCAAACTCCATTGGCTTCAGCGATATTTCAGTATCTCCGTACAAAACACGGTGTTCATTCAGGCGCACCGTAAGCCCGCCGACCTCAAGCGTGTCAGCGGGCTTTTGTGTACGTTTCATGACCTTTTCCATGCGTACAAGCAATTCGAGCATTTCAAACGGCTTTACGATATAATCCTCTGCGCCGCCCTGCAATCCCGTAATTTTGGAATCAAGGTCGTCTTTTGCCGTCAGGAAAATCACAGGGATGCCATAGGGCTTGATATCCTGAAACAGTGCAAAACCGTGTTTTTTGGGCATCATGATATCGAGGATTGCCAAATCATAGCGATGGTCATTGGGCAGAGAACGTGCAGCGGCTTCTCCATCCGGAAAAAGAACAGGCTCCATCCCTGCCGCTTTCAGATTCATTGCGATCAGTCGTGCAATCGCAGTGTCATCCTCTGCAATCAGAATTCGTTTTTGCATACATACTCCTTTAATACCCCAGTACTGAATCGATCACCGAACCGTCAATCGCGTTGATCGCCATTTGCGTGTAATAATTTGGATTTTGTCCATAGCCCTCAGAAACAAGGAATTCTTTCCGTATGCCGTGAAAGCCCCAGACCGGTACGACGAGTCCTGTATCGAAGCTGTCTTTTTCACTGATACGGCTGTAAGAGATCGTTACGCGGTCAATGCTGATTTCCGAACCGATCTCCTCCGGAACCTTGTTTGCGCCTGTCATCGGCATCATCTTTTCAAAAGTTTCGCGTATCGTTTCAAACGGCTGCAATGCAGCATGATCGACCACAGTATCCATGATATCAAGCGGTGCATTCCAGCTAAACCAGACGATACCGGCATCATTGATCATAAATTCGACGGATTCGCCGCCCCATTCCTGCTTGCGATAGGTGTCTCCTTCCCAGCTATCCGCACATTTCATACCACTTGCCTGGTCGAGCATGACACCGTCAAAGCAGCGGTAATAGTGCAGCACATAACAGGTCTGTTTATACGCATTTCCGTCCTTTGAGCGAAGATCAAGATAGACCTGATACTTTCCGCCCTCGCTGAACGCAAAATCCCCAAGCCCGACCTTTTGCAGAAAGTCCTCTGCCTGCTTTTGTGCATCCATCTGCGAAAGCTCGGCACTGTCATTCGGGATC
>JAZUJW010000017.1:0-29377 GCA_045642925.1 Oscillospiraceae bacterium
CCTAAATATTTGTGATTAAAATACACGTCTGCATAAACACCATAGTTCTCCATGGCATCGACGAAATCCGTAACAGCCGCGCTTATTTGAGGAACTTCCGACCGCTCCGCCTTACCTGCGTAGAGGTCTTTCCATTCTTCCAAATACTGTGTCGCAGAAACATGGTAACTGCCGCCGATTCTTGTATTCGCATCCTTATAAAGCTCAATTGCGATGGTCTTATCGAAATCTTTTGCACCAAGCGGCAGAGAAAAGCCATCGCAGACAACCTTATCGCCATTCAGGGGGCACAACCAGCTTTTTTGCACTTTACTTTCCTTATCAAATTTCAGAACAGAACCATCCGGCATTGTAATGCAAAGAAACGCTTGAGAATCGGGAGCTGTAAACAGTTCATCTTTTCGATTCATATATGCGTAGAGTTCAAATGAGCCTTCTTCATTGAGCACCATTGACGCACCGTTTGCAACAATGTCTTCAATCGCTGTACAATTTCTTTGTACATATTTCTTGTCAAATTGGAACGCTTTATAATAATCAGGTGGCATCGTGATATAAAGCGGTTTGAAGCTTGCCGCTTCCTCCTCGTTTTTAGGCAGATAGACAAAATCCTGAAGGGTGGCTAAGTTGATGCTCGGTTTGAACGTGAAATTTGATATATCGAGAGATTTCAGATTGTAGCACTCATCAAACATTCCGATAAAGTTTGTGACATTTTTTGTGTCAAAATTACTGAGATCCAATTGTGTCAAATACCTGCAGTGATAAAACATTTGCTCCATCGACGTTACATTGGATGTATCGAAACTGCTCACATCAAGCGAAGCAGCCGATGCACACTGATAGAACATTTTGGTCATATCCACTGCGCTGCCGGTATCAATTTGATCGATCGGAAACTTTGTTAGTGCGTAACAGCCGCAGAACATCTCATTGAAGTACTTTACGTTTGAAGTATCAAGCACCTCCTTGTGATTAGCAACTCCAAGCTCAATTGTCGCAAGGCTGCCGCAGTTGAAAAACATTCCGCTCATGTTCTCACACTTTCCCGTATCGGTGAGCATATAGACATATTTCAGACTGGAGCATCCGTAGAACATCTGGCTCATATTCTTTGTCTGTGCAAGGGAAAGACCATTCATATTGACGGAAACAAGCTGTGTCATATTCTTAAACAGACTGGTACAATTCGCAGGTGCAATTGCCGGCCAGCCGCTTTGATCGGAAGAATATACATATACTGTATCATTTGCCGCACAATAAGCACCTGTTGTTCTTGGTGCTGCTTCACCATCCGGTACAAAATCAGCTAAAGGGGTTACATTTGTAAGAGTTATGCCCTTAAAAGTATCGCTGTCTCTGGGCGAATCTGATGTAAAAATGACGTGTTTTGCATTTGTGTCCTTAATCAGTTTTTGTAAAACATCTGTTTTCAGCAGAAATTGCTCAGCATAATCAGCACTTGCCGTCAATGTGCTCTCTTTGAAAAATTCGGACATAGGCAGCGCAGGCAGACCACCCGCCAGCATCAATGCAGACATACAGGCTGCGAGAAGCTTTTTTCCTATTTTCATTATATTCCTCCTGACTTTTCATCAAACGCTTCGAACTTTATACCAGTCCTATTTTATTATATCACAATCATCTTGAAAAGTCACGCAAAATCTGATGCTATTTTCGTAAAAATTCCGCAGTCTTTTCTATCATTTTTCAACAAATCACGCCAAAAAGGAAGAAACAGGATATTTGACGGCTCTTTCACAGCAGAGATTCTTTATATTTTTGCGTTGTCTATTTAACAAGGGAGGGGCGGGGCACTCTGACAGTTCAGAGAGAACGTTTGCTGATATGATGTGCCTTTGAGGTATCTGTCTGTTGTGAAATGCTCCGCAATATCTGATCGGACTTGTGTGGAACAAAAACAAGTGCGCCAATAGACTAAAGGCAACAGCATTGTATATGATTTTTGAGGAGGTTGTTTTTTATGAAAATCGCAGGCGGCTCTGAACAATGAAAAAACTGAAACGGATTCAACGTAGATGGTGATCGGCGATATTCAAAAACACATCGAAAAATGCAAAAATATAGTGCATCCTGTTCCGAGAGGTATATTCTCTGCATCCTGCGGAAACAATACTGCTGTGATTTCGATTATCTGAATATTACAAAATCGCGCATCACTGCGCATATCACGGAGGAAGCATTATGAAAGCTACCGGTATTGTCCGCAGAATTGATGACCTTGGCAGAGTCGTCATCCCCAAAGAAATTCGCCGCACCATGCGGATTCGGGAGGGCGACCCCCTTGAAATTTACACGTCAGCGGATGGAGAAGTCATTTTCCGCAAATATTCCGTTCTGGGAGAAATGACAGAAAATGCATCACAGGTTGCAGAAATCATGCAGAAGCTTGCAGGATGTCCTGTGCTGATTTTTGACCGTGACCATGTGGTTGCAGTCGCGGGGACACAGAAAAAAGAATTCCATGAACGCCGTATCTCGCAGGAATTGGAAGAACTGATGGAATCCCGCCGCAGTTATTCTGCCTCTTTGAATGCAGAACGAATGCGTCCTGTGGAGGGACTGCCCCGCACGGCACTCGCAAGTATGCCTGTTCTGACAGCGGGAGATGTGACAGGTGCGGTTGTTTTTCTGGACAGCAATGAAAGCAAAAATGCCGTACCAACAGACCTGCAAATTTCCCTGATCTCTGCCGCTGCACAGTTCCTTGGCAGACAAATGGAAGCCTGACAAAAAACAAAGGCAAGAGAACCGTTTTTTCACGTTCTCTTGCCTTTTTGTATGCTATCCGTTCTTAAGGCAACACCGCACAAAGCACGCCTGACGGCTTGATTCAGTGCGCTCTGCGAACGAAATATGGGCGTATCTCTGCCCTCAGCCAGAAGCTGAGGACTTTTTTGGTACTGTGTTATTCTATGTCCTGATATATGCGGTGTTGCCTTAACGATTTTTCATAATCAGGTCAAGCAGCCAGTAGCCACCGGTTGCGCCGTAATCTATGCTCATCTGCAACAACACATAAAAGTTGACCGCTGATAATACAATCGCTGCAATGGAAAGCGCTGTTCCGACTTTCGTCATGCATTCCATCCGCTTGCGCAGATTCATCACAAGCGATACGATGCCCAGCACAAACCCACTCAGATATCCAACCGATATTCCCAGAAGCAACGCAATACCGCTCAAGACCAATCCGAGTTTATAATACTTTTGCTCTTTCATTTCAATTCCTCCCTTGTCCACAGCAAATGACGCTCACCCGTCTTTGCATCGTGATAATATACTTCCTGTATGTTCTCTTTTTCATCTGTATTGAACAGCTGCAAGTATTTCGTGGTTGCTCTGCTTTGCTCCTCCATGTGAATGATAGACAACGAATTGATTCTACGTTCGTACAGCGTCACATTCCACTCAACGACCTGCGTTTTGTCAAAGCCTTCCTCCCGAATCGTTTTTCCATTTACGTCCACGGGATCAGGCATATAGAACCAGTTTTCTGCGGCAAGTCCCTCGCAGCAAAGGTAAAGTTCTCCATCGCCAAGCTCACAGACAGATACATTTTCTGCCATATTGCATTTTTCATAATCCATCGGTTGGTCAGTATTCAGCAGCGGAAATCCAATCATCCAGACTGTTGCCAATGCTGCAACTGCAATAATTACACCTGCAATTGTTTTCTCGATGCGCAGTTTGCGCTTGATACGGCGGATGACCTGCGTATCCTTTTCCACTTCCACCGAAATGCCCTGACGCATTTTTGCAAGCAGTTTCTTGCATTCCTCACATTCCATCAGGTGCTCTGCTACAATCTGACGGCTTTCTTCCGTGCAGGCATTGTCTGCATACAACGGCAGCAGATCCTGCATCAATTCACAATTTTTTTTCATTTCGTTTCCTCCAGTTCATCAATAATCTTCAGCTTTGCGCGGTGAAATGTCACGCGCGCCCAATTTTCCGATTTTCCGAATACTTCTCCAATCTGTTGAAAGGAGAGTTCGCTGAACACGCGCAGGGAAAAGACTTCCTTGTACGGTTCCTGCATGGTGTGCAGAATTTTATGAATCTGCATTGCCTGTTGTGCATCCTCCAACCGATCCACAATAGAAACAGCAGGATCAGGCGTTGTTTCCTCGATGGTATCCGAAGCAGTGATATGGTGCCGTTTGCAATAATTGAAGTAAGTATTTTTGGCGATCTGGCAAAGCCACACGCGCACATCGCATTCGCCTTTAAATTGATCGATTGCCTTCATTGCTTTAAAAAAGGTTTCCTGCGTGATTTCCTCTGCGAGGTCATCGCTTTTGGTCAATACCTTCAGATACAAGAATACATCATGGAAGTGGGAATGATAAAGCGCTTCAATCGTTTCCACGGTTTCACCTCCTTACGCCTATAAGACACAATGGACTGGATTTCGTTACAGGATTTTCAAAAAAAATTCAAAAAAATTTTTTGCAGCTATTTTCTTGAGGAGTCCAGAGGGAATTGATTCCCTCTGGCAGAGTCCAAGGGCAGCGCCCCTGGTCGCACTCTGCGGGGCGCGACCAGAGGCGCTGCCTCCGGACTTCGCGATTTAAGGCAACACCGCACAAAGCACGCCTTGCGGCTTGGCGGCACATCTGCTTGCATCTATGCCACCAGCTCTGTGCGGTATTGCCTTAAAAAAAAATCGAGTAAAACTTTAATTTTGCTTCGCGTGCATAGCCAGATAGTTACGGAAAACTTTCCTTTGGAATCATCATTACATCAAACCAAGAAGCTCTTTATACGGTAAGCTGTCCATATGCGCAATCACATTTCGCGCTTTTCGCATTTTACACAGCATCGCATATTCCTGCGGATCCACAATCTCTGTCTGACTGCACGCATAATGAAGCTGCGCGATCTCCATTTCGTTCGGCACCTGTATCTTCTCACCATCCGAACCGTTCATCGGCAAAAACTGCATCAGCCGCTTGGAATACTTCTGGATGATTTTGCGGCGATAACGTTCAATCACAGGAAATATCAGCTTGAGCTGCGCTTCCCAGACCGCCGAATCGACACGTTCCTCCACTTCGTTTTCTGTAAGATTCGCATCCGAAAATACTGCTTTCGCAATTTTCTGCGGATGTTGCGCAAGTGCTTCACCATACGCTACCAACGTACCCGCCCGCTGAATGTCTGTCCCCGCCAGATTGCTTGCAATTGCGGAAATATATTCCTTTTGCTTGTCCGAAAGCCGTTCGGATGCAATCAATGTCAGACAAAACATCAAACAGTCGTATTCTGTGATATAATCCGCATAGGAGATGCTCTGCAAATATTCATTGGAGACAACCGATACATTCTGCGCCATCAGAATGAAAGAAGCATGGTTCTCCGCATCCTTTGTTTCAGCAAGATAGGTATTGACCACTGAAAGCCATGTCTGTGCTGTTGCGGCAGGAATATCCGTGATACAGACAAAACGACGGTTCAATGTTGATTTCGGATGCAGTGCAAGATAGTGCGCATATGTTTTATGCGTTGGTTTCCAAAACTGCTTCTGTTCCTCTGCTGTGAGGTACTTCTGAAACAGAAAATGAGAAGGTTCTGAAATTTCTGCACCGTTGTACAAATCCATTGTTTTATCAAAGCATACCTCTGCCAATGCAGACTGTAGCGTTTCGCAGAATACATCCTGCCACGGCGTTACAGAGGGAAACGACAGCAAGACGGACTTTCCCGCGGTCAATGCTTCCTGAATATCCGTGAGAAAGCGCACTGCATTGACCATTCGTGTCCACCACAAGATCCCATTCATTGGCTGTCCCCCTCACCAATGTATTCGCTGATATGCTGTTCAATGGTTTCCTGACTGCCAAGCATTTCACGGAAACCTGTGGTCAGTTCGTAACGTTCATTCACCGCACTCAAAATATTCAAATCCCACATCTCATTCAGCAATTCCGTAAGCTGTTCCTGCTTCAGGGCAGTCAGACGGGTAATGTGGTATTCTTTCGCTACTTGCAGCAATTCTTCTGCCGAATAGCCATGTTCCGGAGAAACGCTGTAAAACAGAAATGCCAGCAGCAATGCAATGATATGATAGCTGCTGTGCCCTTCTTCTTCGACAAACAGCGTGATTTCCAGCTTTTGTGTAATCATTTCCATGAAATTCGGATCGGAAAGCACTTTTTTGATGTGATTTTCGGTGACTTCATAGGAAGGCGATTCTGTTTCCAGATAGCCTGCATAATCGCCGTTTTTCATCGCTTCCAGCAGCTTTTGACAATAAAGCTGTATCAAGCCGGGGAAATAATTCGTCTTGGCAAGAATCAGCGAAATGACATCATCAGAAAAACGGAAGCCGAGATATGCCAGCGTGTTGGTCAGAAGCTTAATGGCTTCCGGACGCTGGAACGGACGAATGACAATGGATTCGAGATGCACGAGGATGGAATTGCGATGCAGAACCGTTTCACGGTTGAATCGGCTCAGGTTATGCAGACCTGCCATCACGATCTTGAATCTGCCGGACGGGAGATTTTTCAGCACGGAAATCGGTCGGTAGTTGACCTCCTTGCTGCTTTCGATAAAGCGGTCGGCTTCATCCAGCATCAACAGCAGATAATTGATGGAGGTATTGGGATTATCGTCCTGCAAGCGTGCTTCGATATGTCCTGCCAGCACATTCCAGTCATCGGTCTGACACGCTTCTGTCAGAATCTTTGCAGCAATCAGTTTCGAAGCAACGTACGAAGCGGCTGCCGTGTAATCCAGATCGAGAATATCCACAAGCAATGCGCGGTCGCCGTTGGAGTTGCCGTCCACGTTTTGCTGTGCCATTTTCAGCAGTGCACTCTTACCAAGCTGTCTGCCGCCGTAGACGAGATTCGCACCATCCGCAGATTCAATGGAAACCAGTTCGCGTTCACGTCCCGTAAAGAGTTCCGGCGGCATGGTATCCTTGGATTTTTCCACGAACGGCTGATAATAAGCAAACGGCATCGTAATCGCCATGAGCATACGGGAAATGTTGGTTGTAGAATAATGTTTTGCAAGGTAGAACAGTACCACACGGTCAACGACAATGAACGATTTTGCAAATGTTGCTTCCTCTTTGATTTTTCGTGCGAGTTTGCGGCGTTCTTCGAGGTTCATGGCATAATCCAGCAAAATGATGGTGTGCTTCGGTGCTGTATTGATCTGACGGCATTTCTCAAGCAATGCATCACAAAGATATGTGCCGTACAGACAGACAACACGGAAGCCTTCCTTGTCAGTTTTGGTGAGAGAACCAAATGCGGGAATCGGATGCGGATAACTGATCTTTCCGGACTGTTTTTTGCACTTGACCAGATAGGTTTCATCAGCACAATCCATATCCTTGCTGATCAGACAGTTTTTGAAGCCAAGGGCGGAAAGCAGTTTGCCAAGGCGGGTGGTATTCGTTGGGCCGCCCTTTGGCATCCAATTGCTGATCAACGAAACACCGCCCACGATGCCTTTGCGGACATTGTGCGTCAGATTCCGAATGGCAGTTTCGAGTTCTTTGACACCGACAGAACGCAGAACAGCCGTATCCAGTGCCACGCCCGCACCTGTGACGATACGTGCATTTGCAGTGTATTCGCTGATAAAATCGTTCAGATAGCTGAAGGGTTCGATCGTATAGTCCGTGACGTTATTGGTATCATGCCGTCTGACGCAGTTGATCAATGTTTCCGCCACGGTATAGTTTTGTTCTTCAATGAAATCTGCAATGGCTTCTTTCGAATAGACACCGAAATCATATTCCGGATTTGCGGCGAGTTCTTCAAGCTGTTTCGTCAGGCGTTCGCCGTAATCTTTGGAGGAATTGGTGATACTGCGGCGGACTGCATCCAGAATGCGGACAAAGAATCCACAGTCATTGGTGACACGGGAAATGCGGTACCAGATATTCACAAGTTCACGCGCACGGGATTTTTCACCATTGACATCCGATACAGCACCGCGATTATCAAACAGTTCGAGTTCATTATTGAATTCATTATAGACGGCATCCATGCGCTGAAGTGAAAGAACAGTACAGTTGTTCAGTTCAGACATCATCGGATGCTCTGTGATTTCTGAAATGCCCATATCTTTGCCGTATTCCATCAGCAAAGCGGCACTGCGGAAATTATGATGGACTTCTTCATTACTGAAAATCTGGTCGATGCGTTCGGTGAAGGAAGGAAGCGACACATTGCGGTGATGACGCAGACGTTCGAACACACTCATTTTCGAATCATTCAGGAACGTCGATTCAAGTTCGGGGAGGAAGCTGCTGCCTAGCAAAATATCCTCTCCACGCAGGAAATTGATGAAGAAATACTTGTGACTGCGGGAATCGAACGTACCATCCAGTTTGGCAAGCAGTTCCTTTGCGGTGCGGAAAAGACTTTCTGTTCCCCAGTCAAAGCCGCTGTTGTTCTGCTGTTCCTCCGCAGAATGCATCAGTTCGCTGAGCATCCGGCAAAGCTGCGGTGCGCTCTCCTGATACAGATTTTGTGCCGCATAATTGCTATGATTCTCAGAAAATTCTGCTACTTCGAGCCAATCGCAGATGCAGCCAATGACCTTGCGGATGGTTTTGCTGAGGATATTCCGTTTATGTCCCTTGCATTTGTCATGTACATGAGAAATATGATAGCCTTCCTGAATCATCTGGTCGGTAGCTTCCTCCCATTTGCTGTCAATGAAGCTGTCGATTTTTAGGGTATCAATATGTTCTTCGGAAATGCTCTGACCGCTGCGGATAAAAAGTTCCTGCATGGTCTTTTGCGCAAAGGCGTACTGCGAGAGATTATTTTCAGCGGCAATTTTCAGGCTGGTGCGCAAAGCACTTTCGTCACTGAGGAAAATGATCTCTCTTGTTTTCCGTACCTGTCCCTGATTTTCATAGGCAATGCTGCGCAGATCGAGATTATTCAGGCAGTCGGCAGCAGCAGCGGTCACACGGTTGATCTCCTGCTGATTGGAACGGTACTGTGCAAATGCATCCACACGCAAACCGGTACTATAGAAGAATTGCTGCATTGATTTGCAGGCTGGCAACAGTGATGGATATTTTTCATGGATGGACAGTTGTTCTACCTGTGCAATCAGATCATCGAGTCCGTAATCCGGCTGAATGCTGTTCTGGAACAGCGTGCGCAAAGCAGATGCTGCAAAAAGCGTATCACTGCTTTGCGGCACAATAACAGCGGTATTCTGGAACAGGCTGAGGATCTCAGTGCTGTTGTATTCAAAATCACGGATGGGATTATGGAAGGCATAGGAGAAACTGGTTTCGAGCACACTGATCGCCTGTCCGACAGTAAAGTCCTGATTGACCGCAGAAGGTTCTGACAATTTGTCCGCTGCATTGGCAGCAGCAGAAAGATATGTCAGCAGACAGTCGCATTCCTGCGGCTGGAAGGTTTCCAGTTCGGCAAGCACATCTCTGTCATTGAATGACGGCTTGCCATCATCTTCATATGCGGCAAAAAGTTCCGCAAGAGAAACCGTTTCTTCCTCTGCATCCTCCTCTGCATCTGATTCTTCCGTATCTGCCTCCTGATATTCTGCCGCATCCACACCGTAAAGCGCAGCTTTTTCCGATATCAGACTTTCGCGGAGTGTTTGCTTCCGTTTCAGAGAATCCGGGATCAACGACAGATATTTTTCTGCTTCATCCAGATTCTCACATTTGAGATACAATTCCACCAATGTGGGATAAACGGTGTTGACCTTGATCGAGTCCATATATCCGCTTGGCGCATCTTCCAGCCTTTCTAAAAATTCCAGAAGCGCAGCAATTGCATTGTCATATTCGCCCAGATTGCGGTAACATTTGGATTTCATCATGGAAATATGCGCCAAAAGGTTCGCATCAGCTCCGTCTTCCATTCTCTCCAAGCATTCAAGCGATTCATGATATTGCTGTGTCTTCATATAGTAAATGTGCAAAGTGTTAATTAATTTGCTTGAACGAATTGTTTTGATATCTATGGTACTTTCGTATTGTGCCATCTTTTTCATATAATAGTCGGGTTTATTATGACTGCTGATGAGTGCTAGACCTGTATTCAGCATTCCTGTCATGGCATCCTCCCGCAAATCGGTATTTAACAGCGATTGGAAAATGGAAAACGCTGATTCATAAGCCTTATTTGTAAAAAGGACGTTTCCGCTTTGCAGAAGCTGCAAAGGTGTCGTCGTTTCTTCCTCTGGAATAACACCTGCGGGTTCGGCTGCAACCGGAGGTACTTCCTGTACAGGAACAATCGGTGCCTTTGCTTTCGGTTGTTCATCGCCCAACACCTTTTCAGCGAAATATTGTCCATATCTGCGTGTCAGTGAAAACCGGACAGGGATGTCGAGTTTGGTGGCACTGGTTTTGATTTTTTTGAGTTGTGCAGTGATTGGCGCTTCCCCGACATCAGAAAGGGCAAACGTGTATGTTTCTCCTGATGCCGCTTGAATCGTACCGGTTTCTTCGGTAAATTTATATTTGATGATACGACCTTTCAAGGGCCCTGCTTCATTTTTTTCGGGCTGCGTGGATGTTGCGGGTTCCGTTACAGGTACAGGTTCTGCAATGGGTTCCTGTGATGTGATGACGCTCCGATAGGACTGAATGCGTTCCGCAATGGCGTAAGAAGGGAATTGCGGATGAAGTATTTTTATACATTTGGGCAAATTGGAGAAGTCGTTTATGACAATGCCGCAGTGCTTGGCAAGATGTTTCAGTACCGACCAGACAGGCAGTGTCAAAGAACCGTCCAATTCCTGCGAAACGAGATACTGCATACCGCCAAGGTCTTTGAGCTCCAAAGAATACTTTTTCAGGATTTCAATTGCCGAACCAATATAATCTTCATCGGGCAAACTGCCAAGATAAAAAGCCGCAAACAGGACTGCATCCTGCAGAAGCAGATTTCTGTCCTTGCAATTCGGGCTAAGAAACGATTCAGCGCAGCAAAATGCTTCCAGATACATACGAAAAGCGCCAAAGATGCAGGAAGCTTCATGTGCTTTCCCGCCAAATGCCAGTAGATATGCATATAAGACTTGCACATCCTTATTTCTTTCAAGATGCATTTCTGCGATGACATCTTTGAGACTTTGTAATGTTGATATCAGTTTTTCCTGGTCGTGATGCTGAATAAAATTCAGTGCACGACTATACACAGGAAGCACAGCCCTTCTAATGTCTCCTTCCAGCTTTTGAAAAGCGAGGCTCAGGTTCGTTTTATCTGAAAAATCCAGACCATATTTCTGCGTGTCGACAATTTCTTCTGTGTCTGCTGTCTTTGCATCCAGATTGGAAATTGAATCGACATTCTGAACAGTGTTTTCGGAAGCAGTTGTGAACTGCGGGGCCATGGCAGCAGATTCTATCTCCGCTGATGCAATTTGAGCGTAAGATAGAATGGCTGTTTTACAAATCTGAATGGCGAAGGATTCCGCTCCATCATTTTCCGAAATGATGCCTTCGATTGTCTGACCATTGACCTGCGTCAATTTGACTCTATCACCGACTTTTAGTTTTGATAGCGCCTGATGAAGAATATTCATATGCCGACCTCCTGTACATTTTGATTGCATGTCTTTCACAAAATGGAAGATATCTTGAGATATCAGAGTGTCTTTTCATTCAAAAAGACAAATATGGATATCGAATATATTGTAACACATTACAGTATATTTGTCCAGCGAAAAAATGAAAAAAGTGATGATGGGATTAATTTTATATGAAGAAACGGGAAAAGCATTGACAAAAAGTGTTGCCTGTGCTATACTGAACACAGCAGAAAGAGTTTCTGCCTTTGTTGAAATCTATTGATAAGAAAGGAATCGGAAATGATTTTTGGACTAATTATGTGGGTTTTACTCGGAGCACTTGCAGGTTTCATTGCCGGTAAGATTATGGAAACCCAAGAGCAAGGATTTGTTGTCAATGCAATTCTTGGCATCATCGGCAGTGTTGTTGCAGGTCTGATCGGCAAACTGATCGGCATTGGCTCACATGGCTTGCTGGGTTCTTTGATTTTTGCGATCATCGGCGCTTGCCTGGTCATCTTCATTGGCCGCAAAATGAAAGAAAAATCCTGAAAAATGGAGCACAAACACCCGAATGGACTGATAGAATGCCATTCGGGTGTTTTCGTTTATGAGGTAATTTTTCCGAATCAAAGCGGCTCATTTATTGAGGATTCCAAAGTGAATCATTCCCTTTGGCGAAGTCCAGAGGCAGCGCTTCCGGACGCCAACAGACTGCAAGCAGTCTGCACCGCAGTCGGCGAAACACCCCATTTCGTTCTATCTAATCAGGAAGGGGCTGGGGCAACCCTATTAAGGGGGTTCCTCTCGTGTCGTACCTAACATATATATTGATACCCCATTCATTACAATTATATAATCATTTGTCAGAGAAATACGAAAATACTATTGAATTTTTCAGCCGAATGTGCTATAATAAAGCAAGTCCAGATGTCTCTGATAAAGGAGGGATTCTATGAAGAAAAATATTGCACTGTTCATCAGCTTCCTCGATAACGAATTTTCAATGGACGTGATCGACGGTGCCTGGCTTGCCGCTGAGGATATGGACGTAAACCTGTTCATTCTCCCTGTGCGGCTCATGGTCGGCAATTATAATGAAGAAAAACTGAATCGTTACGAATATCAGTTCAATTCCATGCTTTCCTACGTAGATAAAGGAAATTTTGATGGCGTCATTCTCGAAACAGGCGTGGTCTGCAACGGTCTGGATGATGCTGCCGTGCAAAAACTGTTTGCATCCTTTGGCAATGTCCCTGTTGTCAGCATCGCTCGAAAAGTACAGGGTTATCCCAATGTCTGCTTCACCGCCAACGGCTTGCGTGACGAAATTCAACATCTGATCGATGTCCACGGCTGCAAACGCATCGGCTTTATCGGCGGCCCTGTGAACAACGCTGAAGCACAGGAACGCTTCACGATTTATCAGAATACCCTTGCTGCAAATCAGATTCCTTTTGATGAATCGCTTTGCGGCGTCGGCAATTTTACAGAATACTGCATTGATACAGTCAACGAAGTGCTGGAGCGCAACCGCGGAAATATTGATGCCCTCTGCTTCGCCAATGACCGCATGGCAATCGGCGGCTATCGCGCAATTCTCCAGTCCGGTCTCTCTGTCGGTAAGGATGTTCGCGTCACAGGCTTTGACGATGCCCCATCCGCTTCCGCCATGCAGCCAATGCTGACAACAGTACGTTCCAATGTTTCCACACTCGGTTACCGTGCTGTCGGACAGTGCGTTTCTATGATTCAAGGCAATGCAGGAAATGATGTCAACATCGACACTTCTATCATCGTGCGAAGTTCCTGCGGCTGTCTTTCAAAGGTCAATGTCATGCTGGAGAAAATCCGTGCAGCTGGTTCAGTAGAACAAATGGACGCACGGGTTCTCTGCGATGAAATTGCTTCATTCCTTTCCGGTGCGCTGCATGACGAAACAAGCATAGGCAGAAACATTAAAATGGTATCAAATACCTTTTACGACCTGCTTTGTGAATTGCAGAAACCGAATTTCGACAGTGAAGCAGAACTCGCAAAAATTGTGGATGCCATCAATACAATAGATTTTGAGTCTATGCCGTATAATGAATTCTCGTTTGCATTGACACAGATTCGGAAGTGGGGCACAGCTCACGCGGCTGACCGTGAAAAGGCACTGGAATTCTTCTATGATATATGCAATCGCATCATGTCACAGCAATTTACAGATTCGTATTATGATAATCAGTCCTATCGTTCCAATTTGCAGATCTCATCTTCCATTGTTCATGATGTGCTTTGCTATATGGATGATGAGGATGAAAGCCTGTTCTCGATTATCCATAATATGCGCAGACACGGCGCGAAAAACAGCTACCTGTTCATTCACGATTTTCCGATTATTTGTCGTTCTTTTGCAGAGTGGCATCGTCCCCGCACGGAGAAACTGGTCTGCTACCATCAGGGACAGCAGGAAGTACTGATTCCCAAGGAGGAACAGAGTGTTTCAGCAGACTGCTGTTTCCGCATCCCGCAGCTTGGAGAAGAACGGCATACGATCATCGGCAACCCGCTTTTCTATGACGAAGAACACTACGGTTTGCTGCTGACAGAAATCGACAAAAAGGAAACAACATTTCTTGCATGGGTGATCGTCAAGCAAATCGCATATGCGCTGAAAACTCGTCAGCTTATGGAAAAGCAGATCGAAGAACAGGAACGGCTCTCAAAGGATATGCAAGCAATTGCACTGCGCAATCAGCTTTTGCTGCAAACCAGCATCAGCGATGAACTGACGGGCTGCCTGAACCGCCGCGGATTCATGGAAAAAGTGTCGGAAGAACTGATGAATCCGATCAACCGCGGAAAACGTGCGGTTCTTGCGTTTGTTGATATGAACAATCTGAAGCTGGTCAATGACCACTTCGGACATGATGAAGGCGATTTTGCGATTCGCGGCGTTGCGGAGATCTTATCACAGTGCTTCCGTGACGGCGACCTGATTGCAAGATTCGGCGGCGATGAATTTGTGGCATTCTGCTTCTCGGATGTCGATTCCTTCGAGGAGATGTACCGCAGCCGTGTCAAACGCGCAACAGAAATGTTCAATGCAAAATCGCACAAACCGTACATCCTGACATTGAGTACTGGCATCTATGAATTCACCTGCGTCAGCAGTATGAATCTGACGCAATGTCTGAATGTTGCAGATGACTTGCTGTATGAGGACAAAAAGCATAAACCAATGAATATTCTGCGCGAAGAAGAATAAAAAAGTGTATCGCTGACGTGATGATGAAAACGGCAAATCGTTCTGTTTGTCATTGCGTTAGCGATACCGCATTTGAAGGAGAGATACACCATGCAGCATCTCACGATTGGCTTGATGGCGCACGTTGATTCGGGAAAGACGACACTTGCGGAAGCCATACTTTATCACACAGGTGCCATCCGAACCCTCGGGCGCGTAGACCACGGCAATTCGTGGCTGGACACCAACCAAATCGAACGCGGCAGAGGCATCACGATTTTTTCCCATCAGGCAAGCTTTCCGCTGGGCGATGACCTGACCGTACAGCTTCTTGATACACCGGGACACGTTGATTTTTCCGCAGAAATGGAGCGCACCCTGCAAGTGCTGGACTATGCTGTGCTTGTCATCAGCGGCACGGACGGCGTACAAAGCCATACCCGCACGCTCTGGCGATTGCTGGATAAATACCGCATTCCCGTCTTTTTGTTCGTCAACAAAATGGATCTGTCAGAACGCACCCCATCGGCGGTCTTGCAGGAATTGCAGGCAAAACTGTCCCCCGCCTGCATTGACTTTTCTGCGGTCAATGATACGCTTTTCGAGGCGGCAGCAACCTGTGACGAATCCCTGATGAATACATATCTGGAAACAGGCAGCATTGCACCCGAACTGCTGCAATCCGCCATTGCACAGCGCACGCTGTTCCCCTGCTGTTTCGGTTCTGCCCTGAAATCCAAGGGCATTGACAGCTTTTTGAAGATTCTTCGTAATTTTTCCATTTCGCCGCGATACCCTGCCGCTTTCGGCGCAAAGGTGTTCAAAATCTCTGCCGATGCCAAAGGCAGCCGCCTTTCTTACCTGAAAATCTGCGGCGGTACGCTCCAGAACCGTGACGAAATCACATATACTGCGGCAGACGGCATCGAATACACCGAAAAAATCACAGGCATCCGCTTTTATTCAGGCGCAAAATATCACGCAGAGGATGCCGCAGAAGCAGGTGTCATTTGTGCTGTGACAGGGCTTTCTGCGACATATGCAGGACAAGGACTTGGCAGTGCACCGAATGCGGCACAGGCAATGCTCGAACCCGTCATGCGTTACCGCGTCATTCTCCCGCAGGAAATTTCTGCAAATGACGCACTGCTGCAATTTCGTCAGCTTGAAAGCGAAGACCCGCAGCTTCATGTCTACTGGAATGAACAACTGCGGCAGATTCATGTTCAGCTCATGGGAACGGTACAGTTGGAGGTACTGACGCAGGTCATCGCTGACCGTTTCGGCTATGCGGTTTCCTTTGAAAGCGGCGTCGTTGCATACAAAGAAACCATTGCATCGGTCGCAGAAGGTGTCGGTCATTACGAACCGCTGCGGCATTACGCAGAAGTCCATTTGCTGCTGGAACCACTGCCTACGGGAAGCGGTCTGCAATTCGAAACACGCTGTTCCGAAGATGTCCTTGACCGCAATTGGCAGCGACTCATTCTCACGCACCTTGAAGAAAAACAGCATCTCGGCATTCTGACAGGTTCACCGATCACCGACATGAAGCTTGTGCTTGCCACCGGAAAAGCCCATCTCAAGCATACAGAAGGCGGCGATTTCCGTCAGGCGACCTATCGTGCCGTGCGGCATGGTCTGCATTATGCGGAAAACGTACTGCTGGAACCGTTCTACGATTTTACGCTGGACATTCCTGCGGAATGTGTTGGCAGAGCCATGACGGACATTCAGCAGCGATGCGGCACATTCCAGCCGCCCGAAATACAGGGCGACCGTGCTATTCTGACGGGTTCTGCGCCCGTTTCCGAATTGACCGATTATCAGGCGGAAGTCATCAGCTACACCAAGGGCAAAGGCGAACTTTCGCTTGTCGTCAGCGGATACCGTCCATGCCATAATGCCGATGAAGTCATTGCCCGCATCGGCTATCAGCCGGACTCCGACCTTGAAAACACCGCAGATTCAATTTTTTGTTCGCATGGTGCAGGATATCAGATTGCATGGGATGAGGTGCATAATTTCATGCATTTACCGTCCTGTCTGCATCACGCGGAACATTTCGAAGAAGAGATCCAGCCGTTACACACCGTCAGCGCACTGCCAACTGCCAGCGATGAAGAATTGATGGCGATATATGAACAGACTTACGGCAAGATCAACCGCGAACCACGCAAGGCATTTCACCGTTCGCCTTTGGAGGAACAGCCGCCGAAGAACATCAAACTGCCGGTATATACAGGTCCCGAATATTTGCTGGTGGATGGCTACAATATCATTTTCGCATGGGACAGCCTGAAAAAGCTTGCGGAGGACAGTCTGGATTCTGCCCGTGCAAGACTGACGCAGATTCTTGGGAATTATCAGGGATACCGTGGGTGTGAAGTCATTCTCGTGTTCGATGCCTATAAGGTCAAGGGACAGCATCGGGAAGTGGAACGCGAAGGCAATATCAGTATTGTGTATACCAAAGAAGCGGAAACTGCCGACAGCTACATTGAGCGTGTATCACATGACCTTTCGAAAAATCACCGTGTCCGTGTGGCAACCTCTGACCGATTGGAGCAAATCATTGTGCTTGGAAATGGTGCACAGCGCATTTCTGCACGCGAATTTGAACATGAAGTCAAACTTGCGGAGGAAACGATACGCAAATTTATCAATCCCTGACTTCTCTATGCAGCATAGGTTGCCAAGCGGCAGACAATGTGGTACAATGAAGCACAAGGAGGCGATACGCAAATGAATACGTACATTACAGGCAGCACAATAAAAACGCTGCGGGAAAAGAAGGGCTTGACGCAGTTACAGCTTGCAGAACAGATTCATGTGAGTGACAAAGCGGTTTCGCGTTGGGAAACGGGAAAAGGATTTCCTGACCTGACGCTGGTAGAACCATTGGCACAGGCTTTGGGCATTTCGGTGATGGAATTGTTTTCGGGCAATCCGGTCAAGAATCGAAATGTATCAGGAAATATGATGCGTTCGAGATTTTATGTTTGTCCGATTTGCGGAAATGTGATGCATTCGTTGGGTGAAGCGGTCGTAAGCTGCTGTGGAGTGATATTGCCGGCAATGGCGGTTGATGAAGCGGACGAAGCACATGAGATGGAAATTGAAGTTGTGGAAGATGAATACTATGTGACGCTGTCGCATGAGATGTCGAAGCAGCATTATATATCATTTCTGGCATATGTGACAGACAATCGGGTAGAGATCGTGAAGTTATATCCGGAGGGCAGTGCTTCGGCAAGATTTCTGATGCGCGGCGAAGGCGATTTGTACTGTTACTGCAATCATCATGGACTGATGCGAAAAAAGATATCGCGCATAAAAAAGTAAGCGGCTCATATACTGAGCCGCTTTTTTATGAAATTATTCTTCGAAAAGATGCGCCGCAATCAGAATGACATTCGTAACATCCGTTGCATTGTACACACTGTCTTTGTTCGTGTCTGCATTCGCAAGTCCCTGTTCACTCACCGTGACACCCTTGTCTTCATTCACATAACGTGCCAGCAAAATCGCATCATTGACATTCACTTCACCATCTGCATCGACGTCACCAAGCACCTTTACCTTCAACGGTTCATCCTTCGTTGTTGTGGTCACAGTCGTTGTAGTCGTGGTTTGCGGCTTCGTTGTAGTTTCTTTCGGTTCCGTGTATTCGATTCCGTCTACGATCGAATCAAATGCAGGCTTTGCCTGATAATCTGCATCAAACAGAAGCGGCTGCTGATCTGCACGCCAGCTGTTCGGGTCGGTAATGCCCCAGAAAATAACAGCCGAAATACCATCAGAATACTTTACAAGTACATCAAACAGGTCGCTGTAATACTTCGCCTGTGCCTTATAAGATGCATCATCAAATTTCTGAATCGTTGCATCCAGTTCCGTGACCTGTACGTCCAGACCTGTGCCTGTATACGCCTTTACTGCACTTTCATACATTCCGATGGACGGGAATGCGTCACTGCCCTGACGAACATCCAGATGCGACTGCATACCGATACCGTCAATCAGATTGTCCGCTTTCAGTTCATCGACCATTTTCAGGATAGCTTCCATCTTGCCTGTCATGTATTCGTTGTAGTCATTGTAGTAAAGTTTGCAGCCCTTCGGTGCATACTTTCTTGCAAACTCAAATGCAGGCTTGATAAAGGAGTTGTCACCGAATACCTTTACCCATGCAGAGGTTTCGTAGTTGCCGCTCTGATATGCCTGACGCGGTGTGCCCTGGTCGTTCCATGCTTCATTGACAACGTCGCAGGCATAGAAATCAATGTCAGGATACAGTTCCGTCAGTGTTTCAAAGTAATTCTTGATGTAGTTTTCCATACGTTTGAGCATCTTTTCGGGAGATACCCAGTCGCCGTCATCTGCAAAATTCTCGCGGAAATACCAGTCAGGCGTCTGGCTGTGCCAAACAAGCGTATGGACTCTGACAGGAATGTTGTTCTTGCGGCAATATTCAAGAACACTCTTTGCTGCGGAGAACGAAACCTGCGGATTGGTGTCATCGCCTGTTTCCTCAACATATTTGAGTGTTGCTTCTTTGTTCAGCACGGAATCCGGTTTGAGCTGGTTGCCGACAGTAATGCTGCCGCTGAAATGCTTATCGCAAAGTGCCATGAACGCCTTGGAACTCATATCGGAAGGCGTGAGGGCAGTACCGATTTTGAAGTATTGGCTGTAAACATTTTTGAGGGAAGGCAAATCTTTCTGGATTTCCTTGGAGGGCACTTCCACCAGCTTGAAGTCGTCAAGGAACATATCTTCCTGACCGCCTTCGAGATAGACATATACATCAGACATATCGTCCGTGAAACTGACTTTTACATTTTTAATTGCAATCCAGTCACTGCCGTTGAGGTTCTGCACGAGGTTGCTGTAATGTGTTTCGCCGTCAGAGTCGTTGTACTGGAAGCTGAGTGTCGCATTGGTGTAGTATCTTCCCTTTACATTGACACTAAGGTAGTATTCGGTGAATGGTTCGCACTTGTCGTCCAGACGGAATGCAGGGCCGTTCCAGTCCTGTGTACGGCCGCTTGCCAGAAGTGCCGTACTGCCGCTTTTGGCAAAATCGGTGGATGCGGAAATTTCGGTGGTATCGTCACCGCCGCGGTTGGTAAATGCAGAAACGTCACCGTCCTCAAAATCGGTATCAAAAACGACTTTTCCAGTATCTTCTGCATAAATGGTGCTGTTGATGGGCATTGCGCTCAGTGCGAGAACGGCACTGAGAGATACCGATACAGCTTTGCGGGTAGATGCTTTCATAGTAAAAAATCCTCCTCTTTTGGGTTTTCCCCGAATCATCGTCGATTTCTCGACCGTCCTATTATAGCGCATATTCTATATGAAGTCAAGTCGAAAAGATAGACTTTCTGCCCATTTTTTGCGATAATGATGCAAAATTGGGATACAATTGCGAATTTCACATACACAAACAGCCAATCTTCCGTGAAAATCAATGCAAAATATTGACAGAATTGCAAATATATGGTAAAATTATATGTATCAGTTACAATATACAAAGGAGGATGCAATCATGAAAACGAAGATGCTTTCCCTTTTCACGGCAGTCACGCTTGGCTGGACAGCAATGTCGCAAATGTCGGTGTCTGCGGCATCGGCACTGAAAGATTCCGGCATTGATTACCGCGAATCGACCGAAACAATTCTCAATCCGGGTATGGGTTACACGTCCACGCTATGGTATCACTGCAAACCAAACGACACACCTGTGCAGAATCCGACAGGCAGTCTGGTGCTGATGTTCATAAACATCGGTGCATTTTCATCCGGTGTCAACTGTCAGCGCGATGAAAATGACAAAAACATCGAAGGAACGGGCAAGGATTATCCGCTGGACGATGCGTTTTTTGCAGGCTTGCGCGGAACATTTGAAAATGCAAGAAAAAACGGATGCACGATTGCACTGCGGTTTCGGTATGACGAACTCGGACATGAAAATCCGGAACCTGCGACCTATGACATGATGGTTTCTCATGTCATGCAAATCAAGGAAAGCGGCATTCTTGATGACTACAAAGACATTCTGATGTATGTCGAATCAGGGCTGGTCGGTTGTTATGGTGAACAGTGGGGCGGCAAATATTGTTCGACTGAAACCAAAGCCAAACTACTGGATCTATGGCTGGATGTTGTCCCCGATGATATTCCCGTGACTGTGCGCACGCCGAATATTTTTGCGGCATGGGCGAATATCAAGACAAGCGAAATGGACAAATGGACATCGGAAGCAGGAAGCCGTGCGGCACGTATCGGGCTGTACAATGACGGTTATATGGGTTCTTCCAGCGATTTGGGTACCTATGGGAATCGTGAAATCGAAACAGAATGGCTGAGTCATCAGGCAACGACATCCTATTACGGCGGTGAATTTTCAGGCAATCTGGAATTCACAAAACAGTATGAGACCTATCTGCCACAGAATGCAATTCCTGAAATGTACAAAACGCACCTAAGCTACATCAATTCCAACATTTACGCACTTTACAAGGACTACACATTCGGAGAAGCGTATGATGTCGAAAATGTCGATAACAGTGCGTATTATGGAGAAAATGTCTGGAAATTCATGCGTGACCATCTGGGCTACCGCTTCTGTCTGCGTGACAGCGATTTGTCGGAATCTGTTTCGCAGGGCGGAACGCTGGAAGTAAAGTTCGCTGTTGAAAACACAGGCTTTGCAAATCCGATTCGTCCGCAAAAAGCAGAGATTTTACTGGAAAAAGATGGTAATTACATCCGAACGGACATTGATGTGGATTCCCGCAAATGGTATTCGTGTGAAACGGCACTGACGGATTTGCAGATGCAGCTTCCAAGCGGACTGGAAGCAGGCAAATGGAATGTCTATCTGAAATTGTCGGTCGGTGAGAACACCGTACCACAGCTTTCGATGCGTTCGGTACGGTTTTCGAATGCTGACACATGGAATTCGGTGTTGGGTGCAAATTATCTGGGTTCGGTGCAGGTGACTGCTTCTTCAAACGCAGGCACAGAAAATGCTTTCTATCAGACGAATACGGAAAAGAAGCTGCCGCATTCGACTGCAAGATACACAGTCAATGGCATTTGCAGCACGGATGGTATCTTGTCGGCAGGAGAACGCGCAGAAGAACGGCTTGCGGCAACGAATGAAAATGGAGACAAGCTGTATTTATGGAATGATGAAACGTATTTCTATGTATCGTTTTCGATGAAGCAGACGGCGGTTTCTCCTGTATACAACATCCAACTGCAAAAAGCGGATGAAACTGACCGATATTGGCTGTATTTTGAAAGCAATGGTGCGATATACTTCAACCACGGAAACAATGCAGGAGCGATTCTGAAATATAGCGATTCTGCGGCAGAATTCCGCATCCCGCTTGGGGAGATGATGGGGCTTTCCCCGAACACGAAGCTTTCATATGTACGGGTATTCCTGCAAGACCAGAGCATTCAGAACTGGCCTCTTTGCGGGGAAATCAAATCGGGGGAAGTGACGCTTTCGGGTGGTTTTCCTGTATATACTGCGCCGCAGATGATTTCTTTACCAGAAGGGAAAGATATTTCACTGCACGTAGAAACGGGAGCGATGCATCCGCACTATCAGTGGATGCATGATGGGAAAATAATTGAAAATGCAGTGGATTCGGACTTTTTACTGACAATGCATTCAATGGACGATGCAGGCAGTTACAGTGTTGTGGTGACATCGGAAAGCGGAATGGAAAAAGAAGTTGCAGTAGCGGAGGTGCAGTATGCGGTGAATGCGATTATGGTGAAAGATGTGATTTTGCTGCAAAAATATTTACTGACAGAAGGAGAACTAACGGAAGCACAAGGCCAAGCGGCGGATTACAATGCAGACGGGCATTTGAGTGCGGCAGATTTTGCTATGATGAAGCGAATGTTGTTGCGTAACAAACAATGACAGGGCAGCACGCGAAACTCCCCTTTTCGTCCCAACTAATCAGGAGGGGGTGTTTCGCCGACTGCGGTGCAGACTGCTTGCAGTCTGTTGGCGTCCAGGGGCGCTGCCCCTTGACTCTGCCAAAGGGAATGATTCCCTTTGGAATCCTCAATAAAAAAACACCAGCATTTGCATAGCCGCATTTTTCAGGAGATACTTACTCTACTTGCTGAAATGCTCCAAATGCACGATATGCCTCATATACATCAGTCTTACTGACAACTTCCAACGGCGCGTGCATCGAAAGCACCGGCACACCCACATCAACTGTGTCAATGTTCAAATTCGCAAGATATGCCGCGACCGTTCCGCCGCCGCCAATATCTACCTTGCCAAGTTCTCCCGTCTGCCAGATCACTTTCGCATCATCAAAAATTCTGCGCACTGCACCTACATATTCCGCAGATGCGTCCGAAGAACCACTCTTTCCTCTTGCGCCCGTGTACTTCATCATGCATACACCATAATTCAAATATGCACAGTTGCGACGGTCATTCACATCCCCAAACGTCGGATCAAATGCCGCCGTTACATCCGCAGAAAGACACTGCGATTTCGCAAATACCGTATGCACTTCCGTTCCGCAAACCGCCGCCAGATCTGTCATGAAATCACGGAAATACGATGCACAAAGCCCCGTGCTTCCCTCACTGCCGATCTCTTCCTTGTCCGTCAGCACGCAAACCGCCGTATATGCAGGCTTTTTCAGATCCATCAATGCCGCCAGCGCAGGATATGCACAAACACGGTCATCATGTCCATATGCTCCGATCATACTGCGGTCAAAGCCCAGATCACGCGCTTTTCCTGCCGGTACGACTTCCAGTTCCGCAGAAAGAAAATCTGCCGCCGTCATACCGTATTTCTCATTCAAAATCTGCATAACACGCAGTTTTACAAGGTCTTTCCCGCCATCTTCTGTGCGGTACGGACGCGAACCGATCAGCAGATTCAGTTCTTCACCCTTGATGCCTTGCGCCAGCGTCCGTGTCACCTGTTCCGTTGCCAGATGCGGAAGCAAATCTGTCACACAGAAAATCGGGTCACTTGCATCCTCACCAACCGATACATTCACCACCGTACCGTCTTTCTTGACCACTACGCCGTGCAATGCCATCGGAATGACCGTCCACTGATATTTCTTGATGCCGCCATAATAATGCGTCTTGAACAACGCAAGTTCATTGTCCTCATACAGCGGGGACTGCTTCAGATCCAGACGCGGCGAATCAATATGTGCCGCAGTCAGACGAATGCCGTCTGCCAACGGACGCTTGCCGATGACTGCCGCCACAACCGCCTTGCCACGGTTGCAGAAATAGATCTTATCCCCTGCCTTGACCTTTTCGCCCTGCTTCCACGCACGGAATCCCTTCTGTTCCAGCAGTGACACGGCATATGCAGCCGCTTCACGTTCAGTTTTGCCGTTATCCAGAAAAGTCTTGTAGCCTTCACAGAACGTATCGCAAGCCGCAAGTTCTGCTTCATCCAGCAAAAGTCCTGCATTTTTCCGTTCACCAAACAGCGATTTTTTCAGCGCTTCCAGTTCCTTTGCTGCATCTGTTTTCTTTGCCATGATATTTCCTCCTATGAAATGACGTTCGTTTGAAAAGTATAATGGAGCTGATAATACTCCTGCACCTTCTCGATGACTTCCAGTGTCACCGCACGAAGCTGTGCGGCATCTTCATCATTATAAATGACGAAATCAGAATGTGTTTTAAAATATTCTTCTGATAACTGCGCATTCATGCGTTTTTCAGCTTGTTCTACCGTCAATCCGTCCCGTGCAATGATGCGGGAACGGCGCGTATCGGGATTTGCCAGCACAGAAAGCACCAGCTGACAAAAATCATCCGCATGGCTTTCGAACAGCGTTGGCGCATCCATCAGGATGTACCGCTTTCCCTTTGCCGCAAAACGGCGAATCTCCGATAAAATCTCATTTGTGATGTACGGAAACATGGTACTGCCGAGGATCTCCGTTTTGCAGGGATCGGAAAATGCAATTTCTGCGACCTTCTTGCGGTTCATGCTCCCATCCGGCAGAAGAATGCCGTTTCCAAAGCAATCACAAAGCTCCGCAAGACATGGAGAATTCGGTTCAACCACTTTTCGTGCCACAAGGTCAGCATTGATGATTTCAAAGCCACGCTCTGCAAAAATCTCGCTGACAGTCGTTTTTCCCGCACCTGTCTGTCCGGTCAGTCCCACGACCAGCACATTCTCTGTGCCATCTGTCAATATCTCGGAATTCAAACATTCTTCACCTCATATCCTGCGGCTCGTATCAGCCGATTATATACTGCAAGTCCGATGCCGTCTGTCCGCGGGGCACGTACATACACTGTTTTTGCGCCGATTGCATCCAGTTCCCGCAAACGCGCAAAAAATGCCGCCGCCCTTGCCGCATCGGTATCGCCATATGGCACACAGCGAATCCCCTGCGCTTCACAGGCTTCCACATCGGCATCAAACACCAGCGCATATACACCCTCTGCCTGCTGTTGTTTCATATATGCCAGAAAATGCGAAGTTTCGCCATTGACCAGATATACCTGCGCATTCGGCGCATAATGCTTATATTTCATACCGGGAGAACGGGCAGGCATATCGGGCGAAAGCTGTGCCAGCACGGCATCATCCACAATGACATTTTTCGCCACTGTCTGCAAATTTTCCGGCGTGATGAATCCCGGTCGCAGTACGCGCACCGTTTCCGCATCATCCAGCACAATGACCGTCGATTCCACACCGCAAAGACAGCTTCCGCCTTCCACAATGGCAGGGATCCGTCCGTCCATGTCCGCCATCATGTGTGCAGAGGTCGTCGGACTTGGACTGCCGGAACGATTTCCGGACGGTGCCGCGATTGGAACGCCCGCCGCACGAATCATAGCCTGTGCCACGGGATGCGCGGGAAAGCGCACACCGACAGAATCCAGTCCGCCAGCGGTTTCTGTAGGGATTCGTTCAGAACGCGGAAGAATGATGGTCAGCGGGCCGGGCCAGAATTTCTCGGCGAGTTTTCGTGCCAGAGGCGGAATATCCGTCACCAGCGGCGCCCATTCCTCCATGGATGCAATATGCACGATCAGCGGATTATCCGCAGGACGACCTTTCGCCGCAAACACGCGCTTCACAGCTTCGGGCTGTGTTGCATCGCAGCCAAGACCGTAGACCGTTTCGGTCGGCATTCCGACAGGCTGACCTTCCCGCAGTAATTTCGCGGCAAGTTCGACCTCATTTGGCTGCAAAAGCATCGTTTTCATCATTTCATTCTTCTTTCTGTCCCGCAAGGAGTTCCGCCTGTTCTGCGGCGGCAAGTGCATCCAGCACCGCATCCAGATCGCCGTTCATGACATCTTCGAGCCGATACAGCGTAAAACCGATGCGATGGTCTGTGAGTCTGCTTTGCGGAAAATTATACGTTCTGATTTTTTCGGAACGGTCGCCCGTTCCCACCTGCGCACGCCGATTGGACGCGATTTCGGCATCCTGCGCTGCTTGCTTCTGCGCATAAAGTCTTGCGCGCAGAATCGAAAGTGCTCTGTCCTTATTTTTATACTGACTGCGTTCATCCTGACATTCCACGACCATACCTGTCGGGATATGTGTCACACGAATCGCGGAGGAAGTTTTATTGATATGCTGTCCGCCTGCGCCGCTGGAACGGAATGTATCTATGCGCAAATCGTTCGGGTCGAGTTCGAATTCGACGGCTTCCACTTCGGGAAGGACGGCAACAGTCACGGTAGAAGTGTGCACGCGCCCTTGTGATTCTGTTTCGGGGACGCGCTGTACGCGATGTACGCCGCTTTCGAATTTCATGCGGGAATAGACGGCATCTCCGGAGAGGGAAAATGTAATTTCCTTAACGCCGCCGAGTTCGGTTTCGTTGAGGTTCATCACGGTTTGCTTCCAGCCGCGGCGGTCGGCATACATGGAATACATACGGTGGAGGGAGTGTGCAAAGAGCGCGGCTTCTTCGCCGCCTGCACCGCCACGAATTTCGACAATGACATTGCGGCTGCCATCGGGGTCTTGCGGCAGGAGCATTTTTTGCAATTCCTGTTGTAAACGCTGCATATCCGACTTTGCGATTTCCGCTTCTTCGGCAGCAAGGGCACGAAAATCGGAATCGAGAGAATCATCGGAAAGGGTAGCCTTGGCATCGGCATATGAAGATTCCGCACTGCGGTAAGCCCCATAGGTTTCCATGAGGGGGGAAAGTTGTTTATATTCTTTCATGAGTTCCGCAAGGCATTCAGGATTGGCTGCGATTGCGGGGTCTTGGAGTTTTGCTCCGAGTTCATCATATCTTTGCTGTGCGTCTGCGAGCTTGGTTAAAAACTGCATTCTGAGCCCTCCGTCTTAAATGGCGCAATATATCTTTATTATACTCTGTTTTGGCACAGATAGCAAGTGTTTTTTTGTATTTTACAGGAATATTTTTTGCAAATGATGGAGAATATCGAGAAATTGCAATATGAAACGAAAATAAAGTAGGTTGCAATTTTCATAAGGATTCCAAAGGGATAGTTACGCCGTAACGATCCGGCTCTGCACGCGAAGCGAAATGAAAGTTTTACTCGATTTTTTTCAAAAAATCGCAGAGTCCAGAGGGAATCAATTTCCTCTGGACTCCTCAATATATGTGCATAGGACATCGGCACAAAAAAGGCACTCCCGATTTTCACCGAGAGTGCCAGTTTTTGTATTGTTACTTGTTTCCGAATTAGCGGAGTGCAGCCTGTGCAGCAGCCAGACGTGCAATCGGAACACGGAACGGAGAGCAGGATACATAATCCAGACCGATCTGGTGGCAGAACTCAACAGATGTCGGGTCACCACCGTGCTCACCGCAGATACCGCAGTGAAGCGTCGGATTAACAGGCTTGCCCAGTTCGATTGCCATCTTCATCAGCTTGCCAACACCAGTCTGGTCGAGCTTTGCAAACGGATCGTTCTCGAAAATCTTGGTGTCATAGTATGCACCCAGGAACTTGCCAGCATCGTCACGGGAGAAACCGTAGGTCATCTGGGTCAGGTCATTGGTGCCGAAGCAGAAGAAGTCTGCATTTGCAGCAATATCATCAGCAGTCAGAGCTGCACGAGGAATCTCGATCATGGTACCAACTTCGTACTTGAGGTCTGCGCCAGCTTCTGCGATAACAGCATCAGCAGTTTCAACAACAACCTTCTTGACGAACTTCAGTTCCTTCACATCGCCAACCAGCGGGATCATGATCTCACGCTTAACGTTCCAGTCAGCGTGTGCCTTCTTCACGTTGATAGCAGCCTTGATAACAGCCTTGGTCTGCATTGCAGCGATTTCAGGGTAGGTAACAGCCAGACGGCAGCCACGGTGACCCATCATCGGGTTGAATTCGTGCAGGCTGTCGATGATACCCTTGATCTCTTCAACCGTCTTGCCCTGGGTCTTTGCCAGTGCAGCAATGTCAGCTTCTTCGGTCGGAACGAACTCGTGGAGAGGCGGATCCAGGAAACGAATGGTTACAGGGCAACCTTCCAGAGCCTCGTACAGAGCCTCAAAGTCAGCCTGCTGCATCGGCTCGATCTTTGCCAGAGCTGCTTCACGAGCCTCAACGGTGTCGGAGCAGATCATCTCGCGGAATGCGCCGATTCTTGCAGGATCAAAGAACATATGCTCAGTACGGCACAGACCGATACCTTCAGCACCCAGCTCTCTTGCCTTCTTTGCATCAGCAGGAGTATCAGCATTGGTGCGAACCTTCAGCTTGCGATACTTGTCAGCCCAGCCCATAACTCTGCCGAACTCACCAGCGATGGATGCGTCAACAGTCGGGATGATGCCGGCATAGATCTTACCGGTGGTACCATCAATGGAGATCGCATCGCCTTCCTTGAAGGTGACGCCGCCAAGGGTGAATACCTTGTTTGCTTCGTCCATGTTGATCTCGGAGCAGCCGGATACGCAGCAGGTACCCATACCACGAGCAACAACGGCTGCGTGAGAGGTCATACCGCCGCGAACAGTCAGGATACCCTGAGAAGCCTTCATACCGGTGATATCTTCGGGAGAGGTCTCCAGACGAACCAGAACGACCTTCTTGCCGGCCTTCTTCCATTCAACAGCATCATCAGCGGTGAATACAACCTGACCGCAGGCAGCTCCGGGAGAAGCGCCCAGGCCCTTGCCGATGGCTTCTGCCTTCTTCAGAGCGGCGGCATCGAACTGGGGATGCAGCAGGGTGTCCAGGTTACGGGGATCGATCATGGCAACAGCTTCGGCTTCGGTCTTCATGCCTTCGTCCACCAGGTCGCAGGCAATCTTCAGAGCAGCCTGAGCGGTACGCTTGCCGTTACGGCACTGCAGCATGTACAGCTTACCGTTTTCAACGGTGAATTCCATATCCTGCATATCGCGGTAATGCTTTTCCAGGCGATCGCAGACCTTGACGAAATCCTTATAAGCCTCGGGGAACTTCTGTTCCATTTCGTTGATGGGCATGGGAGTACGAACGCCGGCGACCACGTCTTCGCCCTGAGGGTTGAACAGGAATTCACCCATCAGTTTCTTTTCGCCGGTGGCGGGGTCACGGGTGAAGGCAACG
>JAZUJW010000018.1:0-20089 GCA_045642925.1 Oscillospiraceae bacterium
CTCCTGATTAGTTGGACGAAAAAGGGTGTTTCGCGCTCTGCGGTGCAGACTGCTTGCAGTCTGTTGGCGTCCAGGGGCTCTGCCTCCGGGCTCTGCGGTTTTTTGAAAAAAATCCAGTAAAACTTTCATTTCGCTTCGCGTGCATAGCCGTTTTTGTTGGGTATTGCACATTCATTTTGCGGTGCGTTCACAGAAAAATTCTACTTCTTCCCCAAGCACTCCCTTGCAAAACGCTACTCTCGCATACAACGGCGGCGTGGATGGTATTTCTACTTCCTTCGGCTCCACAAATACCTCATACCCCGCTTGCCTTACCGCCTCTGCACACGCATCCGTATCCTCTACCGCAAACGCAATGTGCCGTATCGCGCCCTTCTCTTTGATGCCGCCGCCTGTCGTGAATACCTCCAGCAATACATTCCCCGCCGAAAGCATCCCGCCATTTTCCCATTCCCGTATCAGTTCCATTCCAAGAATATCACGATAAAATTGCAGAACCTTCTCATATTCTGCCCCTTTTTCACAGTTCATCGAAATGTGATGTATCCCCGAAATCAGTGCCATAAAATACTTCCTTTCATTGAAACCATGCCTGAAATTTGAGAATCTCTCCCGTATTCGTGTTCAGCCGTACTTCATAACTGTATGCCGCTGTTTCAAATTCCAGTTCATATACATATGCGGCATTGTCACGGTCAATTTTTGCCTTGGAATAGAAAACAGGCGTGTCCGCAGAAAGCCCTGCTTTCTCTAACGCAAGCTGTTTCGCTTTCGCAAATCCGATGAAACGGGATGTGTCCGTCGAAACCAGCACCACATCTACTGTATTCGCAAGCCCCGTTTTTGCATCCAGTTCAATCGTGTACTGTGTGCCGTCCTCCAACGTAAACGCAAGCAGATACACACTTCCATCAAGTTTTGCTTTGGTGAACGTCACTTGTTCTTCCGAAAGCCCGCCCGCCCGCAGAAGTGCCTGCGTTTTGGCTTCTTCCAGCGGTATGGCATCCGTGATATGCAGTTCAGGCGCATCCTTGACCGTATATTTCAGCAGTGCGCCCGTAGATGCAAGAAGCTGTACCTGATATTCTCTGCCATCTGCATCATTGAATTCAATTTTGTAATAATAAATATCATTCTCGTTGTCGAGTTTCTCTTTCGTAAAAATCGCATCCGAAAGCCCTGCGCATTCCAGCGCCATCTGCCTTACAGTATCAGGCGGCAGAAAATCGCGCGTATTCAGTACGGTTTTCGTTTTCGATACCGCGGAATCTATGACTTCCCCGTTTTCGGCATCCAGCAGGTACTCGTACTGTGAACCTTTGTCATCCAGAAAGGTCAGTTCATAGGTGACAGGTTCAGATTCGGGGTTAAGTTTTGTTTTGATGAAAGCGGCATCCTGTTCTGATACCGCCGCAGATTGCAGTGCTTTTTCGCGTGCCTGCGTGAAACTCAGATAAGGAGATTCAATCAGCACTTCGCCCTCAGGCGTTGTGGAAATGTGAATCAAATCATTGACAGAAGGATTCGATTCTGTTGTGGGATGCAGTTTGATGAGGAGAATCGCCGTGCAGATGCATACCGAAAGCAACGGTACTGCAATACAGACCGAAAGTGCCCAGCGCGGCATTTGAATGCTGTTTTTCGTTTCATGAATCGGTTTGCGTGCATCGCTGAAAATCGGTTTTTCATTGAGTGCCACCTCTTTGACCATGCCACTTTGCCGCAGTTCGATTTTGTGGATGGTTTCGGAAGGCGGGTGATTTTTTGCGGCTTCTGCAATGCGTAACTGTGCGTCTGCCGAAAGTGCAATGGCATCTGCGGCTTCCTGCAAGGCATTCATCTCCATTGCACCGTCCGTAGAGAATGCCATGCGGCGCTTGAGTTTTTCTTGTTTTTGCGAAAGTTCCGCAAGGGTACAGTCCAGAATATCGGCGCAATCCGATTCGGAACAGCCGCAAAGCTGTAAAGCGCAAAGTCCGCGTGAGGATTCCGGCAGGCGAATCAGTGCGAGAAGCGGTGAATTTTCAGGAAAATCACACGGATTTGGGTCTGTTCCCTGCATCGTGAACAGCCGCAGCAGGAGGGATGCAGCAGGAATCAGCGGGGCAGATTGTTCTGTGCCGCGCAAAGCCTGTGCAGTGCGTTCTTCCGCAATGGCAGTATTCCCGCACATCAACATGGCAATACGATATAGTGTGGGAAGATTTTGTGCAAAAAAAGTTTGAGATTGGCGCATCCGATTCACCTCCTGTTCTATTCATTATAGCCTAAAATTTTAAATTTGTCAACAGATATTTCGGTGCGAATGGTATGAATGTGTTGCGATTTCTTGGCTGAATGAGAGAAAGTTCAGCACACTGCACTATATCCTACTAAAAAGCATGATTTTTAGATTGACAAATCTGTTTTTGCGTGGTATAATATAACCGTTATTATATAACATGAAAGGAAGTCTTGGTATGCCACCGAAAGTTCGTTTTACCAAAGAAAAAGTGATTCAGGCCGCATTTGATGTGGTGCGGGAATTTGGCCCGCAGTCGTTTACTGTCCGTATGGTGTCCCAGAAGATGGGGGCTTCTTCTCAGCCCATTTTCACCCATTTCACCTCTATGGATGATTTGATGGCGGCAGTAATGGAAGAAGCGCGTAAGTTCTACAATGTGTATGCAGAACGCGGTCTTGCGTCAGAAACGCCGTTCAAAATGTTTACGATGGAATATATCTGCTTTGCTGTAGAAGAACCGAATCTCTTTTCGCTCCTCTTTATGCAGAAGCGCACAAACTGCGAAATGGACGATTTCCTGATCGCAGAGGGACATTACGATGAAGTCATTGCGTGCATCAAGCAGGACTTTGACATGGATGATGAGCTGGCACGCAAGTTCTATTGCAGTGTGTGGATGTACGCACACGGCCTTGCAACGATGCTCTGGACGGGAATCTATCAGTATACAAAAGAGGAAGTCGGTAACCTCATCACGACAGCACTTCGTGCAATGCTTCTTGTGATGAAATCGCCGACAGATAACAATGTCAGCATGATTCCTGCATTTGCAAACATGGCTCCGCAGCTGGCACCGTATCCGTATCCGAATGATCTGTGAAATCCCGATGAAACATGAAACAAAAGTTCCGATAAGTATTTACTTTTCAGAGCATTTGTGTTATAATATTTTCTGCACGATACGATTTTCGTGAAAATAGGGCGGGTGTTCCGCTATGGCAGGGAGTATTATATTCAAATGACAATTCGAAATCCATTTTCTACGAGAAGTCTGACAGATGACCGAAAAGAACCGTATTTACAGGTGTTTCTGCTTGGATTTCTCGTTTTCTTTTTGATTGCCCTGCCCGTTATGTTTTTGACGGGCGGCTATTTTGTTTATTACGGAGATTTCAATTCCCAGCAGATACCGTTTTATCATCTGGTTCACGATGCCGTGCAGAACGGCGAACTGGGCTGGAACTGGTATACGGATCTGGGTGCGAACCTCATCGGCTCGTATTCGTTCTATCTGATGGGAAGTCCATTTTTCTGGCTTTCCCTGCTGTTTCCGAGCAAAGCAGTGCCGTTTTTGATGCCGTGGCTGCTGGCGCTGAAGCATGGTGTTGCGGGCGTGACCTCCTTTGCGTTTATCCGCAGGTTTGTCAAAAGCCGCCGTGCCGCGATGATCGGCGCGTTGCTGTATACCTATTCAGGCTTCCAGCTTTTTAATCTGTTCTTCAACCATTTTCAGGACGTCACTGCATTTTTCCCATTGCTGCTGATTGCAATGGAACAGCGTGTGAATGAGAATCGGCGCGGCGTGTTTGCGCTGGCGGTCGGTTTTATGGCAATGCTGAATTATTATTTCTTCACAGGACAGGCAGTCTTTTTGATCTTGTACTTTATCGTGCGCTGTCCGTGTGAAGATTTCAACGTATCTTTGCGGAAATTCTTCTCTATTGGTATTGAAGCGGTCTTGGGCGTGATGCTTTCTGCGTTCATGCTGCTGCCGTCCTGCCTTGCGATCCTCTCAAACAACCGTGTCGGTACGTATCTGACCGGTATGGATATGGCAGCGTATTCCGACCGCACCCGTCTGTGGCGCATTATCCAGAGCTTCTTCATGATTCCCGATGCGCCTGCAAGACCGAATCTGTTCCAGAGCAATTATGCAAAATGGTCGTCCATCGGCGGCTACCTGCCGTTGTTCTCGATGGCTGGCGTGATTGCGTTCATGTCGCAGAAGCGGAGCCACTGGGCAACGCGCCTGACATGGATCTGCATTGGCTGTGCATTCATCCCCGTGTTCAACTCGATGTTCTACACGTTCAACAGTTCGTACTATGCCCGCTGGTACTATATGCCGATTCTCATTATGGCGATGATGACGGCATATGCGCTGGAGCACCACTCGATTCGCTGGAAAGGCGGCGTGGTGGTGTGTGGCATTATGCTGCTGCTGTTTGCGGTGATCGCCTGCTTCCCGACAAAGGATTCCGAAGACAAGTTCCATTTCTTCGAACTGCCGAAATATGCATGGTACTTCTGGATATGCTTCCTTCTCGGCGTGGCAATGCTGGTTGGTCTTGTCGTTTTGCTGAAAATGCGGAAAAATGGCAAAAGCTACCTGACAAGGGCGCTTGGGGCAACAGAAGTCTGTTGTGTCATTTGCTGCGCATCTATGGTTTATTTCGGTCTGCTACTTGGTTCTTACCCGCCGACCTACATTGCACAGGCAATCAACGGCGGCAAGGAAATTACCCTGCTGGCTGACGAAAAAGAGCAGTTTTTCCGTGTGGATATGTGCCCCGACTACGACAATTACCCGATGTTCTGGGGGTATCCCTCCATGCGCTGCTTCCAGAGTGTTGTCCCGACTTCCATCATGGATTTCTATGATGCCATTGGTGTGACGCGAGATGTGGCGTCCCGTGCGGATACTTCAAATTATCCGATTCGCGGAATGCTGAATGTGCGCTATTATTTTGAAAAGGAATCGTCTGATAAAGACAGCGAATATGGATTTGACTGCGGAATGCCCGGCTTCAAGTATCTGGGCAGAGAAAATTCCTTCTATATCTATGAAAATGAAGCGTATCTGCCGATGGGCATGGCATATGATATGTATATTCCGAATGAGGAACTCGAAAAGAGTACCAATATCGGCAAGGAGAAAATCATGCTGCAAGCCCTTGGGCTGAACGAAGAACAAATTGCGAAATATGCGGACATTCTTGACGTTCTGCCCTCCGCAGACAGATACGGCATGGATGAAGATGCATACGTTGCATACTGCAAGGAACGCCGTGCGGACTGCTGCGACAGTTTTTCCTATGATTCCTATGGCTTTGATGCGTCTATTACACTGGAACAGCCGAAGATGGTCTTTTTCAGTGTACCGTATGAGGCAGGCTGGTCAGCAGAAGTCAATGGAAAACCTGTGGATGTGGAACTGGTCAACTATGGCTTCATGGCTGTGCGCTGTGAGGCTGGGGAGAATACCATCACATTCCACTACGAAACGCCCGGTTTGCGCATCGGTGTCTGCATCACAGCAGCAGGCGGACTGCTTCTGCTGATGTATATGCTGATTGCTGTGAAGATCCGCAGCAAGAAAACAGAAGCTTATACGCATAAATATCATTATGATGGAGCAAATGCGGAAACACCGCTGATCCATGAACTGTATATGGCACAAGCTGCGTATCGCTTTGCGAATACCGTGCCAAATGACGATAAAGGAGAGTCCTGAGATCATGTCTGAAAATCAGAGAAGCTGCAATGGGCAGTGTGTAGACTGCGCTGACCGTGATCACTGCATTCTGTCCGATGCAGTACACCTGAAAGAAACCAAAATTTCTTCCGAAACCGTATATGACGGAAAAATTCTGAAACTGACACGCGATATGGTGCGTTTGGAAAACGGCAAAGAAACCGTTCGTGAAGTGATCCATCATCCGGGCGGGGCTTGCATCGTCCCGCTGACCGATGATGATGAAGTGCTGATGGTACGGCAGTTCCGTTACCCACATGGAAGCGAAACGCTGGAATTGCCGGCAGGAAAACTGGAATACGGCGAAGACCCGCAGGAATGTGCCGTGCGCGAACTGCAAGAGGAAGTCGGTGCAACCGCAGACAGCATCTATAAGCTGGGCAGCCTGTACCCGATCCCTGCCTATGACAAAGAGGAGATTCATATGTATCTGGCGCAGGGACTCCATTTTTCCGAGCAAAAGCTGGATGAAGGAGAATTTCTCGAAGTAGAGCGCATTCCGTTGGCGGATGCGGTCGTGATGGTCATGCGTGACAAGATTCCGGATGCAAAAACGCAGATCGCCTTGCTGAAAACATTCCTGATGATTATGGGCATGGAATAAAAATGCCCGATACAGCGTAAAATCTGTATCGGGCGTGGTATGCGGGACTGGTTCATTCAACTGTTTCGGAAGCTTCAAGAGCAGCAGCGTTCAGTGTTTCAGCCTGCAAAGCAGCGAGCTGAGCAGCATATGCTTCCAGAATTTGGGATTCGAGGTACTGGCGTGCTTCAGGGGAAATCGGATGTACGATGTCGCGGAAAATGCCTGCTTCATCTTTTCGGCTCGGCATAGCGACAAAGAGTCTTTCCTCACCCTGGACAACTTTGATGTCGTGGACAGCCAGCATAGAATCCAAAGTGATGGAAACGATTGCACGTAAGCGTCCTTCCGTCATCATTTTGCGGATTTTCAAATCTGTAATTTGCATGAATAGCCTCCCTTAAAAAGCCAAACAAGATATGCCGTAGTGCTGTAAATTACGGCGATTTCAGCAAGAAGTCATCGAATGTCAACAGAAAGTAATTTCATTGACAATTCGTATTCTAGCATTCTAATGTGAAAACTGTGTGAAAATTTGATTATAAGTGAGAAAAGGATGAAATCTATGAGCCAGCTTGAGGGCAAGAAACATATTCATATGATTGGCATAGGCGGTTCGGGAATGTATCCGCTGGCACAAGTGCTGCATTCGAAAGGGTATTATCTGACAGGTTCGGATAATAACGAAACCGATACGTTGGCGGCAGTCCGTGCGATGGGGATTCCTGTGGCGATGGGACAGCGAGCCGAAAACATCGGTGATGCAGATTTGGTGGTATACTCTGCCGCAATCGCAAAGACAAACCCCGAACGTGCAGCCGCCGAAGCAAATGGCGTGGAGATGATGGAGCGCAGCGAGCTGCTGGGCATCGTTTCGACATGGTACAAGGATGCAGTCTGCATTTCGGGTACACACGGTAAAACCACCACAACTTCCATGCTCGCGCAGATTCTGTTCACAGCAGGCATTGATTTGTCGGCGGTCATCGGCGGCAAACTGCCGTGTCTGGGCGGCAGCGGCAGAGCGGGCAGCAGTGAAGCATTCGTCTGCGAAGCCTGTGAATATGTGGATACCTTCCTGAAGCTTTCGCCCGATCTGGCGGTCATCCTGAATATTGACGAAGACCACATGGAATATTTCCACACGCTGGAGAATCTGAAAGCATCCTTCACGAAATTTGCACAGAAGTCAAGCAGAATCGTGCTTTATAACGGTGACGATGCCAATACGGCAGATGCGATGAAAACGGTCACGGGCAAGCAGATGCTCACGTATGGCAAGTCCGAGAACTGTAATTGGCGTGCGACCGATGTGGAGCATCTTGCCAACGGGCAGACCACGTTTACTGCATGGCGGGACGGAACTGCGCTTGGCACGGTAACGATTCAGGTGCCGGGCGAGCATAATGTCCTGAATGCGCTGTGCGCGGTGGCTTGTGCGCAGCTTCTGGGACTCACTTTTGAACAGGCGACCGCAGGATTGCTGGAATTCTTCGGTGCGAAGCGCCGTTTTGAGATGCACAGCAAGGTGCGGGGCATCACGATCGCCGATGATTATGCGCATCACCCGACCGAAATTGCATCCACGCTTCGTGCGGCAAAATCCATGCCGTTTTCGCGTGTGATCGCGGTGCACCAGCCGTTCACCTTTACGCGCACGCAGCGCTTGCTGGATGATTTTGCAGCGGCGCTTACGATTGCGGATATTGTCGCATTGACAGACATTATGGGCGGCAGAGAGGTCAACACGATCGGTGTATACACCAGACAGCTTGCCGATAAAATTGAGGGATGCATCTGGGAGCCGCAGGATGAGACACAGCCGGATAACGATACGCGAAAATATCATAATTTCGATGAAATTTGCAGACGTGTCTGCGAAATTGCGCAGGAAGGCGACTTGATTATCACGCTCGGCTGCGGCGATGTCAACAAGCTTTCCAAGCAGATTGCGAAACAATTGGAATCCATGTAAATACAAGAAAAACGAAAGGATGGCAGTGCGATGCTGAACGAAAAAGCGAGAGAAATTTATAAATATATTCGCACGCGGATCGACGATGGGTATGCGCCGACCGTGCGCGAGATCTGTGCCGCGCTGGGGATTCGCTCCACCTCCACCGCCCATCGCTATATCAATTTACTGGTCGAAGAAGGCTATCTTGATAAAATGGATAACCAAAACCGTGCGATTCGGCTGCATGGCAAAACGGCGATCAATGTGCCGCTGGTTGGCACGGTGACGGCTGGTCAGCCAATTACTGCGATTGAAAATATCACGGACTATATCAGTTATGTGCCCGACCGACGCTATCAGGGCGAACTGTTTTCCCTGCGTATTCGCGGTGAAAGTATGATCAAAGCTGGTATCATGGACGGGGATCTGGTCGTGGTGGAACAATGCGAAACAGTCGAAAACGGCGAAATTGCAGTGGTTTTGGTCAGTGGAGAGGAAGCAACCGTGAAGCGTTTCTTTAAGGAGGACGGGCACTATCGGTTGCAGCCTGAAAATGATACGATGGCACCGATTATTGTGGAAGACGCGTCAATTCTCGGACGTGTTGTAGCCTTAATCAGATATCTTGACAATTAAAATGAGAAAGGATAATTGAAATGCTTAACAGATTGAAAGTGGTTCTTTGCGGAAAAGAGTACGTGCTTCAAACAGAGGATGCGCCAAGTTATGTATATCAGTTGGCAAAAACACTGGAGAAGCGCATTTCGGACATTACCGAATCAAATCAACGTGTTTCCGTGCATTCTGCGGTTCTGATGGTCGCTTTGTCCACGATGGATGAATTGACAAAAGCCAATAACAACATCGAAGTGATTCGTTCACAAGTCAAGGAATATGTGGATGAAGCTGGAAAAGTGCGTATGGAGCGCGACAGCGTGATGCGTGAGGTTGATGTTCTGCGTGCGCGTGTGGAACAGTTGGAAAAGATGCTGAACCTGAAAGAATCGGCAAGCAGCACTTCTGAACAGCCTAGCGGCAAAAAATCGGAAAAAGTGTCCGCGCTGAAAGAACAGCCTAAGGAAAACCCAGAAAAGACGACAGTTTCTGAAGATGAAAAAGCCTGAACTGCTTGCACCTGCGGGTAGTATGGAGGCATTGCAGGCTGCTGTTCGTTGCGGTGCTGATGCTGTTTACGTAGGCGCACAGCAATTTTCGGCAAGAGCCAATGCACAGAATTTTGACGATAAATCGTTGAAAGAAGCAGCGACATACTGCCATTTATATGGTACAAAAATCTATTTGGCTGTTAATACGCTGATTTTCGACAAGGAATTTCCTGCACTGGACAAGCTGATTATTGCGATGGCAGAAGCGGGAATAGATGCCTGCATCGTGCAGGATGTTGGCGTTGCACAGTATTTGCGGAACAGAATTCCTGCGATGCCGCTTCACGCATCCACGCAGCTGACGATTCATACAGCTGAAGGCTTGGAACTTGCAGCAGAAATGGGATTCTGCCGTGTTGTAGCAGCAAGAGAAATGTCCGAATCTGCATTGAAAAAACTATGTGATGCTGGCAATCGGTTTGGCGTTGAGGTTGAGGTGTTCGTCCACGGCGCACACTGTATGTCCGTGTCGGGACAATGTTTTTTATCGGCAGCGATGGGCGGAAGAAGTGCAAATCGGGGCTGTTGTGCGCAGCCTTGCCGACTGCCTTATACGGCGGACGAAAAGAGAAAAGATGCGCACGCATTATCCTTAAAAGATATGTGTTTGATTGAATATCTGGATGCCATGCAAGAAATGGGCGTATCTTCGTTGAAAATCGAAGGACGAATGAAACGTCCGGAATATGTTGCTGCTGCTGTAACAGCATATCGGAACGCAATAAATGGTCATCCCTATGACTTTGAAACACTGCGTGCAGTATTTTCCAGAAGCGGGTTCACCGATGGATATTTCACAGATCACCGCCAGAAAATGTTTGGAATTCGGGAAAAGGACGATGTTACTGCTGCACAGAGCGTTCTTTCCGTGATAAGAAATACATATCAGAAAGAACGTAGATTCGTTCAATTGGATGCATTGTTTGAACTTCATATCGGTCAGCCTTCGAAATTGACAGTACATACTGCGAATGGAATGCAGGTTTCAGCGGAAGGCGCAGTAGTGCAAAACGCTGAACATCGTCCTACAGAGTTATCTGATTTGAAAAGACAGTTCGAAAAACTCGGTGATACGATATATTGTGCTGGCTCAGTTGATGCGGATATGAATGATAATGCGATGCTCCCGTCAAGTGAAATGAATGCTTTGCGCCGTTCTGCTTGTGATTTGATGAACCAATCAATTATTGCGAAATATACGCCAAAGTATGAAATCATTTCGCAAAATTTGAAGCACCCTTTCTCAGATGTTTCATTTCACAAGCCAAAGTTTCGGTTGCAGATTCTGCAACTCAGACAATTGTCAAAAATAAAATCCTATGTTGAGCAATTAGATGCGATTATGTTGCCGTTGCAGTTGGCAGTACCTTTTACAAAAGCTGAGCAAGATATTCCTATTTCAAAATGTATTTTAGTTCCGCCTAGATACGTGGTTGATTCGGAGAAAGTGTGCTCACTATTGAATTCTGCGAATCAACTAGGATTTTCAAAATTATTGTGCAATCATATCGGCATTGCAAAACTTGGGCGTCAATTTGATATGTCCTTGCATGGCGGACATGGGCTGCATATTGCAAATACTGAAACTGCACAATATTGGAAGCGTTATGGTTTGGCAGATGCATTATTTTCTCCTGAATTACCTGAGAATTCGATGCGTAGTGTCGTTAGAGTCGGTTTGCCGATGTCCCTGCTTGCTTATGGAAAGCTTCCTTTGATGCTTACGAGAAATTGTCCGATTTCAAACCAAATTTCGTGTAAAAATTGTCGGCACACTCTTTATGATCGGAAACAGGCCTCACTATTTACAGATTGTACGCGGATTGTGGACAGTCCGGATTATTGTGAGATTTTTAATTCTGAACCGATCTGGTTGGCTGATAGGCTGGATAGCTTCGATTTTGCTTCGTATTTCATTTTGCAGATGACCAATGAGAACGAAGACGATGTGCTGGAAATTGTAAAAAAATATGTTGATGGTATTCAGACGGATCCGCCGAAACATTTTACACGCGGTTTGCGGATACAGTGAAAGGAAAGTGCGATGATACTTACATTTCAGAAACTGCGAGAGTGTGCTGTCATTCCCGAAAGAGCAACAGCCTTTAGTGCAGGGCTTGACTTGTGTGCTGCACTGGATGCACCTGTCACATTGAAACCGCAAGAAATTACAAAAATTCCGACCGGATTGGCTGTATCACCATCTGATAATAACGTGGCGCTGATGATTTATGCACGCTCTGGTCTTGCATCCAAGTATGGTGTTACATTGGCGAATGGCGTTGGCGTTGTGGATGCAGATTACAGAGGGGAAATTTGTGTTGCGTTGATAAACCTCGGAAAAGATGCATTTACGATAGAAAATGGAATGCGTATCGCACAGTTGGTTGTGATGCCCATACTGTATCCTTCATGTTCAATATCTGAACAGTTAGATGAAACAGTACGAGGAAACGGCGGTTTTGGATCTACAGGAAAATAATTGAAAGGAAACAAAAGAAATGAAGTCTAAATTAGTTATTCTAGGCACAGTATTGATTGCTGCATTAGTTGGTTCCTGCGTTGGCGATCTTCTTTGGACAAATGAAATACCTTATGTGCAATGGTTGGGATATCATACCTCTTTTGGCTTTGATGGTATCTCACTTAACTTTATTTTTATGCAAGTTTCTATTTCACTTCATGCAGAAATATATATCATTCAAGCAATTCTTTTGGTTGTTGCCTTTGTTCTTGCACCAAAGTTGGATGCTGCGATAAAGCTTTAATATTCCAAAATCTATGTAGATCCATGCGAAACACTGTGCGCATTTCTGCTTGATGACCTGCCAAATATTGATTCTTTTGCGTTTTTCGTTTTACGTTAAACGCATTTCTTTTTTGAGGTGTGTAATGGAATTTCATAAAGTTAATATGATAACGTTTACTGTGCTTTTGCAATGCTGTATTTCTACGGCTTTTGTGAAAGCAAATGCAGTCGATTCCATGAATGTTTTTGTGACAATTTCAAATGGAGAAACGCTGATTTCGCAAGAATCGGTCACTGTTTCTGATGTTGATGGTGATGGTACTCTTTCGTTGCATGATGCCCTCTTTTGTGCGCATGAACAATATTATGAAGGCGGTGCGGCTAAAGGATATGAGATGCAGGAAACGGAATGGGGAAAAAGTCTTCTAAAGGTATGTGGAATTGAAAATGGATGTAGCTATGGATATTTTGTGAACCATGAATTCGCTGATAACTTGGACTTTAAACTGACCGAAAATTGTTATGTTGATGTGTTTACTTATACTGATCTCGATACTTTTTCGGACACTTATTCCTACTTTGATAACCGTTCCGTAGAATGTTCCGAAGATGGTTCTGTAACGCTGTCCCTATATACGAAATCATATGATGAAAATTTTAATCTGGTTGAGAATGTTCTTGCTGATGCAAGGATTCTTTTGAATGGCGAAGCATCATCGTACCGCACGGACAGTAATGGAAAAGTAACGCTGATGCCTGATAATTCTTCTGATTGTGTCGTGAGTGCCGTTTGTGACGAATTGCTTTTGGTTCCACCAATCGCAGTGATTCATTCTACGGATAATAATATTACAAACTCTGATAGACCGAATATTTCTGCACTGATTAGCGAGATGGAACAGTCACGATTGGGTGGTGATATACAGAGTTTTCTCGATTCGTCCCTTGTTGAAAATGTTGGCAATAGCTCTGCTGATACGTATATTTTATCCTTTCTTCATTTGCATCCTGAATGTGATTTTCATTTTTATTGGGATGCCATTTCTTGCGAAATCCCGAAAATGAAATCGCAGGCAGCGCAAAGCAGACAACGTGCTGCACTTACCTGGACGGCATTAGGCTCTGATGCTGATTTTTCACTTGCTGCTGATGTTTTAGCGGATACGTATGGTAAACAGGGTATCATGAGCTTTGTCTATGCACTCCATCTGCAAAATAATGGTGTGCCGTATTCGGATGCATCTGCACTGAAAACTGCGCAGGTGCTTGCTTCTATGCAGTGTGCGGATGGCGGCTGGTCACTCACTGGAAAAAGTGGTGACGTTGACATCACAGCGATGACTTTACAGGCGCTAGCACCTTTCATGGGACAGGATGATGCTGTCACACAGTCTATTAACAACGGAATTACGTACCTTTCGTCGTATCAGTTGGAGAACGGCGGGTTCGAGAATTATCAGCAGGAAAATGTAGAAAGCGCTGCACAGGTCTGGATGGCACTTTCCTGTCTGAAAATTGACGGATTGACGGATGAACGCTTCCTCAAAAACGGTCATTCCGTGCTGGATGCAATTCTTGCATTTCAGACGGAAACACATACTTTTCAGCATATCATCGGCGGCGGTGAGAACGATGCTGCAACGGTACAGGTTTACGCTTCACTTTGTGCTTATCAACACTTTTTGCAAGGCGGCGAATCTTTTTACATTTTCGACAACGCGCTGGATTTTTCCTCTGATTCTGTGACTAGTACTTCACAACCAGCAGAGATTGCTTCGCAAGATTCGAATATCATTTTTTGCTTGATTCTGACTGCATTGATCGTGATACTTTCCGCTGGATTTTCGATATGCATTTTGCGGCGCAAGTCAGGAAAAGCATGGCAATACGTTTGTATCATGATTTCATCCTTTGCCGCACTGTGCGCCGTATGGATTTTCCTCTATACTCCTGAACAAGAATTTCCGAACAGAATCGGCACAGTGAATGTAACCATTTCTTGCGATGACATTCTTGGAAAGGAAGGCGCGGAGCAATTTCCGAGTGATGGCAAAATCCTCGAAAAAACGTCCGTTTCGCTTTGTGCTTCGGATACGGCGTATGATGTGTTGATGCGTGTCGTGCAGCAGAAGAAACTTCAGATCGATGTCAGCGGCGTGTTGATTTCTTCTGAGCAAGCCGTGTATGTACGTGCAATTGACAATCTGTACGAATTTCAGTTTGGCGACACGGCTGGCTGGCTTTATCAGGTGAATGGAGCGAATCCGACTGTTGGGGCAGGGGAGTATTTACTGTCTGATGGTGACGATATTTTGTGGTACTATTCCTGCACCTTAGACGATGATTAATCAGATTTTTCTGAAACGAATTTTAAAAGTATGATTATATTGCACCGCATGATGATGTGTTTTCATGCGGTGTTTATTATTTTTCGCGCATTGTAATGCTTTTTATTGCTGATGTTTCAGATTGTCCACCCATTCTGCATTTACACACTTGTTATCTGTGCGAAAATGTCATATTATATTCTTGGGGGAATATTTTTTTGGCGATTTCTCTTAGAAATAGAAAGGATGATTTGAATGGTATTCAAAAAGCGTTTCCTGACCTTTGGCATGGCGATGGCGGTTCTTTGTCCGACTGCTTCGCTTTTGCCACAGACTTCTGCCGTGGCGGCAGATGATTTTCAGGCGGTGTTTTATGTTTCTCCGGATGGCAGCGACACCGCAGACGGCAGTATTTCTGCACCGTTTCAGACTGTGACGCGGGCGCGGGATGCTGTGCGTGAATTGAACAAAGACATGAAGGGTGATATTTGTGTCTATCTTCGCGGCGGTACTTATCGCGTGACCGAACCGATCGTGCTTGATACCCGCGATTCGGGCAGCAACGGCTTCAATATCTGCTACCGTGCATACGGTGATGAAACCCCTGTCATCAGCGGCGCTGTGCAGGTGCTTGGCTGGAAACAGTACAATGACAAAATTTACTGTGCTCCCCTCGACCGCGATTATAAACTGCGCAATCTCTATGTCAATGACCACCGCGCCAACATGACCTCCAAAACCATAAACAGTAAGGGGGGCTATGGTGAATATGCCATCCGTGCAGGTCAGGCGGACTGGGCGTGGGATTCGGGAAAAGCAAGTGACGGTTCGTCTTATTCGTCAAATGATATGCCGACACTGAAGAAAAACTGGGATGACCTTGAAATCATCAACGGTACGACATGGAATGAGAATGTCGTTTGTGTACGAGAAGGATTTTCGAATAACGGTTCGACTGTTTTGCTTTATCAACAGCCGTATGGGGCAATCGCACAAACGCCCGGCTGGGGCGCAGGTTTCAATGCCGGCGGGACGCATACCATTTACAATGCGTTCGAATTCCTTGATTCTGCTGGTGAATACTATTTCGATAAGACCGACAAAATGCTCTATTACTACCCTTATGACTGGGAAGATATGTCGAATGCGGACGTGGAAGCGCCGATTGCTGAGAAACTTCTGGTGATTGCCGGCGAAAATACAAGTAATCGCGTGAAGAATATCAGCATCAGCGGTATTACCTTTGCGCATAGCGACTATATGCTTGCAAAAGTAGGGGATTCCTATGGCAAAGCGACCTGTCAGGGCGCGAATTGCTATACTGCCTATGCGGATTCCAACTGGCATTCCAAAAAGTACGAAATGTGTGATACGCTGTCCGCTTTGATTCATGTGACCAGCAGTGAAAATATTTCCTTCACGGATAATGTCATTAAGCATAGCGGCGCTGATGGCATTTGTATGCCGAATGACGTTGTCAACTGCGATATCAGCCGCAATTACATCACGGATATCACCTCCAGCGGCATCACGGTCAGTAACCCACAGCACATCTATATCGGCGATGGTGACGGTTCTAATCGTGAAATGTATCCTCGCGGTGTGGAAGGTGTCTGCAAGGACATTACCATCAGTAACAATATGCTTTATGACATCAGTGTTGTGCCGGGCTTCGGCGGATGTGCGGCTGTTACGGCGTACTATGCTGACAGTGTCAAAATTCTGCACAACACCATCAAAAAAACCGCTTACAACGGCATTCACCTTGGCTGGGGCTGGTGCAACTTCAAGGACTCCACCACCTGCAAGGATAATTCCATTTGCTATAACCGTGTCATTGATTCGCTGAATCGTCTGCACGACAGCGGCGGCATTTACACCATCGGTCAGATGCCCGGCACGATCATCAACGAAAACTACATTCAGAATATTCCTGCTGCGCGTGCATATCAGCCGACTTACGGTCTGCACAATGATGAAGGCACTGCGTACATCGAAGAAAATGACAACGTGTTGGAAATCAGCCCTGATGTGACTTACACCATCAACTGCGAAGACTACGGTCAGAAGCATGATTTGACGATTCTGCGCACATATGCGACAACCTGCAAGATGGGAAAGAATCCGCCTTCCAGCCGCATTGACAATCCGATCGTGGTATCTGACAATGTATGGCCTTTCCAGCAGTATAAGTTCTGCTTGGCATCGGGTGTGGAACAGGACTATGCGGGTATCATTCCGTCTACGCTGTTCTCCGAGGCGGATACTGTATTCCCGGCAAGCTGTGAAACCACAGGCAACAGCAAGCTTCCGATTCGCAGCAGCGGAAAAAAGACCAATGCAGTCTGGATCGCGCCCGATAACACTGCAAGCTTCATCGAAGGCGATGATATGACCAAAGCAAAGAACGGCACTTCCACCACCATCAAAACGCCGTTGACAGAAGGTAATTACCGTATTTACGTTCTGGATGCAGACGGCAAGATCCTTTCGAAATCCAATAAAGTGCTCCGCATCAAGGGTGTTGGTTCTGCGGATATGATCGACGCAGCTGCATATGCAGTCAATTCGGGAACGCAGAATGAAAATTGCAGCGAGGGCGGACAGGATGTCGCCTACATCGACAACGGCGACTATGTCGGTTATACCGGTGTAGATTTCGGCACAGGTTCGGTCACTTCTCTCGACCTGCGTGTGGCCTCCGGTGCATCGGGCGGCACAATTGAAGCACATCTCGGCAGTGCTGACGGCAAACTCATCGGCACACTGGAAGTCGGCAATACAGATGGTTGGCAGACTTGGGCGACTAAGACCATGGAAATCGAGGGTACGACCGGTTTGCAGGATGTGTTCTTTGTATTCAAGGGCGGCGAAGGTTCTCTGCTGAATCTCCGCTGGTGGAAACCGAACGGTGTTGTCGGCGCTTCCGAGGATGATGAAGACGACGAAGATGATGAGGATGACGAACTGATTCCGACCTATGGCGATGTGGATGAAAGCGGTGAAGTCAATGTATCCGATGTTATTTTACTGAGCCGTTACATCGTAGAGGATAAGGAAGCGGTCATCACGGAGCAAGGTCTTGTCAATGCAGACTGCACGCATGATGACAAGTACACGACCGATGATGTGGGCGTGATTCTGGAATTCATTGCGATGCTGATTCCTGAAATCGTATAAACAAGAATATCCCGCAGAGGCGCTGAATGCTTCTGCGGGATGTATTTTGTATTTATTGGCGGACGTGACGGTCTGTCTTGGATTTTTTCTGTTCGTACATTTTCTTATCTGCGCTGTGGAGGCAGGAGAGAAGTTCCATATTCTGGCGGCAGTATTCGTAGCCGACGCTGACGGAAAGCTGATAGGGTTTGCCTGACGCAAGGTTATAGTCGTCAATCTGTCGCTGCAATGCGGAAATACAAGCTTTTGCATCCTTTTCGTTTTCGGATGGGAACAACAGGGAGTATTCATCACCGCCAATACGGGCAGCAATTCCATTGGATGGATGAATGTTTTGCAGAATCTGTGCAATCGTGATAATGGCGGAATCGCCTTCCAGATGTCCGAACGTATCATTGATATATTTTAAACCATCCATGTCGATGCTCATAATGCAGAAACTTTGTCCTGAACGCTGTAAGCGTTCGAACAGCTTTCGGATAAAGTGTTCCATCTGACGGCGGTTGGGAATCTGTGTGAGTTCATCAACATAAGTTTGTGCGCGAAGCTGCTGTACAAGCTGATTTTCCGAGAAAATACGGATACGGTCAAGTGCATTGCCGATGGAGAAAATCATCGTTTTGACGAGGTGTTTGCAGGCATCAAAATTGTCATTCTGCATGACGATATAGCCATAGCAGTATTCCTTGCAGTGCAGGGCGAAAAGGTACGATGGCATTTTCGGGTTCATGAAACGCGGCGGAAGCAATTGTTCGCGTGGGAATGTTTCCGTGATGCGCGTGACGCCGCTTTTGGAAATGATAGCAGACAGCACCATATGTTCCGTGAAATGAGAAGCCATTTCAACCAGATTGTTCTGACGTTCGTTTTCATCGCAAAAGCAGAAATACATTGTGCCGAAATCTTCGGGGCTGCCCCATGATTTATTGGAAAGCATGAGGAAAATGCTGTAAAACAGTTCAGAAACGGTATCTGCGGCTTCAAAGTCCAGACTGATATACGGGCAGAAATGCAGTGCAGAAAGGAAGGTTTCTTTTGCACGGTAGAGTCTTTGAAACGGTGCAAAATTGATATCGTGTTCACAGCCGCAGCTTTTGCGGTATTTGGCTTCCAGCGGCAAATGGTAGTCGAGTTTGCGTGGTTTTCCGTTCCATACATCGGTGAATAGCCGTATAACTTCCCGACTGATGGCATCGACAGAAGCATGAATACTGGTAATCGGCGGTAGATGATAGCAGGCTTCATCAATGTCATCAAAGCCGGATACGCAGACATCATCCGGTACGCGGAGATTCCGCGCAAACAGTGCATTGCAGACAGAAATAGCCATGTAGTCGTTGGCGCAGACGATTGCTTCCGGCGGCAGTGAATTATTTTCGAAGAACCATGAAACAGCTTCTTCGCCTTTGGTGCGCCAGTAATCGCCATAGAAAACCATGCCGTCTGTCACTTCTAAGTGATGCTGTGCCATGACATCCCGATAGGCTTGCAGGCGGCGGTGTGCATCTTCCAGATCCATATGACCGGTCATGAAGCAGATGCGGGTAAAATGGTGTACGGAAATGAAATGCTCGACCATGTTTGCAATTGCAGGACCATCGTCCAGCAAAATATTGTAGAAGCGGGAGTTTCTGTCACGTACAGAAATAACAGGACAGGTGACATATTTTTCCAGATGACGGGATAGTTCTTCCGCCATGCCGTCGATTTCGTAGGTATCAGGGCAGATGATAATGCCGTCAAAGCTTTGCAGATTCGGCAGATACATGATCTGTTTTTCAATTTCGCCATGCATTGCGTTGACGCTGTTGGTATCAAAATTCACACAAAACACAATTTCGTGTCCGTTTTTTGCGGCTTGGTCAGAGAGTGCTTTGGTCAGTTCTGATTGAAAATCAACCGTAATTTCGCCGATAAAGCAAAGCAGTCTTGCCATGATTTCACCTCAGTTCGTGGATCTGTTATTTCGCTGATCATACACTTATTATACCATATCAAACGCAGAATTACAATAGAAATTTGTGAAGAAATGTGAATAATAAGAAAGTATTTTGTGATTTTGTTGCATCTGTTATCTTCTGGATAGCACGTTTTTGGATGCTATTCGGAATAATTGATGGGATTTTTTCTTTTTCAGGCGATGAATAACAGGAGAGGAGAAAGGCGTGTTTTGTGCGGTGTTGCGTTAAGGCAACACCGCACAAAGCAAGCCTGACGGCTTGGCGGCACATCTGCTTGCATATTTTCCGCCATCTTGCACAGAAATTCTTTGCTGGGCGTCAGCCCAGCGGCATCATTTCTGTACAATCTGACGAAATATCTGACTGGCCAAACTCGTGTGACCATTCGTATCCTGCCCCACCAGCTC
>JAZUJW010000019.1:0-2708 GCA_045642925.1 Oscillospiraceae bacterium
ATATTAGGATCACCCCCGCGTATGCGGGGAAAAGGGAATGTTGCAGTCCTTGCATTTTGACAGTAAAGGATCACCCCCGCGTATGCGGGGAAAAGCACCACCCTGCGACCGCGCTTTATAGGTTCGTAGGATCACCCCCGCGTATGCGGGGAAAAGGAAACAACGGCACTATCAAGCCGCAGACCCTCAGGATCACCCCCGCGTATGCGGGGAAAAGACTAAGAAAGTCACGTAAATTCGATCCTTTTATTCCGGAGTATCTCAGATTTTATTTAGTTTGAGATACACCTCGTACAGCAGCTTACAATCCGCCAGAGCCCGATGTGCTTGCGTTTGCTCGATCCCGAGTCGTTTGGCGACACTCTCCAAACGATAGCTTCGTAAACCTCTCAGAGAACTTTTGGCAGTCAGAAACATATCGTGTGTTCGGATTTCAGGGTATTCCATTTTACACCGTTCTGCTGCCGCCAACAGAAATCCTTTATCAAAATCTGCATTATATATCAATACATCCTGATCATCCAATATTGCAAATACTGTTTGCAGCGTATCCGCAAGTTGTTGACCGTTTTTCTGCAAGTCTTCATTCTGGATGCCTGTCAGCTTTTGTATGTCATCAGAAATGGGATGCTGCGGCTGGATCATCCATTGATATTCTTGAAAAATCTGTTTATTCTTAATATGCAGAATCCCGATTTCAAGTATTTCGTCGTTCTCAGATGAAAGCCCGGTTGTTTCCAGATCCAAAATGAAAAATTCTGTCAAAAAAGGTGACTGCCGCTTTTTTCGTATGCCCATTTGCTGCTTCGCTGCATTGCTGAAACCTGCTTTCATCGACTCATTATCCTGATTTGCCGCTGTAAGAGGATGACGTATCAGCTTGATCCCGTCATAATCAACAGGCTCCCATGCGGAATTATGAACGTAAAAATCCATGTGCTGTTCATTATTTGCATTGAATACCATAGTTGCCTGACCATCACGGATATTATCACAGACACGCTTCCAGAGCGCTTCACGTACTCTTGCATTGACTTGTCCGACATATACACCGGTATTGATTTCCAATAGCCATTTTGTCAGGTCACCGCGCAGCTTCGGCGGGCAGTTTGTCATCGTTAATACTATCATTCTCTGTCCTCAAATTTTGCGTATGATATGCCGTATTCAACATGACCTTTCAGATTATCCCACAAATAAATTGCTTCCTGCGGTTCTTCATCTGGTTCATCCTGCAAGAGCATTTTGATATCTCTGACCATACGTTCCAGCAGATGCAGCTCTGCGAAACGGTCTCGCACTTTTCGGCGCATGACATTCGGTAAATCCGGCGGATTTTCTGATGCAAGCTGAAATGCAAGCGGAATCGTGATTTCTGCTTTGTATAGATCTGCAATATCATACGCAAATGAATACTCATGCCCGACATGAATAAAGCCAAGTCCGGCTGAACATCCCAACGCACAGATCACAGCAGATGCCAATCCGTATAAACAGACATTTCCGGCAGAGAGCGCCTGATTCACGGGATCGCTGGATGAAAAATCTTCTGTATCATATTCTCTGCCGTTCCATTTCAGATGATAGCGTTCAGCTTCCTGCCGATAGGCTTTCCGCATTCTTGCGCCTTCTCTGCCGCGAAGCTGCTGCAAGGTCAATTCTGCGATGTCTTCATCCTGAAAACGCATCGCATACATTTTGCGTACAACATTCAGATGACTGCGTGTATTGGAAAATAGCCGTGCTTGTTTTTCAAGCAGGGTACTGTGTGCATTTAATGCACGCCCATGCGCATAATACCGTACACCGTGTCCCCCGACCCAGATAACTGCGACGCCTGCATCTCCGATCAGTTCCATGGCTCGATGAGAGATTTCAGTTCCGGGTCCTAATAATAAAACGGTGATTGCAGCCGCAGGAATATAGGTGATCCCTTCCAGATCGCGTACAGTCACAGCACCGTCCCCGCGGTTTATTTTACAATGTTCCAGATAGATGAACGTCATGCGGTCGCTGATTGTCGGCAGTTCCTGAATTTCCGGTTTCTCCATTCCTGTTTGTTCACTCATTTGCGAACACCTGTAACTGTCAGCATACCCATACCATACGCTTTTTCCCGTCCGATGCCCTGTGTCAGCGCATTGCGGAACAAATCTGCATCGGTTACCGTCAGGATACCCTCATAGGTTACGGCAAGCATACATACCTTATGCTGCGACTGTCCTTTCCGGAAACGGTACCATTGAGAACCCGTTACCCGCCATTCGTCATCAGACAATGAAAATCCATGTTTCTCTGCCTGACGTTTCAGCCATTCTTCCTGATGCTTCGGCGTGATATGTGCAATCGGCTTTCCGCGTCCTGTTTTGGCGTCTGTTTTCTGAACGGTCGGATTTGCTTTCAAGCGAAACTGCCATTGACTTCCGTTGACAATGCGGGCGAGCAGACTGTCATAGGATTTGGTTTCGACTGTGGTATCTCCGCCAAACTGTTTTGCCGTTATGGAGAAATCGAGTGCCGATTCGCTGACGATCAGCAGATACTGTTCATTGCCAAGACGGTCTATACGCCAGAGTTTTCGTGTTCTGCCGTCAGTTTCTGCACATTCCAGCGCACCGTGAATGAGATTGGGAGAAACGAATGCCCGCATGGTATCGGAACGAGTTATATCAAGTTTTATTCTGGATAAATACATGATTCACCTCACA
>JAZUJW010000020.1:0-40534 GCA_045642925.1 Oscillospiraceae bacterium
GACTTAAAAATCGAGTAAAACTTTAGGCAACACCGCACAAAGCCGTAAGGCGTGCTTTGTGCGGTCCTGCCTTTCATTTCGCTTCGCGTGCATAGCCATTTTGCTCCAAAAAATTTCTTTTTCCCCCCTTGACAAATTCATATGAATGTGCTATCATATGAATAAAGAAACATATGAATGAACGTTCATATAAGGAGGGTATGCTATGAAACACGAATGCACAGAACATTCCCACGATGCCATCTTGTCCATCGTGCGCCACGATTTGCCAACCGATGAGGTGCTTTCTGACCTCTCCGACCTGTTCCGCCTTTTCGCGGATACAACCCGCGTCAAAATCCTTTTCTCCCTGTTCGAATCGGAAATGTGCGTCTGCGCCATCGCCGAATTGCTCGGCATGACACAATCTGCCATCTCCCATCAACTGAAAATCCTCAAAGACGCAAACCTCGTCACAAACCGCCGCGATGGCAAAACCATCTACTACTTCCTCGCCGATGACCACGTCCGTTCCATGATTATGCAGGGATTTGAGCATCTGCTGGAAAAACGTGAGGAGGATGCGTGATGCAGTGTCAGGATTGCGCAATGACTGCCCATGTGCATGAACACGAACATGAGCATTCCCATGAACATCATCATGAAGAAGAATCGCCTAAAATTGCCATTTTCCGTATCGCCGCCGCATTGCTTCTGCTGATTGCCGCATGGCTTTTCCCTTTGAAAGGATTCTGGAAGCTTGCTGCATTTGCCCTCCCCTATTTGCTGGTTGGCGGCGAAACACTCTGTGAAGCCGCGAAAAATATTCTGCACGGCGAACTGTTCGATGAAGCGTTTCTGATGTCGGTCGCCACGCTTGGCGCATTTGCCATCGGAGAATATCCCGAAGCAGTCGGTGTCATGATTTTCTTCCAAATCGGCGAACTCTGCGAACATCTTGCCGTGGGAAAAAGCCGCCGTTCCATTGCGGGACTGATGGATATTCGCCCTGACCATGCAGTGCTTTTGCGCGATGGCAAGGAAATCAAGATATCACCCGAAGAAGTTGCGATTGGCGATATCCTGCGTGTCAAGGCGGGCGAAAAAATCCCGCTGGACGGTGTGATTCTTTCGGGACAGACTATGGTGCATACCGCCGCTTTGACGGGAGAAAGTGTTCCTGTGGAGAAGGGCGTGGGTGACAAGGTACTCAGCGGTTCTGTTAATCTCAGCGGCGTGATTACAATGCAGGCGGAAAGCAATGCACATAACAGCACGGTTTCGAGAATTCTTGAACTGGTGGAACACGCTTCCGAAAAGAAAGCCCGCGCTGAAGCATTCATCACACGTTTTTCCCGCAGATACACGCCATGTGTAGTGATTGCGGCGCTGTTGCTGGGCATTGTGCCGCCGTTGGTATTCGGGCAGGCATGGGCAGAATGGCTGCGCAGAGCGTGTATGTTCCTGATGGTGTCTTGTCCGTGCGCACTGGTCGTGTCTGTACCGTTGAGCTTTTTTGGCGGTATCGGCGGTGCTTCGCGTATCGGAATATTGATGAAAGGCGCAAATCATCTGGAAATGCTCTCGAAAATCGACACGGTGGTATTTGACAAAACAGGCACATTGACAGAGGGCAGATTTGCAGTTGATACGGTGTGTCCCGCGGTCGGTACGAAAGATGCATTGTTGGAATTGGCGGCGGCGGTGGAGCAAAATTCCACGCACCCTGTGGCGATTTCCATTCTCAATGCGTACTGCGGCAGTCCGGACACGCATCGGCTGGAAAGCACGGAAGAACTTGCAGGCATGGGAATCCATGCGGTGCTGGACGGAAAGGACTATTATGCGGGCAATGAAAAACTCATGTGTCAAATCGGTGTATCTTCTGAAAAATGTGATGCAGTCGGTACAGTCGTGCATTTGGCATCGGCGGGACAGTATCTTGGTTATCTGGTGATTTGTGACCGTGTGAAAGCAAGTGCGAAAGAAGCGGTTACGGCACTGCACGAAGCGGGCATTCGCAAAACGGTCATGCTGACGGGCGACTTACAGACGGCGGCAGATGATGCGGCAAAGCAGGTCGGAGTCGATGAAGTACGTGCGGAACTGCTTCCTGCGGGTAAGGTCGAAGCAATGGAGAAATTGCTGGCGGAGGGCAGACGGACGGCATTTGTCGGAGATGGCATCAATGATGCTCCTGTGCTGATGCGGGCAGATCTGGGCATTGCGATGGGCGCGATGGGCAGTGAAGCGGCGATGGAAGCGGCGGATGTGGTGCTGATGGACGACAGGCTGGAAAAACTGCCGATTGCGATAGGGATTGCAAGGAAAACCATGCGGATCGTGCGTGAGAACATTGGAATGGCGCTGGCAGTGAAGGCAGTGATCTTGCTTCTGAGCGCACTGGGCATTGCCAATATGTGGATGGCTGTTTTTGCGGATGTCGGCGTACTAATGCTGGCAGTCATGAATGCATTGCGATGCATGAGCACTGCAAACAATGCTTTGTCCCCACAGCATCTCTCGTGAAAACAAAGAGAGGCAAGAGAACGGTGTAACGCGGTTCTCTTGCCTCTTTGCTGTTTGTTGGGAATTCCATAGGCACTTTGCATGGCAGGATACAGCATTCGCTGTGCTGAATTGCGGGCATTCCTTGGTCAGTTTGCAGATGTCCTGCGAAAATGCTTGACGTTCTGCCATTGTTGTGATATAATAAAATAGCAGAATTCTGAATGTTTGCAGGTCTGCATAAACCCTCTATTCCGTACCAAATATATACAGGAGGCAAAAGCCTATGTCCTTTGACCGTTTGATTTCGAGAATCATCGCCATGCAGAACCCGACCGTTGCTGGTCTTGACCCGAAACTGGACTATGTCCCTGAATACCTCAAAAAAAGCTTTTTGGAGGAGGACGGCGAAACTCTGAAAGCCGCTTCAAAAGCCATTTTCCCCTATAATCAGCAGATCATTGATGCGATCTGCGATATTGTGCCTGCGGTCAAATTGCAGGCTGCATATTATGAAATGTATGGTCATCATGGCGTGAAAACCATGGAACGTACCATCCGTTACGCAAAACTGAAAGGAATGTACGTCATCACGGACGGTAAGCGCAATGATATCGGCGCGACCATGGAAGCCTATACCGCTGCCCATCTTGGTTCGTGCAGAATCGGTTCGAATGACTGCGAACCCTTCGGCGCAGATGCTTTGACCGTCAACGGCTATCTCGGCACGGACGGCATCACGCCGCTGATGGGCGTCTGCAAAAATGATGACAAGGGCATTTTTGTCCTCTGCAAAACATCCAATCCGTCTTCGGGCGAATTTCAGGATCTTCTCATTGACGGCGTGCCGCTTTATGCACGCATGGGCGATAAGTGCGAAGAATGGGGCAAAGATACCATCGGTGAATTCGGTTACAGTGCAGTCGGTGCAGTTGTCGGCGCAACCTATCCCGAACAGCTTGTGGAACTGCGTCAGCGTTTGCCGCACACCATGTTCCTCGTCCCCGGCTATGGCGCACAGGGCGGCGGCGCACAGGGTATTGCAGGCGGATTTGATGCAAAAGGTCTTGGCGCAATCGTCAACAGTTCCCGTGCCATCCTCTGCGCATACAAGAAAGAGGGCTGCGATGAGCGTGACTTCGCTATGGCTGCCCGCCGCGAAGCCATCCGTATGCGGAAAGACCTGACTCAGTATATCCATATCGAATAATCTCCCATCTGCGAAAGGAATCTGACTGCAATGAATCAATATCAGGAAAAACTGCTTGGTACTGTCAAAAGCATGAAGCAGTGTACTGCCGCCGCATGGGATATGGTCATTGAATGTCCCGAAGCGGCACAAAAAGCCGTCGCAGGACAGTTTGCACATTTGCTCCCTGCGGGCAATTTCAGCCTGCGCCGTCCCATTTCCATCTGCGGCATCGACAAAGCGGCGGGAACACTCCGTCTGGTCTTTGAGGTGCGCGGTGAGGGCACGAAAGCGTTAAGTCAGCTTCGCGCCGGTGATAAGGTGAATCTCCTTGCACCGCTGGGACACGGCTTTACACTTCTGCCAAATAATACGCATATCGTCTGTATCGGCGGCGGTATCGGCAATCCGCCAATGCTCCCGCTGGCACAGTATTACGGCAAAAACGCTACCTATATCTGCGGCTACCGCAATCTGAATGCACAGGTGCTTGCAGAAGATTTTGCAGCAACAGGCTGTAAAACCGTTCTTTGCACCGATGACGGTTCTGCGGGCATTCATGGTCTTGTCACCATCCCGCTGGCAGAGGAAATCGCTTCGAACCGTCCTGCCATGATCTACGCCTGCGGCCCGATGCCGATGCTGAAAGCCGTTGCCGCCATGGCAAAGGAAAACGGCATTCCATGCGAAGTTTCGCTGGAAGAACGCATGGGCTGCGGCATTGGCGCTTGTCTGGTCTGCGCCTGCAATGTCTACATCAATGACGGCGAGATCCATGCGGCGCACGTCTGCAAAGACGGCCCCGTATTTGACGCAGAAAGGGTGGTTTGGTAATGGCAGATTTATCCGTGAAGGTCTGCGGTGTCGAATTCAAGAACCCCATCATCCCCGCATCGGGCGTTTTCGGCTACGGCAGAGAATATGCACAGTATTACGACCTTTCTCGTCTGGGCGGCATCGCCGCAAAGGGTACTACCCCCAAAAAACAGAACGGCAATCCTGCCCCGCGTATTGCAGAAACCCCCGCAGGCATTCTCAATTCGGTCGGTTTGCAGAATCCCGGCATGGATGCTTTTCTTGCAGAGGAACTTCCGTGGCTGTTGAAACAGAACACGGTCATTCTGGCAAATTTTGCAGGGCCTTCTCCCGAAGCTTGTGCGGAATCTGCCGCAAAGCTTGATAAAACCGATGTGCAGATGCTTGAACTGAACATCTCCTGCCCGAATGTCAAAAACGGCGGTCTTGCCTTTGGTGCAGACCCCAAAACCGCCGCAGGAATGGTCAAAGCCGTGCGTGCCGCGACCAAGAAACCGCTGGTGGTCAAGCTTTCCCCGAATGTTACAGACATTACCGAAATTGCACGCGCTGTCGAAGCAGAAGGCGCGGATGCCGTTTCGTTAATTAATACGTTATTGGGTATGCGCATTGACCTGCGTACCCGCCGCCCGATTCTCCGCAACAATACAGGCGGACTTTCAGGCCCCGCAGTATTCCCTGTTGCCGTGCGCATGGTCTGGCAGGTCGCAAATGCCGTCAGCATTCCGATTATCGGCATGGGCGGCGTGCAATCGGGAAAAGATGCCGCCGAACTCATGATGGCAGGCGCATCTGCGGTGCAGGTCGGTACGGCAATCGTCGCTGACCCCTACGCACCTCTGCGTATCATTGATGAACTCAATGACTGGCTGGACGAAAACCATATTGCATCTGCCGCAGAACTGACAGGCACGGTAAAGGCGTGGTAATGAGCAAGACAACCATTTACCTTGTACGTCATGCCGAAGCCGAGGGCAATGTGCAGGAATTCTTTCAGGGCAACCTGAACACGATGATTACCCCGAAAGGCGAACGGCAGCTTTTGGAGCTTGCCGAACGCTTCAAGGATATTTCACTGGATGCGGTATATGTCAGCCCTTTTCAGCGGGCGGTGCAGACCGCTGAGGCGGTTAACCGCTATCATCAGCTTCCTCTGCAAAAAAAAGTTGCACTCCGTGAAATCGGCGGCGGCGACTGGGAAGGGAAAACATGGGCGGAACTCCCGACATTATTCCCGCAGGCATATCAGAAATGGACGCAGGAAATGTGGGCATTTCAAGCGCCGCATGGGGAAGCTATGACCGATGTCTGGCACCGCATGGAAGTCGCATTGACCGCGATTGCCAAACAGCATTTCGGACAAAGCATTGCCGTTGTGTCACATGGCTGTGCACTTCGTAATTTCCTCTGTTTGGTGGAATTTGGTGATATTATGCGCCTGCACGATGTCGGATGGTCGGATAATACCGCCGTTTCCTGCGTATCCTATGAAGAAAACGCAGGCTGGGAACTCATTTTCAAGAATGATTCTTCGCATCTCAGCCCCGAAAATTCCACACTGCGCAATTCCAATTGGTGCAAATACGATACTGAAAAGGAGAAGCCGCAGAAATGATTTTGTTTGGAGTAGACTTTGGCGATACCCGCACGGGCTATGCCGTATGTGACAAATCGGAACTGATCGCCTCTCCCGCAGGTGTTCTGACAGAACGCCGTTTTGACGTATGTGCAGAAAAAACCGCGCAGGCAGCACTTGCCGCCCACGCGGAGGAAATTGTGGTCGGACATCCGAAAAACATGGACGGAAGCTGCGGTGACCGCGCCCAGAAATGCGAAACATTCGCAAAAATGGTCGGGGAACTTTCAGGCTTGCCTGTCACGCTTTGGGATGAACGCTGCACCACTGTTTCTGCCCATCAGATTCTCAACACCACCAACACGCGCGGTAAAAAGCGAAAAGCAGTGGTGGACGCTGTGGCGGCGGTGTTGATTCTTGAAAGTTACATGGGCTATCGAAAAAATCAAAAGGCATCGCTTACCGCCACAAATCCGTAAGGCTTTCCATGACTTCACTGATGGCGTGAATTGCCTTTTCAGCGCGGTATTTCAGCCGAGCCTTTTTGGAACAGCAGCCGTCCGACAGCCAATAACCTGCTGTCCCGAAGGCTGCCCCCGCGGCAAGTCCTGCCGCAATGCCCTTCCAGAGGGACTTACTTCCCATCATGATAACGACCTCGCTTTCTCCCCGTTTCCGTATGCAATGGGGATAATGATAGGATGCCGCCCGATGCGGCAATTATACGGCGGATATTTTTTCCGCACGCTATCAGCAAAAGGATGATTTTTCTTGCATAAACTGCATCTTGTACTGGTGGAGCCGCGCATTCCGCAGAATACCGGCAGTATTGCCCGCACCTGCGCCGTAACGGGTGCTTCACTCCATCTGGTTTATCCGCTTGGCTTCAAACTGGACGATGCCAAACTCAAACGCGCAGGTCTGGATTACTGGGACAAGCTGGAAATTTTTCATCATGAAAATCTGGACGCATTTTTCGCTGCATATCCTGCGGCACAGAATGCGCCGAATCCCTATTTTTACTTCACTGCCAAAACAGGTACGCTTTATACCGAAGTTGAATATCCCGAAGAAACATTTCTGTTTTTCGGTCGTGAAGATACGGGGCTGGATGACAGCATTCTTGCCGCACATCCTGAGCGTTGTGTCCGCATTCCGATGCGGGAAACGCTGCGCTGTCTGAATCTTTCCAATTCGGTTGCCATTGCAGCATATGAGGTGCTGCGGCAGCATGAATTTGCAGGTTTGACGCGGGATGGGCGCTATGCGAAAGCGGGCTGGGAACCTGCTGTTCCCCGTGCCTATGATATCTCTCAGGAATAACCACAGAAAGGATGCCACCGCAATGTCAACATCAAAAATTAAGCTGGTTACCGATACTTGCAGCGATATTCCAAAAGAGCTTGCCAATGAACTTGACATTCTGATGCTCTGCTTCCCTGTGACCATTGACGGCAATTCTTACCGCGAAATGCAGGATTTTACCAAGGAAGAATTTTACGAAAAAATCGAATCTGCACAAGAATATCCGACGACTGCACAGCTCACGCCGTTTGAATTGCAGGAAACCTTCGAAAAGCTGTATGCGGAAGGTTATACGGATGTGATTTATGTGACCATCGGCAGCGGCGGTTCTGCGACGAATCGCAATGCTGTGATGGCAAAACAGCAATTTGAAGAAGAAACCATGTCCGCAGACCGTCCGATGCAAATTCACATTGTGGACGGCAGAAACTATACGGCAACGTATGGTTTTGCAGTTGTGGAGGCGGCAAAGAAGCTGCGGCGCGGAGCGAATGTTGCGGAATTGATGGAATATCTGGAGGATTGGACGGCTTCGGCAGCGTTATTCTTCGTACCGCTTTCGCTGAAATACATTCGGCGGTCAGGTCGTGTGAGTGCGGCTGCGGCATTTGCGGGAGAATTGCTTGGACTGCGTCCGCTGTGTCAGATCATTGACTGCGAATCGGCAGTGCCGATGAAAATTCGCGGAGAACAGAACATTGTGCCGAAGCTTGCAGAATATGCGACTGCGAATATGATTCCGCACACGCCGTATGTCATCATGCGAGGATGTGACCCGCAGTACGCAGAAGCAATGGCAGCATATCTGACGAAAAAGCTTGGGTATCCGCCTGCGGCAGAGTGGAGTATCGGCGCGACGGTCACTTGTAATGCGGGACCATCGGTTGTCGGCGTCATTGTGAAGCAAGCACGCAGATAATCAGGCAAGCGGCTATTTTCTGGAGGCTGCTAATGGGAATGGATTTCCTTTGGCAAAATCTATGTTTCCTTATCACGAATCAGGAAGGCAAGAGAACGGTATGAAGCGGTTCTCTTGCCTTCTTTTATATATTTTGTTTCCATTCGGATGCATTTGAAAAAATCAGAATGTTAATATTTCTTTACGTAATGCAAAATATACTTGACATTTTGGAAGGTATGGTGTATAATACAAGCATAGAAAGGAGATGGTGTTCTCCATGAGAAATCTGAAATTGAAAGCCGCCCGCATCGAACATGACATGAATCAGGAAGCCCTTGCCCAAGCAGTTGGTGTCACACGGCAGACAATCGGCATGATTGAATCAGGCAACTATAATCCTACCCTGAACCTCTGTATTGCCATTTGCGATGTGCTCGGCAAAACACTGAATGACCTGTTCTGGTCAGAACCTTCTGAAAGGAGCAAATGATGATGGAAAAAACAAATACTACATGGAAAGAACGTGCTTCCGAAAAAATACTGCGCACCGTTCCGCATGACGAACGAATTTCTGCGGTGAATAATCAGGGCATGGCATACTGCGGCATGGCAGCATTTGCCTATGTGGTGATTCGTTTGTTATACTGCGGAATCAAAGGCGCTTTTGCTCTGCCCGAATTCGTATTGCTCATGCTGATGGCATACATATTGCTGCACAATGCACGAAAGAACGGCATCTGCAACTTGCCTGTCATTATGGGCAAAACATTGAATCCCGACAAAAAGGCAGTATGGAGCCGCATGGGACTCTATGCACTGGATGCAGCGATATTTGCTGCTTGTTTTGCATTGATCATGCTGCTGCAAGACCATTCTGTAGCGGGCTTCCTGCTTTCCTTCTTCATGGGATTTTTCATGGATTTTGTATTCCAGATGGCGGTGAAAGAACCCGTGGTACGTAAATATCGGAAACAGCAGGAAATGCTGGACGCAGAAGAAAATGATATGACCTGATGCTGCTTGACTTTACGAATCGACTGTGATATAATAGAGTGTATCACAGTCGATATTTGTATATGCGACCATTTACATCAGAAAGGAAATTCCCTATGCTGCTTTATAATTCGCTTTCCCGTCAAAAAGAAGAATTTCAGACTGCCGAGCCGAATAAGGTGAAAATGTACACCTGCGGCCCGACCGTCTATCACTATGCTCATATCGGTAACCTCCGCACCTACATGATGGAGGATGTGCTGGACAAATATCTGCGCTATATTGGTTATGATGTCCTGCGCGTTATGAACATCACCGATGTTGGTCATCTGACCTCTGATGGCGACACGGGCGATGACAAAATGCTCAAAGGCGCAAAGCGTGAGCACAAAACCGTCATGGAAATTGCAAAATTCTACACAGATGCGTTCTTTGAGGACTGCAAAAAACTGCATATCAAGACACCGGAAGTCGTTCAGCCCGCAACAGGCTGTATTGATGATTTCATTCGTGTAATTTCGTCTTTGCTGGAAAAAGGCTATGCCTATGAAGCAGGCGGCAATATCTATTTCGATACCTCGAAACTCAAGCAGTATTATGTTTTTCTGGACTTCAAGGAAGAAGATTTGGAAGTCGGCGTGCGCGAAGGTGTTGATGCCGATGAAAATAAGCGCAACAAGGCGGATTTCGTGCTGTGGTTCACCAAGTCGAAATTTGATGACCAGGAATTGAAATGGGAAAGCCCATGGGGTGTCGGTTATCCGGGCTGGCACATTGAATGCTCCTGCATCAGCATGAAATACTGCGGCGAAACGCTTGACCTGCACTGCGGCGGTATTGACAATGTATTCCCGCACCACACAAATGAAATCGCGCAGTCCGAAGCATATCTCGGTCACGAATGGTGCAAGCACTGGTTCCATGTTCTGCACCTCAACACCACTTCGGGCAAAATGAGTAAGTCCAAGGGCGAATTCCTGACCGTTTCGCTGTTGGAAAGCAAGGGATATGCACCGCTGGCATATCGTTTCTTCTGCTTGCAGTCGCATTATCGCAAGTCGCTGGTATTCTCGTATGAGAACCTTGACAATGCGGCAATCGCGTACAAGAAAATCATCTCGAAGGTTCACACACTGCTGGATGTGAAAGATGCAGTCGATGAGGCGCAGAAAGACGCATTCCTTGCAAGCTTCAAGGAAGCGATGGACAATGATTTGAATACAGCACAGGCAATTACGGTGCTGTACGATGTATTGAAAGCGGATACGACTGCCGCGACAAAGCTTGCGTGCATTGAAGCGATGGACAGTGTATTGTCACTGGGACTGATTGAAAACGCGAAGGCAATGGCAGAAGAAAAGGCAGAAGTCGAAGCACCTGCGGAAGTTCTGGCGCTGGTAGAAGCGCGGAAAGCGGCGCGTCAGGCGAAAGATTTTGCGAAGGCAGATGAAATTCGCGCACAGATTCAGGCGCTTGGCTGGGAAATCAAGGAAACACGGCAAGGCACACTGTTGGAAAAGAAAGTGTAATCAAAAAATGCAGGGATGCCTCCGCATCGCTGTATGAAGGCAATAAAAGGCAAGAGAACTCGAAAAAACGGTTCTCTTGCCTTTCTTTGTTTTGGGTGGTAGCAATGTCATTCCAAAAAATTTTCAAAATGGCTTGACAAGTTTACTTGGCAGTGCTATAATACAATCATGCAAAGTATACTTGGCATACCGAAAGGAGTACATCAAAAGTGGATGAATCTCTCGTTCTGCAAAACCGATTAAAGGAAATTCGCGCTGAACATCATCTGTCGCAGGCGGAGCTTGCAAAAATGGTCGGTGTTTCGCGGAATACCATCAGTTCGATTGAAACGGGACAATACACGCCGACTGCAAAGCTGGCACTCATTCTTTGTATCGCATTGGAACGTAAATTCGAAGATTTGTTTTATTTTAAGGAGGAATCATAATGGACAGAGAAATGATACTGTCAAAGAGCCGTCAGGAAAATGCAAACGGCGGGGAATATGAAAAGCATACGGAGCGTCTTTCGGAAACAGCGGCAACGATTGTGACGGTTGCAGCGTTGGTGTTTCTCATCATTCTGGCGATTCTGCGCGGTGGAGATATTCTCCCGTACCTGTTTTTGATGTTTGTGGGCGGTGCGGCGGAATTAACGGTCACTGCAATCAAAAAGCGTTCTGTCGGGAATGCAGTTGGTGCGGTATTGCTTGGCATTTTGGGCATCATCTCGTTGGTGCAGATTTTGTGCGGCAATACATTTATGGTGAATGTGATGTGGGAATCTTTCTGGCAGTAAAATATCCATATAGCAAGCGAAGTCCAGAGACAATGCCTCCGGACTTCGTCAAACTTATGAAATGGTGTGTGATGTGCGGTTAGTTCAGTTTCGCAATTTTTTTCAGCATCCAGTCGGTATCCGTTGTCGAAATCACGCCGTCTTCATCGCAGTCTGCTGCTTCTAAATTGCAAAGCGTCATGTCCAGTTCACCATCCTCATTGATGTATCGCAGAAGAATAATGACATCCGCAATGTTTACTTCATTGTCGTTCGTCACATCTCCCATCAGTACAGCAGGTTTTAATACATCAAACGGAATATCACATTGCAGCGCATATGCCTGTGCGGTCGAATCTGCATATCCATGTATGGTGATATTATCTCCTGCTGAAAGGAATGGCTTGAACAAGCTTGAGAAACTACACTTCGGATTGAGAATCGTTACATTCTGCAAAGCGCTGCATCCGCCAAATGACAATGCGCCCAGCTGTACAACATTCTTTGGCAGTGTAATGGATTCCAGACTCACACACATGGTAAATGCGGATTGTGCAATGTATTTCAGGCTGTTCGGGAACTGTAGGTCTTTGAGCTTCGTGCAGTTTTCAAATGCGCCCAGCCAGATGCTTTCCAATGTATCGGGCAGTTGAATGGTTTCCAGATTCGCTGCAAAGGAGAATGCACCATATCCAATCGTGCGGACTCCATCAGGCACTTGATAGAATGTATCAGGTTTTGCGGCGGGATACTGACAAAGCTCGGTCTTGTCACGGTTGAACATAATGCCGTCTACCGAACAGTACACAGGGTTGTTTTCGGCTACAGTGATGGATTCCAGCTGCGTACATTCCCGCATGATGCCTTCACATTCTGTGACGGTGGAAGAAATCGAGATACTCTGTAAGCTTCTACAGCCATAGAATGCATCCGTACCGATGGATGTCACGCCTTCGGGAATCACGATGCGCTGCAGATCATTACAAAGGAAGAAGGCATCTTTTTCGATGGTGCGGAGCGTACTCGGCAGAATGATTTCTTGAAAATGTCCTTTGTATGCGTTTTCAAACGGACTATCACCAATGGTGACAACGCCTTCGGGAATCGTAAACTGCGGACATTCTTCTTTGGGTTTCACCGCGTAAAAAATATTGTTGATAATGAACAGACCATTTTCATCATACTGTTCCTTTTCCCACGGTGTTTCATAGAATGCACGTCTGCCGATGCGCGTGACTGTTGCTGGAATCTGAATGTCTTTGAGGTTTTTGCAATAATTGAATGCGCATTCACCAATTTCCGTCACGCTTTCTGTCATGTATACAGCAGTGATTTGTTTGTTATTGTCAAATACATAATTGCCGATGCGTGTGACCGTATCAGGAATGTGTACTTCACCGCTGCAATTGCGTGCTGCAATCAATACGCCATTGACTACGGCAAAATCAGAATCGCCAAAGCAGTTTTCCAGAAACGGTGTGCCTTGAAATGCGTTTTTATCAAAATTTGTTACGGAAGAAGGCAATACAACGTCTGTCAGGCTGGTGCATCCCGCAAAAGCAGATTCGCCAATTGTGGTGACAGTCTCAGGAATTACAACACGTTTCAGATTGGAAAATTCATAAAATGAATTGAGGTAGATTTCCTGCACAGGCGCACCATTGATTTCTGACGGAATCTCAATGGTTTCTGTTTCTTTTCCTTTCAGACAACGTACCAGCAGTACGAAATCGTCAATTCGCGCATATTGGAAGCCATCGAAAATACCCTCTTCATAAATGCGCCCTTCGGGTAAAGAAGCCATGGCGACTGCTTCCGCGGTGAGAACACAGGAATTTTCCTGCGGGACAGAGAGAATACTGTTGCTGCCCAGAATGCAGACAGCGGCGGTAATTGCGGCAATCAATTGTTTTGATTTCATAAGAAAGCACCTCCGAAAAATATTTCACACAAATAATTGTGTTATTCTATTATACTTGTTCTGCAACGATTTGTCAAATGTATTTTTTCATTGAAAAAGCACCCACTTGTAAAAAAGTGGGTGCTTCTTGCTGAAAAGCTTATTCCGTGACAGAAATCCAGCCTGTACCGAAGGAGATGTTGGAAACAACACCGTTTTCATCAGTCAGACAGCTGACGTTATTCTGTGTGGAGAAGGAGATCATGTACTGCTGACCAACCTGTGCATTCTTCGGCACGGTGAAGGTCAGGTATGCACAGACAGCACCATCGTTCGCATAAGCGTTCAGACCGTTCGGTGCAACCCATGCAATATAGAGCGGAGAAGAATACGGATTACCGGTCAGCTGCACTTTGTATGCATCGCCGACGGAGAATTCAACAGGAAGGAGTGCCGGGTCATAGTCGAAGTAGAGCTGTGCACCAGCCGTACCCTTATCACCGTAGACATAAACAGGTACCTTGACGGTTTCGCCTGCCGCTGCATTTACTCTGCCGATCACAAGGCAATGCGGTTCAAGCATACGGAGAATCTGCTGAACGTCCATGAGGTCTATGACCTGACTGCCGTCAATGTCAAGGTTGACAATGGATGAAACGCTGACATTTGCATCTTCGGATACGACACGGCAAAGCAGTACCGCATCGGCAACAGACAAATTGCCGTCCTGATTGATGTCACCGAGAGCCGGATCTTTCACGATAATGGCAGAAGATTCGGTAGCGGACGAGGTAGGTTCTTGGGTAGTGGTATGACCAATGGTGGTGGTAGAACCTGCATTGGTTGTGGTGGTCGGTGCTTTCGTGGTGGTATTACCAATGGTGGTGGTAGAACCGATATTTGTTGTGGTTGCGGGTGCTTTTGTGGTTGTGGTGACCGCAGTTGTTGTGGTCGTATTTGCAGCCGTGGTCGTAGTGGTGACAGGCGCCATTGTAGTCGTGGTCATCTGGGCTTCGTCGATGACAACAAACTCTCTCCCATATTTGGTCGCATATTCTTCTGCGGTCGAGCCTGCATAGCCGTAAATAACAGTATTAGCAGGAATGCTGTACATAGAATCGTTGATCTGAGTTGCAGGATTCCAGAAGACGATCTTTTGCAGCGAATCGCAGTTGTACATTGCTTCGTAGCCCATGGAATCTACTGTTTTGGGGATGTTGATGACTTTCAGGGAATCGCAGTTCTGGAAAGCATAGGAACTAATGTCACTGATACCTTCTGCAATGGAAACGGTTTCCAGCAGTATGCATCCGTTGAATGTACTTTCGCCGATGGCAGAAAGCGTGCTGGGAATGGAAACAGCTTCCAAAGCAGTGCATTGCGAAAATACGGCGCTATCCATTGTCATCAGACCTTCAGGCAGGTACACCTTTGTGAGTGAAGCGCAGTATGCGAATGCCTTGGAGCCGATGGCGTTCAGGCTCTTGGGGAGGCTGAGGTCTGCCAGCGATATACAGTTATAGAATGCACTTCCGCCGATTTCTGTGACTCCTTCTTCGAGGAATACGGATGTCAGCAGCTTACAATTATAGAAAGCTTCGTATCCGATGGATGCGACACTGCCCGGAATGTTCACGGATTTCAGCGAATTACATCCAGAAAATGCATATGAGCTGATGGAGGCGATGCCTTTCTGCAAGGTGAGTTCTTCCAGTGAGATACATCCATAGAATGTGTTAGAATCAATTGTTTCCACGGTTCCGGGAATGGTAATACTTTTCAGCGTGGTATTATTTTTGAAAGCAGAATTGCCGAGCTGGGCAAGTTTGGAAGGCAGTTTGATATTGGCAAGTGCCGTACAGCCGCTGAAAGCACTATCTCCGATGGAAGAAAGAGATTCCGGCAGGGAAACGGTTGTGAGCTGCTGGCAGCCAACAAATACGGAGCTACCGATTTCTTTGACACCTTCTGCAAGTGTGACTGTTTTCAGACGGGAACAGTTATTGAATGCTTCATAACCGATTGTTTCGACTGTTCCGGGAACGCTGATTTCAGTCAGCGAGGTGCAGCCTTGGAATGCGTAGTTATCAATTGCTGTGATGCCGGATTCCATAGTGACTTTTGCAAGCGAAGTACAATCCACAAATGTGTTGGCGTTGATTTTCGTCAGTTTAGCGGGAATGCTGATGGCTGTGAGGGCTTTGCAGGAGCGGAAAGCGCTCGTTCCCATCGAGGTCAGCGATGCAGGCAGTACCACATTATTCAGACGACTGCAATTCACGAAGGCCCTGTTGCCAATTGAGGTCAGCGTATCAGAGAAAGCAATCGTGGTCAAAGCACTACAGCCCTCAAATGTAGAATTGCCAATGCTTTTGACACCGCTTTCCAGTGTGACTTTTTCCAGACGGATGCAGTTGCAGAATGCTTCATAACTGATAGATTCGACACTGCCCGGAATCGTGATTTCGGTCAGTGCAGAACATTCCTTGAAAGCATAGTTTCCGATGCTGGTTGCACCATTTGCAATGGTGACTTTTTCCAGAGCGGTACATCCGGCGAACGCATTGCTCGGAATTTCAGTCACTGCTGCGGGAATGCTGCATTCCGTCAAGCTTTTGCAGAAGCTAAAGGCAGCAGAGCTGAGTTTCGTCAGCGTCTTTGGCAGCGTGATGTTATTCAGACGGGTGCAGTTCATGAATGTGGAGTCACCAATTGAGGTGATTCCTTCCGGAAAATTGATTTTTTCCAGTGCTGCGCAGTTGTTAAATGCAAAATTGCCAATGGTTGTGACACCCGCGCCAATGGTGACGGAAGCAAGGCGGCTGCATCCGTCGAATGCCCGAAAAATAATTGTGGTGACAGAATCCGGAATGACAACGGATTCCAGAGAGATACAATCCTGGAAAGCATTGTTGCCGATGCTGGTGACAGGCAGACCTTCTACGACGGCAGGAATTTCCAGCGAAGAAGCCGTGGTTTCACAATCAACGATCACAGCATAGTCAGCATACAGACGAACTGTGAGGTCGCCTGACTGTACATCATTATATGCTTCTGCAACGATGGCAGGCGTATCCGTCTGCAAGACGGGCAAAACGCCCATGCTGCTGAGAGTGAGTGTCAATGCGGTGAGCGCACTCAGTACACGTTTGTGGTTCATAGGGTATCCTCCTTAAAAAGTAATAACATTATTATACAAGTGAATGTTAGAAATGTCAAGCGAAGAAAATGGTTTTATATAAAGTGTTTAATATCTTTGTGCGTAATCCATTTAACATGAAGCACCGCGCACAAAGATTGTATGCGCGATACACCTTTTTTTGTTTGATTCCACTTGACAAAGAAAAGATTATATGCTATAATTTAAAGTGAGATTGATTGTCAATTTCACTTTGGACAGTTTCAAAGAACGGAGGCGGTTTCATGCAGCGGCGCGGCGGATATCAGACCAGACAAAAAGCGCAGATTCTTGCGTATTTTCAGGCGCACGCAGCAGCCCACCTGACGGCAGCGGAACTGGTGCAGGCACTTGCCGAAAATGGCACGCCGATCGGTTCTGCAACAGTCTATCGGACATTGGAACGTCTGGAGGCAGAAGGACAGGTGCGGCGTTATACGCTGGACGAACGAGGCGGTGCGTGCTGGCAGTATGCAGGTCAGCAGCAGTGTCAATCTCATTTTCATTTGAAATGCATCGAGTGCGGGGCGCTGTTCCATGTGGACTGCGAATATCTGCAAGGCATCAGTGCGCATATTCTGGCGCATCACGGCTTTACGGTAGACCACTCCCGCACGGTATTCTATGGATTATGTGAGCATTGCAGCAGCAAAAAACGATGATGCAATGCACGGCTTTGAGGCACTTGGAAAGGAATCTTGGAGTTTATGAAATTTCCCCGCAGAATCAAAAAAACCGCCGCGATCGGATGTGCGGCAATGACATTATTGTTTCCGTTTGGACTGACAGGCTGTGCGGAAGCGGGTGCGGATGACGGCAAACTGACCGTTGTGACCACCGTTTTTGCATCGTATGACTTTGCCAGACAACTGACAGCATCCCTTTCCATTCCGTGTGAAGTCAAGCTGTTATTAACACCCGGCGGCGAAAGCCATTCGTATGAACCGACACCTGCGGATGTGGCAGCGATTCAGAGCTGTGATTTGTTCGTGTATGTCGGCGGGGCTTCGGAAAAGTGGGCGGATGATCTGATCGCCACCACGAAGCGCGAAGAAAGCGGCAAAATCAACGTGCGTTTGTTCGATGCGGTGAATCCGCTGGAGGAAGAACACGTTGAGGGCATGGAAGCCGAAGAAGAACACGAACATGAACATTCCCATGCAGACGGTGAAGAAATCGAATATGATGAGCATATCTGGACTTCTCCGCAGAATGCAGAAATCATTGCGGCGGAAATTGCAGAAGCCGTGGAAAAATGCGTTCCTGAACAAAGTGCGGAAGTGCAGACTGCGGCGGCATCGCTGCGATCTGACCTGCAAGATCTGGATGCGGAATATCAGGCATTGGCAGACAGCGCTGCGGGTGATACCCTGATTTTTGCCGACCGATTCCCCTTCCGCTATCTGACAGAAGCTTATGGCTGGAATTATTATGCCGCGTTTGCGGGATGCAGCAGCGATACCGATGCTTCTGCCGCAACGCTTTCCTTCCTGATTTCCAAAGTCAAGGAAGAAAATATCGGCACAGTTTTTTATCTGGAAAATTCCACGCAGAAAATTTCGGATGCAGTCTGTGCGGCGACCGATGCAAAGGCGGTCATGCTGCAATCATGCAATAATGTTTCACAGACGGATTTTCAGTCGGGAAAGCATTATCAGGAATTTATGCGTGAGAATCTGGCGGCAATCAAGGAGGCGCTCGGCTGAGCTATGGCATTCTTAACCTGTGAGAACATCACCTTGCGCTATGAAGCACTGACTGTGATGCAGAATCTCAGCTTTTCTGTGGAAAAGGGCGATTATCTGTGCATTGTCGGTGAAAACGGTTCGGGGAAAAGCACATTGATGAAGTGTCTGCTGGGACTGAAAGCGGTCGATGCAGGCAAGCTGACGCTCGGTGACGGGCTGAAACGCTCCGAAATCGGATATCTGCCGCAGCAAAGTGAGATACAGCGGGATTTTCCCGCATCGGTACAGGAAGTGGTGCTGTCAGGATGCCTGAACAGCAGCAAACTGCATCCGTTTTATACAAAAGAAGAAAAACGCCGTGCCGCAGAACAAATGGACTGCATGAAAATCACGGCACTGGCAAAACGCTGCTACCGTGAACTGTCGGGCGGTCAGCAGCAGCGCGTTCTGCTTGCAAGAGCGCTTTGTGCAACGAAAAAGCTGCTTCTGCTGGATGAACCGGTCACGGGACTTGACCCTGTTGTGACCACGGAGCTTTACGGCATTTTGCAGCATATTCATGAGGAACACGGCATTACTATTATAATGGTAACGCACGACGTGGAATGCGCTGTGCGCCATGCAAAAAAAATATTGCACATCGGACGCAGCGAAAGTTTTTTCGGGACTTGTTCGGATTATGTGCAAAGTGCGGTCGGACGGCGTTTTCTGGATGCTTCCGGCGGTTCGGAGGGCGGCGAAGGCTGCGCACATCATCATCATACGCAGGAGGAACAGGCAAATGAATAATCTTTCTGCGATTCTGACACCCGAATACATCACGGTCATTTTGCTCCCTGCATTGATTGCGGGCGTTGCCGTGAGTCTTTGTTCGAGTTTGCTGGGCGTTTCGCTGGTGCTGAAGCGCTGTTCGATGATTGGCGACGGGCTTTCCCATGTCGGCTACGGTACGCTTTGCATTGCCGTGGCGATGGGCTGGGCACCCATGCAGGTGACGATTCCCGTGGTCATTGCGGCGGCATATATCCTGCTGCGCATCTCGGAAAGCCGAAAATCCCGCGGCGATACTGCGATTGCGATGTTTTCCACATCGGCGCTTGCCATCGGTATTCTGGTTTCCTCCAAAGCAAACCTCATGACCGATGTCAGCCACTATATGTTCGGCAGCATTCTTGCCATGTCGCGTACGGATGTCATTCTGAGCGTGGTGCTGAGTGTCTGCGTCATACTGGTCTATTCCTTGTTTTACGATAAGATTTTTGCGGTCACGTTCGATGAGAATTTTGCCCGCGCAACAGGTTTGAATGTGCGCTTCTATAATCTTCTGATTGCGGTGCTGACGGCGGTCACGGTCGTACTCGGCATGATGATGATGGGTGCGCTGCTGATTTCCAGCCTGATGATTTTCCCCGCAGTAACGGCAATGCGTCTTTGCAAGAGCTTCAAGCGCGTGATACTGACTGCGGTTGCGGTATCTGTGGGCTGTTTTCTGCTTGGATTGCTGCTTTCACTTTGGTTGGATGCGGCGGTCGGTGCAAGCGTCATTGTGACCAATCTTGCCGCTTATCTGATTGCGTTGGTCATCAGCGGAACGGTCAAAAAACGGCATCCGGGTGCGCAGAAAACATCCGTATAATACCATATGGTTCTGCATGGAAAGCAGGGAGTGATGCTGCTTTTCATAGAATATTATTTTTCATTTGATTTGTGAAAGGAAAGATTTATCATGAAAACTGTACTGATTATTCTTGGAATTCTTGTAGTGATTGCTGTTGCCGTAGTTGTATTTGTTATGATGTCCAAAAATTCACAGAAGCAGACGGAAGAACGTCATGAGCGGATGCTGAATCATGGCGAAGACCCGAATGCAACCCGTACCATTGATGCGCTGCTGGTATCCAAACGCAAGGATGTTGGGGCAGATGGTTATACAGCAGAATTCTTCATTACCTTCCAGCCGGAAATCGGCGACCGTTTCGAACTGCGTGTCAATGAAGCGGATTTTAATGCATACGAGCCGAATGACTGCGGCAAGCTGACCATCGAACGGAATCAGTTCGTTTCATTTGCACGCGCACTGTATTGATAGTATTATCAGCGGACAAAGGCGTATTGAGAGGAGCATATTCATATGCAGGAATATCTGCGGGATGCCGTTTTTGGCTTTGCAGTCGGAGATGCATTGGGCGTACCGTTTGAATTTCAGCCGCGTGACAGTTTTGAATGCCGTGGCATGATCGGCGGCGGGACATGGAGTCAGCCGGAGGGAACATGGAGTGACGATACCTCCATGCTTCTGGCAACGATGGCTTCCATTCACGATGCAGGCAGAATTGATCCGGATGATATGATGCATCGTTACTGCAATTGGTATGTGGATGGAGAATATAGCTGCAACGGTGATGTATTTGATATCGGCATGACCACCCGTAATGCGCTGACACGGCATATTGAGGGCGTTCCTTCCTTTCTGTGCGGTGCATCCGATGAACACAGCAACGGCAATGGTTCGCTGATGCGGATTCTGCCGCTGGCGTTTACGAATGCAACGGATGAGGACATCAATACGGTCAGTTCGCTGACACACGCGCATGAGATCTCGAAACTGTGCTGTCGGCAATATGTTGCCATTGCACGGCAGCTGATAAAGGATGGCACGATTCAGGACGAATGGATCACCCGTATGGAACAGGAACCGCGGGCGAAAATCCGTTCTACGGGATATGTTGTTGCATCGCTGGGGGCAGCGGTGTGGTGTCTGGTCAATACGGATTCCTATGCGGAAGCGGTGCTGACTGCGGTCAATCTTGGCGGCGATACGGATACGATTGCAGCATTGACAGGCGGTCTGGCGGGCATTCTGTACGGAATTGACGAAATTCCGGATCAATGGCTTCGGAAGCTGCGCAATCAGGCAGAACTGGAAGCTTATTTGTTCTGAGAACGAAGCGGTATTGTTTTGTCTTGCCGCTGAAATCAAAGGGGGACGCTGCTATGGGAGTCAAACAAATACTCGGCATTGGAACGGCTGCGGTTTTGACAGGAATATTGCTGGAAAACACAGCGCCGCTTTCCGTGATTGAGGATAAGCTGGAAATTCGTGCAGATATGCCGAAACTGCCGCGGATGGTTCAGGTTTCCGACCTGCACCGCAGACAATTCGGGCTGCACAATTCCCGTTTGATTCGCAAGATACAATCGCTGCGTCCTGAACTGATTGTGATGACGGGCGACCAGATTTCCCGTGACGTAACTGATTTTTCGGAATTGGAGCGTTTGCTGTGGGCATTGCGTGGGATTGCACCGATTGTGATGACGGCAGGAAATCATGAGCTGGATTTAGCGCCGTCTTTGTATGAACGGTATCGTCAGGTGGTGCAGCGATGCGGGGTGTATTTTCTGGAGAATGAAACCAGAATGATTGACGGGATACCGTTTTCGGGATTGACGCTGACGGAGGCGCATTATCGTCGCAATGGCGGATACCGGAATCTGGCGGGATGCACCGCAGAGGATATTACAGGTGTGCTGGGGCATTGCTTGCCGGGGACGGTTTTGCTGGCGCACAATCCGTTATTTTTGGAGGCGTATGCAGGCTGGGGCGCAATGCTGGTACTTTCGGGGCATATGCATGGAGGCATGGTACGTTTGCCGAAGGTTGGCGGACTGCTTTCGCCTGAGCGGAGTTTTTTCCCGAAGTATGATAAGGGGCGTTACACACTTGGGCAGACGACGATGATCGTGAGTGGCGGACTTGGAAAGTTCCGCATGGGCAATCCGCCGGAACTGCGTGTCATTACGACAGTAGATGCGATCGGAATGTAACGTCTGCGGCAAAGGGAATCCTATGAAGGGATGCCATTGTGTCACCGTATATACAATGCAAAAGGCAAGAGAACTTTTATGACAGTTCTCTTGCCTTTTATCATTTTCACACAGCGATATGGATAGTGTTCTTTACATCTTGCGCTCTAATGCTTTGATACGGCGATTCAATTTCGCAAGCTCCTGCGCAACAGGGTCTGGAATATGAATCTGGTCAAGGTCAGGTACCCGCACGCCGTTCATCTTCACAACTCTCGCCGGTACGCCAACGGCTGTCGCATTCGCAGGCACTTCCTTCAATACAACCGCACCTGCCGCAATCTTCGCATTGTCACCAACACGAAACGGCCCAAGCACCTTCGCGCCAGCACCAACCGTCACATTGTTGCCCAGTGTCGGATGACGCTTGCCGCGGTCTTTACCCGTACCGCCCAGCGTCACGCCCTGATATAACGTGCAGTTGTCGCCAATGACCGTGGTTTCTCCAATTACTACACCCATGCCGTGGTCAATGAATAACCCCTTGCCAATCGTTGCACCCGGATGAATCTCAATTCCAGTGAAGAATTTCGCCACCTGCGATACAATACGTGCCATGGTCGGAAAACCGTTTTTCAGCATTCTGTGGGAAACACGATACGCAATCAGCGCGTGCAGTCCCGAATAGGTCAGTATGACTTCCAGCGAACTCCGCGCCGCAGGGTCACGGTCACGAATCAAAGCCACTTCATCCCGCAGTTCTTTCAGCATCTTCTTTCTCCTTTTTCTGCATATAAAAACGGATTATTGATTGGGGTTAATGTCCTTCCAGTAGCCAACCAGATATTTCAGTCCCGAATAGACCGTCAAACCTGCCGCGATCCAGAACAAAATTTGCAGGAATACTTCTATCCAGAACCATACTGTATCCGAAATTGACAGACCAAATGCACCGAAATCCATGCGGAAGGTTTGATACGTCAGAAACGTAATGATCGCAACCATCGTGAATGCCGTTTTCAGCTTGCCCGCGAAGCCCGCAGGAACAACCGTTCCTTTTCCCGCAACGACCAGCCGCAAAGCATCGACCATGAATTCTCTTGCAATAATCAGCAGGAATGCCGCGATGTGCAAATGTCCCTGCTGCAAAAAACAGGATAGTGCCGTCAGTACCAATACCTTATCCGCAAGCGGATCGAGAAATTTGCCAAAATCTGTGATAAGATTGTATTTTCGCGCCATCTTGCCATCTATCGCATCGGTAATGGATGCGGCAACAAATACCAGTGTTGCTGCCAGATAGTGTGTCGGGAACTGCAAATAATACAGCAGTACAAACAGCGGCACCATTAAAACACGCGCAAGCGTCAGCTTATTGGGCGTATTCAACCCGAAATCACCTCACCCATCAGGTCATAATCCAGCGTATCTACGATTTTTACCTGCACATATTGTCCGATTTGATAGCCGTCCGCAGGTTTTCCCTTGATGAACAGCTTGCCGTCAATATCAGGCGCATCCGCAGATGTTCTGCCAAACCAGCATTCACCCCATGTATCATATCCTTCAATGACCGCTTCCGTGACTGTTCCGATACGCTTTTGGTTATATTGTTCGGAAATGGTCATCTGCTGTTCCATCAGAATGTCGGCGCGGTGCTGACGGATTTCTTCGTCGATCTGATTCGGCATTTTTGCAGCGGGTGTATTTTCTTCCTCCGAGTACGCAAAGCAGCCCATGCGCTCAAATCGCAGTTCCTGCACAAATTCCGAAAGTTCCGTGAAGGCATCTTCGGTTTCGGTTGGGAAGCCTGTCATGAGTGTGGTGCGCAGGGTAATGTCGGGAATACGGCTGCGCAGCTTCGTAAACAGTGCCCGCAAAGAATCCGCATCACCTTCTCTGTGCATGGATTTCAGTACCGCACCGTTGCAGTGTTGAATCGGAATATCCAGATATTTCACGATTTTCGGCTCTCTTGCAATGACATCTATCAATTCATCCGAGATGCGTTCGGGATAGCAGTACAGCACCCGAATCCAACGGAAACCGTCAATCGCACAAAGCTTTGTCAGCAGTTCCGGCAGCAATGATATGCCGCCGTTCAGGTCTTCGCCGTAACGTGTCGTATCCTGTGCCACAACGACCAATTCTGTCACACCGTTTTCGGCAAGCCAATTTGCCTCTTTCAGCACTTCATCCATCGGTACGGAACGGAATTTTCCGCGAATCTGCGGGATCGCACAGTATGTACAGCCATTAGAACAGCCCTCTGCGACTTTCAGATACGCAAAGAACGGGAGTGTCGAAATGACTCTGCCGCCCGTCAGCGGCATATTGCATTTCGGCGCAAACTGCACGACACGTTCGCCTGCCGCAATGCGGTCAAGCACGGCACAGATCTCTGTTTCATCGCCGATGCCGACAATTGCATCCACTTCGGGGAAAAGTTCGGCGGCTTCTTCCTTGTAGCGTTCCGCCAGACAGCCCGTCACGATAATGTGCTTGAGTGTGCCTTCCGCTTTGAGCTGTACGAGTTCGAGAATGGTTTCGATGGCTTCCTCTTTTGCCGCCTGAATAAAGCCGCAGGTGTTGACAATGACCGCTTCTGCGTCACCGGGTTCAACGGTCAGCTCGAAGCCTCTCTGCCGCAGTAAATGCAGCATTCTTTCCGAATCAACAAGGTTTTTGGCACAGCCAAGAGATACCATACTGACGATCATGAATCTGATTCCTCCATTGCAGTGTTTTGTACGGTGCGTTCCGTTTCGTTGGATACATCATGTGTCAGTTCTCCGCAGAGCGCCCAGTTTTTTACGGCGGTGATGCGAACAGGCAGCATTTTGCCGACCATGTCTGCGCTTCCGCCCGACAGGATTTCGATATTCATAGCCTCACGGTTCTTGCCTGTCAGCTTTCCCGATGCGGCATCATATTTCTCTATCAGTGTGATGCAGGTTTTGCCGAGAAACCGTGCATTATGCGCTTCGGAAATCTCCCGCTGCACAGAAAGCAAGGTCTGCATTCTCTCGGAAATTTCTGCTTCGGAAGAAACCTGCGCCATTTCAGCCGCTTTTGTGCCCGGACGGCGGCTGTAAATGAATGTGTACAGATTGTCGTATCTGACTTCCCGCATCAGGGCAAGCGTCTGTTCAAAATCCGCCTGCGTTTCGGTCGGGAAGCCGACAATCAAATCACTCGAAAACGAGAACAGTTCGGATTGTTCTCTTGTGTAATCAATCAAAGAACGATATTTTTCAATTGTATAGCGGCGGTTCATCTCTTGCAGGACGCGGTTGCTGCCCGACTGCACCGGCAAATGCAGGTGATGTTCGATGTGCTTGGAATGGAGCATCGTGTCAATCAGTTCGGGCGTTGCATCTTTCGGGTGCGAACTCATGAACCGCAGGAAATAATCGCCTTCGATTTCGTCAAGCTGCCGCAGCAGTGCAGGAAAATTCATCGGTTCTCCGAAATCCTTGCCGTAGGAATTGACATTTTGTCCCAGCAGCAAAATCTCCTTGTACCCTGCTGCCACCAAAGCACGTACTTCCGCTTCAATGGCATCGGGCATACGGCTGCGTTCTCTGCCGCGGACATATGGCACAATGCAATAGGTGCAGAAGTTGTTGCAGCCGTACATGACGGGAACACTTGCCGTCAGTTTGCTGTCACGCACCGTCGGCAGACTTTCCGCAGGAATGCCTTCCATGCCGCTGGTTTCATAGCGCTTCCGGTTGGAATGATATACCGCAAGCAGACTTTCAGGCAATTTTTCCATCGCACCTGCGCCCAGAACCAATCGCACAAACGGATAGGAAAGCCGCATCAGCTCGCGCACTTCTTCCTCCTCCGCCATGCAGCCGCACAGTCCGATAATCAGATGCGGATTGCGTTCGCAGAGGGATTTCAGGCTGCCGATTTGTCCGGTCACACGCGATTCTGCGTGTGCCCGCACAGCACAGGCATTGAATAAAATCACATCTGCTTCTGCGGGGTCATCGGTCAGGGCATAGCCCAAGTCCTGCAAAATACCCTTATATTTTTCGCCGTCGCAGAAATTGAGTTGACAGCCAAAACTGCGGACGTGCGCACGCGGGGGATGGTCAAAGCCCTCCAAGATGCTGCGAATCGCCTGTTTGATTTGTAAATCCTGCTGTGCCATTGCCGTCCCCTTTCGGTGATTCAGGTTTCATTTTCCTCATACCATGCAGCAATTGCCGCACGGACATCGCTGTAATCAAAGCCGCGCCGTACCAGTGATGCGGTCACACGCTCTGTTGCCTTGCGGTCGTCCGCATCGGTCAGTTGCCGCGCATATTTTTTTGCGATGAGTTCTGCAAGCTGCTGCGCGATTTGGTCATCCTCCGAATACGCAGAGAGCGCTTCCTCCGTATCTTCACGGGAAAGTCCTTTTCGCTGCATCTCAAATGCCGCACGCCGCAAGCCGTAATGTCTGGATTCCACATAAGTACGCGCAAGTTCTGCCGCGTACTGTGCATCATTCAAAAGCCCCAGCCGCACCAGTTTTTCCAGCGTTTCCACGACTGCAAATTCTTCCGCATTCTGTGCTGACATGAGTTTGTCATAGAGCCCGCGATACGAATATCCACGCCGTTCCAGACAGTACAGCGCATATTCATAGGTACGGTGCAGTGCCGCCTGCCGTTTCAGGTCTGCAATGTCTTCTTCGGAAATCTGCTTTCCTGCCGACAAATGCGCTGCCGCGATCAGATCGCTGTGCAGCCAGACGTTTTGACCGTCATCAAGCGCCACACGGTACAGCTTGCCTTTTTCATGCGCAATTTCAATGATTTTCAGCATTCATCAGTCATCTTCCGGCTCGAAGGTATCGAATGCGTTTTCTTCTTCCGCATCAGCAGCCTCTGCCGCAGATGCAACTGCTTCCACGGCGGCTTCTGCCTTTTCCTTTGCCGCGGTTGCTGCTGCTGTTTTCTTGTTCTTCTTCGATGCCAGAATGATGCTTTCCTTTTGTTCGTAAATCATCTTCTCAAGCTGTGCAGCAAATTCGGGTTCATTTTCCAGAATCTCCTTGACTGCATCTCTGCCCTGTCCCAGCTTGCGTTCGCCGTAGCTGAACCACGAACCGCTTTTGTGGATGATGTCGAGTTCTACTGCAAGGTCAAGAATTTCGCCGATTTTCGAAATGCCCTTGCCGTACATCATATCGAATTCGCACTCACGGAATGGCGGTGCGACCTTGTTTTTCACGATTTTGACCTTTGTGCGGTTACCGATGACTTCCGCACCGTTTTTGAGTGCTTCGCCCTTGCGTACTTCCATACGCACAGACGCATAGAATTTCAGCGCACGACCGCCCGTTGTTGTTTCAGGATTGCCGTACATGACACCGATTTTCTCACGCACCTGATTGATGAAAATGGCGACACAGTTCGATTTTGCAATGACCGAAGTCAGCTTGCGCATTGCCTGCGACATCAGTCTTGCCAGCATACCGACATGGGAATCGCCCATTTCTCCTTCAATTTCTGCGCGTGTGGTCATTGCCGCGACCGAGTCGATGACAATGACATCAATGCCGCCCGAACGCACCAGTGCTTCTGCGATTTCGAGTGCCTGTTCACCGCTGTCAGGCTGAGATACCAGCAAACGGTCGATATCGACACCGAGTGCTTCTGCATACACAGGGTCGAGTGCGTGTTCTACGTCAATAAATGCCGCTTCGCCGCCATTTTTCTGCGCTTCTGCAATGACGTGCAGTGCAACGGTCGTTTTGCCCGAACTTTCCGGCCCATAAATTTCAATGATTCTGCCGCGCGGAACACCACCGATGCCGAGTGCCATATCCAGCGAAAGAGAACCCGTTGAAATGGCGGACACATTCATGACGGTGCTTTGTCCGAGACGCATGACTGCGCCCGCACCGTACTGCTTTTCAATCTGTGCAATGGCATTTTCCAATGCCTTTTTTCGTTCATCTTTGGAGGTGACAGCGGAAACTGCCGCCTTTTTCTTGAGTTCTGCTTTTGCCATGAAATTCATTCCTTTCTTGATACATACGGTTGATAGATTCCGCAGACCACACGGGGAATCCCGCAAAGGTCAGGGATGATTTCGATATTCTCAAATGCTTGTTCGCGCAGAATTTCCGCCACGGCATCCGCCTGATGGATTCCCACCTCATAGGCAAGGCATCCGCCGATGCGCAGGGAACTGCGCCAGCATCCGGTAATGTTCTGATAAAAATACAGCCCGTTTTCGCCGCCTGCCAGCGCCATTTTCGGCTCGTAGGCGACTTCTTCCTGCAAGGCGTTCATATCGTCTGCGGTCAGATAAGGCGGGTTGCTGACGATGACATCCAAATCTGCATATGCCGCCGCCGTTTCGGGCAGACAGACATCCGCTTCCAGCATTGGGACATCTAAATGATGCAGATTCGCATTTTTTCGCGCATATGCAAGTGCCTGCGGGCTTTTATCGATACCGCAGACGGTGCAGTCCGCACGCTGTGCTTTCAGTGCGAGTGCAATACAGCCGCTTCCGGTACAGAGGTCAACAATTTTTGCATTCTGTTTTCCACGCAAATACTGCAAAACCGCATCCACGAGCGTTTCCGTATCGGCACGGGGAATCAGCACGCCTTCTCCTACCAGCATTTTCATGCCATAGAATTCCCATGCGCCCAGCAGATATTGCAGCGGCTCATGATTTGCACGGCGTTTTGCGATTTCACGCGCTTTTTCTTCGTCCGTAATGTCCTCCAGAATCCACTGTGCTTCGAGTGCCGCATCGGGAATGCCGCCGGCTTCCAGTACCGCAGTCAGTTCTGCGTGCAGGCTCACCACTCGTCATCCTCCAGATTTTCAGGGATGCAGGGGGTAATTGCCGCGATTGCACATTCAATCATAGAATCATCGGGTTCTTTGGTCGTAATGCGCTGTACCCAGAGTCCGGGCGCAGATAAGATTTTTGTGAACAGGTTGTCGCTTCTGCCGGCAATGCGAATCAGTTCATAGGAAATGCCCATGACCAGCGGAAGCTGTACCAGACTGAACAGAAATCTCTGCCATGTCACATCAAACGGATTCAGACAGCCGATGAAAATGCTGATAATCAGCACAAGGAAAATGAAACTCGTACCGCAGCGCGGATGGAAACGGCGCTGTTTCCGTACATTTTCCACAGTCAGCGGAAGGGCAGCCTCAAAACAGGCAATCGTTTTATGCTCTGCACCGTGATATTCGTAGGTGCGGCGAATGCTTTTTGCAAGTCCTGTCAGTGCCATGTAGCCGATGAAAATTGCCATTTTGACAATACCTTCTGCGCAGGAACGCACCGCATGATTTGCGGTCAGTGGTTTGATCCACGATACGACCTGACGCGGAAGATACAAAAACAGCAGCAGACAAAGAATGACACCCACGACTGCCACAATGCCCATCAGAACATTGAAAAGCTGGTCGCCAAGTGTATCATCCAGCCATTGCTCGAACTTTGTCGGTTCTTCGACTTCGTAATGCTCTGAAGCCTTTTGCAGATATGCCCAGCGGCGCTCCACAGCATCAGTATCCGTTGATTCTTTCTCCGCAGGTGCATCGTTTTTTGCGTCTTTTGCCTTTTCCTCGGCTTTCTTTTTGTCATATTCCTGCATCCACACAAGAAATTTCTCATGCTGTTCTTCTTCGGGCAGCTTGTCGATTTTCTCCTGCTTTTTCCATGTGCAGAAATCGTCCAGTTCTTCGTCGATCTGCTTTTCTGCTGCTTTCATCGTGCAGCGGTAGGCATCGATCATGGAAGTCACAAAATTCACGCAGCCGCGAACCAGCGGCGTTTTGGTATACCATGGGCGCACCAGTCGTTGTTTGCCTGTTTTGTGGTCTGTTTCAAATTTTGCGGGAATATCCCAGATTTCAAGGTCAATTTCTCCGTTTGGCAGACGGCACGCCATTGCGCCGCGGAATGCACCCTTCATCATGATACCCTCTACGAGTGCCTGTCCGCCGATTTTGGATTTATGCGCATATTCTGCCTTTGCTGCGGAAATATCCTGCTTTTTCTGTTCTTCGGACATGATAAACCCTTTCTCTGATGGCATTCATATTATGCCTTTTTATTTTTGTCTTCTGTGGGGAAGGTAATGAAAACGGTCGTACCAACGCCTTCTTCGGACGTGATATCGAGCGTACCGCCATGCAGATTTACAATTTCGTCAGCAACCGCAAGTCCGATGCCCGAACCGCGGCGAGTATGATTTGGTTTATAGAATTTCGTCTTGATTTTTGGTAAATCAGATGCCTTAATACCGCAGCCATGGTCACGCACCGTGATTTTCACGGCGGTGTTATCGTTGATGGATTCTGCGGTGATTTCCACCAGACCACCCTGTTCCGAATATTTAATTGCATTATCAACAATGTTGATGAACACCTGTCGGATACGGCTCTTGTCGCCATAGACAAACGGCAGCATTTCCGGTTCTTCGTAGTTCACGCGAATGCCGTCTTTTCTCGCACGTTCGAGATAAGTCAGCACTGCTTCGCCCAATTCCGCCAGAATATCCATCGTTGCCATCTGCATATTGAAATGACCGCTCTGCATACGGGAAAAATCCAGCAATTCCTCCACCATTTGCGAAAGACGCTCGGTTTCTCCGACAATGACGCGCAGTCCTTTTGCGGTGGTTTCGGCATCCACGCCGTCATTCAGTGTTTCTGCCCAGCCTTTGATTGCGGTCAGCGGCGTGCGGAGTTCATGCGAAACCGAACTGATAAATTCGTTTTTCATGTCCTCCATTTTGGCAAGTCCATCCGCCATGTCATTGATACTGTCGCAGAGTTCTCCGATTTCATCCGAACCATGCGGGGTAATGCGGGCAGAGAAATCACCCTTTGCGAATTTCCCTGTGTTTTCGTTAATTTCCTGAATCGGGCGAATGATGGAACGCACGAAATACAAACCTGTCATGCAAAGCAGAATCAAAATTGCGATCGCTACGCCTGCAATCGACACAGCAATCATTCGCACGGTTGCATCAATGGATTCGAGGGATGTGACCACACGAATCGCGCTGTAATCGCCGCTGATGGCAGTGATCGGATAAGTCACCGCCATGATATGTTCGCCGTTTTCGGTGCTGCTGATGCTGAAACCGTAAGCGCTGTGACCATTCATCGCCTCATCGTAATCCGCCATGCCAATCAGCGATTCGGATGAAAAGCCCGATGATGTCAGCACGATTCTGCCGTCATAGTCAATTGCCATCAGTTCCATGCGTTCCTTGTCCGAGAAGCCTTCAATGGTGGCACGCAGTTCCGTACTCAGGTTGATGCCTGAATCTGCGGCATAGCGTGTCAGGATGCCGTTGACGGCATTGAGCTTCGAAACAAGGTATTGCTGTGCGGAATTGTAGTAATAGCTGTGAACCCATGAGGTCATCATCAGTGTGATCAGCACCAGAATCAGGAAAATGACGCCAAGGTTATTCGTGATCCAGCGGCGTGTAATACTTTTTTTCGCCATGCTTCTCAGCTATTTTCGCTCCATTTATAGCCATAACCCCAAATGGTAATGATGTACTGCGGGTTCGATGGCTCGTCCTCAATTTTCATGCGGATGCGGCGAATGTTGACATCGACGATTTTCTCATCGCCGTAGTAGCTTTCGCCCCAGATATGCTTTAAGATGCTTGCACGGTCAAGTGCCGTGTTCTTGTTATTGAGAAAATACTCCAGAATCTGATATTCCACCTGTGTCAGGTCGATCAGTTCGCCGTTTTTGGTGATGGTGCGGCTTTTGAGATTCAGTACAAACGGCCCCGATTCCAGAATCGTTGCTTTTTCGTTCTTCATGAAACTCATGCACACACTGCGGTAAATCGCATCAACACGCGCAGTCAGTTCCGATGGTGCAAACGGCTTTGTGATGTAATCGTCCGCGCCGATCATCAGACCGTTTACCTTGTCCATTTCCTGTGATTTTGCCGTCAGCATGATAATGCCGATGGTAGAGGACTTTTCACGCAGGCGCTTGCAGACTGTAAATCCGTCAATGCCGGGCATCATAATGTCCAGCAGAACGATATCAAAATTGCCGTGTTCTTTCTCAAACATTTGCAGACAGGCTTCACCGCAGTCCACATCAATGACATCGTAGCCTGCACGTTTCAGATTAATGACCACAAAATCGCGGATGACTTCCTCATCCTCACAAACAAGAACCCTTTTCATACTTGAATCCGTCCTTTCTATTCGGGAATGATGTCCCTTTCTCGGGCGTTATATCAGGAAACATATCGCATAGCAAAGACCAAATCGCTCTCAGTGATTGCGAGATTGCTCTCGGGATGTTCCGTCTTTGCCAGATAAAACTTATCGCCGTTCTGCCGCAGCAGACAGTAATCATCCGCTTGCAGCAGGGCACTTTGCTCTGCATTTTCCGCCACGGCAAGATGCAGCAGGGGCTTTTTCAGGACGGGTTTTCCGTCCGCCGAAACTGTTGTGGAATCCCACTCATAAAATACAGTTTCGCCCTGTTCCACTGCCGCCGTCACTTTCTTCTCCCATTTTTCAGGCAGAAGGAAAATATAGCCGTTGCTTAATGAATAATAGGATGCAGATTCCCTGACCAGCAATCCGCCGCGGTACACATACCAGCAGGTCATAAAAAGCTGTTCGGTTTTCTCTGCACTGCCATAGCCATAAAATACACTTTGAATTGGGATTTCGATTTCGCCGTCATTGTCGATATCCATGCATTTATAACCCACAGGGCGTACCGTACTCGTAAACGAACCATCCTGATACTGCATTTTCACCAGCGAATCCGAATACTGCAATCGAAGCTGACCGTCCGAAAACTTCAGAATTTCGGTCTGCATTGTTGTTGCACCCGTCATACCGTCCAGATACATGGCAAGACCTGTTCCTGCGATGCGCTGGTCTTCTGTGGGAATCGTGCCGTAGACAGGGCGGTTCAGTTCCACAAATGTTTCGGGCAGCGTAATCGGCGGGGAAGAAACATAAGTACCTGTTGCATCCAGTTCATAGACCCGCGCAGATGCAACGGTTGTCAGTGTGGTGGACTTGATGACCACCAGTTCATTTGTGCCGCTGCAATCGAGGTCACGAATATCGACAAATGAATATTCCGATGTCAGGGAGGCGACCAGTGTGCCATCCTCATAGTGCATGACCTCTGCGGTATGTTCTGCGCCGTCTACCATGCTGTAACCGACGATCAGATTGGTGCGTTCATTTTCGCCAAGCTTGGAGATCATGACCCATTCCACTTCTGCACCTGCCGTGGTGTGGTCATTGACCGCCCGCCATTCGCCGTTTTTCTGGTCAAGCAGACAAATGCGCAGCGGGTTTTCTTCGGCTGTGGCATTGCTGATCTCATAGAATACAATGGCTTCATCCGCGCCGTCATCATCGAAATCGTAGACTGTGAATGCGGAAAGATATTCTCCCGATTTCGGATATTTCAGTTTGATGCCGGAATTCGTTGCGGCGAGCAATGCCTGATAGATCTGTTCCTGTTCAACGGTCAGGCGCGGTGCAGAAAGCAGTGTATCAATACCCGCAGTCAGATTGCAGCTTCCAAGGTCAATGGAAAGCGCTGCCAGCAGCACGCTGCACCGCAGTACGACATTTCGCATCATCATACCGATTATTTCCGTTCTGCCAGCGGAATGTAGCTGTGTGCCTTCGCAATGGATTTATATGCAGGACGAATGATACGATTGCCGGTCAGCACTTCTTCGATGCGGTGTGCAGCCCAGCCTGCAATACGGGAAACGGCAAACATCGGCGTGAACAGTTCTTCAGGAATGCCAAGCATCCGATACACCAATCCCGAATACATATCCACATTGGCGCAAACGCTCTTTGCCGCCGCACGCTGGGATTTTTCGGCGAGAAGCTGCGGTGTCAGGTTCTCGATGGTTTCCAGCAGACGGAAATCTTCTTCGATTTCTTTGCCCTTTGCCAGTTCGAATGCCTTTTCTTTCAGCAGAACGGCACGCGGGTCGGAAAGCGTGTAGACCGCATGACCCATACCGTAAATCAAGCCTGTACCGTCATTTGCCTCACGGCGCAGGACTTTGCGGATGAGGTCTGCAATTTCGCCGATATCCTGTGTATTTTTCAGATTTTTCTTGAAATATTCGAGTTGTTCGATGACCTTGAGGTTTGCGCCGCCGTGACGGAAGCCCTTCAATGCACCGATGGCGGCAGAATATGCCGCATACGGGTCTGTACCCGAAGAAGTCAGGACGCGGCAGGCGAATGCGGAGTTGTTTCCGCCGCCGTGCTCTGCGTGGAGCATCATGCAGATATCCAGCAAATGCGCTTCTTCCGGCGTATACTGACGGTCAAGGCGCAGCAAAGACAAGATCGTCTGCGCATTGGTTTCTTCGGGACGAAGCGGGTGCATGATCAGGCTTTCGCCGTCAAAATGCTGACGCTTGACCTGATATGCGGAAGTCATGATCGCAGGAAGGCGCGCAATCATCGAAATTGCCACACGTACTTCATTTTCAAGAGAACGCTCCTCACAGTCGGGGTCGTAGGAATACAGAGCCAGCACCGAACGCGCCAATTTGTTCATGATGTTGTTGGAAGGTGCTTTGGCGATCATGTCGATGACAAAGCCATCCGGCAATTCACGGCTCTCTGCGAGAAGCTGACAGAATTCTGTAAGCTCCGTCTGATTCGGGAGCTTGCCAAACAAAAGCAGGTACGCCACTTCTTCATATCCGAAACGCTTATCTGCCTCCACTGCCTTCACAAGGTCTGTGATCTGATACCCTCTGTAAATCAGTTCGCCGGGGATGGGATCGAGTTCCCCTTCATTCAGCACATAGCCGTGGACATTGCAAACCTTGGTAATGCCTGCGACAACGCCCGTGCCATCCTGACGGCGCAAGCCGCGGTTGACATGAAATTTGTCATAGAGCGCAGGCTCGATGGAGGAATAATCCCGCAAGCCTGTGCATAAGGATTGAATCAGAGCATTGGATTCAGATACGTTCATAAGTAACGTCCTTTCAGTGAAAAAATGCGGCACCTGCCGTCAATGTACAATTATTATTATTATACTGCTTTTTTTTGTTCCTGTCAAGGGATTGGACGGCGGTTTTACATAAACAGCACCATTCCTGACAAGAAAATGAATGGGAGATTTGACTATGAAAGACAAGCTGACCTTTTATCTGTTCACTGTTGCCGCGATGCTTGGCATTCCTGCCCTTTCGCTGCTTTCACCGCCGAATATTCCGGTGGACAAGCCGACTTTGTCGGAATCATCTGCCGAAACCGCTGCGGTCAGTACCGAAATGACCACCACAAAACCGATTGCTGCTGTGCAGAATGTTTCTGCTGGTTATCGTGTACTGGATGTTGCAACGGGAGAAGTGCTGGACGTACCGCTGCGTGATTATCTGATCGGGGCGGTCTGTGCAGAGATGCCGCCTTCCTATGAAACGGAAGCGCTCAAAGCACAGGCGGTTGCCATTCACAGTTATGCGGAGCGTATTGCAGAACGCAGCAGACAATTTCCTGATTCTGCGCTGCATGGTGCAGATTTTTCCAATGATACGGCACTTTATCAGGGATATCATACGGAAGCTGTTCTGCGGGAACTATTTGGCGATGCATATGAAGCGTGTTATGCAAAGGTTGCGGCGGCTGTGGATGCTGTAGCGGATGAGATGCTTTGTTATGACGGTGCGCCGATCATCGCGGCGTTTCATGCGATATCCACCGGAAAAACTGAAAGTGCAGAAAATGTCTGGGGAGAACCGCTTGCGTATTTATGTTCTGTGGATTCTGCATATGATGCGGCTGCACCGCAGTACAAAACGACGGCAGTATTTTCGAAAGAACAGGTGCGGGAGAAGCTGCTGGCGCGGATGGAAACGCTGCCGGAGGATAGCACGGCATGGCTGAAGGTAACGGAAGTGACGGATGCAGGGAATGTAGTATCGGTGCAGTGTGGGGAAAAGCGGTTCAGCGGGCAGGAGGTACGGGAGATGTTTGCGTTACGGTCGGCGTGTTTTGAGGTGTGTGTGAATGAGAAGGGGGAGTATGAATTTACGGTAAAGGGATTTGGGCATGATGTTGGGATGAGTCAGTTTGGAGCGAATGAGATGGCAAAAAATGGAAGTACGTATAAAGAAATTTTACGGCATTACTATCCTGCTGCTGAGCTTATGAAGATATAAACGGCTATTTTATTGAGGATTCCAAAGAAAATTTTTTCAGATATAAATGGCTACATCCGCGAAGCGAAATGAAAGTTTTGCGGGGGCTTTTGAAAAAATCGAGTAAAACTTTCATTTCGCTTCGCGTGCATAGCCGTATGACACAAAAAGTCCCCGATATCAATCGGGGACTCCTGATTCCATTATTTGCACTGATATTCTGCACCAATGCCCAATGCACGCATATTATTATCAATCGTATGCGCACGCTTTGCAGGTGTGTTCTTCTCCAGCGCCTTGCGTACTGTCTCCATCGAGAATAATCCGGTTTCTCCCAGCAGCTTGCCCAGCAGAATGATGTTCGAACCCTTCAGCAGGTTGTTGTCATCTGCAAGCTGTGTCGCAGGTACCATGAAATAATCAATATCATCACGGTCGCACGCTGCATCAATCAGAGAACTGTCCGCAAATACCTTGCCGCCCTTTTTCACGGTCGGAACAAATGCCTCAAAAGACGGGCCGTTCAGTGCAATCAGCAAATCCGGCTCCATGACCTTCGGCGAACCAATCGGCTCGTCCGAAATGCAGACGGAACAATTGCACTTGCCGCCGCGCATCTCAGGGCCGTAGCTCGGAAGCCACGAAATCTCTTTGTTTTCAAACAGTGCGCAGTAAGCGAGCAATTTGCCTGCAAACAGAACACCTTGTCCGCCAAAACCTGCCAGCAGAATTTCATAGGTCATTTCACTGCGCCTCCCATCTCCAGAAGTTTTGCATTTGCAACGTTAATGTCAACATCCTTGTAAACGCCCAGCGGATAGTATGGCATACATTCCTCTTGCAGACGCTTGATGCATTCTTTCGGTGTCAAGCCCCAGTTGGACGGACAGGTGGACAGGATCTCTACGATAGAGAAGCCCTTGCCGTCACGCTGGTTCTCGAATGCCTTGCGAATCATCTTCTTGGTTTCGCGGATGTGCGGAACAGTATCTACTGCGGTACGGACTGCGAGTGCCGTGCCGTCCAGTGTGGAGAGCATTTCGCAGACATGAACAGGATAACCTGCGGTCTTCGGATTTCTGCCGTAAGGAGAAGTCGTGGTGACCTGACCGGGCAGTGTGGTCGGAGCCATCTGACCGCCTGTCATGCCGTAAGTACCGTTGTTGACGAAAATAACAGCGATGTTCTCACCACGAGTCGCAGCATGAACGGTTTCTGCCGTACCAATGGCAGCGAGGTCGCCGTCACCCTGATAGGTGAAAACATTGAGGTCAGGTCTGGAACGCTTTACGCCGGTTGCAACAGCCGGTGCTCTGCCGTGCGGTGCTTCAACCATGTCGCAGTTGAAGTAATTATATGCAAATACGGAACAACCAACAGGGCATACGCCAACGGTTGTGCCCTCAATGCCCATCTCGTCAATGACTTCTGCGACAAGACGGTGAATAATACCGTGAGTACAGCCTGCGCAGTAGTGCAGACGGACATCGCACAGCGAATGCGGTCTTTCAAATACAACTGCCATTACTGCGCACCTCCGTTTAATTTCTTGATTTCAGCCAGAACCTCATTCGGGGTGGGGATGACACCGCCCGTTCTGCCGTAGAAGGAAACAGGGATCTTGCAGTCGAGTGCCAGCTTGACATCATCGACCATCTGTCCCATGTTCATTTCGACGGAGAGGACATTCTTTGCGTTCTTGCAGGCATCGAGAAGCTGTGCCTTCGGGAACGGCCAGAGGGTGATCGGACGGAACATACCGACTTTGATGCCCTCAGCTCTTGCCTTGTTGACAGCAGACTTGACGATACGGGAAGTAGCGCCGAATGCGGTAATGACGATTTCCGCATCATCGCAGAGGTAAAGCTCTGCATCAGACTCGGTCTTTTCAATTTCAGCGTACTTTGCGTAACGCTTGACGACCTGTTCTTCGAGGTCATTTGCCTCGATGTACAGGGAGTTGATGATATGGTGTTCACGCGCCATTTTGGTGCCGTCGGCAGCCCATGCGGACTTATCAGCCTGCTGGTCGGAAATTTCAGGGAATTCGACAGGCTCCATCATCTGACCAAGCAGACCATCGGAAAGCAGCATGACAGGCATACGGTACTTTTCGCCGAGGTCAAATGCGCGGACAACGAGGTTGACGACTTCCTGCACGGAGTTCGGAGCGAGGATGATCAGGCGGAAATCGCCGTGACCCAAGCCCTTGGTAGCCTGCCAGTAGTCCTGCTGAGAGGGCTGAATGGAACCCAGACCGGGGCCGCCGCGCTCAACGTTGACGATAAGACAGGGGACATCGGAACCTGCGATGTAGGAGATGCCCTCAGACTTCAGGGAAATTCCGGGCGAGGAGGAGGAGGTCATGACACGGGTACCGGTAGCGGCACCGCCAAGAACCATATTAATAGCAGCGACTTCAGATTCAGCCTGAAGGAAAACACCGCCGCGCTTGGGCATCTGCTTGGAGAGATACTCGGAAAGCTCGGTCTGCGGGGTAATAGGGTAGCCAAAGAAGCACTTGCAGCCTGCACGGATGGCAGCTTCGGCGAGGGCTTCATTGCCTTTCATCAAAACTTTTTCCAATGAAATCTTCCTTTCCGTTTATTTTTCAATAACGATAGCGCAGTCGGGGCACATCATCGCGCACATTGCGCAGCCGATGCAGGCGCTCTCGTCGGTGCAATAAGCGGTGAAAACGCCTTCCTTATTGCGCTTTTCGTGCTGCAAAGCAACGATTTGCTTCGGGCAGGCTGTTGTGCAAAGCTCGCAGCCCTTGCAGCGGTCAAAAATGACTGTCATTTTTGCCATAAGTAACACCAGTCCTCTACATGAATTCAAGGCGGAAGCGCACAGAACGAGTGCTTCGACGCTCTTACAAAATATTATAACACACTCCGCATAGAAATGCAAGGGCGATTTTGAAATTTGTACGGTTTATCAAACTGATGATATTTCTTGGAAAGAAAGCTGCTTGAAATTGTGATGAAATTATGACTTTTTTCTTGGCTTGGATGATATAAAATGTATGTAGATTATATTATGTTCCGTTTTCTGCTTCCACGCTAGCGGAAACTTTCTGCATTTCATTTGACTGAAACAATATTGCTGTAATTAGAACAATATTTCACTTTTCTTCACTTAATAGAATAATGTTTTAATTGCATTAGTACGACATAAAATATTATAAAAAATGGGGACTTCAAATAATGAAAATCCCCATTTCAATAAAGATAAAATTGTCGAAAGTAACCTACCACATTGCATTTATTTCGTAAATAACTTCTTCTAATATTTCATTCAAACTATCGTACTCTGTTATATCCCCATGATCGTCTGTGAATATTTTTCCGTTACGCTTAGAAAAACAAATCACAACGCCGTCGCCAATCAAACTACCAATAATTACGCAATCCTGATCAAAACCACTTACATTAAATTCTATTCCATTTAAACCGTATAATTCAGCTACATTTCCTCTTAAAGTCGATCCATTAGAAAATCTAAGCCAGTCTGCAAATGTATTTGGAATCTTAATGTTATGCTTTTTTTCCCAATCAGAAATTTCTTCATCCGAGCAAGGTTCATTAAAAACAAATTTTCTTGTTTCCTGAAGTTGTTTTGTAAGTTGAACAATTTCATTAATTTCTTTTGTCAAACTATTATTTGGTACATTTGGTATATACATAATCGATTTACTGGTAATTATATCTCGTATAAAAATTGATACAATCACATTTTCCTTTCAAATTTTAGAATATAGTAAAAATACTCCACCTCAGACATTATTCTAATATATCTGAAATGCAATACAGTTATTATACCATTGACAGTATACAGTGTCAATATATATTTTGATTTACTTGCATATATTATCTCACTCGATGTTACTATTCTCGACTATTTTTTGTCTTTCGGCTGTTCTGATGTTCAGCAGTGTCGATAATGTTATCTTAATAAAGACATTGATTTGACGCTGCACAATACTGCCGGACACCCGATCAATGCATATCTGGGCGCACCGGATGGCAGACTTTGGGAATGTGTCCCGTATGGCTCTCCTACAGTCATTGCAACAGGTATCCCGCACTAAGGCAACACCGCACAAAGCACGCCTTACGGCTTGGCGGCACATCTACTTGCAGATTTTCCGCCATCTTGCACAGAAATTCTTTGCTGGGCGTCAGCCCAGCGGCATCATTTCTGTACAATCTGACGAAAAATCTGACTGC
>JAZUJW010000021.1:0-18302 GCA_045642925.1 Oscillospiraceae bacterium
TGCCTCTGGACTCTGCCAAAGGGAATGATTCCCTTTGGAATCCTCATGAAATAGTGTATTGTTATTTACTACGCAATTCCTTGATTTTATCACGCAGATATGCGGCGTGTTCGAATTCTAACAGCTTCGCCGCCTCCTTCATCTGTGCCGTCAAATCCCGTATCATCGCTTCACGCTCCGCCTTCGTCAGCTTCTTCGCCGTCGCCTTGTCTGTCGTGTCACGGCTCGCAATTTCCAGTACCGCCCGCACTTCCTTCACAATCGTCTTCGGCACAATCCCATGCTCCGCATTGTACGCTAGCTGCAACGCCCTGCGACGCTCCGTTTCCCGAATCGCTCGCTCCATACTCCCCGTCACACTGTCCGCATACATGATAACCATACCTTCCGAATTTCTCGCGGCTCGTCCAATCGTCTGTATCAGCGACGTTTCCGAACGCAAAAAACCTTCCTTGTCTGCGTCCAGTATCGCCACCAGCGAAACTTCAGGTAAATCCAGTCCCTCTCGCAAAAGATTGATGCCAACCAGTACGTCAAATTCACCAAGACGCAGGTCACGAATGATCTCCATGCGCTCTATCGTGTCAATGTCATGATGCAAATACCTTACACGCACATCCATATTCCGTAAATACGAGGTCAAATCTTCTGCCATGCGCTTCGTCAGTGTTGTGATGAGAACACGCTCGTCCTTTTCAGCACGCTTGCGAATCTCATACAGCAAATCCTCAATTTGCCCCTCAACAGGCTTTACGATGATTTCCGGATCAACCAGCCCCGTCGGACGAATGACCTGTTCCACCGTCTGTTCCGCACGCTCTCCCTCGATTTTTCCGGGCGTGGCACTGACATACATCACCTCATGGATTTTCCCTGTAAACTCATCGAAATTCAGTGGTCGGTTGTCGAATGCGCTCGGCAGTCGGAATCCATAATCCACAAGCGTCTGCTTACGCGCATGGTCGCCCGCATACATCGCGCCGACCTGTGGCATCGTAACGTGCGATTCGTCCACAATCAACAGAAAGTCTTCCGGAAAATGGTCAAGCAGCGTGTACGGACGAGAACCCGGTGCGCGTCTTGCCAGCACCCGCGAATAGTTTTCGATGCCGCTGCACATTCCGATTTCCCGCAGCATCTCAATGTCGTAATTCGTGCGCTGTGCAATGCGCTGTGCCTCAATGAACTGATTGTTTCCCTCAAAGAACGCAACACGTTCTGTCAGCTCCTCCTGCAATTCCGCAATGGCATCTTCCAGCTTGTCACCTGATACGACATAATGGCTTGCAGGGAAAATCATCGCGTGCTGCAAGGTCGCCTTGATTTCGCCCGACACGATTTCAATTTCTGTGATGCGGTCGATCTCATCCCCGAAAAATTCGACACGAATCGCATTTTCGTTCGTGTTGACAGGGCAGATATCCACAACATCACCATGTACACGGAATGTGCCGCGTTCCAGTGCAATGTCATTGCGCTGATATTGAATCGCCACAAGCTGCTGCGCCAGCGCTTCCCGCGAAATTTCCATATTCGGACGCAAAGATACTGTCATTCTGCGGTATTCTTCAGGCGCACCCAGCGAGTAAATGCAGGAAACCGATGATACAATAATGACATCTTTGCGCTCTGCCAATGCCATCGTTGCAGAATGACGCAGACGGTCAATGTCATTGTTAATGGATGAATCTTTTTCAATATAACTATCGGTACTTGGAATATATGCTTCCGGTTGATAATAGTCATAATACGATACAAAATACTCCACCGCATTTTCAGGAAAGAATTCCTTGAACTCCGCACAAAGCTGCGCTGCCAGAATCTTGTTGTGTGCCAGAATCAAGGTCGGCTTATTCCGTGCGGCAATGACATTCGCCATCGTATACGTCTTGCCCGAACCCGTTACGCCCAGCAAGATCTGTTCTTTTTTGCCCTGTTCAAATCCCTGCACCAGTTCCGCAATGGCTTTTGGCTGGTCGCCGGCGGGCGGAAACGGTGCATGAAGCTGAAATGCACGCTCCTGCATTCTTTTGTTTCTCCTCATTCATTAGAAATACCCCAGTTCACGCATCGACACCACGCCGTCTATCCCGACAATCACATGGTCGCAAAGCGTCACGGAGATTTCCCGCAAAAAATTGACAAGATGCCGTGTAGAGGACGCATCTTCTGCTGAAACCTCTGCACGACCATTCGGATGATTATGCGCCAGCAAAACCTGCGTGCTGTTGTCCTGCATCACCCAATCCACGATTTTACGCATGGAACTCATAACGCTGCTGCCCGTTCCCACTTCCAGATTGTGACAGCGCAGCAGACAGCCCCGTGCGTCCAGACAGACCAGCCGCAGAATCTCCTGATTCTCAAATGCGTAAATGCGCTGAAAATAGGTGTTGATCTCATTTCGGGTACGCAGCGGCACGGACGGTTCTGCACAAAGCGGTGTCAGCGCATACACAGACGCGATCAACCGCAGATAGACTGCCGCATTTTCGGTCATGCCCGCTACGCTTCGCAGGACAGGAACACTTGCACTCAGAACGGCATTCAGACTGCCAAAGCGTTCCATCAGCCGATGTGCCAATGGATTGGTGTCCACACGCGGAATCGCATAAAACAAGAGAAATTCCAGCACTTCATGCTCCTGAAAGCCTTGCAGACCTGTTTTCAGGAAACGTTCGCGCATTCGTTTGCGATGTCCCGCATGAATCGAATCTCCCATATATTTCACGCTCCTCCGTATGTTTTAAGATTCCAGAAACGGCTTTGCAAAAGCGGGCAGAAATTCCCATGTACAGTCACGCAAATCGGAAAGACAGCATTCTGCCTCCGAAAATGCGAAATGCAGTCTGCACGCGCAAAGAAGCTGATGATTTTGCTTGCGTGCTGCATTTTCTGCGGCATTCCCATAGCGCGGGTCGCCAAGAATCGGGCATCCGAGTGCCGCCATCTGTACGCGAATCTGATGGGTTCTGCCGGTGAAAAGCGTCACGCGCAGAAGCGAAAGCCCGTTTTTTGTGCCAAGACATTCGTAGCCTGTGCGAATTTCGCGGAACCCTGCTTTGGGTATCTCAGAAAGCACCACCTGATTATCCGAGATTTTCTTGTGGTAGGCGGTGACGATATCGGCAGTTTTCGGTGGTTTTCCAATGACCACGCAGAGATACTGCTTCTGCACTTCCCCATTGCGGATTTTTTCATTCAGACAGCGCAGTGCTTCGGCAGTTTTTGCCGCAAGCACAAAGCCTTCCGTATTGCGGTCAAGGCGATTGCAGAGTGCAGGCGAAAAGCTTTGTTCACGCTTCGGGTCATATGTCCCCTGCCGCATCAGATATTGCAGGAAACGCGCAATGAGCGTATCCTGTGTGCCGTGGTCATCGGCATGAACGGGCAGACCTGTCGGCTTGCGCAGAATCGCAATGCGGCTGTCCTCGTAAACGATGCACGGGTCAGGGAGGTTCTGTGCAGACGGCACGGCGGCGGCAGGCATCGGCTTGCCCGCAAAGCAGTCTTCGGGGAGATACACCTGCAAAACATTGCCCTCCTGCAAGAGCGTTTCGGGCGGGATGCGTTTGCCGTCACACTTGACATCCTTTTTGCGGAAGGTTTTATAAAGCAAAGAAGGGGGCAGCTTCGGGCAGGCTTTTCGGAGGAATTTGTCTGCCCGCTGTCCCGCATCATTTGCGCCAATGGTAAACGTGTGCATTCTCACAAGATCCTTATCATTTTTTCAATTTTCGGATGTACGCAAAGGTTTTCTCCTCGCCCTTTTCCGCAAGCATCGTCAGCAGGAAGCTGAGCTGTCTTGCGGTTTTGGGATGAATGCGGCGGGTGTAGGTACCTTTGTTGTAGTAAGCCAATGGGTCGCTGTCCTGATATTCCGCACCGCGGTAAACCTTACTTGCGGCGACACGGTCACAGAACATTTCGATGAGGTAACGTGTCGGCATGGGCATTGGTTCCATGAGTTTGGTTTTATGATTATAGTCTGTCCAATATTCGAAGTGGTGGCGGTTTCTGCCCTTGTGGTGCATCCATGCTTCGGAATAGCCCTTGCGTTCACGCTCCTCCTCGTTCGGACTGCGTGTACCCTGATAGAACATCATTCCGGGGATAAATTCTGTCGGGGTATACTTGGAAAGGTCATGCAGGAAGCCCTGTAACGGAATACCCGCCTTGATGCAGTGGCGCATGACCGTATGGCGGTGCTTGGTGATGGTTTTAAAATGCTGAATGGGATGCATAAAAAACACTCCTCTCAATAATTTCTGCCCTTATTATACCATAGAATGCGAATAGATTTCAAGTCATATGGTGCGAATTTTTCAGGCAGACGCAAAGCGCCCGCAGCCGTAACTGACTGCGGGCGAAAAATATCTGCACAGGCATTATTTGCAAACAAGCTGAAGCGTGAATGTACCCATGCTGTAATAGGTTTCGGGTTCATAGCAATAGACCTTGACCGCGACTTTCTGTCCTGCGGAAAGTGGTGCATTTGTTGCGATACTGCGCACATACTCACCGATTTTGACAATGCCGCTGGAACCGAGCACATTGCCGCTTTCGTCATAGAGTTCTGCGCGCATCCATGCGGAGTTATCAGGCAGGTTGGTGAGCCAGAGAACGGCACTCGAACCTTCTGCGGTTGGTTCGCCGCAGATTTTGAACGTAAAATCCGCCATTTGCAGGGCTTGGTAAGAAGGTTCGTCCACATTTTCGGGTTCGCCGCTTTGTGCATTCGCATCAAATGCGGGGGCAGAAAAAGGTGCAATGATGACAGGGGTTTCTGCGGGCTTTTTGCTGCGGTAAACCACAGCAAGGATGCCAAGCACGACAAGCAGTACACACAGCACCGCCGCCGTGACAGCGAGGATTTTTTTTTCACGTTTGCTCATTGTTTTTCTCCGATGCAGTAAAAATAAAAGGAAAAACCGTACACGGCGGTGTCAAATCAGCCACCGCCGTGTCGTAATTGTTATTCAGGATTTCTTGGGTTGGTTATTTTGCGGAATCAGGGTCAAGAAGCAGCAGCAGTCGGGGTAATTGTCACTGTGATAGTATCAATTGCAGTGAAGTTAGCGTAATCCGAATTCGGGTCGCCCTCTACACCAACATCGTATTTTGCTGTTGGAATCTCAGCTGCTGATGCATTATTCGGACAAGCAGCGAGACTTGCGTTACTACCGTTTGCCAATCCTACTGTTGCTGTAACACCATCATGCACTGCCGATGTGGTGCTTCCATTCGTAAATTTTGCAGTGAGTGTTACGCCCCAGTTGGAACTATTCTCTACAGTAATCGCTTCCGAAATTGTAGCCTGATCCCATCCACTATCTGCATATTGACGATTCTCAGTATCCCATGTACCACGAGTATAAGTAAAATTCAGTTCCTTCCATGTTACTTCCACCAAATATACTGCATCAGTAGGGTCATCAGGAACTTTATTACCTGTTGTCTTAATCTTAACTTCGCCTGTAGAAGTCGGCGATGGATCCTTAACAGTTGTTACACCACCTTCAGTCTTCAGGAAAGCATCCGTATCAAAATCCTGTGCAAATGCAGGCGTAGCGGAAAGTGCCGTCATAACGGCTGCGGACAGAACTGCGATAGCGCTCTTCGTAAATGTTGTTTTCTTCATAGTAATACTTCCTTTCATGTTAAATATCATCCTTCATTTCGAAAGATTTTTGACTTAGTTTCGAACAGTGATTTTCACATCGGTTAATTCGGATTCCACAATGGCTTTTTCCCCAGATGTCGTATTATAATAACTGACACGATAAAGTCCTGTGTAAATTCCTTCGGATAATGAAACTTTTGCAAGGTCAAGGTTCAGTGTCTGAAGTCTGTTGCCCGCAGGAATCAGACCGGATTTGGCGATGCTGTACTCATTGCCGTTTGAAAGAACGAACAGTTCAATGGTACAAGCCTGGTCGGATGTCTTAGGGTTTTCAAAGAAAACCGCAGCGCTGTTGGTAGAGAGTGTGACATCAGCTGACAGCTTGTACGTCATCGTAGCAGAACCGCCTTTTGCGTCTTTGCTCGATTCCGATTTGTCTTTTGAGCCTTTGGAATCTTTTGAGCCTTTGGAATCTTTGGAATCTACATCGGACGATACCTCCTCTAAATTGGGATCATCTTCCGGAAGTGGAAATTCCGGAGTGATGGGGACAATCTGGGAATCTGAACTATCCGGATTGTTCGCGTTGTGGATGATGTGGCCAATTCCCACGCCAGCGAGAATCACCGCGCATATCAGCAGAAGGAACAGAAGGAAAAATGGGATGCGGCTCTTGAAAACGACAACATACTGGTCTTCACCGACTGCAACATATCCGACTTTGCGGTAAAGCGTCGTGCTGATGTCGTTCAATGCAAAAACCTTCAAGCTTTTTTTCTCTTCCAGAATCAGCTTTCCGACTGCATTCTTGCCATTTTTGATTGTTGCGCCAACCAATTCGTACTCGTCTTTTGACTTATACAATTTGTTGAATTTGTTCGTGGAGTATGAGAAAAACTCTTGACCATCTATTTTTTGTTTTTCATCATAGTCGTTTTTAAAAACAAATTGAAATTGTTTATTATCCATAATTACCACACTTTTGTTTGCTTTATTTCTTATCACGCTTTTATTATAGCACAACTCTCTGTATTTTGCAATATGCATTTTGTATCAATTTTCCAACAAATATTTGTGAAATTGTACAGTTTGTTGCTTGTTAAATATACAGATAGGATAAATTACTGATATTATCTCTATTTGTATTTAACTGCCCACAGAGAGCTGTACTTTGCAGGTACCGACATCATACACGCCGGCTTCGGTAAACACCAGTTCGCCTTGCGGTGTCACATGAATCTCCTTCGTGTTTTTACCCTCTTGGGATTCAACCACAACGCTGTTCACGGCGTCACTTTCAACGGAATACCCCGCGTTGATGTCATCATAGCCAAACCGCGCATCATAAGAAAGCTCCGCACGAATCGGTGTATTATCATCAGAGTTGTTGGTGATGGTGATAGTGCCGTATGCTTCATCAGATTCCTGATTCTTAAAGGCATCTGCATAGTAGATGTGCCGATCAGGATCCCAGATCGCATTCTGCGCATCAAACACCAGCGAAGACCATTCCACCGTCACGGAAATGACTGTGTCGTTTTTCACAAACTGCACCCATACTTCCGTATCGCCCGACATCGTGCCTTCCACAGTTTCCGGTGCGGCATACTGATTTGTGTACGATTCATCTACGTCTTCAGGCTTCTTTGCAGCAAAAGAGTAATCTGTGCCGTACTTGACTTGATGGGTTTCCATCGCGGCTGCGATTTCATTTCCGTCTACGTCTTTATACTTTACTGTCAGTGTGTACTGGTTGCCAATGAATTTGACCGTCACAGCTTTGTCAAGAAAGCCCATCGTCACGGTTTCATCGCATTCTGTGTGATAGTGTACACCGTTTACGACTTCCGTTGTACGCACGGTCTCCGCAGTATCTTTCAGCGGGAAACCAGCAGCATACTTCGCATTCCAGTCTTCAGGCGTTTCGGTATACAGATCCACCTCTGCCGCTTCATCACCATTTTCAAACAAATAGGAAATTTTCAGTGTGACTTTGTCCGCATCCCAGATTGCGGTCAATATAGCATCGGCAGTCAGCTTGCAGATGGTATCGCTCGAAACCATGACCTGTTCGCCGCCCATGATGGTCTGCCAGCCTTTGAAGGTACTGCCTTCCTTGACAGGCGTCGGCAATGCCTTAAAGATGTACTTGCCATCATCACCAATGCCGCAGTAGCCGAATGCTTTTCCATAGTAAGCCGTGCGTGTGCCGACTTCCGGCACTCTGCCGCCGTTTGCATCCAGCGTCAAAGAATATGCATTCGGATGATAGGTAACAATCTTATACACGCCTTCGTTTTCGGGCATCGTGCCGGAAACACTTGTCATGTCAGCGGTATAGCCTGTGACAGCAGGCGAAGCGATATTGAAGTTAGTGCCAGCGCCAAGCGTTTCTTCTTTCTTGTCAGCAACAATGTTGCCGTCCTCGTCCACATAGACAATGACCAGCTTGCCCTTGATCTGCTCATATTTGACATAGACCTCAATATCTTCGTCACCCATAGTGCCGCTGACGACTGCCTTTTCCGTTTCAGGCATATAATACTGCACCGCAGGAGAAGTCACGCTATATTTTTCGCCATAGAAGAATACCTGTTGGTAATCTTCACTCACGTTCTTTGTTTCATCCGTTGAATCGACATAATGCACAGTCAATGTATGCGATTTGAGCGAATAGACGCCGTTTACAGTCCAGTTCATCGAAGGCATTTCCTCAAGGGGTGTTTCGCCGCTGTCGCCCCAGTTCCATTTGAATGACATACCGGGAATCTTCATGGGTTCGAAGTTGTCATAGAAATCTGTACGCCACGAACTGTTCTCGTCAAATGTTGTTCCTGCGGGATAAGAGAATTTTTTCGTTACCAATTGGGTATTTCCTGCGTTCGTCGCATAGCGGAACACAAGGTCATACGTCGGAACAACCGCCGCTGCCGTAATGGTCAGATTGCCGTTGATGTTCTCCTTCGGAACGAACACCTCGCCTGTTTCATGATTATAGCGATAGCCTGTGAGGGAAGAAAGTGTCGCATTGCCGCACTGTACGGTAATCGAAGAAGGCAGTTCATAGCCCAATGTCGGTACCAGCACGGTGCTGAAGTCTTCGCCCATCGGGAAGGTCTCAGGCGCATCGCAGGAAATATCCGTGAAATCTGTGGTCAGTCCATAAACCACGGTCATCGTTGCTTGCTGTGCATATTCCTTCGCAGAAACAGGTGGAATGACAGTTGCTTTTTCCGCTGCTGTTGTCGGTGCAAGAATCGCTGTCAGGTCATAAATCTTTGTGATTGTCGCTTTCGGCGTATTCGGGTCGTCTTCGCCAACACTTGGCGCTGTGAACGTCACAAACGCTGATTGGTCAGTACCTGACGTAAACGAATACGGAACACCGATAATCTCTGACGGCAAATCGGTCTCAGTTCCATAGACTTTCTCGATATCCTGCGCTAAGAATTCGGGTGTCGGAATGGCGACATTGACGTAAGTCAATGGCACCTTCGTGTCGTCATTTACCAGCGGAATGTTTACCTCATCTCTATCACTATATTGATAGGTCAGCGTCAAGCCGCCTGCTTCCATCAAATCCTTATTGAACAACGGGACATCATTGCCGCCAAGGAAGCCTTCGATTGGTTTCGCCTTCACTTGGAGTTCCAGTGAGGAAACTGCCGTCCACGAATGACCATCTGCATCCATTTGCACGGAAGGTGTCGCCGTTAAGGACAGATTAGACTTGGAAACATCCTTGCCGCCATTACTGGATTCATCAAAATATTCAGATAATGCACCACTCAGATTGAAAGACAAAGAACCAAGTATTGGTTGTATCAGTTCATCCTTTTTCGCAGCAGTATCTGCAAACGCAAGCCGCGTAATGCGAACACTGCCCGCTGATAAATCATTTGCAGGCGCAACAACCGTGTATCCTGTTGTGTCGGTTACTGCATCTTTCACCTTTTCGTTATTGATGAAATTGACACCAGCCGCACCGGCTGTACCGCCATTTTTATTACCCGTTCCGCCTTCAGAACCATGATTTGTTTTTGTTGGTGCTCCGTTCTTTTCAGTGTCGGAAACACTTTTGCCATCGTTTCCTTGCTCATCGTTTATTGCCCCTCCACTCATATAGCCGCCGCAGCCACCACCGCCGCCGCCAGCGATTATCAAATCAGCACCTGATTCTATAGATATCGAAGCCGCAATTCCTCCTTTGCCGCTTTCGCCAGCACCCGCATTAAAAGCACCGATAGAATTATCTGCACCAGATGCTCCTGTATTGCCTGTGCTGAACTTCAAGACAGTATCTTGTTCCAGATATACATAACCGCTTACATAGCCGCCTGTTCCGCCTGTTCCACCATCCATGGATACAAGTCCTCTTTTGGCTGCTCCACCAGCTCCGCCGTTGCCGCCTCTGGCTTCCAGTAAATACCAGCCTGTATTCTGCACTGTATAAGTACCACTCTGTGACGTGTATACGCCATTGCCATTTGCCAAAGCAGAATGATTTTGAACATCTGTTCCATAGGAATCCATTTTTTTCGTTGTGGCATTGATTGTGATGTTTGTTACATAATTTGCACCATCATATTCCAACGTGCGCACGGTTTTGAGTACCACATCAGAACCATCTTGATTCAGTTCTTGTGGGTTTGTCCCGATATGGTCTTCATCCGGTACATAAACCACGCCCGCTTCCTTGATATTTACAACCGCAACACCTGAATAGGTCGTTTGCTCCTGTTTTGGTCCGATAGAAGCAAAACTGTCCGTCTTCGGCACAACGATATACTGGACATCATACGACTGCGTTTCTGTCGGCTTACGGTTATCAGGTGTCACCGTCACAGCAGAAACCTCATCTATATAATCTATATTCGTCAAATCGGAAATATTTGTTTCGTAGAGTTCTCCATCCGTAATCGGTGCATCTGCTTCTGTGAACGCATCGTGCCAGAACGATTTTGTCGTCAGCGAATACGCAAGCGGGACATTGACATAATCCAGTTCTTCTTTTGGTTCATATGAAGGAAGCTGCAAGTTTTCAGGCGACATCGAAATCGCACCACTCAGCAAGGGAACATGGTTGCCGCCTGCAAAGTCCTCCTTCGCCGTAAATGTCACGGTCACAGTTGCGGTATTCTTTTTCTTGCCCAAATCATCCGGTGCAATGTTCAGTCCGGAAAATGTCAGTGTATTGGAGCTATCATCCCACGTACCATTCTCAGCACTTGCCGTAAAATACTTAGAAACAGGAATCGTGATGTTGACACTTTCATATGGTGAATAATCCGTCTGCGTGGTACTTAAATATGCAATGTTGCAATAGCCGCCTTTTTCAACATTCTTATTGGTTTCTTTACTTTTGCCCAGAACGATTTTTTCATCGGCGCTCAGAGTATTTTCGTCATTCGTCATATAGTCAGCAACACGGATAAAAGACGAACCGCCGCCGCCGCCGCCGATATCATAGTCCAATACAGGGCCTTGCATTGCGCCGCCCGAACCGCCGCAGTAGCCTGCGCCGCCATGACCGCCCTCAGTATCTGCGTTTGTAATGCAATACCAGTCATTACCGCCTTCACTCGATGCAGCGTCAATCACACCATTCGGCATAACTGCCGTACCGGGCTTATAGGTGCCGCCCTTTCCGATATAGTCTGTATTATAACCACTGGACGTTCCGTCTTTTCCGGCATAATAAATACCGCCGTCCACAGAACCCGACAACGAATCCATGCTGCCCGCATCGCCGCCGTTCGGGTTTCCGACCATGTCAACGCCAAGTGCCTGCGAAGCACCGCCGCCGCCGCCGCCGCCGGCAATCATCACGAATTTGCTTGTTCTGTCGGCTTCACTCGGACGCAGTTCGCCGTTATACTCGCCTTGTTTATAATAGTATACTGCGGAATAGCCGCCGCCGCCGCCGACCGTACACTGACCATCTTCGCCATGCGCACCGCCGTCGCCGTTGATTCCGCCGCCCGCATCTGTACGGACGGTCGAAGAACCTTTTGTACCGATATTATACAGCAGGACATCGCCCGCTTCCAGTGTCATAATGCTCCAGACATAGCCGCCCTTTCCGCCTGTTCCTCCCGGAATCGGAGAATAAACCGGATACCACAAATACGGAAAAGACGTTTGCTGCTCCAATTCAGTGGTAAAGCCGGCTGAAGCGCCGTCACCGCCGTCGCCGCCCCAGAGCTGCACCAGATATTTTCCGTCATACGGTGCTTCAAAGTAACCGTCTGCCGAATAGCGCATATTCTCCGGGTAGAATTCCTTCGAGAGATATGCTGATGCATCCAGCGTCATTGTGTAGGAACGGTCACCCGCATAGGACAGTGTACGCGTCTGGTCAATCATCAGTGCTTTGTCGTTTCCAGCATTGACGCCTGCTGGCTTGCAATCCGATACACCGCTAAGGGTTTCGGTGCATACACAACAAGCTGCAAAAAGTGCTGCAATTCTTTTCAATGTCTTGATGCTGCAATGTTGTTGTTTCATTTTTAGCCTCCTTGTGAAAGGATCATCAAAAGATTCGTATTTTTTACATTTTACAGAACGTTATAAATATAATATTCATTTCTACGTAATATATTATATCATCTTATACAGCATCCGTCAAGTAGTATCAGACATTTTGTTAATATGCCCAATACGTTCCACATAATCACAGCACAATACACAAATAGAATCTTCATTCATCAAATTATTCAGATAATCGGTGAATGCGTTTTGGCAGTCTATGTGTTAATACATTTTGTTAAATTGTCGCAATATAATACTGTTCGTATATTTTAGAGCACAGAAAAAGCAGCAGTCCCCTCTGCTGCATTTTGCAAGAGGAAACTGCTGTTTCTGATATATCAATAGTATCCTGAGTGCTTACTCCGTCACTTCCTCCAGAATGCCCATAAACACAGGCACATCGGTTTCGGTGTCGAGAATCATATACACAAACGGACGGTCAAGAATGACAGTTTTCGTTTCACTTATTACAGGCGCACACTCGTCCTTCATCATGACTGCGGTCACAGCGGCGGCTTTCGTACCTTCCGTATCCACATCAATATGCGTTTTGTGAATGACGCGGCTGATGGCAAGCGGCGTAGCGGCGATACGGCTGAAGTTGGCAGCAAACGTAAATGCATCTGTCATGCCCATTTCTTGCAGTGTCGGAGAAAGTTCCGTGTCGAAATCATAGCTGAATTTCGGCAGACCGATATTCACGGTGTACTGGGTGTCAACATTTGTCAGCGTATCACGAAGCGTATCGGCAGTCAGTCCCGCGACATACTCCTCCGCAGAAAGCCCTTCCTCCGGCAGCAGTGCAGCAAAAGCATAGCGGCCACCAGAATAATATTTCAGGAAGCCTGTTGCATTTTCCGCTTCCAGATAGGCAGATTCTTCACTGTACATCATCTGCGCCTGCTTCACGCTGCCATCAGCCTGTGTGAAGTCACGCGGTCTGGGTTCGTCCTCAAACGGGCTCTGCCATTTTGCATCAAACACCACCGCATTGACAAGGCACATGACCTCATCAGGGAAAATCGTATCCAGCACCTTGGGAATCATGTAGTCCGTGCTGACATTGCACCAGTTGTTGATTTGCTCTAACGTGCTGTCATCAAACGGCACAAGATAAGCATTTGCATGATAGTAGTCGGCATCGGTTTGCAGGAATTCAGGGAACACCGAAATGCGGTCTGCATCATCCCGAATCCAGATGGAATTTGCGGTAGTCAATTTGCAGAATTCGTCATTGGGCTGCTGTGTGCGGAAGGTATACAGATAGGGATTGAGGTCTTCCAGTGCAATGCCGCCCAAAGCAGTTTCCATTTGAGTACGGGTATTGCCGTCTGCGCCGTTGGCGGTCATGGCGAGTGCCTGCATAACGGAATACGGAGAAATCAGCATATTTTTGCTGCCCGAAGCGGAAACGGTCTTTTGCAGAAGGTCAAGGGAAAAAGCGGTCTGTGCCTTGCAGAACGTATCGTCAGCGTCTTTGCCCGTTACGGACTGTGGCTGCACATTGGCGCTCAGATCGCCTGCTTTGACAGACTGCGACGAAGGTTTGAGCGTATTGGGTGTTTCACCGACGGGCGATGAAGAAAGATGACTCAGAACGCCGATGGTCAGCGCAAGACAGGCGGCAAGACTTCCGAGTGTCAGCACGATGTGCCGAGCCGAAGAAGATTTTTTGGCAGGCGTTTGTTCTGCCTGTTCGAGCAAATCGTTGTCGATATCATTCATTTTTTTCATAAATTCCATTCCTTTCATAATGTATACCCCTCTTTGTCGAGATAATCGCGCAGTGCTTTGCGCGTGCGGAACAAGGTTGTTTTGACTTTTGATTCAGAAATGCCGTAGCGTTTGGCAATTTCGCTGACAGAATCCAGAAACCAATAACGGCGCAGAAAAAGATTTGCTTTTTCGTTACTTTGTGTACGAAGGAAGTCGCTGACGATTTTGCTGAGTGTCTGGGCATCCATTGCTGATTCTACGTCATCGGGGGCAGCGATGCACTCCTCGATTTCCTGTGTCCATTCGACCATAGTAGCGCAGCGTTTTTGGGCAGAGCGTTTTTGAACAGCATTGAGGGTAATGCAGCGGGTGATTTTTGCCAGAAAGGAAAAGAGATAGGAGCGCGGTTCGTGGGGCGGGATGGCGTTCCATGCTTCCAGATAAGTATCATTTTCGCATTCTTCGGCAAGAGAGGGATCGGTACAGATACGGAACGCGAAAGCACGAAGTCTGGAGCCGAATTTTTGTGTGCAATGGCGAATAGCGGTTTCATCGCGTGAGATAAAGAGGTCAACGATTTGGGAATCGTCCATAATGGAACTCCTTTCTGTTTTATCCTTTCAAATATTATATCATATTTTGGGCAGAGTTGGTTACACAAAAAGAAAAAAATTTTTTGCGGCTATTTTCTACAACGCAAACAGACTGCAAGCAATCTGCTTGCAGTCTGTTTCCAACTGATAGGTCACATGATGCGCCGATTATTCCTGCACGTATGCCGCAAGAATCGTACCGATATACAGCTTGTGTACCGCATCTTTTCCATAATACTGCGCCGCGATCTCCTGCGGCAGTTCATTCACATCCATGTCTGCCGCATACTGCTTCTTGCATACCAGCACCAGCTTCGCTTCCTCAAAACCAATGCCGCCGCTCATCTCTACCGGATGCAGCCCCGTTTCCTTTACCTTGTCGCAGTCACGCCCGGAATGTGCCCCGCAAAACCGCAGTGCCTCTCTCTGCGTTTCCGGGAAAAATGCCAGCGTGAACGTATCCTGCTTTTCCATAAACGAATACGTGTGTCTGCTATGACGTACATAACACGTCACAGATGGCTGATTCCACAGAATTCCCATCTGTCCCCACGATGCCGTCATAAAATTATATCCCGTATCCTTCGTTCCCGCCGTCAGCAGAAACCAATCCTTGCCAATTGCTTCGAATGGATTGCCCTTCCATTCCGTCATGTCAATTTTCTGAAATGCCATAATTCATATTCCTCCTGTTCAATTTTGCAAATGTGTTTCTCAGGAAAATCCCCCCGCAGCACCCGCCGTTTCTCGGCTCTGTAACCGCAGTTTATCCGTAATTAACGCGATAAATTCCGAATTTGTCGGCTTTCCTTTGCAGGTGTTCACCGTATACCCGAAAAATGCATTCAGTGTATCCAGATTTCCTCTGTCCCACGCAATCTCTATCGCATGACGAATCGCACGTTCTACCCGCGACGGTGTCGTTTCAAATTGCTCCGCGACACGCGGATACAACTGTTTCGTCACACTCTCCAGCAGTTCCGGCTCATGATATGCGCTCACAATCGCACAGCGCAGATAATGATACCCCTTGATATGCGCAGGCACTCCAAGCTGATGAATGATGTCCGTCACGGTAATCGCAAGGTCTTGTCCCGCACGCGCCGTCATGCCGCGCAAAGACTGCTGATTTGTCAGCAGTGCAATGCGTTCGCCAAGCACACGCCAATCAAACGGCTTGATCATGAAATATGCCGCCCCATTCTGCATCACCTGCTGTTCCACAAAGCTGTTGTCATATGCAGACGTGACAATGAACGCAGGCGATTTTCCACCGTTTGCACCTGCTTTCTTCATGAGTTCGATTGCATCCATGTGCGGCAGAACCGCATCGATCACCACTACATCCGGCGTATCCTTCCGAATGGATTCCAGAACAGTGTTTCCATTTTTCGGTCTGGTATATGCATACATTCCCTGAGAGCGCAGAATGCTGGCACACGAAACGCCATATTCTGCAGTGTCATCTCCAATCAAAACTTTGACTTGCTTTTGCATTGTTTTACCTCCTCTTTCAATGTAATTCTATTCTAGCACAGGCGAAAATAGAAAGCAAGAGAGAAAAAGGAAGAACACTTACTAATTTTGTCGAATGAAAAGATTTCTTGTCATACAGAACAAAACATTCGAATATACGAACATTTCAACATAAATCATATGCGGTTTATGCTGAGAAAAATAGAAATAAGTCGAATTTTATCCAAACGTGTATGATTCGGTATGGCAGTCTTTGCCAAAAGATGGCAAACAACAAAAATATATCTCCTTTTATGGATACAAGGCGTTTGCCGCAAGCAGTTCTGATTGAAAACTGATACTATTATAACACATAATACTACACGAATCAAGAGTGAAGGGAATAAAACACAATTTTTACAATTCGTGATTGCATTTTTCAGTATGGTATGTTATAATAATGGTATATCGGCATATAAGTAACCTTTCAGAGATGCAATATCAATTTGAGGGAGGCATGAACGATGGCATTACAATTCCGAAAAAGTATCACCATTTGCAAAGGTATCAAATTGAATATCACAAAAACCGGTATCGGCGTGACAGTCGGCACAAAAGGCTGTCAATGTTCCATCAATTCCAGCGGCAGAACCACGACCACAGTCGGTGTGCCCGGAACGGAACTATATTATTCCGAATCCAAGAACATCAAAACCAAGAAAAAGGAAGCCGAGAAGCAAAAGCAGAAAGCCTTGAAGGAACAGGAAAAAAAGCTGGCAAAGGAAGCGCAGTTACAGCAGGATGCGAACACTGTTGCGCAGTATGAAGAATACATCCATGCGATTCAAAGAATACATCTGACGTGTGAGCCGCCGATTGACTGGGAAGGGCTTGCGAAGGGTGCAGCGCCGTTTGAGGAAGGAAAAATCGGCCCGAATGAGAGTGCGGCGCTGGATGCATACAATGCGTATCAGCCATCGTTCACGGATAAGCTGCTGCATAAGAGTGAGATTGAAGCGAAGGAGCAAGCGTTGGCGGAAGCGATCACTGCGGCGCGGCAGCAGGACATGGAGCTGATGGAGAACTGGAAGGAAATGCGTGTTTTTGCGGATGAGGTACTGAAGGGAAACATTGATGCATTTCTGGATGTGATCGAGGAAGCGAATCCGTTTGAAACGATGTTGAATTTCGGAAGTGATTTTCAATTCGGAACAGAAACGGCAGAACGGATGGAAATTGAATTTCGTGTGAAGTCGGAGAATGTGGTACCGATTGAGCGTATGAGTCTGACGAAAGCGGGACATTTATCGGTAAAGGAGATGCCGAAAACGCAGTATTATGACATATTGCAGGATTATGTATGCAGTTGTGTGATACGGTTAGGGCGGGAAATTTTTGCGATGCTGCCTGTGAAGTATGTATATGTTCATGCAGTTGACAGTCAACTGAACACGGGGACGGGGCATGAGGAAGAGATGGACATATTGTCGGTTGGGTTTGAGAGAGAGAAATTCGAGGCAGTCAATTTTGAGCGAATTGACCCATCGGATTTTATCGGGACATTTCCGAATCGGATGGCATTCAAGAAGGCGTCGGGATTTTCGCCGATTGAGCGCTTAGCATAATAGCATTGATTCTCCCGCATCAAAATGGCTATGCACGCGAAGCGAAATGAAAGTTATACTCGATTTTTTCAAAAAATCGCGAAGTCCAGAAGCAGCGTCTCCGGACGCAAACAGACTGCAAGCAGTCTGCACCGCAGTCGGCGAAATTCCCCAAATTTCGTGCAAACTTATCAGGAGGGGTTCCCCCATACAAAACCTGACTGAAAGGCAAAGAGGCAAGAGATATGGTTTATACCGTTCTCTTGCCTCTCTTTATTTTTGTTAGGTACGACACGAGGGAAACCCCTTAATAGGGTTTTCCCTCACCCCTTCCTGATTAGATAGAACGAAAAAGGGTGTTTCGCGCTCTGCGGAGCGCGACCAGAGGCGCTGCCTCCGAACGTCTCAATAATACTTGTTAAGGCAATACCGCACAGAGCTGGTGGCATAGGATGCGTATGGTCAAACGAGTTTGACCAGTCAGATTTTTCGTCAGATTGTACAGAAATGATGCCGCTGGGCTGACGCCCAGCAAAGAATTTCTGTGCAAGATGGCGGAAAATATGCAAGCAGATGTCCCGCCAAGCCGCAAGGCGTGCTTTGTGCGTTGTTGCCTAAACTGAATCTTTACAGCAAACCCCGCCTGAAGAAAAACTGACTTCAGGCGGTGTTTGACAAGCAAAAATGCGGAGGAATGAAAAATGTCATTTGACTTTAAAAAAGAATACAAAGAATTTTATATGCCAAAGAACAAACCTGAAATTGTGAATGTCCCGAAAG
>JAZUJW010000022.1:0-37172 GCA_045642925.1 Oscillospiraceae bacterium
GCGGCATCATTTCTGTACAATCTGACGAAAAATCTGACTGCGTATCTGCACCACCAGCTCTGTGCGGTGTTGCCTTAAATCATAATACTTCTATTGCGCTCTTTTTGCTCACTCCATTGTTACCGTCACAATAAACCCATTTGAATTGTTTCCCGATACCGTGTATGCATGATCAACCGGCACAGGTACTTCCGCAAGCCCCGTCCCGTCTGCATCCGCTTCTACATAAAATACTTCATACTTCACACCCTGCGCATCCGTCAGCACCAAGTGCTCCCCTTCATACGAATATCCCTTGAGAAATTCTGCATATTCCTCCAGACACATCCCATTTGCCGCCATATACATCGCGTGCGGCTTCCCTACATAACGAAAATGTGTCGGATCATACGCGCATCCCGTCACCTCTGCCTTGCCCTCAGGATACCGCAGTACAAAACCATACTCCGCACAATGCTGCGCCAACCATGCATAATCTCCCGTGCCATCAAACTCACCCGTCACACCATCCGTATAACGGTTCACGCCAAACGCATACCCTGTTTCATAATCCGAATGCCCCGCCTCTGCTGCCTTGGAATTCGCTCCGCCTGCCTGCTGATAAATCTTCCCCTGTTCCGCTTTGGTTCGGTATCCCGATATGATCTGCACATCCTTCAAGCCCGTAGCATCATAAAATCCATCAAATAATTCGCCCACCGCGGCAATGCATTCTTCCTGCATCTTCACAGTCATATCCTTCACAATGAAATGTTCATTGCGCTGTTCTCCAACCGATGCCAGACCATCCGTCAGGTCATCTATGCCGTTCTCCGCATTGACAAGCGTCAGCGCACCCACCGACAACTGGTCACGAAAAACTGCTTCATACGAATAGGCAACCGTTGGCTCTGCCTCCGATGATTCTTCATTCAGAATCGGGATATCAATTTCTTCCTCCGAATCGGAATCTTCTGCACTTTCCTCCTGCGGTTCCAGCGAAACCATTCCGCCTTTCACTTTCCATGCGGCATACAGTCCGCCGCAAAGCAGTGCAATCAGCAAAACGCCTGCAAATACGCCCTTTGAGGACTTCCGCAGTTCTTTTCCCGAATAACGATATTCAGCCACTTTCTATATCGTCAGCATCCCGATTTGTCGGATGCCGACACTCCTTTCTGTTTTTTGCAGACTTATTATACCATAGCTTTTCTCTAAATGAAAATCCTTTCGTCAAACTTCGTAATGCTGTATAGTATTTTTCAATGTTGTCTATTCATTCTCACAATATTCACATTTCAGCATTGACTTATTTACAATTATATGGTATGATATAAGTGTTAGGAGATATGTGCGATAGCACGCCCATATGAGAAAGAACAAAAGAAAATAAAACAGAGAATTTTAAAGAAGGGATGATGGCTATGAATTGTCCGAATTGTGGTGAAAAGGTATCCGGAAAATATGATTTCTGTTTGGTATGCGGCAATAGCCTGCATTCCAATACCGAAAAGAAAGCCGCACCGCGCTCCAGCGATGCATCTTCTATACGCAAGCGCCTGAAAGAGCGTCTCCGCCAAGTAACTGCGCACGCCAAAACAAATGATGTTCCACAGCAAACACAGCAGACCGATTCGTCTGCCACCGTACAAGATGACCGTATTATGCCCGATTTCATGACGCGCTATCTCTGACACAATTTCATAAGTAATCCTGCCGACACACCCAATCGGCAGGATTTTTTTACATCAAACATCTTTTTGTGCAAAGTAAACATCCATCATCGACAAATTTCGTCAAAATGCAATGGTGCGTTTTGCCATTTTTTATGTTATAATAAGAATAGCTTGTCGAAAAAATGCGTTATCTGCGGCACGTTCCTGCTATGCAACTGTCTTTCCGATCCCGTGCCTTGCGGATTTCTTCTTTCCGACAATCTGAAATCATGTTTTTGCGTGCAAACGCAATCTTGAAATGCAGAAAGGATGCAGAAAAAATGGCAGACGCAAAAAAAGCAGCAAGTGCTGCGGCAGAAAAAGGCAAAGGATTTATCAAGGAATTTAAAGAATTCGCACTCAAAGGCAATGTCATGGATATGGCTGTCGGTGTCATCATCGGTGCAGCATTCCAGAACATCGTCACGTCCCTCACCAGCAGTTTCATCAATCCTCTGATCGCGCTTATCACCGGAGGATGCAAAAAAGATCCCGAAACTGGCAACCTGATTCTGGTCGGCGGAAAGTTCAATATCGGCGGCGTGGACTTCGATTACGGCACATTCCTCTCCTCCGTCTTCAATTTCCTCGTCATGGCACTGATCCTGTTCCTCCTCATCAAAGGCATGAACAAACTCATGGCGATCGGCAAAAAGAAAGAAGAAGAAAAGCCCGCAGAACCGCCCAAGCCCAGCAATGAAGAAGTACTTCTCTCCGAGATTCGTGACCTGCTGAAAAAGCAAGCCGCCAAATAATAGATTCCGATTCGCGCTGAACATTCGCAAAATTCGTATGTTCAGCGCTTTCGCTTCCTTTCCGTTTCATGGATATGCCCAAAACCCAATCGTAATTTCACGAATTTCCTTGCGGGATGGAAAAAAGCCAAATTTCCTCTTGACAAATCACGGAAAACGAGTAAAATAATAATAGGCTAACTATGCTTTGTTTCAAATTGACGGTTTGGAACAATCGTCAACAATATCAGGAAGAATCCGCTGTTTTTGGCGGGAATTAGGAGGATTTCGATATGAAAAAAATTGGTGTACTGACCAGCGGCGGTGACGCGCCGGGCATGAACGCTGCCATCCGTGCCGTCACAAGAACTGCACTTTATAAAGGCATGGAGGTCATCGGTATCCGCAGAGGCTATAACGGTCTGATTCACGGTGATGTCTTTGATATGAATATGCGCACGGTTTCGTCTATCATCCAGCGTGGCGGCACACTGCTCTTTACAGCCCGCTGCCCTGAATTCAAAGAAGAAGCAGGCGTCCTGAAGGCTGTCGAAAGCTGCAAACAGCTCGGCATCGAAGGTCTGGTTGTCATCGGCGGCGACGGCTCTTACCGCGGCGCCGGCGACCTCTCCGCACACGGCATCCCCTGCATCGGCATCCCCGGCACCATCGATAACGATATCTCCAGCACCGACTACACCATCGGTTATGATACTGCCATGAACACTGTCATGGAACTGGTTGACAAACTCCGCGAAACCTGCCACAGCCACGACCGCTGCTCCGTTGTAGAAGTCATGGGCCGCCGTGCAGGCTATATCGCAGTCAATACCGCAGTTGCCTGCGGCGCTACGGATGTCCTTTGCCCTGAAAAAGATTTTGACCTCAAGGCAATCACCGATAAAATGCTGAGAACCCGCGAACTCGGCAAGCAGAATTTCATCATCGTTGTGGCGGAAGGCGTCATTGCGGATTCTACGGAATTCACCAGTGCTGACCAGATCGCAAAGTACATCGAAGAAAAGACCGGCATCGAGTCCAGAGCGACCGTTCTCGGTCATGTACAGCGCGGCGGCAGCCCTACGGTCCGTGACCGTGTACTGGCTTCCCGTCTGGGCTACTATGCAGTCAATCTGCTCGAACAGGGTATCGGCAACCGTGTTGTCGGTGTCCGCGGCAATGAACTTGTCAACTATGACATTCAGGAAGCCCTCAAGATGAAAAAGCCGTTTGAGGAAGAGCTGTATACGCTCTCCGATATCATCAGCATCTGATTTTTGTCAACATGATGCAAATTCACGGATTCCCATGCGGAATCCGCGCCGCATCAGAGTAGAAAACTTTGCGTAAAGTGCCGCCTGAACGGGGAGTTGTCAGTCGGACGAAAAGTGCTGCAATGCACTTGCGATAAAGTTTTCGCATCCCGCTGACGCATAAGGGAATATTGAGATACACTCCTTTGTGCATTAACGGATAATACAAAGGAGTGTGTTTTTTATGAGAATGTTCCGCGAATCCGCCCTCGAATTCAAAAACCTGCGCAGTGTGGTCGTCACAGGTCTGCTGGTCGCCGTTTCCATGGTCATCGAATCGTTCACGATTCAGCTTGGCTTTGCGAAAATCAATTTTGCATTTCTTGCCATTGCCGCCATCGGTATGCTCTACGGCCCGACAGTCAGCTTCTTCGCAGGTGCGCTTTGCGACATTGTCGGTTACCTTGTCGCCCCTGACGGCGCTTTTATGCCGGTTTACGTGCTGCTTGCCGCAGTACAGGGCTTGATTTACGGTCTGATCGCCTACCGCAAATTCCCCGTAGGCAACGAAACCAGCGCACATCTTTCCCGCAATATGTGCATTCGCCTTTGCATTGCCCGCATTGTGGATGTTGTGCTGATCAACCTCATCTGCAACACGACTGCCAACCTCCACTACGGCTTCATCCAGGCGGAAACGGTCGGTGCGGCAATTGTTGCAAGAGTTTCAAAAAATCTTCTGGAACTGCCGTTTGACTTCATTTTGATTATTGCGATTCTGCCTGCTGTGCTGAAAGCCTACCAAATCGTATTCGGCAAGAAAAATGTCGCGGCATAAGTTCCTTTAATAGAAAGGAAGCATTTCCCATGACCATCGGTTTTCTTGGCACAGGCAATATGGGCAGCGCCATGCTGCACGGCATTGCCAAATCTGACCTTTGCAAAAACGGCACAATTACGAAAATTTTCGCATACGATGCCAATGCAGAAAAATGTGCAGTCCTTCGCTCGGAGGGCATTATCATCACAAGCTCTGAACAGGAACTCTGTGATGCTGTCGATTTTCTGATTCTGGCAGTCAAGCCGCAGGTACTCGGCGGCATTCTGGATGGCTTGAAGCTGCGCCCTGAGATGGTTGTCATTTCCATCTGTGCGGGTATCTCCGCAGACTTCATTCGCTCCCACACCATCCCTGATGCGAAAATCATTCTTGTCATGCCCAACACCCCGCTGATGCTTGGAGAAGGTGCATCTGCACTGGCAAAATGCGAAGGCGTTTCCGATGCAGAATTCACCATTGCCATGCAGATGTTTGCGACCTGCGGCGTGGCTGAGGAGATTCCTGAAAGCAAAATGCGCGAAATCATTGCCATCAACGGCTCCAGCCCTGCATTCCTCTATCTCTATGCGAAGGGATTTCTGGACTATGCCGCTTCCGAAGGCATTGATACAAACGCAGCACTCCGCCTGTTTGCGCAGTCCATGATCGGTTCTGCAAAAATGCTGACAGATTCGGGCTACAGTGTCGAGAAACTGATTGAAATGGTATCTTCTCCCGGCGGCACCACGCTTGCCGGTCTGGATAAGCTCTACAAAGGCAATCTGACTGACACTGTCAAGGAATGCTGCGAAAGCTGCACCAACCGCGCTTATGAGCTGGCAGGTATCCGAAAAAACTAAGTATTCATGTGAAATGTGAGGCAGGCGCAAAAACCTGCCTTGCTTTTGTTCTTTCGTTCCTCCTTCCTGCATAGAATACAGCGGAGGGATGATTATGATGACAACATTACTTTACCGCACTGTTCCTGCGCGGACAAGCGAAGAAAAACGAGAAATCACGCTGCAATGGCTGATCGTCAGCGTACTGGGCGGAATGCTCTGCGGTGTGCTTGGACAGCAATGGCTGCCGAAAACGATGCTGCCGCTGCTGGAACGCTTTTGCGGCGGACTAGCTGTCACAGATACCGTTCGCACGCTTTGGGATGTGCTATGCGCGGCGGCACTGCCTGTGCTTTTGCTCATGGCAGGAATCCTGTTTTCGGGACTGCTGGCTGTCGGACAGCCCTGCGCGATCGGATTGCTGGTCATGCGCGGCATGGCAGTCGGCATTGCGGCGGCAACGTGTTTCACGCAAAATGGTTTGCGGGAAGGGCTGCTGAAAACTGCTGTATACATTCTGCCGGAAGCATTTCTGACAGCGGTTCTGCTTGCACTGGCTGCAAGGGACAGTCTGACGCTTTCCACGCATATCCTGCACTATCTGCATGACGGCACTGTGCAGGAGGACATGGCGGAACAACGCCGCGCGCTGCACCGTAAATGGTTGCTGCTGACGGCACTGACGTTTTTATCAGCACTGTGCCATACTGCGCTGGTATGGTTTTTCAGTACGAAAATCTGACATGACGCAAAAAAAGAAAGGGGCTGCTTTCCGTTGGGAATCTTCAGAAGCTATGCGAACCCCGGTGCTGGCATCAATCCTCATGCACCAAAGAAAAAGCCGTTTGCACGGTATTGGGAACTGCTGTTTCGCAATCTTGGCAGACTGTTCATTCTGAACATTGTGTACAGTTCGCTGCATATTCCGCTGATGCTGGCATACGCCTTTTTCGTCAGCACAAACAACAAATTCACCAATCCGATGTGTATTTTCCTTTTGATTGTGCAGGTATTGATTGCGGGGCCGACACTTTCGGGCTGTGCAAGGGTACTGCGCAACATGGTTCTGGACAAGGCGTGTTTTCCGTGGGAAGAATTCAAGAAGGGATTCACGCGCAATTTCTGGGCATCCGTGATCTATTACCTGATTGATCTGGCGGTTGTGGCAGTGCTTGTTTCCAACTGGATCTTATGTCCGCAGATTGTACAGCAATATGGCACGAAACTGCTGTACGCGCCGCTGGTTGTCACGCTGGGCATTGGAATCATACTGCTGTTCATGAACTTTTTCCTGTTTCCGATGCAGGTTGCGACGGGGTTAAAGAAGAGCAGTGTCATCAAGAATTCGCTGCAATTGACCTGTCTTTCGCCGAAGCAATGTTTGCTGACGGTTGGTTGTGTTGGCGTGATGTTAGCATTTTGCTATTTGCTGTTATGCATCAGTTTGAAGCTGCTGATTATCTTTTTCTTCTTTCCGGCGGCATGGGTTGGGTTCACGGTCATGTTTATCAATTATCCTGTGATACAGAAGTATGTAATCAATCCGTACTATGAAGAAACGGGCGAACATAATCCGGAAGCGGATGATGATAATTCAGATGATGAGGACAGGATTTTTACGGACAAAGGCGGCACAGAAACGCCTGTGAAGAAAGAGCGCAGCCGTCGTCGTGGGCGCACGATTTCATAAGGAGTTCAAAAAAGCACATCCCGCACCCCATCATGAGGCGTCCAGAGGGAATTGATTCCCTTTGGAATCCTCATGATTGGGTGCGGGATGTGCGTGCATAGCCGCTTTCTTCAGTTTGGCGATACCGTCACAGAATATACCCCGTCCGTCAGCGCATTCACCGCAATCTGTATGTGCGGGTCAACCGTCGTATACCCATCACGATCATACCAGTCAAAACCACTGACACCTGCATTCACAATATCTCCCGACTTGAAAAATCCATTGCCATCATTCACCAGCCGCAACACCCTCTGTCGCTCATTGCTCACATCATAATACATTCCGTAATTGTTATACTTGAATTCAGTTCCCCGACGACCTTCCACTACATCCGCACAACAATGCAGAATACGAATGCCACCGCCACTGAACATCGGATACTTCAAATCACTGCCCCAATAACGGAAAATAAAATCATCTGTATTGTTTTTCGTGTCATTTGCATATTCCACCAGAAAATATTCCGACAAATATCCACCGTCATCATACCGCGGTATCATCAGACAGGAAGGCGCATCCTGTGAACATTGCAATTGAAATTCCTGCGTGCCGCCCTGATAAACCTGCACCTGTTCCTCTGTATACCAACCATACATCAGCTTATCAAAACAGGTCATGTCACCAAAGCCATCATCCATCATCGCCCAGCCTGCACTGCCGTTCATGCCATAGTTGTCGCCTTCTTCGTAATTTTCATACTTGTAGTAATCAGGCAGTCCCATACCGTGCCCCATTTCATGAATCCACGTCTTGACAAAACCTGCCACATCTCTCAATTCCCAGCCGCCAACCAGCATATTGCCCGGCTTGATACCATCATATGTCTGGCGGCCATTGTAAACATTGGAATACGGCCACCATGCATTATGGTCTGCCAAAGCCAGAATTATCGTATCCAGCACACCATTATTGTCAACATCAAAACGATGATAGTCGATTTGTGCATCAAATGCCGAAAGCACTTCCTCGACTAACTGCTTCGGATTGTCCATATAGGTTTCAACATTTGAAGTCGCTTGGTAATAGTACGTTTCACCCTCAATATGCAGATTGCCATAAGAAGCACGCTCATAATACGCAGATATGGATTCCAGCGGATAGAAAATGCTGTTTTTATCCTCCGGCCCAAAGGCAATATTCTGCACATATTCCGCCGTATACTGCTCACCATGTTTACAGTCCGGACAGTCGATCATAAACAACAAAATCCGGTCTGTGCCTGTCGATGGCAAAGACGGCTTCACTGCCTTGACTGGTGCTTCCATCAGGACATCTTCTACGATCACTTCATCGTAATCGCCCTGCGGCTCTGTACCTGAAAGAAGCTGCTGTTTCAGCAGTACCAGATCAACTGCATTCACACTGCCGTTTTTATCCATGTCAATGTAGTAGGCATCCGTCTGCGGAATTGCAACGTCTTCACCTGCAAGGTACTGCGCCAACAGTACAGCATCAGCGGTATTCACCTGCATATCTGCATTGACATCGCCGAAATACGCTTTCAATTCATATGTTACCATAGCCGAAACAGGCATTGCATAAATAGCACCGATCGTAACAGCACCCAGCACCAGTGCCGTGAATTTTGAGAAAAATGTTTTGTGTGTCATATAATAATCCTCCGTGTCCAATATCCCATTGAACACATTATATTATATCAGATTGCTAAGGCTTCGTCAATATAATTTGTGAATATTTGCATAAAAATGTCCCCCAACAGCGTGTAGAAACTGTCAGGGGATATTTGTTTTGATTATTTAGATTTCGGAAGAAGGGCATTCCAATCGGCTTCGCCTTCCAACAGCATATTGGCATAATATTTGAGGATCAATGTTGCATCAACCGTGTTGATGTCACCGTTTCCGTCCACATCTGCGGCAAGCATCTGCGTTTCAGAAAGTGCGTACGGCTCTTGAAGCATCGTTTTGGAATATGCAATCAGTACCATTGTAGCATCTTGTGTATTGACCGCACCATTGTTGTCCACATCACCGCGTGTATAGGCGGATACCTTCACGTTGCAAGCATAAGTACGGTCTTCACAGACGGCAGTGATGACTGCTGTGCCATTCGCAAGGCAGGTGACCATACCGTTTGCATCCACAGAAGCAACCTCAGGCGCATTGGAACGCCATGTCACCTTGACATTTTCTGCGGACGGCGTGAAGAAAAGCTGAAAGGTTTCGCCAAGCTGTTTGGCACTATATTCTGTCAGATTCAATGTGCGCGGGAAATCCACAGTCACACTGAACAGATACGAAACCTGTTCACAGTTGCAAACGATGATGGCTGTACCATTATTCTTCGCAGTCACAATACCCTTTTCGTCCACAGAAGCAATATTTTCATCGCTGGAAGACCACGTACAGGCATCCGCAGCAGGGACAGGCGTCAGGGCAAGCTGTGCCGTCTGACCGCATTCTGTCAGAAGGAATTCCTGCTGTACAGGTTTGCGGGCAATCGTCACCGAAATCACGCACTGATACGAAACACCTTCGCAAAATGCAGTAATGACCGCTGTGCCGCTTGCGTGGGCTGTGACAAGACCGTTTTTATCAACAGAAGCCACTGCTTCATTGTCAGATGACCATGTACAGGACTTCGGTTCGGGTGAAAGACGAAGCTGACAGGTTTCGTTTGTCTTGGTCATGCTGACAGCAATCGCAGAGAGTGTCCGCGGCGGCGGCGCAATCACAGGGAAGGACAAAGTCGGTTCCATGTCATATTTCACTGTCGGAATATCAAGGAAGCTCACCTTCTGCATGGAAAGTGAAATTTCCGCAGAAGTACCGATGGCAGCCTGTTCTGACACATTCAGAAGCAGCGTTCCGAGTTCATCCATCGCAGCCGCCTGTCCACCGCCGGAATAGGAAATGGTCAGTTTATGTGTATTTTCCTGATAGCTGATGTGTAAATCTCCCTGCAAAGCGGGCGATGGTGTAAAGCTGATGTTTCCTTTTTTCTCCTGTACGGGACGAAGCATTTCAGGAAGCGTCAGAACCGCTTCAAACTGTGCAATACCGGGATTGTGTTCCATGCAAAGCTGCACGGCTGCCTGCCCATTCGGATAGCTGCCGTTCGTGGTGAGGAAAATGCGCGGAATATCCAGCACCGTCACATCGAAGCTGAGTGATGTATCCATCCACGAAATCACGATGGGATACGTACCTGCTTTGGTGTTGTCGAAAGCGGAGATATCTGCAGAAAGATTGCTGAGGGGTGCGCCCGCAAGTTCAAAGCGGACACCATACTCATCATATCCCCAGCCGCTTGCCATGCCGCCGCTGAGATTCAGCGATTCTCCGACAAAGTAAGTGCATTGTTCGGGCGGCTGTAAGAGGGACAATTCCGCATAGGGTTCGCAAGTTGTTGTGGTGGTGGTAGTGGTGGTTGTCGTTGTTGTTGTAGTCGTGGTAGTAGTCGTAGTAGTAGTTGTTGTGGTGGTCGTAGTTGTTGTCGTGGTGGTAGTGGTAGATGTGGTTGTCGTTGTTGTTGTGGTGGTGGTCGTCGTAGTCGTTGTAGATGTCGTTGTCGTGGTTGTTGATGTTGTCGTAGGCGTGGTCGTTGTGGTGGTTGTCGTGGTCGATGTCGTGGTGACAGGTGCTTCCGTTGTCGGAGTCGTGGTCGTGGGCGTCGTTGTTGTGGTGGTTGTTGTTGTCGCAGGTGGTTCTCCAACATGGAACGTAAACGGCGTAACCACCTCAAACGGCACTTTCTTCGCCGCACTGTCACACAACAGTTCCACTGTCAACGGAATCTCATAAACGCCATTGGGAACGGTTTTGTCTATCGTAATGGGAAATACGGCAATCGTACCGTCTGCGGTAAATTCCGAACCGCTTGCCGCAGCAAAAGACAGTTTTTGACTGCTGCTGTCATAGGCAGACCATGCCGCCTGTGTGCTGAAATCCTCGCCGCAGGAAAAAATCGGTTCCTGCGCATCATCCATTTGCGGCACAAATCCGTCGTCAAGCGACATGACCACGCCTGCTGCGGAAAAACCACTGTTTTGTTCGATTTGCAAGGAAAGCGAAAGGACATCGCCTGCCTTGACATACGCATCGCCGCTTAACGAAATGACGGCGGGGGTTACGGCAGCATCGGCAGACAGGACGGGGACATGGCAAGGCGCGAAAAAGACTGCCGCCGAAAGCAGCGCCGCAATTGGCTTCCGAATTGTTCTGAACATAGCTGCATCTCTCTTATTTCATGATTTTCTTAGACTTTCCCGAATCCATTCCATATAATCTGCGACGGGATTTTTGTCAGTAAGCTGATAAAGCATCCGACAGCCAACCGCATCTTCGATTTCGCCAATGACATATCCGCCGTCAGGATGCCGCAGAATATCCACGCCGGCAAAATCCAGCGGAAGCACCTGCTGCACTTTTGCCGCAAGCCCCTGCATTTCGGCATCGGGCTGATACAGTTCCACCTTGCCGCCCAGCGAAAAATTGCTGCGAAAATCGGCATCGGAAGTGCGCAGGACAGCATCGTAAATTTCGCCGTGCAGCACATAAAGCCGCACGTCCCAGCCTGTGACCATTGGTTCCTGTAAAAGAAAAGGGCGCTCTTTGGTATCTTTCAACATTTCCAAGTCGGAAATCCATGTCACACCCGCTCCGCCGTGCCCGTCTGCGGGTTTCTTGACGAGTGGGGTTGGCAAATCAGGAATTTCTGCGGTGATTTGCCAGGTTTTTGCCATGGGGATACGATAAGCGCCATGCAGATATTGATATGTTAAATATTTATCATTGGTAATGCCCGTGACCGCTGCACTATTAAATACACGAATGCCATTCGATTCCCATGCCAGCGACCAATCCGCCCTGCGGCTGCGATTGATGAGGAAATCAGGGCGCTCCTCCGGATGCGTGCGGTCAAGTAAAAGCGGCAAATCGGGAAAGGATGCCTCTGCGAGCATGGCATCTTCCGAAGATACCAGCCGCAGAGAAAGCTGCTGCATTTCTGCACAGCGTATCATTTCCGCAATAAACCAAGTGTTGCGCGGAATATCAACAGGGTCATAAATCAGCCATCCAAGAAGCTGCTTCATACAATTTCAATGACATTGCCTTTCGGCGCAGAAGCATCCTTCAGCTTGTTGCGGATATGCCACATGATATTGGTTGCAGGATTAACGCCGCAGGCATCAATGGTGCTTTGCAGCTGCGGATTGGAATTGACCTCACAGACAAGACGCTCCGTATCGTCCTTGCCCATCAGAATGTCAACACCTGCGAAGTCAAGCCCAAGTGCCGAAGCAGCAGCGACCGCAAGTTTTTCTTCCAGCGGAGAAACCTGACGTGCAACAGCAGTACCGCCTGCACCGATGTTGGAACGGAATTCGCCTGCATGGGCAGAATGACGCTCCATCGCACAGATGACCTTGCCGCCGACAACCGTCACGCGCAGGTCTTTGCCCTTGCTGGATTCCACGTAACGCTGGAACAGGCAGTCGTGTTCACCGATATGTGTCAGGATCTTTGCAGCTTCTGCAGCATTGTTGGCAAGATAGACCTGCTGACCGAAACTGCCCTTGTTCTCTTTGATGACCATTGGCCAGCCGAGAATCTTTGCGGCACGTTCTGCGGCAGCGACATCTCTCTTGCAGCCTGTAAAGCAGGTCGGTGCGGGAATGGTGTCCACGATCGGAATATTGTATTTTGCCAGTGCCAGCATCGTTTTTACCTTATCGTCAGCAATTTCGATGGCTTTTGCCGAGTTGAACAGCTTCAGACCGGAAAGTTCCATTGCCCGTGCGAGCATCGTGTCCTTATCCCAGAACAGAACAAAATCCGGCTTCGGTTCACGGCACTTGCTGCCGATGATGGTCGGAAGCTCCGCACTGCTCCATGTCGAGCAATGCAGCCCTGCTTTTTCTGCTGCCTCCTGCAAGGTTTTGTAGAGCGTGCGAAATTTTGCAGGGTTGTAATAACTGTTGTAAACGAGCCAGCCATTGTAAGTTTCCATATCGAAATCCTCCAAATATAAATAAAATGAAATATTGAAATCAAATGTGCGCCATTTGATTACAGTACAAGTTGATGCAAAACTGCATCGCCAAATGCAGTACAAGTGCAGGGATGTTCGTCTGCGGCAGCGATGTCTGCGGTGCGGATGCCCTGTTCAAGAACAGCAGATACGGCATTTTCGATGGCAGCCGCTTCTGCTTCCATATGGAAGGAATAGCGCAGGAGCATTGCAGCAGAAAGAATCGCTGCGGAGGGATTGGCAAGGTCTTTGCCCGCAAGGTCGGGCGCAGAACCATGCACTGGTTCGTATATGCCGAAGCCGTCACTGCGCAGGGAGGCACTTGGCAGCATTCCGATAGAGCCTGTGAGCATTGCAGCTTCGTCCGAGAGAATATCGCCGAACAGATTGCCTGTCACAATCACATCAAACTGTGCAGGTGCGCTGATTAGCTGCATGGCACAGTTATCTACATACAGTTCGGAATATTCCACCTGCGGATATGTTTTCGCCAATCGACGCATGACATCCCGCCAAAGACGGGAACAGTCCAGTACATTTGCCTTATCTACGGAACAGAGTTTTTTGCGGCGCTGCATGGCAAGTTCAAATGCCACCTTGCCGACACGTTCGATTTCCGATTCCGAATAGGACATGACATCATGCGCGTGGCGCTGATTTTCGATGATTTCTGTGCCGCGTTCGCCGAAGTAAATGCCGCCTGTCAATTCGCGGACAATCAGCAAATCGGGCAGCACGCCGCTTTGTACCGATGCCAGCGGCGATGCGCTGCGCAGTGCGGAGAACATGGCGGCAGGACGTAAATTCGCAAAAACGCCCATGGCACGGCGAATCCCAAGCAAACCGCGTTCAGGGCGGCATTCCACGGGAACATTGTCCCACTGTTTGCCGCCGACAGCACCCAGCAGCACCGCATCTGCGCGGTTGCAGGCTTCAAGGGTTTCCTGCGGCAGCGGCGTACCGAAACGGTCGTAGGCACATCCGCCAAGCAATGCGGATTCATAAGTAAACTGATGCCCGAATTTTACGGCGGCAGCGTCCAGCACACGGGCAGCCTGTGCAGTCACTTCCGGCCCGATGCCGTCACCCGCCAATAATACGATTCGTTTTTCCATGTGCATTTTTCAGGGAAGCCAGAAGTCCGCCGTCTTTAATGATATTCTGTGCAAACAGCGGGAGTGCTTCTGCCTTGTAGGTTTCGTGTTTCGTCAGATTGTGAATGCAGCCGTTTTCCCATTCTGCTTGCAGAATGTCGCCTGCGGCAATGCGGTCGGCATCGGGACAAACCATCAGCGGCAGTCCGATGTTGATGGCATTGCGGTAAAAAATGCGTGCGAAACTTTTTGCGATGACGCAGGAGATGCCGCACGCCTGAATAGCAAGGGGCGCGTGTTCACGGGAAGAACCGCAGCCAAAGTTATCACCCGCCGCGATAAAATCGCCTTTCTGCACGTTTTTGACGAATTCTGCGTCAATATCCTCCATGCAGTGTGCTGCAAGTACAGCGGGGTCTGCGGAGTTGAGATAACGCGCGGGAATGATGACATCGGTGTTCACCGCATCGCCGTAGCAGAATGCTTTTCCTGCTTCCGTCATTGTGCATCCCTCCCATCAAATGTCGTCAGCCGACCTGCCACAGCAGAAGCCGCCGCGACATACGGTGAGGCAAGATAAATCTGCGCAGTGGGATGTCCCATGCGCCCGACAAAATTACGGTTTGTCGTAGATACGGCGATTTCATTCGGTGCAAGCACACCCATATGACCGCCAAGACAAGCACCGCAGGTCGGTGTCGAAACAGCACAGCCTGCCGTGATGAAAATTTCAATCAAACCTTCCTGCAATGCATCGAGATAAATCTGCTGTGTTGCGGGGAGGACAATGCAGCGCACACCGTCTGCGACCTGTTTTCCTTTGAAAACCGCAGCAGCAGCGCGTAAATCCGAGAGCCGTCCGTTGGTGCATGAACCAATCAGCACTTCGTCAATTCTGGGCACATCCAGTGCCGAAACAGGCGCGACGTTCTGCGGAGAGGGCGGAATTGCCGCAGTTTGTTCCACGGCAGATAAGTCCAGTGTAATGGTTTGCAGATAGGAAGCGTCTGCATCAGCTTCGTAAATCTGCGTTTTTTGCGCGCCATGCGCGTTCAGGTAATCAAGCGTCTGCGCATCGACGGGGAAAATGCCGTTTTTTGCACCCGCTTCAATTGCCATATTGCAAATGGTGAAGCGGTCATCCATCGTGAGATGCTGCACGCCGTCCCCTGAAAATTCCAGAGAAGCATAGCGGGCGGCATCTGCGCCAAGCATTCCCAAAAGTGTGAGAATGACATCTTTGCCGGTCACATAGGGACGGAGTTTCCCGTGCAGGACGATAGAAATTGCCTGTGGGACGCGAAACCACGCGGTATTGCTGTAAAGTCCTGCGGCAAAATCCGTTGAGCCGACACCCGTAGCGAATGCACCGAGTGCACCATAAGTACAGGTATGAGAATCAGCGCCAATGACCACATCACCCGCTGTTACGAGTCCAAGTTCGGGGATGAGGGCGTGTTCGATGCCGGCTTTGCCGGTGTCATAGAGTTTTTCGATGCCGTGTTTTTGTGCAAAGGTACGGCATTTCTGACAAAGCATCGCGGCGCGGATATCTTTATTCGGGGTAAAATGGTCGAGGATGATTGCCGTACGCTTCGGCTGTGCCACGAAATCCATGTCGTTTGCAGCGAGCGTATCAATGGCAACGGGGGTGGTAATGTCATTTCCGAAACAGAAGTCAAGATTGCATTGTATGAGTTGTCCTGCGTGCACTTCGGACACATCGGAATGTGCCGCGAGGATTTTTTGCGTCATGGTCATTGCCATTGTGGAATCATCCTCTCCATGTGAAATTCAATTACAGGGAAGCAAGTTCAGCGTACTGGTCTTTGAGTGCGGGATAGATTTTACGGTAGAGCTGATAGTATCCCTCATATGCTGCGATGGCATCTTCACGCGGCTGACAGGTCTTGTCGGTCGCAATGATTGCCTTGCAGGCTTCGGGAACGGAAGCGTATTCGCCCGTACCGACCATTGCAAGAATTGCCACGCCGAGTGCAGGGCCTTCTTTGGAAGCGAGCGTCTGAATCGGACAGTGATAGAGGTCTGCGAGCATCTGACGCCACAGCGGAGAAGAACCGCCGCCGCCGCAAGCCATCATGTCATTGACGGTGATGTTCATTTCCTTGAACACTTCAAGGCAGTCGCGGAGCGAATAGGTGACGCCTTCCATGACTGCACGCAGCAGGTCACGCTTGGTGTGCATTGCCGAAAGACCGAAGAAAACGCCGCGTGCATTGGCATCCAGATGCGGGGTGCGCTCGCCCATGAGGTACGGGAGATACAGCAGACGGTTTGCGCCAATCGGTGATTTTTCGGCTTCTTTGTCCATGAGGTAGTATTCATCGACACCCATGCCTTTTGCGGTCTGCATTTCAGCGGCACAGAAATTATCTCTGAACCATTTCAGGGAAAGACCTGCGCCCTGTGTCACGCCCATAACGTGCCAGCAGTTCGGGACAGCACAGCAGAAGGTATGGACTCTGCCCTTGGGGTCAATGGAAATGTTGGAGCTGTGTGCAAATACCACACCGCTTGTACCGATGGTGGTGAATGCTTTGCCGTCCTCTGCAACACCGGTGCCGATTGCCGCCGCAGCATTGTCGCCTGCGCCGCCGACAACAGGCGTGCCCTCTTTCAGACCGGTCTGTGCCGCGATCTCAGCGGTCAGATAGCCTGTGATCTCAGGAGATTCATATACTTTTCCGAGGAGATTCTTGTCAATGTCAAGCTTTTCGAGGACTTCATCCGACCAGCAGCGGTTCGGAATGTCGAGAAGCTGCATACCGGAAGCATCGGATACTTCGGTCGCATAGACACCCGTCAGTACGAAGCGGATATAGTCCTTCGGAAGCAGAATATGTGCACATTTTGCGTAGTTTTCAGGTTCATTGTTGCGAACCCAGAGAATCTTGGAAGCGGTGAAGCCTGTGAGGGCAGGGTTGGCTGTGATCTCAATCAGACGCTCTGCACCGACACGCGCCGTGATTTCTTCGCATTCTTTTGCGGTACGCTGGTCGCACCAGATGATGGACGGACGAATGACAGCATTATCCTTGTCCAGCATGACCAGACCATGCATTTGTCCCGAAAGACCGATGCCTTTGATGTCCTCTTTGGACACGCCGCTTTTGGATACAACGGATGCCATCGTGTGAACGGCAGCATTCGCCCAGTCCTGCGGCATTTGTTCTGCATAGCCGTTCTGCGGCTGATACAGCGGATATTCCTCCGTTGCAGAAGCAATCACGGTTCCCATCGCATCGAACAGCACGGTTTTGGTACCGCTGGTGCCGATGTCTACGCCAATGTAATAATTCATAAGTTCAATACCTCCTTGTTTTTATCCCCCTGAGAATAGAATTTGATGTAATATCTTTCTTTTGCGCAATTTGCGCTTTGCGGAGCACAGGCTGCGGAAACGTATCCTGTGTTTCGCAAAACGGAGGATGAACGGCATTCATCCTCGTGAAAATACCCGCAAGCGCGGTATTCCAAAGCGAAGGATACCGCGCTGCAAAAGGTAAAAATTACTGGAAAAAGTCTTCAACATCGCCGGAGAATCCTGCAAACTGATTCTCCAACACTGCAACGAACTGACGGAACACGACTTTGCCGTTGATGGTCAGTACATCGCTTTCTGCGGGAACGCCCAGCGCCTCCAAATCGGCATCACTGAGTTCTTTCAGCTTGGCATTGTAGGAAATCTCTAGACCTGCGCTGCGAATCGTTTCGAAATCCAGAGTGACTTCATCATCGGAAGTATAAAGTACTCTGCCGATAGATTCAGCGGTCTCGCCTTCGGGAATGTCTTTTGCGATGCAGATACCAAGCTGCTGCCGCTGATACTTTGTGGTTTCGCTGACAGGAATCGTTGCCTTGTAGGAGTCCGCAATGCCGAGCATCACAAGCTGTTCTGCATTGAGCGTATACGAAGCATCGGGATTCGCCTTCAGAATTTGCTGTCTGATCTCATCGCGGGTTGCAGTTGTCCATTCGCACTCGAATTCTGTTTTCGGACGAACCACATAAACCTGACGGTCATAGCCCTTGATGCGGAGGATGCAGCCGTCTTTTTCCACATCCAGCGTGTTCGGCTCAATGCTGAGATAAGTGCTGCCATCCGATTTGTCCGTGACCTGCACCACGCTGTAACGGTAATTGCCCAGCGTGGAAGTACCGCTTTCTACCACTTCCCGCAATGCGGAGGTGGTCAGCAGCGTACCCGCAGTCATATAGAGGTATGCGCCGATAATGTAGATCATGACATACACAGCGCCGAGAATGGTTTTCGGGCCTTCGCCGACACCGCTGCAAAAATACGTCAGCAATACAAGAACGGCAAGTGGAATGATGATCACACGGTATTGATAGTTAAAGATGAATATAAATAGGTGGAACGGCATTGACAGCATAATGGAGAAGCGCGTTAAAACCTGTTTTCGGGTAATCAGCATGACCAGCGCATATCCTGCGCAGGTGAATGCAAATTTTGTGCCAAACGCACGCATGGCGGCATCGGGAATCTCAAGCGTGTAGAGTGTGCTGTAATACGCACATTTTACGATGCCGACCAGATAAAGAACGGAAATAAAGGAAAGCAGAAACCGAATCGCAAAGCGGATCTTTCTGCCAAGCGGAGACCTTGCTGCATCCAGCAGTTTCCGCACGGTTTCCTTAAAGCCGCCGACAGAAGATTCTTCCGTCGCGGCAATGGTGGAACTTGACATGAGAAGCACTCCCCTTTCAATAGTACGGGGCGGAGAAATTCCGCATTACTGAACTTTACGGATACGCGCGTATTTTGCCATGACTTTTTTCGTGCCGACTTTGTCGAACGCGATTTCCAGCATGGAGTCGCCGCTCATCGGGGTAGCACTGAGAATCGTACCTTCACCGAATACGGCACTGCGCACGCGGTCGCCAGCCGCAAAGCTGACAGATGCCGCTGCTTTTTCGCGCTGTTTTGCCTGTGCGACCTGCTGCTGAAGCGTAATGGAATGCACCGCAGTCATGGGCTGGTCGGGCATTTCGCTGTGCGGAATGACTGTGCTGTCATGTTTCTCGATGTAGATGGGGTCAATTTCCTTGAGGAAGCGGGAAGTGAAGTTGCGGGAAGTCGTGCCGTGCAGCATTCTGTGCGTAGTATTCAGCAGGTAAAGATGCTTTTTCGCACGGGTAATGGCAACATATGCAAGACGGCGTTCTTCTTCGAGGCTCTCCTGACTGTCTGCACAGCGGGGATTCGGGAAAATGCCGTCCTCCATGCCGAGGATGAATACATTTTCGTATTCCAGACCTTTTGCGGAGTGAATCGTCATCAGCGTAATGGCATCGGTCGATTCATCGGCACGGTCTTGGTCGGTATAAAGGGAAATTTCTTCGAGGAAGCCTTCAAGGGAAGGTTCTTCTGCTTCTTCGAGGTAGGTCTTGATGCTGGTCTTCAATTCGGTGACGTTTTCCAGACGATTCAAGCCTTCTTCGCCCATGTTGCGGAGCATTTCGGCATAGCCTGTCTTTTCGAGCATCACATCATAGAACTCGTCCAGCGGCATGGTCTTGGAAAGTTCGGTCAGGGAATCGAACATTTTGGCAATGGCACGCATGGAAGCGGCTTTGCGCTGGAGAATCGGGTAATCGGCGGAACTGCGCAGAACCTCGATCGGAGAAATGTGCAGGTCTTCCGAAATGCCGGTGATATCAGCGAGCGTCTGCGGGCCGATGCTGCGTTTCGGTTCATTGATGATACGGCTGAAGCGCAGGAGGTCGTTGTTATTGCGAATCACACACAGATACGCGATTACGTCCTTGATTTCCTTACGGTCATAGAATCGCAGACCACCGTAAATGCGGTAAGGGATGCTGCCCTGTGCGAGATGACGCTCCAGACTGTTGGAGAGGGCGTGTGTACGGTAAAGAACGGCATAATCGCTGTATTTGCCGCCGTTTTTCAGTCCTTCCTGCACGGTGTCCACAATAAAGCTTGCTTCATCGTTCTGGTCTTGCGCCTTGTACCAGTAGATCTTGTCGCCTTCTTCACCTGCTGTCCAAAGGGTTTTCTCTTTGCGAGCCTCATTGCGTGCAATGACGGAATTGGCAGCGCCGAGAATATTTTTCGTGGAACGGTAGTTCTGTTCCAGACGAATCACCTTGCAGTCCGGGAACTGGTCTTCGAAGGAGAGAATATTTTCGATGGTCGCACCACGGAATTTGTAGATACTCTGGTCATCATCGCCGACGACGCAAAGGTTGCCGTACTTGCCTGCCAGCAGTGCGATCAGTTCATACTGTGCCTTGTTGGTATCCTGATACTCGTCCACCAGCAGATATTTGCAGCGGTTCTGGTATTTTTCCAGTACATCAGGGCATTCGCGGAACAGTCTGACGGTCAGTGCGATGATATCATCAAAATCGACCGCATTGGACATTTTCAGGCGATTCTGATAGATGCCGTAAATCTTTGCGATCTTCACACGGCGGAAATCGCCTTCTGCCTGTTCCAACATTTCTTCCGGCGAGAGAAGCTGGTCTTTTGCACGACTGATCTCGTTGACCAGCACTTTCGGCGGGAATGCCTTCTCGGAGATGCCTGCACCGCTGATGGGATCAGAAACGGCAGGATCTTCCAGACAGGACTTAATGACACGCTGGGTATCGTCCTTGTCGTAGATGGTGAAGGATTTGTCATAGCCGAGGCGGTCGATGTGCTGCCGCAGGATGCGAACACAGGCACTATGGAAGGTCGCTGCCCAGACATCTGCTGCATCTTCCTCACCAAGCATTGCCTGCAAGCGGGTTTTCATTTCCGCAGCGGCTTTATTGGTAAAGGTGATGGCAAGAATGTTCCAGCCTTTGATGGGATTGACAGCGGTCAATTCGGCAAGACGTGCAGCATCCGGCTTTTTTGTGCCGTCCGCATAGGCTTTGAGTTCTGCCTCATCCGCAGCGGAAAGCGGAAACGCATTGTCTTCGTAATAGGCATTGCCAAACTGCATCATGAATGCGATGCGGTTGACGATGGCGGTGGTTTTACCGCTTCCTGCGCCTGCGAGGACGATGACAGGCCCATTAACAGTCTGAACGGCTTCCTGCTGTGGCGGGTTCAGACCTTTCGAAGTTAAATATTGCTGAATTGCGGTTTGTTTCATGCTCTGCATAGCTGAAATCTGCTCCATTTCCTCTTATGTTGAAATGTCCGCAGCGGGTCAGGTTGAACCCTTGCGGCGATACCTTATTATTATAGCATAAAACTTTCCGAATGAAAAGCCCGAAATGAAAATTTTTATGCTTTTTTTCAAAATTCTCTTAATGCAGAGGAATCTTTATGCGTTTGTCATTCATTTTTCACATATTTTGTGAAAAGGGGTTTTCTTTTTGCGAAAAATCCAGTATAATAGGAAGAGAAAAGATAAATAGTATCTCCCTCTTTAGAACAGAAAGGACGAAATTATGAAAATACAAATTTCAGACAAGCAGCGCTCCATGGGTGTGACAGTTATCTGGGTGTTCTCAATTTGTTTGCTGATCGGCATAGCGGTTTGGAGATTTTCCTCTCTGATGGAAATTCTGAAAAAGGTCATTGCCGTTCTTGCACCGATTCTATACGGCATTGTAATCGCCTATCTGCTCAGTCCGTTGATGGTCTGGCTGGAAAATAAGTTTGGAAAACCGATAGAAAAGAAAAAACCGCATCCGAAGGCGAAACGTGCCTGTGCTGTTACGGGAAGCGTGCTGATTATGCTTGCTGCCATAACAGGCATTGTGGCAATGATTATGCCTGAATTTTACAGTTCTCTGAAAAGCCTGATGACCAGTCTGCCTGACTACATGACATCGGCAACAAAATGGGTGACAAAAAGCATCGGCAGTCTGGAAGAAAGTCAGCCGCAGGTGTACGGCTTCCTCAACAACACATGGGCGACAACACAGGACAAGCTTTCCCATCTGGCAAGCGAATTTGAGCCGAAACTGGAAAACCTTTCCGGCGGCGCAGACATCCTCAGTACAATCACCAGCGGCGCATTCAGTGTCGTGAATGCCATGAAAAACTTTGTGCTTGGCATCATGGTTGCCATTTACCTTTTATTCAACAAAGAAACCTATCAGGCACAGGTGCGCAAATTGCTGTATGCCCTTCTGCCTGAAAATCGTGTCCATCGCCTTTTGAAGATGGGTTCTCACGTCAGCCACAATTTCATGCACTTCCTGATCGGCAAAACGCTGGATTCCATGATTATCGGTCTGCTTTGCTTTATCGGTATGTCGATTTTGCGTATGCCATATATTGCACTGATTTCGCTTTTGGTTGGCGTTACGAATATTATTCCGTTTTTCGGGCCGTTTCTCGGTGCGATTCCAAGCGGACTGCTGATTTTGTTTTCCAATCCCTCCAAAGCCATTCCGTTTGCAATTTTCATCCTGATTTTACAGCAGTTTGACGGCAACTTCCTTGGCCCGAAAATTCTGGGTGATTCGCTTGGTCTGCCAATGGTCTGGGTCATGTTCGCAATTTTTGTCGGCGGCGGCATCTTCGGATTTGCGGGCATGGTAGCATTTGTACCGCTGTTTGCAGCACTCTATACCTTTGTATCCGATACACTTTCCGACCGTCTTACCAACAAAGGCTTGCCTTGTGACACTGCCTGCTACATGACGGGAGAACCGATATTTGCGAAAACAACAGAAGATGCGAATGAGGAACAGCCAACGGAAGAAAATGCCGATGCAGAACCACCAAAGGCATCTGAAGAAGAAAAGGAGCGTAATCTCGATGAGAACAACTCGTGAAGTACAGGATGCCGTGCGCATCCTGAAAGAACAGACAGGCGTCTGCATCCTTGCACACAGCTATCAGTCGCCTGACATTCTGGAAATTGCCGATATCACAGGCGACAGCTACAAGCTGAGTGTGGCGGCAAGTGAAACCACGGCAGAAAAACTGCTGGTCTGCGGTGTCCATTTCATGGCAGAAACCGCGAAACTGCTGAATCCTGATAAAGCCGTCTACGAAGCGAACCCGCTGGCAGGCTGTCCGATGGCAGAACAGTTCACAGCAGAAGAAATTCTCGCAGAAAAGGCAAAATACGGCGATTGTGCCATTGTCGCGTATGTCAACACGACCGCCGCGATCAAGGCAGTGAGTGACGTATGTGTGACTTCGTCCTCTGCGGTGGAAATTGTAAAGAATATGCCGCAGAACAACATTCTGTTCATCCCCGACTGCAATCTTGGCGGATATGTACAAGCGAAATGCCCTGAAAAAACGATGCATTTCATGCAGGGCGGCTGTCCGTATCACGGCGGCATTACGGTAGAGGAAGCACAGCGTGCAAAGGCACTGCATCCGAACGCCTTACTGCTGGTGCATCCGGAATGCAAGCCGCAGATTTCGGCAATGGCAGATTATGTTGGTGCGACTTCCGGTATTCTGGCGTATGCGAAAAAGTCGGAAGCAAAAGAATTCATCATCGGTACGGAAGTCAGTATTGTGATGCAGTTACAGCTTGCGTGTCCTGAAAAGCGGTTTTATCCGATTTCGACGCGGTTGATTTGTCCTGATATGCGAATCACGACAATTTCTGATATTGAGAGAGTGCTGAAAGAGATTGCCGATGGAACAGCGCAGGAATTGCGTTTAGCAGATGAAACTGCAACGAAAGCGCGGCACTGTCTGGACGAAATGCTGCGTCTTGGCGGCTGAACAAAACATCGGCTTCTGCCCTATAAAAAACAAAATACCGCCCATGATTACTCATCGGCGGATTTTGTGTTTTATATTGAGAGGGATTAGGGGCTTAGGAAACGGTTTTGGTGAAACCAAAAACTCAACAAAAGTTTCAACTGTATGATCTGTCATAAAAAAGACGGCATATGAACCATCTTACGCTCTTTTGTTGTGCTTAGCATATCACAAAACGCACTGAATGTCAATAGTAAATTTGAAGCATCTCTAAAATTTGTATATTGTTCCAAAACGAATCAATAAGGTATGTATACTCTGCCTAATTTGTGTTCACTTTCCGCCTGCTTCGCAGCAGCAAATTTATTGCTTTATAGCAACATTGTCATGTTTTGAGTTCCGATTTGAAATCAATTGCCGCAAAATGCGGATGGGAGGGTATTGCGTTGAAATATACCGGTGCCGAAATCGTCACAAAAGTTTTGCTCGAACAAAATGTATCCTGCCTGTTCGGCTATCCCGGCGGACAGGTACTTCCGATTTATGATGCACTCCGCCGCTGCAAGGCAATTCATCATGTGCTTTCTGCCCACGAACAAGGCGCTGTCCATGCCGCAGACGGCTATGCACGCGCATCCGGCGGCGTGGGCGTGGTACTGGCAACATCAGGCCCGGGCGCAACCAACCTGATTACCGGTCTTGCCGCGGCATATGCCGATTCCGTGCCGCTGGTCGCCATTACCGGCAATGTGCCGCGCTCCATGGTCGGACGGGACGGCTTTCAGGAAGTGGACACATGGGGACTTTCCTTGCCCGTGACCAAACACAGCTTTCTGGTGCAGGACGTTTCCGCGCTCGCCGATACCCTGCGCGAAGCCTTCCGCATTGCACAAAGCGGCAGAAAAGGGCCTGTGCTGGTCGATATTCCCAAAGACATCCAAATGGAGCGCTGTACCTATCTGCCAACGGCAGCACAAGTACCGCGTCCTGCACCTGCGGTTTCCGATGCACAGCTTGCTGAAGCGGCGGCACTTCTCTCAGGGGTTCACCGTCCGTATGTCTATTGCGGCGGCGGCATCGTACAAAGCGATGCTGGCGATTTGCTGATACAGCTTGCAGAATTGCTCGATGCACCGATTGGATGCAGCATGATGGGACTTTCTGCCGTACCTGACAGCAATCCGCGCAAACTTGGAATGCAGGGAATGCACGGACGATATGCGGCATCTGCGGCAATGGAGGAAGCGGATGTCCTGCTGGCACTTGGTGTACGGTTTTCTGACCGTGCGCATACGGTCACGGGCAAACGCATTCTGCACATTGACATTGATGCTGCGGAAATCGACAAGAATGTGTCAGCATATCTTGGACTGTGCGGCGATTTGCGCGATACGCTTTCCCGATTGCTCCCGTTACTTTCCCCGCAGCATCACCCGACATGGAAAACACGCATTCATGCCTTGCAGACAGAAGAAGCCGTGCGTATGGCAGAATATGAATCACCAATGCATCCTGCACGCTTGATTCGCCATCTTTCAACATTGTTGACAGATGCGGTCTTTGTGACCGATGTCGGACAGCATCAAATGTGGGCGGCACAGTGCTGTCAGCTTTCCGCGCCACGCACATTTCTGACCAGCGGCGGGCTTGGCGCAATGGGATACGGCATGGGCGCTGCCATTGGCGCAGCCCTCGCAACCAACAAGCGTGTCGTACTCTTTACAGGGGACGGCAGTTTTGGCATGGATTCCATTGAACTTGCGGTCGCTGTCACCTGCCGTCTGCCCATTACGATCGTGCTTCTGAACAACAGCAGTTTGGGCATGATTCGGCAATGGCAGGATGCGGCATGGGAGGGCAAGCGCTTCGCCTGTGATTTACCGCGAAAAACCGATTTTGTCATGCTTGCCAAAGCGTATGGCGCGGACGGCGTGACCGTGACGAACGAAGCAGAATTTCTTTCCGCCGCTGCCTTGGCGCAAAAGAAGAAAACACCGTTTCTGCTGGATTGTCGTATTTCTGCGGGATGGAATGTCATACCAATGCTGCTGAAGCCTGACCAACCGGTCAGTACGCGAAAAAACAAATAAAAAACATATCCCGCTGCATCTGCAAAGAAAACAGATGCGGCGGGATATTTCCATTCTGAACGCAAAAGCTGTTATGCCAAAAGCTGTCTTAAAGATACTCTACGTGTTCCAGATTCAAGCGGAAGCTGTTGAACGGCGAGATTTTGGTATGGTTATCCTCAGGTGCACGAATTGCAAGCAGCAAACCGCGGCAGGTCATACCAATCAATTCTGCAATTTCGGGCTTCGTGAACGAACAGACGTTGGTCACGCGCATGACAGACAGACCATGAACGTATACTACGAGGTTATGGCAAAGCCACGCTGCCTCCTCCGGTGTAATGTTAAACGTCTGCGGAAGCACTACATTCACGATTTCATTGTACTTTTCATCAGGGATGAACTTGATTTGGGTGGAATCCTCATGCGTGGTCATAAACAGCAGACGGAACAGTTCCGGTTCTTCGTTTGCAAAAGCGAGGTGCTGCATTGCAAGTCCCTTGAATGGCGGCTTCATGGCAAGACCTTCGTTAACATAGACCATATATCTGTCCCATGCGGCATCTGCGGCAGCTTTGCGGACTTCATCGAGCGTATCAAAATGCGTAAAGACAGTTGCAGGGGCAGTTCCGAGGTATTTTCCCAAACTACGGGCGGTGACAGCGGAGAAACCATACTGTCGTGTAAGTTGGATGGCAGCATCGATGAGCTGCTCTTTGGTATATTTTGGCTTTCTTGGCATAATAACACCCTTTATGTTTTATTTCTAAACGAACACTTTTCTTACAGCATAATTATAGCACATATTTTTTATGATTGCAAGGGGAATTTACAAAAAAAATCAGGTTTTTAGCAAAAATTTCTAAATCTGCATAGAAAGCACTGGACATTTCTGCCGTACTATGATATAATGAATAGGTATTCGCTTAGAGAATGACAAAAAAATCATACAGCAGCAACGAGAAAGATAGGAGCATTTTCCATGAAGCTGGGTGAATTTTTCCGCAGTGTACGGTTTCGTGTGCTGCTTTGCGTACTGGCACTGCTGACAGGCATCATGCTGTACTCGCTGAAATCAGGCGGGCAGGCTGATTTGCTCACGCAGGCACTCCACACGGTCACCTCCCCTATCCGCAGTCTTTCGGCGGCGGTTTCGGGCAGTGTCAACGAAAAATTGGATACCTACTATCAGTCAAAGGCATATCGGGAAGAAAATGAACGGCTGCGTGCGCAGATTGCAGACCTGAACCAGCGGCTCATCGGCTATGATGATGCTATGGCAGAACTGGAAGCACTGCGTGACCAGTTGAAAATCACGGAGAAAAACGATGGCTTTGTGCTTGGCGACCCCTGCACGCAGCTTATGCCGCTGACCAATGACCTCAGCAGCGGATTTGTCATCAATCAGGGAACGGAAGATGGCGTAACGGAAGGCTGTCCTGTGATCTGTTCAGAGGGACTGATCGGTGTGGTCACGCAGGTCGATGCGCATTTTTCCACAATTACAACGATTTTGTCATCGGAGCTTTCCGTTGGTGCATTGGTGCTGGAAACGGGTGACAGCGGCATTGTTGAAGGAACGCTGCGCTGTGCCGCCGAACAGAAAACCAAGATGATTTATCTGGACGAAGAAAGCACGGTGCATTCGGGTGATCTGGTCATTACCGCAGGCACGACAGGACTGTTTCCATATGGCTTGCCGATCGGCAATGTTGTAGAAACGGGCATGGCAGAATCGGGACTGACCGCATATGCAACACTGATTCCCTGTGTAGACTTCGAAACGCTGGACTCTGTGACCGTTTTGCTGGACTTCAAGGGAAAGGGTGTGGCGTTCCATGAAGATTAACGGCAAAAAGAGCCACTCGACTTCGGAGATCAAGGCACATCGCAGAGATTCTTTACGGCGTTTGCTGAGTATTCTGCTGTTGTTTGTGACGGCAGTGCCGATGATGGGCGGCGGCGTACAGGCGCTTTGGGTGATACCGTCTGCCATTTGCATCAGCATGAATGAGGGTGTATATTTCTCGATGTTTGCGGGTGTGCTGGCAGGGATTCTGACGGACTATGCGACTGGCGGCATATTATGTGCAAATGCGATGTTTCTGGCGTGCTGCTGCACATTTGTATCCTTATTGTTTACGGATTTATTTCGGCGCACGTTCCTGAATTATTATCTGGTGATGATGATTTGCGTAATTGGGAGAGCGGGCATTTCGTATTTTCTGACGCAGGTATTGTTTGAGGAAGCGGGGCGTGAAATTTTGTGGGCAGAAGTCGCGTTGCCGTCCTGCATACTGACATTGATCGCGGCGGTATTGGTATACTGGATTTATCTGCCGATGGGGAAGCTGATGAACAGGCAGGTCAAGTCGATGGATGCGGCAGCGATTTACCGAGAGACATAGGAGCATTGTCCGAACAAGCGGCTATTTTCTTGAGGATTCCAAAGGGAATGATTCCCTTTGGCAGAGTCCAGAGGCAGCGCCTCTGGACTTCGCTATTTTTTGAAAAAAATCGAGTAAAACTTTAGGCAACACCGCACAGAGCTGGTGGTACAGGATACGTATGGTCAAACGAGTTTGACCAGTCAGATTTTTCGTCAGATTGTACAGAAATGACGCCGCTGGGCTGACGCCCAGCAAGGAATTTCTGTGCAGGATGGCGGAAAATTTGCAAGCAGATGTGCCACCAAGCCGTTAGGCGTGCTTTGTGCGGTGTTGCCTTAATTTCGCTTCGCGTGTGTAGCGGCATTATGTCAACGCGATTCTGCGGAAATTGTCATTCTTCGTAAAACCAAGACTCTCATATAACAGCACGCCTTCATCCGATGCCGCTACATATAATTCCCCGCAGCCACGCTCCTTCGCCGTCCGCATCAGCTTGCGCAGCAACGCACTCGCAATCCCCATTCTCCGATACTCCGGCATCGTGTATACCCCGTTCACCATTCCCAGCTTTCCCGTCGGATTGCTGTAATACGGCGGCTTTGCAAAATAACTGATGCTCGCCATCGCAATCACACGCTCTTGCTCGATCGCAACAAAACAACTCTGCGAACCCGTCACCACAACTTCCTTGAAGTAACTGTACAGCGCTTCCCGTATATCACAAGTCGCTTCCTTCCCTTCATCCCGAAGCTGTGTCAACCGCATCGCCACCAATGCATCAATATCCTTGGCGGCTGCCGTTCGTATCACCCATGCCATGTTTTTTCCTCCCCTACGTGTTGAAATCATTCTTTCTGTGTCTTTTTCAAAATCAGGCAGACAAATGCGGAATGCAGTCGGCAACGGCGTTTCTGCATCCAGCGCTTCTTTTGTCACCCATTCAAATTCCTGCGGCATCTCTGCACATTCCAAAAATACACAACGCATATGCCATTCAATATGTGTGAAAATATGTACCTTTTCGGTGACAGTAAAGATATCTCTCGGCGTACAGTGCAGTTCATCTGCCGCCGCCGTCAACGCTTCCTGTGCATCCCGCATTCCGTCCAGATGCGGCAATTCCCAAAGTCCCGCCAGCAAACCCTTTGACGGTCGCTTCCTGACGGCAATTCTATCACCGCAAAGCAATGTATACACCGTGTAATATTCGATTCTACGAGCTTTTTTCTCTTTTCTGACAGGATAATCCGCAGTGGTACTGCTGCGGTATGCCTTACAGATGGAGCAACAGGGACATTCTTCACAGTGCGGCGCACCATTTGGCACACAAACCGTTGCCCCCAGTTCCATGAGTGCCTGCGTCAGCATTCCACGCTGTGTACAGGTCTGATAAATTTCTTTCAATTGCGTGCGAATGCGTTTCTTGACATCCGCATCATCAATACAGCCGTCATCGGCAAACAAGCGAGTCATGACGCGCAGGACATTGCCGTCCACGGCAGGTTCCGGCAATTCAAAACAGATAGATGCAATCGCCCCTGCCGTATAGTCGCCAATGCCCGAAAGCTGCTTGATTTCTTCATAAGTATGCGGAAAAACGCCGCCATATTCATCCATGACAGTACGGGCAGCCTTTGCGAGATTACGCACACGGCTGTAATAGCCAAGTCCCTCCCAAAGCTTCAGGAGTTTGTCCTCCTCACAGTGGGAAAGCGCATAAATGGTCGGTAATTCGCGCAAAAAGCGCAAGTAGTACGGTTTGACCGCTTCCACACGGGTTTGTTGCAGCATGATTTCCGAAAGCCAGACGTGATACGGCTCTTTGTCTTTCCGCCATGGCAAGTCGCGGGCGTTTGCCGCATACCACGAAAGCAGCAGTGTGTCCAGCTTTGCCGTTTCTTTCTCCTGCATCAGACTCCAAACCTCCTCACGAATAGAAGTGTGCTGCCCTTCCGTACAGGACAGCACATCTTTTATTTTTGTCAGATATTATAAAGAATGTCAGAATAGGACGGAAACGGCCACTGTTCAGACGGAACCAGAAGTTCGAGGGCATCCGCAGTCGTGCGCAGACGTTCCATCGCAGGAACGACGCCTTTACGGTAAGCCCATGCCTTTTCTGCGGCATCATGGAGTGCACTTGCCGAACGAATCTTATCGCGCAGGTCATTTGTTGCTTCAAAAAGACTTTCGGTCAGGTCACTGATTTGCGAAAGCAATGTATCTTCGACAACCGAACGAATCCGCAGGTCTTCAAACATATCGCGTTTTGCCTTGACGGCATCGCAAAGCTGTTTGGTGTAGGCGATGCAGACGGGCAGGATTTTTTTACGTGCGATGTCCAGCATGGTTTTCGCTTCGATGCAGACGGTCTTGCTGTAATTGTCCAGCAGAATCTCCTTACGGGAAGTGATTTCTGCCTGTGTCAGGATGTTGTAGCGTTCGAACAGTGCGACAAATTCAGGTCTGTCATACTGCATGAGCGCTTCGACCGTGGACGGATAATTCGGCAAACCGCGGCGCTTGCATTCTTCCACCCAAGCATCCGAATAGCCGTTTCCGTTGAAGATGATGTCTTTATTTTCGCGGATGGTACGGACAAGCAGTGCGCGAAGTGCCCTGTCGAAGTCTTCTGCTTGTTCGAGTTCAGTCGCAAATTCGTCAATTTCATATGCAAACAGTGCATTCATCATGAAATTGCAGCAGGAAATGGAATCGCCTGCACCCAGCATTCTGAATTCGAACTTGTTGCCTGTGAATGCCATCGGGGAAGTACGGTTGCGGTCGGTGGTATCCTTACGGAACTGCGGCATGGCATCGACACCGACATTGAACGACATTTTGCCGCCGCCCGTGACGGGTTTGCCCTGTTCCACAGCATCCAGCACACGTTCCAGATCGTCACCGATGAAAATGGAAATGACGGTCGGCGGTGCTTCGTTGCCGCCCAGACGGCAATCGTTTCCTGCGGAGGCGGATGCCAGACGCAGCAGCGGTGCAAATTCTTTCACGCCTTTGAGAATGGCGCAGAGAATCAGAAGGAACTGGAGATTCTCCTGCGGGGTATCGCCGGGGTCGAGCAAATTCTGACCGTCATCGGTCGTGAGCGACCAGTTGTTGTGTTTACCCGAACCGCTGATGCCGTCAAACGGCTTTTCATGCAGCAGGCAGACCAGACCGTGTTTGAGGGCAATTTTCTTCATCAGTTCCATCGTAAGCTGATTGTGGTCAGCGGCGATATTGGAGGTGGTGTAAATCGGTGCAAGTTCATGCTGTGCGGGAGCGACTTCGTTGTGTTCGGTTTTTGCATAGATGCCGAGTTTCCAGAGTTCCACGTCCAGTTCACGCATGAAATCCGAAACGCGCTGTGTCAGGTTGCCGAAGTAATGGTCATCCATTTCTTCGCCCTTGGGCGGCATCGCGCCAAACAGCGTTCTGCCTGTCAGAATCAGGTCTTCACGCTGGTCATAAGCCGCCTTGTCGATCAGGAAGTATTCCTGTTCCGGGCCGACTGTCGTGACGACACGCTGTACCTTGTCATTGCCGAACAGACGCAGCAAACGGACGGTCTGCTTGCTGACGACTTCCATAGAACGCAGCAGCGGCGTTTTCTTATCAAGCACTTCGCCTGTATAAGCACAGAATGCAGTCGGGATGCAGAGGGTGCGGTCTTTGATGAATGCATCGGAAGTCGGGTCCCAGGCAGTATAGCCGCGGGCTTCAAAGGTCGCACGCAGACCGCCTGACGGGAACGAGGAAGCATCCGGTTCGCCCTTGATGAGTTCTTTTCCCGAAAACTCCAGAATCACACCGCTGTTTGCAGGGGTAATAAACGCATCATGCTTTTCAGCAGTGACGCCGGTCATCGGCTGGAACCAGTGTGTATAGTGGGTGCAGCCCTTGGAAACTGCCCAGTCTTTCATGGCGCTTGCAACAACATCAGCGGTGTCTTTCGGCAGCGGCGTACCCATGCGCTTGGTATTCATGACTGCTTCAAAGACCTTCCGCGGCAGGCATCCGCGCATGACCTGTTCATTAAAAACATTGCAGCCGAAATAGGCATCGGGGCGGGCAGTGGCAGTCAACTCTCCGTTTTTCTCTGAATCTTGCATTTGTTCCTCCTTTTTGGTGCGGGAATTTCCGTGTCATCGCATTCCCGAATAGGAAGCAGAAAACCCGCAAAGAGTTTGCGGGAAATTCAGCTTGTTCTATGATATAAAATGAATCTGCCGCGGGCAGTCAGAAGACCGCCCGCCGCATGGTGTTCTGTTGGAATCAGGCATCCTCACGAATCTGGATGTTTGCTTCACGCAGCTGCAATTCCGTGACCTGCGAAGGTGCACCCAGCAGCAGATCCTGTGCATTGCCGTTCAGCGGGAAGGCAATGACGTTGCGGATGGTTTCGGTATCGGCAAGGAGCATGATCATGCGGTCGATTCCGGGAGCCATACCTGCATGAGGCGGTGCGCCGTACTGGAATGCTGTATAGAGTGCAGAGAATCTTGCAGCAAGTTCTTCTTCGGAATAGCCTGCGAGCGCGAAGGCTTTCTTCATGATGTCGATGTTGTGGTTACGGACAGCACCCGATGCAAGTTCGATGCCGTTGCAGACGAGGTCGTACTGATATGCGAGAATTTCCAGCGGATCCTGATTGTTCAGCGCATCCAGACCGCCCTGCGGCATAGAGAACGGGTTGTGGGTGAAGTCGAGTTTGTGTGTTTCTTCGTTGATTTCGTACATCGGGAAGTCAACGACGAAGCAGAAGCGGAATGCATCTTTCTCGATGAGGTCGAGGTTTTCGCCCAACCAAGTGCGAATCTGACCTGCGTAGCTATCCACGATTTTTGCAGTATCGGAGATGAAGAATACGGTTTCGCCGTCCTTGATGCCGGAAATCTGACGAATCTCGGCACGCTGTTCATCGGTCAGGAACTTGTCGATCGGGCCTTTGAACAGGTCGCCGGCAGCGGTCAGGTAGCCCAGACCTTTCATGCCGATGGAAGTTGCGAATTTGAGGGAGTTTTCGAAGAATTTCTTCGAGCAGGCAGAACAGTCGGCAACGATACCGCGGACAGGTCTGCCCTTAAATGCCTTAAATTCAACCTTAGAGAAGAATTCAGTGAGGTCGATGATTTCGAGCGGGTTGCGGAGGTCAGGCTTATCAGAGCCGTACTTCAGCATGGACTCGCGGTAGGTGATGCGGCGGAACGGCGCATCGGAAATCTTCTTATCGGGTGCGAATTCCTTAAAGGTATCGGAAATGACCTGTTCGCAGACAGCGAGCACTTCGTCCTGCGTTGCAAATGCCATTTCGAAGTCAAGCTGATAGAATTCTCCGGGAGAACGGTCCTGTCTTGCATCCTCATCGCGGAAGCACGGAGCAATCTGGAAATACTTGTTGAATCCAGAAACCATCAAAAGCTGTTTGAACTGCTGCGGAGCCTGCGGGAGCGCATAGAACGTACCCTTGTGCTTACGGCTGGGGACGAGGAAGTCACGCGCACCTTCCGGAGAAGAAGCGGTCAGGATCGGAGTCTGGATATCGAGGAAGCCCAGACCTTCCATCTTCTTGCGCAGGTAGGAGATGACGCGGGAGCGCAGAACGATGTTGTTGTGGAGGGCGGGGTTTCTGAGGTCGAGGTAGCGGTATTTGAGGCGGACTTCTTCACGGGTCTCGTGGGAGTCTGCGGGAATGAACGGGAGCATGGACTTGCAGGGGCCGAGGAGTTCCATTTCGGTGACATGAACTTCGACAAGACCGGTTGCGAGTTTTGCGTTAACGGTTTCTGCGTCACGTTCTACGACAGTGCCGGTCACGGTGATGACAGATTCTCTGCCGATGCCGTCCAGCATAGAGCCATCCTGAAAGACGACTTGAGTGATACCTGTTTCATCGCGCAAATCGAGGAAAATGACACCGCCGTGGTCACGGATGGTGTCAACCCAGCCTGCGAGGGAAACGGTCTGACCGATGTTTTCTTTGCGCAAATCATTGCACAGTACGGTACGATACATGATGTTTACCTCCTGAATTTCTCTGTTTCGACGAAAAATAAAAAACGCCCCAAAGCGATTCCGCACAGAAAGGCAGAATGCTTCGGGACGAGTGTTTTGAAGAAAAAACAACCCGCGGTGCCACCCGAATTAACGAACCGAAATTCGTTCTCTTAAATATGGGGCATTTTGAGCGCTGTGACGGAGCACAGGGAGAGTGTTGCCGAACCTGCTACTTTCCGCGGCGATACTTACAGCCCATGGTATCTGCCTCTCTGTTCGGATTTCCGTTCAGGTTGGGTCTCTGTACTATATTTTATGCGTTTTTGGGGCATTTGTCAAGAGGTTTTTGCTGTCTTTAGAGAATTCCGCAACTTTTCACAAAAAGCGGCGAAAAGAATCACGAGAAGATGGTATATATGAAAGAAAGCGATGCATCCTGCACCCAATAGCAGTCATTTTGCTTCGCGTGCATCGCTGATTTTTACAAATTATACCAGATGACACCCGCAGCCGTGACTGCCAATGCAGCAAGCTTCTGCCATGCAAATGTCTCCCGTGCAGAACCCAGCCATCCCGTCAGCGCCAGAACATACGCCGCTGCCAACTGTGCCGCCACGATCACAAGTTCCGCCTTCGCCGTCCCTAATTGCGAAATGCTGTAGACCACCGTTCCTGTAATCACTGCCCCAAATACTCCGCCCAGAAGCTGATACTGCGGCGTTACCTCCCCCAATGCCCCGAAATTTCCATCCCGCCCCGTGCACATCCAAATCAACCAGCACACCACCGCCGCACTCAATGACACAAACGCACCCGTCACCCACAGCCCTGCCTTCTCGGATACGCCCGTATTGCATACGCCCTGCACACTCATCAGGATTCCCGAACAGACTGCTGCCACAATTCCCAGCCACCACATAAAAAATCACGCTCCTTTGGAATGATTTTCTCCAAAGAAGCGTAATTTATTCATGTAATTACTTCGCCGTGCCGATTTTTGAACCATACCGCACAACCGTTTCTGCACCATTTTCACTGTTGCGCAGAATTTGTGCATCCGGTTCAGCCGCATCCTTTTGCAGCAGGAGCACGATCGTAGAACCGCCAAATGCAAAATATCCCTTTTCATCGCCGCGATGTACCTGTTCTTTGTGCGGATGATTCACAATTTTTCCCACACACATCGCACCGACTTCCACCTGCACTGCCGTACCGAAACGCTCCGTTTGCAGCATCGTGACCGTGCGCGTATTTTCATGATACACTTTCACATACTTTGCCGAAACAGGATTCACCGTATGCAGTACGCCCTGAATATACCGTGTTTTGCCCACTTTTGCATCATCCACAAAGCAATAGCGGTGATAATCGTCAGGTGTCAGGCGAAATATCATGCACCAGCCGTCATGAAACCGTTCCGCCAATTTTTTGCAGGCGAGAAACCGCGGCAATGCATATTCCGTACCTTTCACGGTAAAGCGCAGATCTTCGGTAATCGGCAGAACCGTCAGCTTTGCATCGCACGGACTGATCAGTGCCGTTTCTTCCATCTCTACAGGACGTGCGGAAGGCTTTGCCTTGCGCGTAAAAAATGCATTGAAACTGCGGTATTTTTCGGGAACATAATCCGCCATATGAATATTCTTTTTCATGATAAACGGCGGAATCGCAGCCGTAGAAAGCGGGTGTTCCAGTGCTGCGCCGATGACATCCGAAACAAGCGGTTTTGTGAGCACTTTCAGCGCATACTGTCCTGCGGTCGTACCGTAAAGCAGGGAAAGCAGTTTGCCTTCTTTCGCACAGGAATCAGGAATCGGATTGCCTTCGCGGTCACAAATCTGTACTGTTTTTTCTTCTGACATGACAGCACCTCCCCTTTTTCAAGCGGCGCGGTGATTCACATACAGCAGTGCAAATTCCAGCGCACCGATCACAATAAACAGCAGCATGGCGCCCATGCCGGGTTTTTTCAAGCGGAATCTGGTAATAAATGCCACAGCAATCAGAGCATATGCGCCCATGCTGACATATTGAAATGCATTCCCAAGCTGATTCCGGAAGCAGAACAACAGCGGAATCAGCAGTGCCGTAGAGGTAACGGGCAAGCCCTCGTAAGTTTTGCGGCGTTCGGACGTCACCTTCTGTCGTTCTTCTTCGGTGACATTGAAGTAAGCGAGGCGAATGAGTGCCGCAAGGCTGAAACAGGTATAGACAGCAACCATCACTGCATTATGCATTCCCGTACTGAAACCGATCATTGGCGGGAGAATGCCAAAGCAGACCATATCCGAAAGTGAATCGATCTGGATACCGAAGCGTTTTTCCTGTTCTGTGCGGTCTGTTTTTGTTTTCGCAACTTTTCCGTCAAACATATCACAGAAGCCGGCAAGCATCAAAGCTAAAATGGCGGCATTGGTATGTCCCTGTGAAGCAAAATACAAGCCGATAGAACCACAGGCGAATCCAATATATGTTAGAAACACCGTATAATTGTAAAATCCAATCATCCGTAGCATCCCTTCGTAGCAGTCATATTATCTTATAATTATAGCAGATTTCAAATGCATTTGCAAGTGTTTTTTGAAATTTCGTAAAGTGGCACAGAATTCGATGCATATTCAGCGTTTTGATACAGCGAAGGTGAAAAAAGCCCGGTCATGCGACTTTATCGCTGCGCACACGAAATAGAATGAAAATCTGGCGGAGGTTTTTGAAAAACCTCCGCCAGACTTTTTTAAGGCAACACCGCACAGAGCTGGTGGTGCAGGATACGTATGGTCAAACGAGTTTGACCAGTCAGATTTTTCGTCAGATTGTACAGAAATGATGCCGCTGGGCTGACGCCCAGCAAAGAATTTCTGTGCAAGATGGCGGAAA